>NZ_AP024903.1:2805091-3506364 GCF_024347095.1 Vibrio rhizosphaerae | reverse complement strand
TGTTCCCTCACTCTGATTAGATGATCGATAAAGACTGGCAATTCTACCTGTTGATCTTCAAGATCTCCAGTAATTGATCGTCAATCCTGTAAACTAGATCCAAGTTATTCACAATTTTTGGCCATTTTATTCTTGGATCATCCCTAAATGTCCCTGATTTACCCACACAGACATCCACAAAACAAAGATCTTACAAAGTTATCCCCAGATTAATATATTGTCGCTTCAATGGGGAATGACGGATAAATTGAGTCAGATAAAAAGCATAGCAAAGAAATAAACCATATGAGTATAGACACACATAGTGATGATAGGTTATGACCCATAACTTATGGTTATTTCTTTTGTTATGCTATATATCATTAAAATAAGCGCCTGATAGATTTTGGAGATCAACATGAAGAAATGGTTTATTGCTGCAATTGCGGCCCTCGCTTTTACAACAATTAACGTCCATGCAGCAACCGAAGTGAAAGTCGGTATGTCTGGCCGCTACTTCCCGTTCACGTTTGTCAAACAGGATGAACTCCAAGGGTTTGAAGTTGATCTATGGAAAGAAATAGGCAAACGTAATGATTATCAAGTGAAATTCGTTACAGCCAGCTTTTCCGGGCTGTTTGGCCTGCTGGAAACCGGACGCATCGATACCATATCGAACCAAATCACCATCACAGACGCCCGTAAACAGAAATATCTCTTTTCTGCACCGTATGTCATTGATGGCGCACAAATCGCCGTACGTAAAGGCAACAATACCATTCACAATTTAGAAGATCTGAAAGGCAAAACCGTTGCCGTTAACTTAGGATCAAACTTTGAACAGCTGTTGCGTCAGCACGATAAAGACCATCAGATCAACATCAAAACTTATGACTCAAGCTTTGAACAGGATGTTGCTCTGGGTCGGATCGATGCCTTTGTGATGGATCGTCTTTCGATTCTGGAAGTGATTCAAAAATCAGGGTTACCGCTTCAACTGGCAGGAAAACCATTCGAAACTATTGAGAATGCCTGGCCTTTCCTCAATAATGAAAAAGGTAAGAAGCTTCAGGGTGAAGTGAACAAAGCGCTTGCAGCGATGCGTGCCGACGGCACACTGAGTAAAATTTCACAAAAATGGTTCGATACCGATATCACTCAAAGATAACGCACGATCGCCATGAGACCTGAGGGTTCATGACAACATTTTAAGCCCACTGTCCAGATCGCACAGTGGGTTTATTTTTAAATACACACCAATGCATTGACACCAATATTCAGGAATCACTGCCGTTGTCGGTTCTTGATTCCCAGATAAAAAAGAAGACATACATTATGGGTTTTGATTTTCAATATATGCTGGGGCTGATGCCAATTCTGCTCAAATACCTCAGCATTACCATCGAGTTAGCCTGTTGGGGCATGGTGCTTGCCATCATTTTATCGGTCATCATTGCGAATATTCGCGTCTTCCGCATTCCTGTTTTTGATCAGATTTGCCAACTTTATATCAGCTATTTTCGAGGCACCCCGCTGCTGGTTCAGCTGTTCCTCTTTTATTATGGCTTACCGCAGATTTTCCCCGTGATGACCGGTATGGACGCATATAGTGCTGCGATTCTTGGTCTGGCTCTTCACTTTTCGGCCTATATGGCAGAAACCATTCGCGCTGCGATTACAGGGGTAGACCGAAGCCAAATGGAAGCAAGTCTGTCCATCGGCATGACCACGGTGCAATCGATGCGCCGGATTATTCTGCCGCAAGCCAGCCGAATCGCCTTACCCTCGCTGATGAACTATTTCATCGATATGATTAAATCTACTTCATTGGCATTTACACTCGGGGTTGCTGAAATCATGGCGAAAGCACAAATGGAAGCCTCTTCCAGCTTTCATTATTTTGAAGCTTTCCTCGCCGTCTCTTTCATTTACTGGGGAATCACCATTATCCTGACCCGAATTCAGAGCTGGGCAGAACACAAACTCAATAAGGCGTATATGAGATGATCAAGTTAACTAATATTCATAAACGTTTCGGAAAGAGTGAAGTACTCAAAGGGATTGATCTTCAAATCAATCGCGGGGAAATCATTGTCATCATCGGATCGAGTGGCACCGGTAAATCAACGTTGTTGCGCTGTGTCAACTTTCTCGAGAGTGCCGACCAAGGCACGATTACCATTGATAATGTCAGTGTCGATAGTACTCACCCAAATAAAGAAGATGTTCTGGCACTGAGACGCAAAACCGGATTCGTGTTTCAAAACTATGCCCTGTTTGCTCATCTCACCGCAAAACAGAACATTGCAGAAGGGTTGATCACTGTCCGGGGCTGGAAAAAAGATCAGGCTTACGAGCGTGCTCAGCAGATTCTCAATGATATCGGGCTTGGGGATAAAAGTGATCAGTATCCGGCATCACTTTCCGGCGGTCAGCAACAGCGTGTTGGGATCGGGCGGGCCATGGCGCAGGAACCAGAACTGCTGTTATTTGATGAACCAACATCGGCGCTCGACCCAGAGTGGGTGGGCGAAGTGCTGAGTTTGATGAAGAAATTGGCCCAGGATCATCAGACCATGCTGGTGGTCACCCATGAAATGCAATTTGCCAAAGAAGTCGCAGATCGTGTGATCTTTATGGCTGAAGGAAACATTGTTGAACAAGGATCTCCACAGGATATATTCGATAATCCACAGGATATCCGCTTGCAAAAATTCTTAAATCAGGTTGGGATCGAATAAGGATCCTTGAGATTTTATCCGTACAACGTATAATCGCCCGACCAAATTGAAATGAAGCATGACATCCTGCCAATTTACTTCTATGTCGGTCGGCAAAACCGAAATAAAAGGCAATTGATAAGCCAGAGATTCAGGGGCTTCGTTTCCCCAATTATTGACACCTTCGGTGGCAGTGATTACAATTCCGCCTCTTTGTTGCAAGGCGTCGGAATTTTTCCTCTTGAAAAAGAGGCAGACAGAACCCAACGCCGGGTTTAACAAGAACCTAGAAACTACTGATCAGTAAGGTAAAAACAATGAAACGCACTTTTCAACCTACAGTTCTGAAGCGCAAACGTACTCACGGTTTCCGTGCTCGTATGGCAACTAAGAACGGTCGTAAAGTAATTAACGCACGTCGTGCGAAAGGCCGTGCACGCCTGTCAAAATAATCTGAATTTATTTTGAACAAGTACGCTTTTCGTCGGGAGTTACGTTTGTTAACTCCCGAACACTACCAACACGTATTCCAGCAAGCCCATAGTGCTGGCTCGCCTCACTTTACCATCATTGCCCGTAAAAACGCTCTTTCCCACCCAAGACTGGGATTAGCCGTTCCGAAAAAACAGATAAAAACTGCCGTTGGCCGCAATCGTTTTAAGCGACTTGCACGGGAAAGTTTTCGCCTGAAGCAGCACGAATTACCACATAAAGACTTTGTCGTGATTGCCAAAAAAAGCGCTCAGGAACTCAGCAATGAGGAAATAACAAAGCTGTTTGATAAACTATGGCAACGCCTGTCTCGCCCTTATCGTGGTTAGTCATTGGACTGATTTATCTCTACAGGTGGCTGATTAGCCCTCTGTTAGGACCACGTTGTCGCTTTACACCAACCTGCTCTCGATATGCGATTGAAGCATTGAAAGCTCACGGTTTTGTAAAAGGATGTTGGTTATCAGGCAAACGTCTATTAAAATGCCACCCTCTGAATGAAGGGGGCTATGACCCCGTTCCACCTAACCCAAGACAAGACAGAGATAAATAACGATGGATTCTCAACGTAATATCCTGTTAATCGCTTTGGCGCTGGTTTCTTTCTTACTGTTCCAGAAATGGCAAGTAGCACAGAACCCTGCCCCAACTGCGGTTGAGCAGACACAATCAAGTAGTTCAGTCCCTGCTGCTCCTCCAGGCTCAGATGAGTTTGAACCGGTATCAACGCAGGATGTTGCAGGAAAAATAGTGACCGTGAAAACGGACGTCCTCACTCTTGCCATCAATACGGTCGGTGGTGACGTTATCTCTGCGAAACTGAATAAATACTCTAAAGAGCTGAATTCAGACCAACCTTTTGCGCTGCTGAAAAAGAACAATGATTTTCAGTTTATCGCGCAAAGCGGCCTGATTGGCCCACAAGGGATCGATAAGAGCAATAGTCGTCCGACTTATCAAGTTGCCCAAAGCAGTTATCAACTGACTGATGGTCAAGACGAAGTTCGTGTCCCGTTGACTTATCAAGCGAACGGCATTACCTACACCAAAACATTCACCCTGAAACGGAACAGCTATGCGATTGATGTTGATTTCAATGTCAATAACCAGTCAGGCCAGAATGCTGCTGTCGGGATGTATGCACATCTGCGTCAGACTCTGGAAGCGACCGGTAGTAGCTTTGCCATGTCAACTTATCACGGTGGTGCTTACTCGACCGAAGAGACCCGCTACAAAAAATTCAGCTTTAGTGACATGAAAGATCACGCTCTGAACCTTACCTTAAACAATGGTCAAGGCTGGGCAGCGATGATCCAACACTATTTTGCTGCAGCATGGATTCCGCGTCAGGCACCGGATACCAAACTATTTTCTCGGGTAATGGCTAACCGTAATCTCGGTGACATCGGTATCCGCGAACCAAACCGGACCATCGCAACTGGCGAAAGCACCGACTTCAATGCCACTTTATGGGTTGGCCCGAAACTGCAAGACCAAATGGCAGCGACGGCACCAAATCTGGATCTCGTTGTGGATTACGGCTGGTTATGGTTTATTGCCAAACCACTGCATAGCCTGCTTTCCTTCATTCAGAGCATTGTCTCTAACTGGGGTATCGCAATTATCTGTCTGACCTTTATTGTTCGTGGTGTGATGTATCCGCTGACTAAGGCTCAGTATACTTCCATGGCTAAAATGCGCATGCTGCAACCGAAATTGCAAGCAATGCGTGAACGCATTGGTGATGACCGCCAACGCATGAGTCAGGAAATGATGGCTCTCTATAAATCAGAGAAAGTGAACCCGCTGGGCGGCTGTTTCCCGATTCTGCTGCAAATGCCGATCTTCATCTCGCTCTACTGGGCTCTGATGGAATCTGTTGAGCTCCGCCACCAGCCGTTCTTTGGCTGGATTCATGACTTATCTGCCCAAGACCCATACTACATCCTGCCACTTTTAATGGGTGCCAGTATGTTTATGTTGCAGAAAATGAGCCCGACAACAGTGACCGATCCGATGCAACAGAAGATCATGACCTTTATGCCAGTCGCATTTACGGTCTTCTTCCTGTTCTTCCCATCCGGTCTGGTCCTGTACTGGTTGGTCTCAAACATCGTCACTCTGATCCAGCAAATGTTGATCTACAAAGCGCTGGAGAAGAAAGGTTTACACTCGAAGAAGTAGACCAGAGTCATGAGAAAAGAGGCGGCCAAAGGGTCGCCTTTTTATTAGCGGCTGATTACAATGCGCATCATACGATCCATCATGACAGTCCATGATGAATATTGCCTTTTTTGACTGAACAGACCAATTCACTATGACTACAGACACAATCGTTGCACAGGCAACACCGACAGGCCGTGGTGGTGTCGGAATTATTCGAGTATCCGGACCGAAGGCGGCTGACGTCGCCCAAGCGTTGACCGGCAAAACCCTCCGGGCCCGATATGCAGAATATCTTCCCTTTCAGGATGAAGACGGTACCCAGTTAGATCAGGGCATTGCTTTGTTTTTCCCCAACCCTCATTCATTTACCGGTGAAGATGTACTGGAACTGCAAGGCCATGGGGGCCCTGTTGTCATGGATATGCTGATTCGCCGGATTCTGACCATTCCCGGCATTCGCACTGCACGCCCGGGAGAGTTCTCCGAACGCGCGTTCCTCAACGACAAACTGGATCTCGCACAGGCAGAAGCCATTGCCGATTTAATCGATGCCAGTTCAGAACAGGCCGCCAAATCCGCATTACAATCGCTGCAAGGGCAATTCTCGACCCGAATTCATACCTTGGTTGAGTCATTAATCCATCTGCGAATCTATGTCGAAGCTGCGATTGATTTCCCAGAAGAAGAGATCGACTTTCTGGCAGATGGGAAAGTCGCCGCAGATCTGCAAACGATTATTGATAACCTAAACATGGTCCGGCGGGAAGCCAGCCAAGGCGCTCTGATGCGTGAAGGTATGAAAGTCGTCATTGCCGGACGACCCAATGCCGGCAAATCAAGCCTGCTCAATGCACTCTCCGGTAAAGAGTCCGCGATTGTCACAGATATCGCCGGAACCACCCGGGACGTGCTGAGAGAGCATATCCACATTGACGGTATGCCACTGCACATTATCGATACCGCAGGGCTGCGGGAAGCATCCGATGAAGTCGAACGCATCGGGATTGAGCGCGCCTGGGATGAAATCAAACAAGCGGATCGCGTTTTGTTCATGGTGGATGGCACCACAACCGACGCAACCGATCCGAAAGAGATCTGGCCAGATTTCGTTGATCGTCTCCCGGAGAACATCGGAATGACCGTGATCCGTAATAAAGCCGATCAAACCAACGAACCGATGGGGATCTGCCACGTCAATGCACCCACATTGATCCGCCTGTCAGCCAAAACCGGCGAAGGGGTCGAAGCCCTGAGAAGCCACCTGAAAGACTGCATGGGATTCACCGGTAGCCAAGAAGGCAGCTTCATGGCCCGCCGCCGCCACCTCGATGCCTTAGATAAAGCCGCCGAACACCTCGCCATTGGTCAGCAACAACTCGAAGGCTACATGGCCGGAGAAATCCTCGCCGAAGAACTGCGCATCACCCAGCAGCATCTCAATGAGATCACCGGTGAGTTTAGTTCTGATGACTTACTGGGACGGATCTTTTCGAGTTTCTGTATCGGGAAGTAAAGTCGCTTTTTAATCAGAGAAACGAGTAAAACCCTTCACAACAAATCAAGCCAATTATGGTCATTTTGGAATTTTGTTTATGAATCGGTTTTACTCCCTTTTACATACCTTTGCTTCATGCCTTGTTGCTTGCTATTCATGCCCAGTCAAAAAGTCCCATTACAAACAATTAAAAACTATCTATTCAATAAAATTAGAGCATTCTCCGGCACAATATCTCATCATAAAAAGAAAATGAAACTGAATGTATAATTAACTAAGTGATAAATTTAGAATAATTCCTCTCCAAGTCAGTGAGGCATCTATGGTGTCATCCCTTCAAGCCTGACCTTATAGGTTTTCTCCAAATAAACAACACCACGAAAATCGTATAAAGCAAAAAATCAACAACCCCATCATTCTGAGGACAACAACCAAATGAAAAGCGGTCGGTATTGGGTAACATGGGCAAATTCACATGCAAAGAATAGCCAGAGTGTTGAGGATCTTGAAGCTGGATTCAAAGCCAACGCCAAAGCTTTTATCAAAGCATTAACCGATGCTGGTGCAACCGTGAAAATATCAACGACCAAAAGAAGCGCCAAACGAGCCTATCTGTTTCACTGGTCGTGGAAAATTTCACAGGGGAAATGCAAGCCATCAGAAGCTAAAAAAATGTCTGGGGTTGATATTCAATGGGATCATAACGATCTGGCAAAAAGTAAGGCCGGTGCTCTGGAAATGGTCAAAGGGTTTGGGTTAGCCGTTCCTCCCAGAAGTATTTATCCACCTTCACTGACAAGTAATCATATTGCTGGAAAAGCTATCGATATGACCATTACATGGAGTGGTACAATCACGATCAAGAAAAACGATGGTACTGGTGTTAAAGTGACTTATATGAAAAATGTCAATGATAATACGGTATTGCACACTGTTGGAGCGTCTTATAGTGTTAAAAAGCTAAAAAGTGACGCACCACACTGGTCATATAATGGAAGATAAAATGAAACAATTATTACGCTTCAGCACTGTTTTGTTACTCACATCCTGCCATGCAATACCAGAAAGCAATCATCACTCTGGTTTTCATGATATTGGCTGGATGCATGGTAAATGTCTGGCGATCAAAAATTCAAAACTGAAATTACCTGTTGAAGTCACTGTCGTTCATCTGGAAAACAACAATCAAATCACCCAGGGCCATGTCATCAATAAGGCCACATCGGCTGACAACTGTTATGCGCTAACAGAAGACAGAAAACAAATAAATATCAACAACGGCTATAGT
The DNA here is from genome assembly GCF_024347095.1 of Vibrio rhizosphaerae. Classification (NCBI taxonomy): domain Bacteria; kingdom Pseudomonadati; phylum Pseudomonadota; class Gammaproteobacteria; order Vibrionales; family Vibrionaceae; genus Vibrio; species Vibrio rhizosphaerae. The sequence continues at coordinate 3,498,224 of NZ_AP024903.1, read as the reverse complement.
TTTTATCAGGTCAGTTCAGAGAGTGATATTGGCTTGGCAATCGGACTGATTCATATTCCTGAGCCCAAAAAGTATAGTTACCATTACTGTACAACCAGCGAAGGAATTCAATACTCGATGAAACTTCAGGGAAACAGTGTCTGGCAAGGGTATTACTATATTGGCTATGATTCAGAAGAAACCTGCTCAGATGAAGTCAATCTCTAATCATACCTTCACGAGCCGCATATTTTGCATCGACTCCATACAAAGAGCAGGTGCAAAAATCGGTTTATTCCAGCCAACCGCCTTGATCCCAGTTATCATATCCTATCGTTCCGCTTATGTTATGCCGCCAAATAATCTCCTTATAGCTTAATTCAAGGACTTCATTCATCTCTTCTTTATGATCAATAACGGTGTGAGGAAGTTTAAAACTGATTCCTGTAATCACTGCTTTTTTCAATTCAATAGAATAAAATTTTTCGTTATATCCCTGCTCATTGGTTCTGAAGAAGTCAATCACACAATCCAAATATTCTTGTTTAGCAAATGCAGTCGATAGTAGGGGGCTGGATTTATCAATATTTTTGATAATTTGAATCGGATGATGTGTCTTCCCGTGTTGGCCCTGATCTTTAAACATATTTTGTTCACAAGCCAGAATGGTAATTTCATCAGTATGAGTTTCCTGATATTTATTTCCCATTGAATCTTTGGTGTTACAACCACTGGAAATCACCCCTTGCTTCTCACCATTAACCGTCATATATGCTATATGTGCCATCTGCTCATACCCACCATTATGTAAATAATGAAATATGATGACTAACAGGAATGCTGTCTATAACTTCTTTATGCAATTAGTTTCAAATTGATTTTGTACCAAAATTTTACACATACAAATCAGTTGATTATCAATAATATTTCTGACGCTATTTACTTTTGATTAAGCAGCCACAGTAAAATCAGATCTTCATCCTTACACATAATAAAGGAGAGCCCAGCTCTCCTTTTGCTTTTCAGTGTTACACCCCATCCTCTTGCTGTAACTGCATTTCATCAAAGGTAATCAGGTTATTGAGGTACAACAGCACCTCTCGCAGTTCATGCTGATTGGTTCCGGCATCGGTACACAGGCCGAGAAAATCGATCAGATAACCTCGGGCGGTCAGCGGTAAATTAGGGGTAAATTGCGCAGGCATATTGGCCTCCTTTGTGATGGTTGGATATTCACCACCAAGGAGGTCCGAATCTCTGGAGGTGGTGAGCTGAACGGGTTCGAACTACCGTCACAAAGGAAACGGCCTGACCGAAGCCAGCCTCATTCAGCCCACCATTATTATTCAATATAGGTGAAGCCACACATAATAAAGCCAGCAACCGCTGTCGTCTATGTACCTTTATGATCAATGCGGGGTTCGAATCCCGACGCCGGAGATCACCGACGTGTGTTCAGCTTAAACAGCAGCGGGGGTTGCCGCGACGCCCTAAAGAGAAATATTTGTTCTGACTCGCAGAAAGTCATCCTTTGGCCAACATCTTCATTACCTATTTTTACGAGTGATTTCACGGTCTGAGGGTGATCGATGTTCACCATTCAAAACTATACCTCTCAGGAGTCGATTAACGGATCAAGTGCATGATCGATGAAATCCCCAACAGAGCAATGGTGATGATCATGAACAGTTACCCACAAACCACACACATCACTATACAAGTTATCTCCCAGATCGAATCTTACGACTGCACACGGGTTGATCCCATGCTATCCACACAATATACAGTTGTGTCTTTCTTTCCCGCTTCGGTTTGATTACTCTTATGCCTACGTTTTGTTGCTCGACACATATTGCAGACATGCATTGAGTCAGTCGGTTGAATCAGAAGCAACACATTCCATTAGTGAAATACCATTGTGAAGAGGATGAATATGATCCATATCATTACGGGGAGCACGCTCGGCGGCGCTGAATATGTCGGTGATCATCTTGATGAACTATTACAACAACAAGGCCATAAGACCGAGATCCATAACCAGCCGAATTTCGCGGATATCCCGGCAGAAGGCATTTGGCTGATCATTACATCGACACACGGAGCGGGTGAATATCCGGATAATATTCAACCCTTTATCCGCGCACTTCAGGATACCCCGCCCAGAACGGACAAATTATCTTTTGCTGTTGTCGCGATCGGTGATTCCAGCTATGACACATTCTGCGCCGCAGGAAAACATGCCTACGAGCTGCTGCTCGATATCGGGGCAACCCCGCTGACAGACTGCTATACGATTGATATTCTTGAACATCCGGTCCCGGAAGATGCCGCCGGAGAATGGCTCACACAGCATCTGGCACAATTCAATGAATGACGGGTTGTGTATAACAAGTTACTCACAGGGTAGTCGAAACTGCCCTGAAATCATGTCCCCTGCTTTTCCACATTAAGCATCACAAAAGCTCCATCGCAGAGAAACGGTTTTTTATCTCTCATAACACATCTCTTTTATACCGGTCATGATGATATCAAAACGGAAATAATCACTGATGCGGCATCTATTGATAGACAGACAGCTTGTAACTGCCGTTAAATATAAAATCAGTTGCTTAAAATAATCGCTTAAAATCACTCGCCATTGATAAGATGATTAAAATTCAGGCGTTTCTTGTTACTTCAGGCAGCTTTGAAACCAGAAGCCATGACCAGAAATAACAACGAAAGGGACCCATTGATTTATTTTTGAGCGTTTTATTCTGTGGATAAGTATAGAAAGATCCAGTGAAGAAGCTATAGTTATCCAAATAATAACTTATCACTATGCGGAGGGGTGTGAATAAGTGCCATTTTTGATCCCAGCTAATCCTCGATCTGATCAACGTTTGATCACAAAAACTGATCGTCCCGAACTTAATGATCCAACTGATCATTTTAGGTTTATCCACAAAGATCCGCTTCCCTAATAGTAGATCTAATAAAAGATCTATATAAAGATCTTATATATTTATATTGTTCAAAGATCATCTGCAAAAACACGAAATCAATTTTCTAACGGAGATAAAAAAGGTAGAATGCTGCTCCTTTAATTTCTTATACGGATCTGAATATCTGAGGTCGGTTCATGCTTTATCACGAAAATTTTGACGTCATTGTGGTTGGTGGCGGTCACGCTGGAACGGAAGCCGCTCTCTCCTCTGCACGCACAGGACAAAAAACATTACTTCTGACGCATAATATTGATACGTTAGGACAGATGTCATGTAACCCTGCCATTGGCGGGATCGGAAAAGGACATCTGGTCAAAGAAGTTGACGCTTTGGGCGGTTTGATGGCTCAGGCGATCGATCATGCAGGTATTCAGTTCAGAACTCTGAACGCTTCAAAAGGGCCGGCAGTTCGGGCCACTCGGGCTCAGGCAGACAGAGCGTTATACAAAGCTTATGTTCGTCACGCACTGGAAAATGCGCCGAATCTGACGTTGTTTCAGCAAGCTGCTGATGATCTGATCGTTGAACAGGATCGTGTCGTGGGTGTGGTAACCCAAATGGGTCTTAAATTCCACGCTAAAGCGGTTGTCCTGACGGTCGGAACATTCCTCGGCGGTAAGATCCACATTGGTATGGAAAACTATTCTGGTGGCCGTGCTGGTGATCCACCGTCGATCGCTTTAGCACAACGCCTGCGTGAATTACCATTCCGTGTTGATCGTTTAAAAACGGGAACACCACCGCGGATTGATGCTCGTTCGGTTGATTTTTCTCAGCTTGCGGTTCAGCACGGTGATGATCCTACGCCTGTATTTTCGTTTTTAGGTCATCGTGATCAACATCCGCGTCAGATTCCTTGTTATATCACTTATACCAATGAGAAAACGCATGATGTGATCCGCAATAATTTGGATCGCAGCCCCATGTATGCGGGTGTAATTGAAGGGATCGGGCCGCGTTACTGTCCGTCAATCGAAGATAAAGTGATGCGTTTTGCTGATAAAAATAGCCACCAGATCTTCATTGAACCGGAAGGATTAACCACCACAGAATTATATCCAAACGGAATCTCCACCAGCTTACCGTTTGATGTGCAGGTGCAAATCGTGCAATCGATGCAAGGGTTTGAAAATGCACATATTGTTCGTCCCGGTTATGCGATTGAATATGACTTTTTTGATCCGCGTGATTTAAAACAAACCTATGAAACCAAATTTATCCAAGGTCTGTTCTTTGCCGGGCAGATCAACGGAACCACCGGTTACGAAGAAGCGGCAGCGCAAGGTTTGATGGCCGGTTTGAATGCGAGTTTGTACGCTCAAGAGAAAGAAGGTTGGAACCCGCGTCGTGATCAAGCCTACATGGGTGTTTTGATCGATGATCTTTCAACACTCGGGACCAGTGAACCTTACCGGATGTTTACCTCACGTGCGGAATACCGCTTGTTACTCCGTGAAGATAATGCTGACTTGCGTTTAACTGAAAAAGGCCGGGAACTCGGTCTGGTGGATGATATACGCTGGGCTCGTTTCAACCAGAAAATTGAAAATATGGCGCGTGAACGTCAACGGCTGAAAGACATTTGGGTCAATCCAGAATCGGCGGGCGTTGAAGCATTGAATGAGATGCTTAAAACACCGATTTCCAGAGAAGCAAGTGGTGAAGATTTATTACGTCGCCCGGAAATGACCTATGATTTACTGACGAGTTTGCCGCAGTATTCACCAGCGTTAGATGATCGTCAGGCCGCCGAACAGGTTGAAATTCAGGTCAAATACGAGGGGTATATTCAACGTCAGCAAGACGAAATCGAAAAATCACTGCGTCATGAGAATACCAAACTGCCGGTTGACCTCGATTATAGCCTTGTGAAAGGCCTCTCGAATGAAGTTGTGATTAAACTCAATGCGGCAAAACCGGAGACGGTTGGGATTGCTTCCCGGATTTCGGGCATTACGCCGGCAGCTATTTCTATTTTGTTGGTTTATCTCAAGAAAAATGGAATGCTTAAGAAGGGAGAAGCGGCATAACATGGCAACGCTGGCTGCCCGTCTGACGCAGTTGATCGCGCAGACGGATCTCACGGTAAGTGAACATCAGATGGATCTTTTGCTCGGATATGTTGAGCGATTGAATAAATGGAATAAAGCTTATAATTTGACGTCGGTGCGCGATCCGGAAGACATGTTGGTGAAACATATCATGGATAGTATCGTTGTCAGCCCTCACTTACTGGGTAATCGCTTTATTGATGTCGGTACAGGGCCGGGATTACCCGGTATTCCACTTGCAATTATGAACCCGGATAAGCAATTTACGTTGCTCGATAGCTTAGGTAAGCGTATCCGGTTTATTAAGCAGGTGGTTTATGAATTGGATATTCGTAACGTGACGCCGGTTCAAAGCCGGGTTGAAGATTTCCTGCCTGAAGATAAATTTGATGGTGTGCTCAGCAGAGCATTTGCTTCCATGATAGATATGGTAAATTGGTGTCACCATCTTCCGAAAGCGGATGAGGGCGTTTTTTTGGCATTGAAAGGACAAATACCGCATGATGAGATAGATTTGCTTCCTGAATGGTGTTTTGTGACGGATATCCAATCTTTAGCCGTTCCTGAACTCGAAGGTGAGCGTCATCTTGTAATCTTATCGCGCAAGGAATAGACAACGAGGCATGCCGTGGGAAAAATAGTAGCAATCGCCAACCAAAAAGGTGGTGTTGGTAAAACAACAACTTGTGTCAATCTTGCTGCCTCGATGGCAGCAACGAAACGTAAGATATTAGTGATTGATCTTGATCCGCAAGGCAATGCAACGATGGCAAGCGGTGTCGATAAATATCAGATTGATTATACCGCTTACGATTTATTGGTTGAGGAAGTCCCGTTTCAGGAAGTGGTCTGTCAAAAGACGACTGGCCGTTATCATCTGATTGCTGCCAATGGTGATGTGACGGCGGCAGAAATCAAACTGATGGAAGTTTTTGCCCGCGAGGTCCGGTTGAAAAATGTTCTGGCTTCAGTTCGTGATAACTATGATTTCATCTTTATTGATTGTCCTCCCTCTCTTAACCTCCTTACAATCAATGCGATGGCTGCGGCGGATTCTGTTTTAGTACCAATGCAATGTGAGTATTTCGCGCTTGAGGGATTAACGGCCCTGATGGATACCATTAGTAAGTTGGCAGCTGTCGTGAATAGTAATCTGAAAATCGAAGGGTTACTGAGAACGATGTACGATCCTCGTAATCGACTCTCCAATGAGGTATCCGATCAATTAAAACAGCACTTTGGTGATAAAGTGTACCGTACCGTTATCCCACGTAATGTTCGTCTTGCTGAGGCGCCGAGTCATGGTAAACCCGCCATGTATTACGATAAATATTCTGTGGGTGCCAAGGCCTATCTTGCGTTAGCTGGTGAGATGTTGCGCCGGGATGAAGTCATTGCATAACCAAAAAGGAATCCGCTTACATGTCTAAACGTGGTTTGGGAAAAGGCTTGGATGCGTTGCTTTCGACAAGTTCTATGGCAAGAGAAAAGCAACAAGTAGCGACTCAAAGTCAAACGATGTCATCTGATGGTGAACTCGCTGAGATTTCTATTACCCACCTGAGACCCGGTGTATACCAACCCCGGAAAGATGTCTCTCCGGAAACATTGGAAGAGCTGTCGGCTTCGATTCAGGCGCAGGGAATCATCCAACCGATCGTTGTGCGGCCGATTGATAACGGAAACTATGAAATTATCGCCGGAGAACGGCGGTGGAGAGCTGCCAGACACGCAGGCTTGAAGCAAGTTCCTTGTTTAGTCAAACATGTGGAAGATCGTGCGGCCATTGCAATGGCTCTGATTGAGAATATTCAGCGTGAAGATCTGAATGCGATTGAAGAAGCTCAGGCGCTGGAACGGCTGCAAGATGAGTTTAAGTTAACCCATCAACAAGTGGCTGATGCGATTGGTAAATCGCGTACCACGGTGACGAATTTATTACGCCTGAATCAGCTTGACGATATTGTTAAGACATTGGTTGCTGAGAAAAAGTTAGATATGGGTCATGCGCGTGCGCTGCTCATGCTCGAAGGCGAAGTTCAGACGGAAATCGCCAGTCAGGTTGCGAAAAAACAGTTAACCGTTCGCCAGACAGAACAATTGGTGAAAAAAGCACTGTCACCGAAGCCTGAAACACAGAAACCTATTGTAACGAATCATGCATTGAATTTATCGGATAGATTGGGTGAAATGCTGCAGGCTAAAGTTTCTGTGAACCTTTCTGATAAAGGGCAAGGGAAAATCACCATCAGTGTTGCTGACAGCCAAGCTTTGGAAGAAATATTGCAGTCATTGACTGCAAAACTAGAGTCATAATCCCGTAGAACAGAAATGTTTATTTTTGCAATCATTGATTTACATTTTATGGGTTTTTGTGATGTATCTAGAGGAATTGTAGGTCCGGCTTTATTGTAAAAGGTAAAGGCGGATGTATAATCGGCCTATAGTTAACGGGTGGTAACTTATGTTAAATAAATGGTTTATTCTGTCATTTTCGTGGCAGTTAGCCTTTTTTATAGTATTAGCTACCATTGTCGGCTATGTGCTGGATGAGAAAAGTGGTCTGTCCGCTTTTCTTGGGGGACTTACGTACACCGTACCTTCACTATTGGCGAATTTATATATGCATAGAAAATTGGACCGCGAAGACAATGCGGGTCTGGATGTGGGTCGTGCATATATGGGCAATCTATACAAATTAATGATGACCGCTGGCGTTTTAGTGTTTATTTTTAGGGAAATTGACATAAATGCCGGGGTTCTTATTGTGTCTTATTGTCTGGCAAGTGTGGTGCAGTTCGTAACGTCATTTTTTTCAATCAACCGTGAATAGATAGGATATTCAATGTCTGGTTCAGGTGAAACCACTCTAACCTCTCAAGAATATATCTCTCACCACCTGACCTTTTTAAGTTCAGGGGAAGGCTTTTGGAGTCTAAACATTGACTCAATGGTCATCTCTGTGCTTTTGGGGGCTGGCATGCTTTGGCTCTTTTTCCGAGTTGCCAAAAATGCAACAAGTGGTGTCCCCGGGAAACTACAGTGTTTCATCGAGATGATCGTTGAATTCGTAGACGGGACCGTCAGAGATGTATTCAGCGGAAAAAGTGCGTTAATTGCTCCATTGGCGATAACCATTTTCGGATGGGTGTTCCTGATGAACTTAATGGACTTGATCCCGGTAGATTTTCTTCCTCATGCAGCAAGCTTAGTTGGAATCCACTACCTTCGTGTCGTTCCTTCTGCCGATGTCAATATTACGCTATCGATGGCGTTGGGCGTCTTTGTTTTGATTCTGTTCTACAGCTTCAAAATTAAAGGGCCAATCGGGTTTGCAAAAGAGCTAACACTGCAGCCATTCAATCATTGGGCGTTCATTCCAATCAACTTGATTTTGGAAGGGGTGACTTTGATTTCGAAGCCGGTATCACTGGGTCTTCGTTTGTTCGGTAACATGTATGCGGGTGAATTGATCTTTATATTGATTGCCGGATTGTTACCGTGGTGGTCACAGTGGGTGTTGTCAGTGCCTTGGGCTATTTTCCATATACTGATCATCACATTACAAGCATTTATCTTCATGGTGTTGACGATAGTTTATCTATCTCAAGCTTCTGAAGATCACTAATTCAACTTAATCAATCAGAAACTCAATTAGTATAAAACTTGGAGTCAATAATGGAAAACTTGAACATGGATCTGCTGTATCTTTCAGCGGCAATCATGATGGGCTTGGCAGCGATTGGTGCAGCAATTGGCATCGGTATGTTGGGTGGTAAGTATCTTGAAGGTGCTGCGCGCCAGCCAGATCTTATCCCACTTATCCGTACTCAGTTCTTTATCGTGATGGGTCTTGTGGACGCGATTCCTATGATCTCTGTTGGTCTAGGTTTGTACGTCATGTTTGCGGTTGCCGGCTAAGTTAGCACATTCATTGTGTCTAGAAATTGGCTGGTGTTTTTAATTATTTGCAAACATAGAAGGAGTCTGCGGTGAATATAAACGCAACTCTGCTAGGTCAGGCTATTGCGTTCGCTCTCTTTGTTTGGTTCTGCATGAAATATGTATGGCCACCATTGATGGCAGCGATTGAAGAACGTCAGAAAAAAATTGCTGACGGTCTATCAGCTGCTGAGCGCGCTGAGAAAGACCTTGATCTAGCGAAAGCGAATGCTTCTGAACGTATCAAAGAAGCCAAGCAAGCAGCGGCTGAAGTTATTGAACAGGCGAACAAACGAAAAGTACAAATTCTTGATGAAGCGAGAGATGAAGCCATTGTTGAGCGGAATCACCTGATTGCTCAGGCTGAAGCTGAAATTGAGTCTTTGCGTATTCGTGCCCGAGATGACTTACGTAAACAGGTTGCTGCGCTTGCTGTGGCTGGAGCTGAGAAGATTCTTGAGCGTTCTATTGATAAAGATGCGCATAAAGATATTCTCGATAGCATTACTGCGAAACTTTAACTAGGGGGGCGCAAATGTCTGATTTGACAACAATAGCACGCCCCTATGCTAAAGCAGCATTTGACTTTGCGGTGGAAAAAGGGCAACTCAACCAATGGGGTGAGATGCTTACTTTTGCTGCGGAAGTGACCAAAAACGAACAAATCCATGAGCTTTTGAATAGTTCAATGGCTGCCGATAAGTTGGCAGAAATTTTTGTTGCGGTTTGTGGTGAACAGTTTGATGAATACGGTCAGAACCTGCTTCGGGTGATGGCTGAAAATGGGCGTTTAAGAGCGCTCCCTGATGTTTGTGAACTGTTTTTTGTGTTGAAAAAAGAGCATGAAAAACAGGTGGAAGTGAGCGTTGTTTCTGCAACGGAGCTTTCCGCAGAACAAAAAGCAGAGATCAGCAGCAAACTGGAGCAGCGCCTCGAGCGCAAAGTTCAGCTGAATTGCAGTATAGATGAGGCCCTACTCGGTGGGGTAATTATTCGAGCCGGAGACTTAATCATCGATAACTCAGTACATGGCCGTTTGAGCCGTCTGAGCGATGCATTACAGTCTTGATGGGGATTGGAGCATGCAACTTAATTCCACGGAAATTAGCGATCTAATTAAACAGCGTATTGAACAATTCAATGTTGTTAGTGAAGCTCGCAATGAAGGTACTATCGTCTCGGTAAGCGATGGTATTATCCGCATCCACGGCCTGAAGGACGTGATGCAAGGTGAAATGATCGAATTACCGGGTGGCCGTTATGCCTTAGCACTTAACCTTGAGCGTGACTCGGTTGGTGCGGTTGTAATGGGCCCGTATGCCGACCTTAAGGAAGGCACAAAAGTTACAGGTACAGGTCGTATTCTTGAAGTACCGGTTGGTCCTGAAATGCTTGGTCGTGTGGTAAACACACTGGGTGAGCCTATTGATGGTAAAGGTCCGATTGATGCGAAATTAACTTCTCCGGTAGAAGTGATTGCACCTGGTGTTATCGATCGTAAGTCGGTTGATCAACCTGTTCAAACTGGTTACAAATCTGTTGACTCAATGATTCCTATCGGTCGGGGTCAGCGTGAGTTGATTATCGGTGACCGTCAGACTGGTAAAACAGCGATGGCGATTGATGCGATTATCAACCAGAAAGATTCAGGTATTTATTCTATTTATGTTGCGATTGGACAGAAAGCTTCCACGATTGCCAACGTTGTGCGTAAGCTCGAAGAGCATGGCGCATTAGCGAACACAATCGTTGTTGTTGCTTCTGCTTCTGAATCTGCGGCACTGCAATATCTGGCGCCTTATGCCGGATGTGCAATGGGTGAATACTTCCGTGATCGTGGTGAAGATGCACTGATCGTTTATGATGATCTGTCAAAGCAAGCTGTTGCTTATCGTCAGATCTCTCTACTATTGAAGCGCCCACCGGGCCGTGAAGCATTCCCTGGGGATGTATTCTACTTACACTCTCGTTTGCTTGAGCGAGCATCGCGTGTCAGCGAAGGGTATGTAGAAAAATTCACGAATGGTGAAGTGAAAGGTAAGACCGGTTCTTTAACTGCACTACCTATCATTGAAACACAAGCTGGTGACGTTTCTGCATTTGTACCGACAAACGTAATCTCGATTACCGATGGTCAGATCTTCCTGCAAACAGAATTGTTTAACGCAGGGGTTCGTCCGGCTGTTGACCCGGGTATCTCGGTATCTCGTGTGGGTGGTTCTGCTCAGACGAAGATTATCAAGAAACTCTCTGGTGGTATCCGTACGGCACTCGCACAGTATCGTGAATTGGCGGCGTTTGCTCAGTTCTCTTCTGATCTGGATGATGCGACGAAGAAACAGCTGGATCATGGTCAGAAAGTAACTGAACTGATGAAGCAGAAGCAGTATGCACCAATGTCTGTTTTTGATCAGGCACTGGTTATCTTTGCTGCCGAACGTGGCTATCTTGGAGATATTGAGTTAAATCAACTCCTTAACTTTGAGGCCGCATTACTGTCGTTCGCTCGTAATCAATATGCTGATTTAGCAGCTGAGATCAACAAGACTGGTGCTTATAACGATGACATCGAAGCGCAGCTGAAGAAGCTGGTCGATGAGTTTAAAGCAACTCAAACTTGGTAATCAAAGTCGGTGGCTTGACTGCCACCAACTAATGGAGAGTGACGATGGCCGGCGCAAAAGAGATACGTAGTAAAATCGGGAGTGTGAAAAGCACTCAGAAGATTACGAAAGCGATGGAAATGGTAGCGGCTTCTAAAATGCGTCGTAGTCAAGATGCAATGGAGTCTTCCCGTCCATACGCGGAAACAATGCGTAAAGTGATCGGTCATGTGGCAAACGCAAATCTGGAATATCGTCATCCGTATCTGGAAGAGCGTGAAGCCAAACGTGTTGGTTATATCATCATTTCTACTGATCGTGGATTATGTGGTGGCTTGAACATTAACCTGTTCAAAAAAGCCCTGCTGGATATGAAATCCTGGTCAGAAAAAAATGTTGACGTTGAGTTAGCCGTGATTGGTTCAAAAGCGACAGCATTTTTCAAGAACAGCGGTGCTAAAGTGGCTGCTCAGACTTCAGGATTAGGAGATTCTCCTTCTCTGGAAGATTTGATTGGCTCTGTGAATGTCATGCTGAAAAAATATGATGAAGGTGAGTTGGATCGCCTCTATGTTGTGTTTAACCGTTTTGTGAACACCATGGTGCAAGAACCAACGATCGATCAATTGCTACCTTTGCCTAAATCAGACAGTAAAGAAGTCAAACGTGAGCATTCATGGGATTACCTTTATGAACCTGAACCAAAGCCTCTACTCGATATGTTGTTGCAACGTTATGTAGAGTCTCAGGTTTATCAAGGAGTTGTCGAGAATCTTGCTTGTGAGCAAGCGGCTCGAATGGTTGCTATGAAAGCTGCAACTGATAATGCGGGTAACCTGATTGAAGATCTGGAACTTGTGTATAACAAAGCGCGTCAAGCGGCAATTACACAAGAACTGTCGGAAATCGTGGGCGGCGCAGCTGCGGTTTAAGTGAAGGTCAAATAAATAGTTTAGAGGATTAACGATGGCTACAGGTAAGATCGTACAGATCATTGGTGCAGTAGTCGACGTAGAGTTCCCACAGAGTGAAGTACCAAGTGTTTACGATGCTCTGAATGTTGTCGATGCGAAAGAACGTCTGGTTCTTGAAGTGCAGCAACAACTAGGCGGTGGCGTGATTCGCGCCATCGTGATGGGTAGCTCGGATGGTTTACGTCGTGGAATGACAGTTGAAAATACTGGCGCTCCAATCTCAGTACCTGTCGGTACTAAAACGTTAGGTCGTATCATGAACGTTTTAGGTGATGCGATTGACGAACGTGGTGATATCGGTGCAGAAGTAACGTACTCAATTCACCGTGAAGCGCCAAGCTACGAAGAACAGTCAAGTGCGACTGAGCTTTTAGAAACAGGTGTAAAGGTTATTGACTTGATTTGCCCGTTTGCGAAAGGGGGTAAAATCGGTCTGTTCGGTGGTGCAGGTGTTGGTAAGACCGTCAACATGATGGAATTGATCAATAACATCGCACTGCAACACTCAGGTTTGTCTGTATTTGCCGGGGTAGGTGAGCGTACTCGTGAAGGGAACGACTTCTACTTCGAAATGCAGGAAGCGGGTGTTGTTAACATCGAGAAGCCTGAAGAATCTAAGGTAGCGATGGTTTACGGTCAGATGAATGAACCACCGGGCAACCGTCTGCGTGTGGCTCTGACTGGTTTGACTATGGCGGAGAAATTCCGTGACGAAGGTCGTGACGTACTGCTGTTTATCGATAACATCTACCGTTATACCCTCGCGGGAACAGAAGTATCAGCCCTGCTGGGCCGGATGCCTTCTGCGGTAGGTTATCAGCCGACACTGGCAGAAGAAATGGGTGTTCTGCAAGAACGTATCACGTCAACCAAAACAGGTTCTATCACGTCTGTACAGGCGGTATATGTACCAGCGGATGACTTGACTGACCCATCTCCAGCGACAACATTTGCTCACTTGGATGCAACGGTTGTATTGAACCGTAACATCGCGGCAATGGGCTTGTATCCAGCGATTGACCCGCTTGATTCAACGTCACGTCAGCTTGATCCACTCGTTGTTGGTCAGGAACATTACGATATTGCTCGTGGTGTTCAGTCAACACTTCAACGCTATAAAGAGTTGAAAGATATCATTGCGATTCTGGGTATGGATGAGCTTTCTGAAGACGATAAGCTGGTGGTTGCTCGTGCACGTAAGATCGAGCGTTTCCTGACTCAGCCTTACCACGTTGCTGAAGTATTTACTGGTGACCCGGGAATTTACGTTCCTCTGAAAGAAACCCTGCGTGGTTTCAAAGGTCTCCTTTCCGGTGAATATGATGACGTTCCTGAACAAGCGTTTATGTACTGCGGTGCAATTGATGACGCTGTTGAGAATGCGAAGAAGCTATAAGGCTGACTAGGAGGCGATATGGCATCAATACCCTTTCATCTGGATGTCGTTAGTGCTGAGAAGAAAATTTTCTCTGGCATGGTTGAAACATTTCAGGTGACCGGTAGCGAAGGTGAACTTGGTATTTACCATGGTCACGCACCGCTTCTGACCGCTATAAAGCCTGGTATGGTGCGTATTGTGAAGCAGCACGGCCACGAAGAAATTATTTATGTTTCTGGTGGGATAGTGGAAGTTCAGGCAAGTACCTCTACGGTACTTGCTGATACAGCCATTCGTGGTGAAGATCTAGACGCAGCAAAGGCGGAAGAAGCCAAACGTCGTGCTGAAGAAAATATTCAGAATCAGCAAGGCGGGATGGACTTCGCGCAGGCGGCCAGTGAACTGGCTAAAGCCATTGCTAAGCTACGAGTAATCGAGCTGGTTAAAAAACGTCGTTAATTAATCATTGATGACGTTCCAAAAAGGCGACTTTCTGTCGCCTTTTTCGTTTTTCTGCAAAAATGATTGCCGATGATTTAACTATTGGCGATTTCCCGTATAAAATCAGAACTCTCTTTCCGACTCAGTATAAAGGTAGACCATGAAATTCAGTGCCGTGATTTTAGCCGCGGGAAAAGGAACCCGGATGTATTCTCAGTTGCCCAAGGTTCTTCATACTCTGGCAGGTAAACCCATGGTGAAACATGTGATTGATACATGTCAGGGGATTGGTGCGCAGCAAATTCATCTGGTTTATGGTCACGGAGGCGAGTTGATGCAACAACAGTTATCGGCCGAATCCGTGAATTGGGTATTGCAGTCGCAACAATTAGGGACTGGTCATGCCGTCGATCAAGCTGCACCTTATTTTCAGGATGATGAGCAGATCATTGTTTTATATGGTGATGTACCGCTGATTTCGGAAGAGACTATCGACAATTTACTGGCTTCACAGCCACAAGGCGGGATCGCGTTATTAACCGTTGTTTTAGACAATCCCACAGGATATGGAAGAATTGTCCGTCACAATGATACTGTCGTTGCTATTGTTGAGCAAAAAGATGCTTCAGAAGCAGAGCTCGCGATCCAAGAAGTAAATACCGGTGTGATGGTCGCTTCCGGGAACGATCTGAAACGTTGGTTATCTGGATTAGAAAATAATAATGCTCAGGGTGAATATTATCTGACGGATGTGATTGCGGCTGCTCATGCAGAAGGCAGAGCGATTCAGGCAGTTCATCCGCTTGATCCGATGGAAGTTGAAGGGGTCAATGATCGTGTTCAGCTGTCTCGTTTGGAAAGAGCTTATCAGCATTCGCTGGCGAATAAACTTTTAACACAGGGCGTGATGCTTCGCGATCCGGCTCGATTTGATCTCAGAGGTCAATTGCAGTGCGGTTATGATGTTGAGATCGATGTGAATGTCGTGATTGAAGGCAGTGTTTCGCTGGGCAATAACGTGATTATCGGCGCTGGTTCGGTATTGAAGGATTGTGAAATTGATGACAACACCATCATTCGTCCGTACAGCGTCATTGAAGGTGCGACTGTCGGAGAAATGTGTACCGTCGGACCGTTTACTCGTTTGAGACCGGGTGCTGAGTTAAAAGATGATGCACATGTCGGTAATTTTGTTGAAGTGAAAAATGCACGTTTAGGCCAAGGTTCGAAAGCCAATCATCTTACTTATCTGGGCGATGCGGAAATCGGTGATCGCGTTAATGTAGGTGCCGGGGTGATTACCTGTAACTATGATGGTGCGAATAAACATAAAACCGT
This sequence comes from Vibrio rhizosphaerae, assembly GCF_024347095.1. Lineage (NCBI taxonomy): Bacteria > Pseudomonadati > Pseudomonadota > Gammaproteobacteria > Vibrionales > Vibrionaceae > Vibrio > Vibrio rhizosphaerae. Next base: position 3,482,531 of record NZ_AP024903.1, on the reverse strand, counting down.
CATTGGTGATGATGTCTTTGTCGGATCTGATTGTCAGCTGGTGGCGCCGGTCACGATTGAAGATGGGGCAACCATTGGTGCCGGGACAACATTAACTCGCAATGTTGCTCAAGGTGAATTAGTGATTACCCGGGCGAAAGAACGTCGGGTTGAAGGCTGGCAGAGACCGGTGAAAAAATAAGAACGCTAGAGATATACATCAGTGAAAAGGCTCCAATGAGGAGCCTTTTTCGTTGGGGGAAGATTACTGCTGATGGGGATTGTGGCTGATCAGCGGACGCGCTCAAAAATCGTCGCAATACCTTGCCCCATACCGATACACATGGTTGCCAGTCCGAACTGGGCATCCTGATGTTCCATTACATTTAATAGTGTTGTGGATATTCTGGCCCCTGAGCATCCCAGCGGGTGACCTAATGCTATCGCGCCGCCCCATAGGTTCATTTTATCATCAAAGCTATCCATCAATTCAAAGTGTTGAATACAAGAAAGCGCTTGTGCGGCAAAAGCTTCATTCAGTTCAATGACTTCGATATCGTGCAAAGATAATCCGGCTCTTTTTAGTGCTTTACGGGTCGCAGGGACCGGGCCTATACCCATTACGGAAGGTTCGCATCCTGCGACAGCCATTGCCCGAATTTTCGCCCGGATCGGTAATCCGAGCTGTTGTGCCTTTTCTTCGCTCATCACAATCATTGCCGATGCTCCATCTGATAAGGCCGAAGAAGAGCCGGCTGTGACAGTGCCGCTGGCCGGGTCGAAAACCGGTTTGAGCGAGGCAAGAGCCTCGAGTGAAGCATCGCGACGAATAACTTCATCTTCTTGCAGAGATATCAAAGCGCCTTGTTCGTTGTGGCCTTGGGTCGGTACGATTTCCCGCTGAAATAATTTTTGCTCCGTTGCCTGTGCTGCTCGCTGATGGGAGCGCAGGGCAAATTGATCTTGTGCGTCTCGACTAATCTGATTTTGTTTGGCCAGCATTTCAGCCGTCAGCCCCATCATCCCAGCTGCTTTCGCCGCATGTTTACTCAGGCCGGGATGCATATCAATACCATGTGTCATCGGCACATGCCCCATATGTTCAACACCACCGATGAGGCAAATATCGGCATCGCCGACAGACACCGATCTCGCAGCATCATGCAAGGCCTGCATCGATGAACCACACAGTCGATTCACTGTGACGGCACCGATTTCAAACGGCAGTCCGGCCAGAACAGCGGCATTACGCGCTATATTCATTCCCTGTTCGAGGGTTTGCTGAACACATCCCCAATAGATATCTTCGATATCAGTCAACGGAATTTGTGGGTTACGTTGAATCAGGGATTGCATCAAATGTGCGGATAGTGTTTCTGCACGAGTATGGCGAAACACCCCTTCTTTCGATCGGCCCATCGGTGTACGGATACAATCTACGATCACGGCTTGCTTACTCATACGCTTATCCTCTCTCTGATTCTGATTTTTCATGGTGGATGGGATAGAAAACTCTTGCTTCACGAACCATCACTTCAAGAGATTTCGGGACGTGATAGAGTTCTCCTAAACGCTGATATGACTGAGCCGTTTGGATATATTGTTGTATCCCGATTGTATCGAGATAACGGCAAACACCGCCTCTGAACGGTGGGAATCCGAGCCCGTACACGAGGGCGATGTCTGCTTCCGCAGGGGAGAAAACAATATTTTCCTCCATACAAAGAATGACTTCATTCATCATCGGAATCATCATGCGATCGATGATCATTTGTTTGTCTGTGACTGGCAATGGTTCTTTCGATGGGTAGACCAGTTGATGAATGTCCGACGACAATACTTTCTGGTTCCTGCCGCGTTTATCCGTATAGTACTGATAAAAGCCTGCGCCAGTTTTCTGGCCGAATTTTTTCGCTTCATAGAGCCGGGTTATGATGTTATCCGGGGAGGCTTTCATTCGGGTCGGGTAGGCTTGGCAGATTACCTGCTGTGCGTGATAAGCGATGTCGATACCGACGACATCGAGCAAATAGGCAGGCCCCATTGGCCAGCCAAAATCTTTCTCCATGATTTGATCAATTTGGACAAAGTCGTACCCTTCATCAAGTAACTGACAAAAGGCCAGAAAATAAGGAAAGAGAACGCGGTTGACAAAAAATCCCGGACAGTCGTTAACGACAATCGGTGATTTGCCCATATGGGCAGCAAAAGCGACAACCGTATTAATGGTTTCGTCACTGGTTTCTTTGCCGCGGATAATTTCAACCAGCGGCATTTTATGTACCGGGTTAAAGAAATGCATGCCACAGAATTTTTCAGGCCTTGATAAGCCCGCAGCCAGCTGGGTGATCGGAATGGTTGAGGTATTTGAGGTCAGAATGGTATTCGACGTAACTTTTTCTTCCAGTTCTTTGAGAACGGATGATTTGATTTTAGGGTTCTCTACGACAGCTTCAACGACGACATCCACTTCTTCGATACCGGTATAGTTGAGTGTCGGGCGAATCGAAGCCAGAGTATTGGCCATGTCCCGGGGAGATAGCTTACCTCGCTTCACGCCTTGCTCCAACAGTTGCGCGGTATGATCCATCCCCAGATTCAGGGAGTCAGGTACAATATCTTTTAAAATCGCAGGAATCCCTTTGATCGCGGATTGATAGGCAATACCGCCACCCATCACCCCGGCACCAATGACAGCACTGTGATTGATGGGGTGGGTGAGCGACTGTTTGGCTGTTTTGGCGAGGCCTTTAATATACTGGTCATTGAGATAAATACTGACCAATGCGGCTGCCTGATCCGATTTTGCCAGTGTGACAAAGTTCTTCCGCTCGATATCGAGTGCTTCATCCCTGGATAGCGTTGCTGAGGACTCGATCGTCTCAATCGCTAAAAATGGTGCCATGTAGTGAGTACTTACTTTTTGATGCGTCATTCCCTTAGCTGTCGAGAAGACCATCAAACGTTCTACGGGAGATAAAGCAAGCGGTGCACCTTTTTCCTGTCTTACTCTCTTCCAGTCAATCCGGTTGTGGATTGCATCGTCGAGTGTTTGTCTTGCGGTTGCGACCAGTGCTTCTTCTGTCGTGATCGCATCAACAAATCCGACAGCCAAAGCCTGTTCTGCATTGAATATTTTTGCCTGAACAATCGCTTCTAAGGCATTATCTGCACCGATTAATCTTGGCAGGCGAACACAGCCTCCGAATCCGGGCATAATGCCGAGTCTTGTTTCTGGCAGGCCGATTTTTGTTGTTTGGGCTGCAACCCGGAAATCAGTAGCGAGTACACACTCACACCCACCACCCAAGGTATAGCCACGTATTGCTGAGACGGTCGGTACCGGTAGATCTTCAAGCTTACAGAAAATTTGGTTAGCATCGTGAAGCCATTGTTCCAGCGCCTCACTCGGATACTGGAATAAACCTAAAAACTCATTGATATTGGCCCCGACAATAAAGCTCTCTTTGTCGGATGTCAGTATTAAGCCAGTAAGTCCCGGAAAGTCTAGGATTGCATCCAATGCTTTATCCAGATAGCTCAGGGTTGCCGTGTCAAGTGTATTGACCGACTTAGGTGTGCAAAACTGCAGCTCAAGGATACCGCCTTCTATTTCCTTTACCTGCAATGTCTTTGACTGAAAGATCATGAATTATCTCCTGACATGCATTTGTAGTGAGTCAACTGGTACGATGACTTGTTTTTATATTCAAAAAGTGTGGCTACAAGTTGAGATAACTGCAATAAATGAAAAGATAAATTCCGTTTTTTTAGATCCGCAGCACTTTTCTTCATGGTCGTGATAGACTGTCACGCCTGTTTGATTTGATGTGATACTAAATATTCAATGAACGATCAGCCTTATGCGATTCCGGCCACTTCCGTACGTTATGATGAAGAGATCAAAAAAAGTCTGTTTATGACTTTTCTGCACCATACGCCCGGGGTTGAGTCTGCCAAGGCCTTTATTGAGCAGATCAAACATCAATACCCCGATGCGAGACATCACTGCTGGGCGTTTATCGCAGGACGCCCTGATGATTCGATGGCGTGGGGGTTTAGTGATGATGGTGAACCTTCAGGTACTGCGGGAAAGCCAATTTTAGCGCAGTTGTCAGGCGCAAACGTTGGCGAAATTACAGCCGTGGTTGTACGTTATTATGGTGGTGTGAAGTTGGGAACCGGTGGATTAGTCAAAGCCTATGGTGGTGGCGTTCAACAAGCGCTTAAGCAACTTCAAACTATCGAAAGAAAAATCACCAAGACATTAAACTTGGCGCTAGACTATGGATTGATTCCTTTGGCTCAATCCGTTATTCAGCAATTTGGCGCTCAGGAGCGCGAAGCACAGTATCTTCAACACGTTGTTATCACGATTGAGATTGAAGTTCGATATATCGAAGAGTTTATCCAAGTGATAACCAATAAAAGTAGTGCAAGAGTGCTTGTCAGTTCAGATGATGAATTAAACAACTAAGGTCAGAATCAGCCATACCATCATGCAATTTCGTTCTATTATCCGTATAGTCGGATTACTCCTTGCCTTATTCAGTGTTTCTATGCTGGCGCCTGCGCTGGTGGCTTTGATCTATCGTGATGGTGCCGGTGTCTCGTTTGTTACCACTTTCTTTGCTTTGCTCTTCTGTGGGGCGGCGATCTGGTTCCCGAATCGTCATCATAAACATGAATTAAAATCCCGTGATGGCTTTCTGATTGTGGTTTTATTCTGGACTGTTATCGGCAGTGCCGGTGCGATCCCATTCTTTATTTCCGAAAATCCAAGTATTTCTTTGACAGATTCTTTTTTTGAATCCTTTTCTGCCCTGACAACGACCGGAGCTACGGTCATCGTCGGCTTAGATGAGTTGCCGAAAGCGATTTTATTCTATCGACAGTTTCTGCAATGGTTCGGTGGGATGGGGATCATCGTGCTGGCAGTTGCGATTCTTCCGGTGCTTGGGATCGGGGGAATGCAGCTCTATCGGGCTGAAATCCCCGGCCCGGTTAAAGATACCAAAGTCACTCCTCGTATTGCCGAAACAGCAAAAGCACTTTGGTATATCTACCTGGGTATCACGGTTGTGTGTGCTTTTTTATACTGGCTCGCGGGGATGACTTTCTTTGATGCGATATGCCATAGCTTTTCAACGATTGCGATCGGTGGTTTTTCGACACACGATGCCAGTATGGGTTACTTCAATAGTCAGGCGATTAATCTGATTACGGTTGTTTTTCTGCTGATCTCTTCTTGTAATTTTACCTTGCATTATGCTGCTTTTGCTTCTGGTGGTATTCACCCGAAGCTTTATTGGAAAGATTACGAATTCAGAACGTTTTTGTTTATTCAGGCCATCTTGTTCGTCACTTGTTTTTCCGTCTTATTACTCCATCAGCAATATGACTCGGTTGCCGAAGTTTTTGATAAAGCACTATTTCAGAGTGTATCGGTTTCAACGACAGCAGGATTTACGACCACCGGATTTTCTGATTGGCCGCTTTTTTTACCCGTTTTATTGCTGTTCTCTTCATTTATTGGGGGATGTGCGGGATCCACTGGTGGTGGATTGAAAGTGATCCGGATTCTGTTGTTAACCTTGCAAGGTGGGCGGGAAATGAAACGTCTTGTCCATCCACGGGCCATTTATCCGATCAAATTAGGAGATAAAGCTTTATCTCCTCGAGTCATTGATGCGGTATGGGGATTTTTTTCCACTTATGCGCTGGTCTTCGTTTTATGTATGTTGGCTTTAATCGCAACAGGTATGGAAGAGTTAAGCGCATTTTCTGCTGTGGCCGCAACATTGAATAACCTTGGCCCCGGGTTGGGGGAAGTTGCTGTCCATTTTGGTGATGTGAATGACAAAGCAAAATGGGTACTTATTCTTTCGATGTTATTTGGGCGATTAGAAATCTTTACATTGCTCGTTCTGTTCACTCCTGCATTTTGGCGTAATTAAGAGGAATATTTGTGAAGAAAATTCTCTGTCTGTATTCAACCCGAGAAGGACAGACTAAAAAAATTGTTGAACATATTGTTGCACAGCTTGATGGCTATGAGAGCGAGTTCGTTGATCTGCATCTGCATCCCAAATTAAATTTAGCACTTTACGATAAAGTGTTGATTGGTGCTTCAATTCGGTATGGCCGACTCCATCAGTCACTTTATCAATTTATCGATCATCACGCTCGTCAGTTAGACGAAGCAAACGCCGCTTTTATATGTGTCAACTTAACCGCACGGAAAGAAGAACAAAAAAAAGATACGCCTGAAGGCAGTGTTTATATTCAGACTTTTTTGCGTCAATCAGTCTGGCAGCCGAAACTGATTGGTGTTTTTGCTGGAGCGTTACGTTATCCGCGCTATCGTTTTTTTGACCGCATGATGATCCGTCTCATTATGAAAATGACCGGTGGTGAAACTGATACATCAAAAGAAGTCGAATATACAAACTGGCATAAAGTCGATCTGTTTGCGCAGAAATTTAAAGATATGTAGATAAAACAGACGGATTGAGTGAAAAGTGATCGCTTGTGGGCGGCGTGATTACTGTTTTTAAAAAACTTAGTAAAAAGGGCTTGCCAATCGGAAGACGATGCCTATAATGCCCCTCGCTGACACGGGATAGCGGAGAGAAATCCCCGGTTGTGTAAGCCCGGTCTTCACCGGAGAATAAATCTGAAAAAAGTGTTTGACACCAAGATTTATCTCGCTAGAATGACCGCCTCTTCAAACGGAGAACGTTGTGAAGAAAGCTCTTTAACAATATAGACCAATCAATCTGTGTGGGCACTCGTCGATAAATATCCAAAAAGATTTTATCAATGAATCGAGTGACCAAATCAAGTTGAATACAGGCAACTGTTATTTAATAAGAGCACAGTCAATTCAACATTACTTATGTAATGTCACTTTTTGCTTCTGCTCTTAAAGCAGAGACAAAAAGCAGTATTCATTGAGCCGACACATCGTGTCACCAAAACTTTAATTGAAGAGTTTGATCATGGCTCAGATTGAACGCTGGCGGCAGGCCTAACACATGCAAGTCGAGCGGAAACGAGAGAAAGCTTGCTTTCTCGTCGTCGAGCGGCGGACGGGTGAGTAAAGCCTGGGAAATTGCCCTGATGTGGGGGATAACCATTGGAAACGATGGCTAATACCGCATGATGTCTACGGACCAAAGAGGGGGACCTTCGGGCCTCTCGCGTCAGGATATGCCCAGGTGGGATTAGCTAGTTGGTGGGGTAATGGCTCACCAAGGCGACGATCCCTAGCTGGTCTGAGAGGATGATCAGCCACACTGGAACTGAGACACGGTCCAGACTCCTACGGGAGGCAGCAGTGGGGAATATTGCACAATGGGCGCAAGCCTGATGCAGCCATGCCGCGTGTATGAAGAAGGCCTTCGGGTTGTAAAGTACTTTCAGCAGTGAGGAAGGATGTAGTTTTAACAGAGCTGCATTTTGACGTTAGCTGCAGAAGAAGCACCGGCTAACTCCGTGCCAGCAGCCGCGGTAATACGGAGGGTGCGAGCGTTAATCGGAATTACTGGGCGTAAAGCGCATGCAGGTGGTCTGTTAAGTCAGATGTGAAAGCCCGGGGCTTAACCCCGGAGTTGCATTTGAAACTGGCAGGCTAGAGTACTGTAGAGGGGGGTAGAATTTCAGGTGTAGCGGTGAAATGCGTAGAGATCTGAAGGAATACCGGTGGCGAAGGCGGCCCCCTGGACAGATACTGACACTCAGATGCGAAAGCGTGGGGAGCAAACAGGATTAGATACCCTGGTAGTCCACGCCGTAAACGATGTCTACTTGGAGGTTGTGACCTAGAGTCGTGGCTTTCGGAGCTAACGCGTTAAGTAGACCGCCTGGGGAGTACGGTCGCAAGATTAAAACTCAAATGAATTGACGGGGGCCCGCACAAGCGGTGGAGCATGTGGTTTAATTCGATGCAACGCGAAGAACCTTACCTACTCTTGACATCCAGAGAAGCCGGAAGAGATTCTGGTGTGCCTTCGGGAGCTCTGAGACAGGTGCTGCATGGCTGTCGTCAGCTCGTGTTGTGAAATGTTGGGTTAAGTCCCGCAACGAGCGCAACCCTTATCCTTGATTGCCAGCACTTCGGGTGGGAACTTCAGGGAGACTGCCGGTGATAAACCGGAGGAAGGTGGGGACGACGTCAAGTCATCATGGCCCTTACGAGTAGGGCTACACACGTGCTACAATGGCATATACAGAGGGCGGCTAACTTGCGAGAGTGTGCGAATCCCAAAAAGTATGTCGTAGTCCGGATTGGAGTCTGCAACTCGACTCCATGAAGTCGGAATCGCTAGTAATCGTAGATCAGAATGCTACGGTGAATACGTTCCCGGGCCTTGTACACACCGCCCGTCACACCATGGGAGTGGGCTGCAAAAGAAGCAGGTAGTTTAACCTTCGGGAGGACGCTTGCCACTTTGTGGTTCATGACTGGGGTGAAGTCGTAACAAGGTAGCGCTAGGGGAACCTGGCGCTGGATCACCTCCTTACGTAAAGATATTTTGGATGAGTGTCCACACAGATTGATTTGGTTTATAACAGAGCGCGTTGCGATGTGATTTTTCGGATGAAAGGTCATTAAGCAAGACAATGTCCCGTTCGTCTAGAGGCCTAGGACACCGCCCTTTCACGGCGGTAACAGGGGTTCGACTCCCCTACGGGATACCACTTCTTTTGAGAAGTCCGGGTCGTTAGCTCAGCTGGTAGAGCAGTTGGCTTTTAACCAATTGGTCACAGGTTCGAATCCTGTACGACCCACCATTTTCCTCTTTTGAGGGACGCCTGAAAGTGGGCGATTAGCTCAGTTGGGAGAGCACCTGCCTTACAAGCAGGGGGTCACTGGTTCGAACCCGGTATCGCCCACCACTTTCTAACTATTTTTGGCTCAGCAAACTCAGACCAGCGGTTTAACCGATGTGGTGCGATGTTGTGGCGCTGAAAGTCATTAGAAAGTGTGGCTTGAATGCTCAAGCGTACATTTTGCTCTTTAACAATTTGGAAAGCTGACAAAATAATGTTTGTTTCTTTGGAAACAGATAATTATTTGTAAAAGTTCTCAATACTTTCTCGAAAGAGAAAGACCAACACAATCAAGTGTTCTTGGGAATACACAGGCAACTGTGTATTCAAATTGAGTCCGGCAAAACCAAGTCACACACTCATGTATAAAATATTGTGTGACACCTAATTAGTTGATGATATCAACCCTTAGGTTTTTGCGCTGAGGATTTTTGCCTGAGACAAGGCAGCAAGAAGGATGTCGCAGGGCGCTATCGTCTGATAGCAACCAAGCAGCCTTCGATGCTAACGCCGTATTCAGGGAAAAAGACCAAGCAAAAAAGACTTCTTCGGGTTGTATGGTTAAGTAATTAAGCGTACACGGTGGATGCCTTGGCAGTCAGAGGCGATGAAGGACGTACTAACTTGCGATAAGCGCAGATGAGGCAGTAAGAGCCACTTGAGTCTGCGATTTCCGAATGGGGAAACCCAACTGCAGCAGCAGTTATCATTAACTGAATTCATAGGTTAATGAGGCGAACCGGGAGAACTGAAACATCTAAGTACCCCGAGGAAAAGAAATCAACCGAGATTCCGAAAGTAGCGGCGAGCGAAATCGGACTAGCCCTTAAGCTTTGATAACGTTAGGTGAAGTGTCTGGAAAGGCACGCAATAGAGGGTGATAGCCCCGTAACCGAAGGCGTTATGAGAGTGAAAACGAGTAAGGCGGGACACGTGATATCCTGTCTGAAGATGGGGGGACCATCCTCCAAGGCTAAATACTCCTGACTGACCGATAGTGAACCAGTACCGTGAGGGAAAGGCGAAAAGAACCCCTGTGAGGGGAGTGAAATAGAACCTGAAACCGTGTACGTACAAGCAGTAGGAGCCTCCTTTGTGGGGTGACTGCGTACCTTTTGTATAATGGGTCAGCGACTTATATTCAGTGGCAAGGTTAACCGATTAGGGGAGCCGTAGCGAAAGCGAGTGTTAACTGCGCGTTTAGTCTCTGGATATAGACCCGAAACCGAGTGATCTAGCCATGGGCAGGTTGAAGGTTGAGTAACATCAACTGGAGGACCGAACCGACTAATGTTGAAAAATTAGCGGATGACTTGTGGCTAGGGGTGAAAGGCCAATCAAACTCGGAGATAGCTGGTTCTCCCCGAAAGCTATTTAGGTAGCGCCTCGGACGAATACTACTGGGGGTAGAGCACTGTTAAGGCTAGGGGGTCATCCCGACTTACCAACCCTTTGCAAACTCCGAATACCAGTAAGTACTATCCGGGAGACACACGGCGGGTGCTAACGTCCGTCGTGGAGAGGGAAACAACCCAGACCGCCAGCTAAGGTCCCAAATTACAGCTAAGTGGGAAACGATGTGGGAAGGCTCAGACAGCTAGGATGTTGGCTTAGAAGCAGCCATCATTTAAAGAAAGCGTAATAGCTCACTAGTCGAGTCGGCCTGCGCGGAAGATGTAACGGGGCTAAGCTGTAAACCGAAGCTGCGGCAATGTACTTTTGTATATTGGGTAGGGGAGCGTTCTGTAAGCCGTTGAAGGTGGATTGTAAAGTCTGCTGGAGGTATCAGAAGTGCGAATGCTGACATGAGTAACGACAAAGGGGGTGAAAAACCCCCTCGCCGGAAGACCAAGGGTTCCTGTCCAACGTTAATCGGGGCAGGGTGAGTCGACCCCTAAGGCGAGGCCGAAAGGCGTAGTCGATGGGAAACGGGTTAATATTCCCGTACTTGTTGTGAATGCGATGGGGGGACGGAGAAGGCTAGGTGGGCCTGGCGACGGTCGTCCAGGTTCAAGTGCGTAGGCTGTAGAGTTAGGCAAATCCGGCTCTACGATAGGCTGAGACACGATGTCGAGTCACCAAGGTGATGAAGTCATTGATGCCATGCTTCCGGGAAAAGCCTCTAAGCTTCAGTTCACAAGAAATCGTACCCCAAACCGACACAGGTGGTCGGGTAGAGAATACCAAGGCGCTTGAGAGAACTCGGGTGAAGGAACTAGGCAAAATGGTACCGTAACTTCGGGAGAAGGTACGCTCTTGCTGGTGAAGTCCCTTGCGGATGGAGCTGATGAGAGTCGCAGATACCAGGTGGCTGCAACTGTTTATTAAAAACACAGCACTGTGCAAAATCGTAAGATGACGTATACGGTGTGACGCCTGCCCGGTGCCGGAAGGTTAATTGATGGGGTTAGCTTAGGCGAAGCTCTTGATCGAAGCCCCGGTAAACGGCGGCCGTAACTATAACGGTCCTAAGGTAGCGAAATTCCTTGTCGGGTAAGTTCCGACCTGCACGAATGGCGTAATGATGGCCACGCTGTCTCCACCCGAGACTCAGTGAAATTGAAATCGCTGTGAAGATGCAGTGTACCCGCGGCTAGACGGAAAGACCCCGTGAACCTTTACTACAGCTTGGCACTGAACATTGAGCCTACATGTGTAGGATAGGTGGGAGGCTTTGAAGCAGTCACGCTAGTGATTGTGGAGCCGACCTTGAAATACCACCCTTGTATGTTTGATGTTCTAACTTGGCCCCATTATCTGGGGTGAGGACAGTGCCTGGTGGGTAGTTTGACTGGGGCGGTCTCCTCCCAAAGTGTAACGGAGGAGCACGAAGGTGGGCTAATCACGGTTGGACATCGTGAGGTTAGTGCAATGGCATAAGCCCGCTTAACTGCGAGAGTGACGGCTCGAGCAGGTGCGAAAGCAGGTCATAGTGATCCGGTGGTTCTGAATGGAAGGGCCATCGCTCAACGGATAAAAGGTACTCCGGGGATAACAGGCTGATACCGCCCAAGAGTTCATATCGACGGCGGTGTTTGGCACCTCGATGTCGGCTCATCACATCCTGGGGCTGAAGTCGGTCCCAAGGGTATGGCTGTTCGCCATTTAAAGTGGTACGCGAGCTGGGTTTAGAACGTCGTGAGACAGTTCGGTCCCTATCTGCCGTGGGCGTTGGAGAATTGAAAGGGGCTGCTCCTAGTACGAGAGGACCGGAGTGGACGAACCTCTGGTGTTCGGGTTGTGATGCCAATCGCATTGCCCGGTAGCTAAGTTCGGAATCGATAACCGCTGAAAGCATCTAAGCGGGAAGCGAGCCTTGAGATGAGTTCTCCCTGGCGCTTCAAGCGTCCTGAAGGGTTGTTCGAGACTAGAACGTTGATAGGCAGGGTGTGTAAGCGCTGTGAGGCGTTGAGCTAACCTGTACTAATTGCCCGTGAGACTTAACCATACAACACCGAAGGGGTTTTGTGGCTCAATAAGAACGATTGATTGTGTAGAGAACAGAAAGACGGCTTTCCGAATTAAAGAATTTGCTTGGCGACCATAGCGTTTTGGACCCACCTGATTCCATGCCGAACTCAGTCGTGAAACGAAACAGCGCCGATGGTAGTGTGGGGTCTCCCCATGTGAGAGTAGGACATCGCCAGGCTTTATTTGCAGTTTGTCTACTGAAGCTTGATGCTTTTGATAGCTGCGATGCTCATGTGCGTTTGCACACTGCGCGTCTCGCTTCAAAATCCTCATCGCACAGCGACAAACTTCTAAATAAAGCGGTTATTGGTAAGACTTTATTTAGAGAGAAATACCTCAGTGGAGCGGTAGTTCAGTTGGTTAGAATACCGGCCTGTCACGCCGGGGGTCGCGGGTTCGAGTCCCGTCCGCTCCGCCACTTGTTTTAAGACCTCAGCAGTAATGCTGGGGTTTTTTTGTATCTGGCGGTGAGATATATCATTATTGTGATTGGCCGGTCAGGTGGCACGGTCGTTCAGTGAGTGGTTTTGTTTTTTTAAAAGCGGCGGTCTGCCACGCTGCCGTGAGGCCATCGTGGGTTCGAGTCCCGTCCGTTTATCCGTTTAGCAATGGCCACTTGTTTAAGACCTCAGCAGTAATGCTGGGTTTTTTTCGTATCTGGCGATGAGATATATCATTGTGATTGACCGGTCAGGTGGCACGGTCGTTCAGTGGGTTGGCTTTGTTTTTAAAAGCGGCGGTCTGTCACGCTGCCGTGAGGCCATCGCGGGTTCGAGTCCCGTCCGTTTATCCGTTTAGCAATGGCCACTTGTTTAAGACCTCAGCAGTAATGCTGGGGTTTTTTCGTTTCTGGCGGCGGAATGAGTTTCTTTTATTGTATTCAGTAATGATTGCTCTTGCTCTGAAGTCTTAGTTATACGAATAAGGTTTTTTTGCGTTGGGTTGTTTGTATGCGATTGAAATCAGAGGAATAACAGTCAGGGGGTTGGATTGTTATTTCAGGTAAACCCACGCTCTCAACCAACAATAATGATATAAAAACATTCGTTTTAGTAAGAATAGCTATATCGATGGACATATCCGCTGAGTTATAGAATTTGCATATTATGCAGCTGATAGCATTAATGGTTCAGATAATAATTTGGGGTCGAAATGACGAAGATACCTAATTTTATTTCTATCTGAACGAGGTCAGTGACTATGTATCGATTCAAACTCTCTGTACTTGAGAAAGTTGGATTTGGCTCAGGAGATATGGCGGTCAATGTGGTGATTTCATCGATGATGCTGATTATCACATTTTTCTATACCGATATCTTCGGCATTAAAGCCAGCGATCTGGCGATGTTATTCATTGTGGTTCGTCTGATTGATGCTGTGACGGATCCAATCATGGGTATGATAACGGATAAAGTAAATACCCGTTGGGGCCGCTATCGCCCTTATATGCTGTTTTTATCGATTCCCTTTGGTATTTCGGTGTTCTTGACCTTTAGTACGCCAGATTTGGCTTACAACGGGAAATTAGCCTATGCCTATGCGACCTATATTTTGGTCACCGTGATGTTTACCGCTGTCACGATCCCATATATTTCCTTAATTAGTGTGCTGACTGATGATCCGAAAGAAAAGCTATCGGCAAATGGATATCGGTTATTCTTTGCCAAAATTGCCGCGTTTCTGGTGACGATCATTGTGCCTTTACTGTCTGAAAAGTGGGGCAGTGACAATATTCAATTGGGTTATCAGTATGCGATGGGACTGATGGCTTTCATGGGGACATTACTGTTCTTATTCTGCTATTTCACCACGACAGAACGAATTGATTATGTCATCGAGAACAAGCCATTTACCCAACAACTGAAATCACTGATCCACAATGATCAGTGGGTGATTTTATGTTTGGTTTGTATCACGGGGACGGTTGGCTATACGGTGCGAGGATCGGTTGCTGCTTATTATGCCAAGTATTACCTCGGAGGTGATGCTGCGACGATCTCAGCTTTTCTTGCGACAGGCGTTGTCGCTGCAATTCTGGCCATGGTTGCATCAACTTGGATAACCAAATACTACTGCAAGATTAAATTATTTCGTTATAGCCAAATCGCCGTGATGCTACTGAGTGCTGTGCTCTATTTCTCTGTCGGACCATCTGATATGGCCCTCGCTTTTATTCTCTATTTTCTGCTGTCTTTCATTGTTGATTTACATGCACCGATATTCTGGTCAGCCATTGCTGAAGTAGTTGATTATGGTGAATTTAAACAGGGTCAGCGAGTCTCTGGTTTATCGTTTGGCGGTATTTCATTCTGTCAAAAGTTTGGGATGGGAATTGCCGGAGCAATTGTCGGATGGCTACTGACCTTCTTCGATTATGTACCGAATCAGGCGCAGTCAGATTTTTCATTGACCGGCATCGCATTAATGCTGACGCTGATTCCCGGTATTTTTCATCTGATTATGGGGCTTTTGATGTTTAAATATAAAGTGACTGACAACTATTACAACGCCATGATTCATCACGGGAAAGAGGTACCGGAAATGGGTGATGGTATCGGTGGTATAGCAGAGCAGGCACCTTTATCTGTTCCGGTAAAATCAGTTGCGGCAAAGTGAGGTAATCAATCATGGCATTGAAGATAAAAAACCCAGTGATTGAGCAGCGAGCCGATCCTCATGTCTACCTTCATCATGATGGATACTATTATTTCACAGCATCGGTTCCTGAGTATGACCGTATCGAGCTGAGAAGGGCAAAAACACTTGCCGGGCTGGCAGAAACGCATGAAATCGTGACGGTTTGGCATAAGCCTGATCATGGTCCTTACTCCGAGTTAATCTGGGCACCGGAGATCCACGCGATTGACGGCAGTTGGTACATTTACTTTGCTGCGGCACCCAGCAGGGAAATTAAGGATGGCTTATTTCAGCACCGGATGTATGCCATTGGTTGTCATGGAGAGAACCCGCTGACGGAGCCGTGGACGTTTTGTGGACCGATCGATTCTGGCATCGATTCATTTTGTCTGGATGCGACAACGTTTGCACATCGTGGGACGCGGTATTATGTCTGGGCACAAAAGGAACCGACCATTGCTGGCAATTCTAATTTATATATTGCTGAAATGCTGTCACCGACAACATTAAAGTTACCGGCCAGTCGTCTGTCGATCCCTGAGTTTGACTGGGAGGTTCAGGGCTTTATGGTGAATGAAGGTCCGTACATTTTGATTCGTCATGGGAAAGTCTGGTTGACCTATTCCGCCAGTGCTACCGATGAGCGCTATTGTATGGGACTTTTACAAGCTGATGAAAATGCGGATTTACTTGACCCGGCCAGTTGGCACAAATCGCCAAACCCAGTGTTTGTCACCAATGCGGACAAGCATGTTTTCGGGCCAGGACACAGCTGTTTTACCAAAGATGAGCAGGGGCATGATATTTTGGTTTATCATGCCCGTGATTATACAGAGATTGACGGTGACCCGTTGTGGGACCCGAACCGCCATACCCGAATGAAGCCGGTTGTCTGGGATGGTGATCAGCTGGTTCTGGGTCAGGCTGAATAATGAATTGGATCGGTGTTGAATCGCAAGAGCAACACCGATACGACGAAAGACCGGTGTCTGTCTTGCTTGGAATTGAGGAATCGACTTCGATATAAATTAACTGAGTTGATTCCTCAGTGACATGTCACTCTGATGTTCGGAGCGGATTTATATTTTTGATCTTCTTCATCTCACACAGTACCATCATTTTATTCATCTCCCTCAAATCACAGATAATGAGTTGTGTAGTATAGACAGTCATTGTATATCGGCACTTGTATGCGTTGAGATCCTGACTTAGGTATCAACTATATGATAATTGATGAATATAAAATCGGGTTAAGTACAGGATTAAAGCAATAAAGTGACTCCTGTAACTTTTTTATGGTGTGAATTTATCTAAGGCCCAGTGCTCTTATTTTTAATGGTAAAAAGGGTGTCACTCGGTCTTTTTTGAGGAAATGATGATGAGTCAGTTCTCTATACTTGGCTTTATAGCCTTTGGGGGCGCATTTGGTGCTTGCTCTCGTTATTTAATTTCAGAGCTTTGTGCCTTTTTATTTGGTAAAGGTTTTCCTTATGGAACGCTGACAGTGAATATTTTAGGCTCCTTGATGATGGGGCTTTTAATTGCCGCAATTCAGGAACAGCTAATTTCCGTTGAGCCATGGCGTCAAATTATCGGATTGGGATTCTTAGGTGCTTTGACTACCTTCTCTACGTTCTCAATGGATAATGTCTTGCTAATGCAGCAGGGAGCATTTCTCAAATTTGGCCTGAATATTTTGTTGAATGTGGTTTTGAGTATTTCTGCGGCGTGGGTTGGGTTTCAACTGCTCACGAAGAGTTAAATCGTTTTTTTACTTTGTTTAATAAAAGCCATTCTCTATAATGTTTTTACTTGTCGGAGTGCCAAAAGGCTGAGACCGTTCATTCGGGATCCGTTGAACCTGATCAGGTTAATACCTGCGAAGGGAACAAGAGAGAATATTCAGGCTATATTTCATTTCATCACAGCCTCTCTATTGTCCGAAAATCTGTCTGTATGTCGTTTTCTTGATCATACGACAATCGATTTTCACCTCTTGTCTCTGCATCCTTCCGTCAAGCATTTCTTTCTTAACCATTTACTGGAGAAAAATGCATGTCGAGCCGTAAACAATCCAGACTGGAAGCTAAACAGTTTATTGAAAACATCCAGTCAACACCTTACCCCAATTCAACCAAAGTCTATGTACAGGGATCCCGGACCGATATCCGGGTACCGATGCGAGCGATTCAACTGGCCGATAGTCTGGTCGGACAATCCAATGATGGCCCACGCTATGAGCCCAACGAAGCGATCCATGTTTATGATACATCTGGGGTGTACACCGATCCTGAATATACCGTTGATGTTTATCAGGGGTTGCCTCCGTTAAGACAGCATTGGATAGAAGCGCGGTCTGATACACAAGTCATTGATCAAATGACCTCTCATTATGCGCGTGAGCGTCTGGCGGATCATACGCTGGATACGTTGCGCTATGGTCATCTACCACGTATTCGTAAGGCATTGTCCGGCCATTGTGTGACTCAGCTCCATTATGCCCGTCGCGGAATCATAACACCTGAAATGGAGTTTATTGCGATTCGTGAGAACATGCAGCGGCAGCAGTATCGCGATGAACAGTTGAATTTACAGCATCCGGGAGAGAGCTTCGGTGCGCATTTACCTGAGGCGATCAGTGCTGAATTTGTCCGACGTGAAGTTGCAGAAGGGCGGGCGATTATTCCTGCCAATATCAATCACCCTGAATCTGAACCGATGATTATCGGGCGTAATTTTCTGGTCAAAGTGAATGCCAATATTGGTAATTCTTCGGTCACATCATCGATTGAAGAAGAAGTCGAGAAACTTGTCTGGTCTACGCGTTGGGGGGCTGACACGGTGATGGACCTGTCAACCGGACGTAATATTCATGAGACAAGGGAATGGATTCTGCGTAATAGTCCGGTTCCGATCGGTACGGTTCCAATGTATCAAGCACTGGAAAAAGTAAACGGTGTTGCCGAGAATCTGACTTGGGAAGTGATGCGAGATACATTGATTGAACAAGCAGAACAAGGCGTTGATTACTTCACCATTCATGCCGGCGTCTTGCTGCGTTATGTGCCGATGACTGCGAAACGAGTGACAGGAATTGTCTCTCGCGGTGGTTCTATCATTGCCAAGTGGTGTCTGGCCCATCATGAAGAAAACTTTCTCTATACCCATTTCCGGGATATTTGTGAAATCTGCGCTCAGTATGATGTTTCGCTTTCGTTAGGTGATGGGCTTCGGCCCGGTTCGGTGGCGGATGCGAATGATGAAGCCCAGTTCTCTGAACTCAGAACATTGGGAGAACTGACTAAAATTGCATGGGATTATGATGTTCAGGTGATGATTGAAGGCCCCGGACATGTACCGATGCACTTAGTTAAAGAGAATATGGAAGAACAGTTGCGCCACTGTTCGGAAGCTCCATTCTATACGTTAGGCCCGCTGACGACTGATATTGCACCGGGATATGACCATATTACGTCGGGGATTGGTGCCGCCATGATTGGTTGGTACGGTTGCGCTATGCTCTGTTATGTCACCCCGAAAGAGCATCTCGGATTACCTAATAAAGACGATGTAAAAACCGGATTAATCACCTACAAAATTGCCGCTCATGCAGCGGATTTAGCGAAAGGGCATCCCGGTGCACAGATTCGAGACAATGCTCTGTCAAAAGCCCGGTTCGAATTCCGCTGGGAAGACCAGTTTAATCTGTCGCTAGATCCGGTGACTGCTCGTGCTTTCCATGATCAGACATTGCCTCAGGAATCGGGAAAGGTCGCTCATTTTTGTTCAATGTGTGGTCCTAAGTTCTGTTCGATGAAGATCTCTCAGGAAGTCCGCGACTATGCCAAAGCTCAGCAAAATGAACATCCGGCCCAAGAGCAAGATGTCCCTATTCAGATGCTAGACGACCCCTCAGATCGCGAGCGACTGGCCGGTATGAAACAGAAATCTCAGGAGTTTAAAGCTCAGGGTTCAGCACTTTATCGCCTTGCTCAGTCTGCTGATCAGGAGGAGTAGTATGATTGGGATAACTATCTCAGGAGTCTCTTGTTTGGCCGAACAACTCACATCGGTGAAGGTTAATCTTCACCGTGTGTTGAAGCTGGCACAAGCCGCAGGGCTGGCCAAGCCAGATCATCATTTACAGTTTGATGCTGATCCATATCGTCATGGCTTGTGCATTCATTTGGAGCAAGGTCGTTTCAGAACCGATCGTTTAAATCGTTTAAAGGGAAGTCGTTTCGCACACGGTGAGCTGAGTAATCATGGTGTACTGCTGATGACTGATGAGCCGCAGCAAATCATGATATCTGCCCGGCAACAGGTTATTCAGCAACACGATCTTATTCAGCAACACTATCACGTCCGCTATTGTGAGCAAATCCAAGGTTGTGAGCTCACATATGATGCTAATCATCTGCAGGTTCAGCAAGGTGAACAACAGACAAAAGTAAAAGCGGGAATGACTGCTCATATTGTTGTCGCGTTTTCACCACAGTCAGATGCGCCACATTCGGAATTATGGCGGGTAGGGAGCAACGTTTATTCGCTTTCTTCTGCCACATTTTCCACTGATCTAGCGACTTCCAGCGAGTTAGTGACGGATATTTTAGATTTAGAGACGGACCGGGCTGAAGACTCCCAACAATCATTGATGGTTCAACATTTGGCTTGGTTGATTGGTTCGCTGATTTTTGACTTTCCACTGGCAGATGCTTTAGTTATTGCCCGGGCTGCTATGAATGTTTCACGTGAAACATGGCCCCAAGATATACATGCATTTCCTGCCGTCTCGTCCACTGATGTATCTATGTCTGATCTACATCAGTCACCATGCAATATTCAATCTGGGATGATTCCATTTAAAGCAATTCATCGTGTAGATTTTTCGCTGTATCCGGTGGTCGATGATGTCACATGGATCGAACAATTACTCCGACTTGGGGTAAAAACGGTTCAGTTGCGGATTAAAGATCCACAGCAACCAGACCTTGAGCAGCAAATTAAACAAGCAATCTTGCTGGGTAAAAGATATCAAGCTCAAGTGTTCATCAATGATTATTGGCAACTGGCGATCAAACATCAGGCGTTTGGTGTCCACCTAGGGCAAGAAGACTTGCACACAGCAGATATTCAAGCGCTCCGTCATGCTGGCATTCGTTTAGGGATTTCTACCCACGGCTATTGGGAGATTCTTAAGGCACAACAAATACTGCCGAGTTATATCGCGCTCGGACATATCTTTCCGACTCCAACGAAGCAAATGCCTTCTTTACCGCAGGGGCTTGCACGGTTGCGACTTTATCAGCAACTCATCGATGCTATCGCACAGACGCAACAACGTGAAATTCCTACCGTTGCGATTGGTGGGATCGATTTAGATAACGCTGCAAGTGTTTTAGCGCAGGGCGTTACCAGTGTTGCGGTCGTCCGTGCGGTGACGCAAGCGACAAATATGGGAAGCGCTGTTGATGCATTTCAGCAGTTGTTTCAGTTAAGGAAAGAAAACTTTTTCGCAAGAAAAACATCTTTTCAGTGCGGGGAGGAAGACCATGTCATTACTCGATGATGATATATTTCTCCGCTATCAGCGGCAGATTGCTTTGCCAGACATCGGAGAAACTGGCCAATGTGAATTGAGTAAAAAGCATGTGCTAATCGTTGGTTGTGGTGGATTGGGGACGACGGTTTCATTGTTCTTGGTCGGTGCCGGAATCGGCTCGATCGTTTTGGTGGATCATGATGCTGTTGAGATCAGCAATCTGCACCGGCAAATTGCTTACCGGGAATCTGATATCGGAACGCAAAAAGTACATGCGCTGGCCAACCAACTTCGAGCACTCAATCATAACTGCCGGGTGCGTACTATCGATAAAAATACCATCGGTGAAGCTAAAAAAAGCGATAAAGATAATAAAAATAAAGAGAGGGATGCGCAGCTACAACTGGAGATCATGCTGGCGGATGTTGTGGTTGATTGTAGTGACAACTTTCCGACCCGTCATCAAATCAACCGTATCTGTTATCAGCAGAAAACGGTGCTTGTTACTGCCTCTGCGATCGGGTGGAACGGGCAATTATCCGTGCATCGTTTCTTGCGTGATTCACCTTGCTATCGCTGCTTAGTAGGGGAAACAGCAGAGCTTTCTGCTCGACGGTGTCAAGATGCCGGGGTGCTTGGACCGGTTGTCGGAACGATGGCATCGCTACAGGCTCTGCAAGTGATTCAAGAATTACTCCGGAATATCGACCCGAACTCATCTTTAACGACCCACCCGTGTGCCCGAATGCCATCTTCAAATTCGCGGCCTTTACAGGCAAATGACCAAGTGACCCCGAATGGCAATATGGCTGAATTTTTCCATTTTGATGGTCGAAGGATGCAGCTGACGTCGTTGCGCTATGAAAAAGATCTGCACTGTCCCGTCTGCCGCCACTCGGTTGATGCACAGGATAACAGTTCTCGTCAGAAGGATGGATGACATGAATATCCAGATCATACTGAATGAAACCATTTATACATTTCCTGCTGGTATTACGTTAGCACAAGTGATCAGCCAGCTTCATTTACCTGAACAAGGGTGTGTTTTTGCACTGAATGAGCAAGTGATCGCTAACAGCCGATGGTCACAGGTGATGCTTAATGACGGTGATCAGATTTCGCTCTTTCAGGTCATCGCCGGAGGTTAAATTGATGAAAACAGCAATATCTACAACAGAGAAGACACCCCTCAAAATTGCTGACAGGATATTTGAATCCCGTCTCTTTACCGGTACTGGTAAATTTGCCAGTGCTGAGATGATGGTGAAAGCCATTCAAGCTTCGGGTTCAGAAATGACGACGATGGCACTGAAACGGCTCGATCTGCAAAATTCAAATGACAATATTTTGTTGCCATTACAAGCATTAAACATACACTTTTTGCCCAATACTTCCGGGGCAAAGACTGCAAAAGAGGCCATATTCGCTGCGCACTTAACCCGAGAAGCACTGGAAACTCATTGGATCAAACTCGAGATTCACCCGGACCCTAAATATTTACTGCCGGACCCGATTGAGACATTGCATGCCGCCGAACAACTGGTGAACGATGGGTTTACGGTTCTGCCTTATTGCCATGCTGATCCTGTTTTGTGTAAACGTCTTGAAGAAATTGGCTGTGCTGCGGTGATGCCACTTGGTGCACCGATTGGTTCAAATCAGGGGTTAGTTGCCAAATCTTTTCTGGAAATCATCATTGAACAAGCCAATGTGCCGGTGGTGGTGGACGCTGGCATTGGCCTGCCATCACATGCTGCTCAGGCAATGGAAATCGGAGCTGATGCGGTATTAATTAATACCGCGATTGCCAGTGCTGCCGATCCGTTGATGATGGCCAAAGCTTTCAAGTTTGCCGTTGAATCGGGGCGGATGGCCTATGAAGCCGGTGGTGGCGTTGAATCTTTTCATGCGGTGGGAACCAGTCCGTTGACTCAATTTTTAGGGGAGATATGAGATGAGCTTTCTGGATGTTTTCCACCAATTCGATTGGGATGATGTACGTCTTTCGTTGTACAGCAAAACATCAGCCGATGTGGTGCGTGCATTGAGGAAAACCAAGCGGTCATTGGAGGACTTTAAGGCGCTGATTTCTCCGGCAGCTGAACCTTTCCTTGAGCAAATGGCCCGCCAATCGATGGCGCTGACTCGGAAACGGTTTGGCAATACAGTGGGATTTTATATTCCACTGTATCTCTCCAATCTGTGTTCGAATTCGTGTACCTATTGCGGTTTTTCAATGGAGAACCGGCTGAAACGAAAAATCCTTAACCATCAGGATATCGAGACTGAAATTGCTGCAATTAAGCAAATGAAGTATGACAATATTTTATTGGTGACCGGTGAGCATGAAACGAAAGTGGGTCTATCCTATTTTGAGCAAGTGGTCCCGTTGATTAAACGTCATTTTAATTATGTTGCCATGGAAGTTCAGCCACTGGATGAGTCTGCATACGTACGGTTAAAAGCATTGGGGCTAGATGGTGTCATGGTTTATCAGGAGACCTATCACCCTTCAACCTATGCACAGCATCATTTACGTGGCAACAAAACCGATTTTGAATATCGTTTATTAACACCGGATCGGCTGGGTAAAGCCGGTATCGATAAGATCGGGTTGGGGGCGTTGATTGGGCTGGATGACTGGCGAACGGATATTTTTCACGTTGCTCTGCATCTTGCCTATCTGGAAAAAACATATTGGCAGTCTCGCTATTCAATTTCTTTTCCTCGCTTACGGCCCTGTGCTGGTGGTGTTGAGCCGGTCTCGGTCATGACTGATCGACAACTGGTACAAACGATTTGTGCATTTCGTCTATTTGACCCTGAAGTTGAATTATCACTTTCGACCCGTGAATCGCCGAACTTCAGAGATAATGTGGTGCCGCTCGGTATTACAGCTATCTCTGCCGGCTCGAAGACACAACCGGGAGGATATGCCGATCATACTTCAGCGTTAGAGCAGTTTAGTGTGAGTGATGACCGATCGGTGGAAGAAGTCGTGCAAGCGGTGATACATAGAGGATTAGAACCGATATGGCATGACTGGCATGCTATTTTTTCTGGATAATGTTTCACGTGAAACATCTATGGCTTATTTCTTATGTCGGCGATCACTTTCCGTTATTCTATTTTTCGTTGTTCAATCATACACCCAATTAGTTGGGTTGAATTTTTATAGTTGGGCTGAGTTTTGAAGCTCGTTTGTCGTAGGCGTGCTGAAAAGCTGAAAAAGGAATGAAAATTGTACGTGTACGACTTGTACGAAAAGGTATAGAAAGAAATAGGAAGAGAAAAAGATAAAAAGAAGAAGAGAAGGCTCAATCATTGTTTAAGTGAAACCTTCTTTTCTTCTTTTCGTTTTCAGTTCGACAACTTTTTAGTCAGTTTGGTTTTAGTTCGGCAGCATTAAAACATATCAGGCTTATGCTGCTTTTGACTCATTGTATTTACCCAGTAGGGCATGATAGAAGTTATCATCGTTGAGAATGCCAACCAGCTTATTATTCTCGACTAAAATAATCGGATGACCGGTATGGTAGCGAATTTCAATCGCATCACGCATCTCTATATCCGGTGACGCCAGGATAATGGTGTGCTTATTCAATGAGCTAATATCAAGGCTCTTATCCCATTTGACCGTCTTAATCGATTCTGGACCTTGAGCGACTAGTCTTCCGTTTTTATTCTCCAGCCATAAATCACTTTGTTGGCAGATCTGCCAGCGTCCTGACTGTTGCGTTAGTTCTTTAATTGGCTTCATCAGAGAGCGTCCCTTCAGGACATTCAATGGATTCGTATGGGCAACAAATTCACGGACATAATCGGTTTTAGGTTGCAGTACGATCTCTTCCGGACGGCTGTGTTGAATCAGTTCCCCGGATTCCATAATCGCAATACGATTACCAATTTTTAATGCCTCATCTAAATCATGGCTGACAAACAGAATCGTTTTATTTAATTTTTTCTGTAAGGTCAGTAATTCATCCTGAAGCTGAGTTCGAATCAGTGGATCAAGCGCAGAGAAAGGCTCGTCCATTAATAAAATATCACTATCCATAGCAAAAGCACGAGCAAGACCAACACGTTGCTGCATCCCACCAGAGAGCTCATGGGGAAACTTGTGTTCCCATTCTGCCAGGCCGACCATTTCCAATTGTTCACGCGCATGTTTACGGCGCTCTTTTTTGGAAATCCCTTGCATTTCGAGACCAAAGGCGACGTTATCGAGTACGGATAGCCATGGCATCAGAGCAAATTTTTGGAATACCATCGACACACGCTGAGTCCGCAGGTTACGTAATGTTTCACTGTTACAGTTGGCGACATCAACGAAATCTTCACCGTGCTTGACTTTCAGAGAGCCTCGGGTGACTTGATTGAGTCCGTTAACAGCGCGGAGTAAACTCGATTTACCTGAGCCGGATAAACCCATTAATACACAGATTTCACCTTCTTTTACCTTGAGGCTGACGTTATTCACGCCGACGACTAATCCGGTTTCATCAATTATTTCCTGACGCGTTTTACCTTGATCGAGGAGGGTGGTTGCCTTTTTAGGTTGTCGGCCAAAAACGACATCCAAGTTTTCAATCGTAATCGCATCGGTTGCTTTATGATGTTTAAAAAAATGATTCATCTTATTGCTCCTTGGTCTGATTCGGTGTTTTGCACAGTCGATCAAGGATGATGGCAACCAATACAATGGCTAGGCCAGCTTCAAATCCTTGCGAGATATTCACGGTATTCAAGGCGCGGACAACAGGTTTACCCAGACCGTCGGCACCAACCAATGCGGCAATGACAACCATCGAAAGGGATAACATGATGCACTGCGTCACACCGGCCATAATGCTGGCCATTGCTGCCGGTAATTCGACTTTAAACAGCAGCTTCATATTGCTGGCACCAAATGCTCTGCCGGCTTCAACCAGTTCTTCCGGAACCCGGACGATTCCCAGATAGGTCAGACGAATCGGTGAAGCAATGGCAAAAATGATTGTCGAGATTAAGCCGGGAACCACACCAAGTCCGAATAAAACGAGGGTCGGGATTAAGTAAACAAATGTCGGAACCGTTTGCATCAGATCTAAAATAGGGCGAATGACGGTATATAACCAAGGGCGATGGGCCGCCATAATGCCGATTGGAACACCGATTAAGACTGAAATTCCGGTTGCGGAAAAGACCAGCACGAAGGTTTCCAGCATTTCTTTCCAGTATCCGAGGTTCAGAATGAGCAAGAGAGAGGCGACAATAAAAATCACCAAAGATATCCGGCGATGAAGCCACCAAGCTAATGCAGCCGTGAGTAAAATAGGAAGAAACGGTGGCATGGATTGGAAAAAATCGACCAGAAACATAATCACAGTTTCAAGAGAATACGAAATCGCATCAAAAAAACCGGACGCATGAATTGTGAGCCAGTCTACGAATGACTCGATCCATTGACCGAGTGGAATTTTATAATCTGTAATATAATTATTCACAATATTTTACCTTCACCGGTGCAGATTCAACTGCACCGGTCATTGAGTATTGTATGAATGGATAGGTTATGAATTAGAATTTAAATATTGAACGACCGCCGCTTTACCGGGTTTGCCATCCACCGTGGTTACACCTTCAAGCCATTGATCTAAAACATCTAAATTTGATTTCAACCAAGATTTTGCCGCTTGTTGAGGCTTCATGTTCTGGTTGAGGATATCGTCCATGACCCGGTTTTCCATTGGCAGAGTGAACTGTAGATTTTTCAGGAACTTACCGACATTCGGACATTCTGATGTATATCCCTTACGAACGTTGGTATAGATGGTCGCTCCCCCATAGTTCGGCCCGAAATAGTCGTCGCCACCGGAGAGATAAGCCATTTTGAAGTTCGCATTCATTGGATGTGGAGCCCAGCCGAGAAAGACAATCCATTGATGACGACGAATCGCCCGCGACACTTGTGAGATCATGCCGGCTTCACTGGATTCAACCAGATCAAAGTCTTTCAACTGAAATGCATTGGTATCGATCATCTGTTGAATGAGTCGGTTACCATCATTACCGGGTTCAATACCATAAATGCGGTCTCTGAATTTATCCGCATATTTTGCAATATCAGCAAAGCTGTGTACGCCTGCGTCATAGACATATTGAGGAACGGCAAGGGTATATTTGGCACCACTTAAGTTGACTCGAAGCTGCTCGACACTGCCATTCGACAGGTATTTCTTGATGTCGCCTTCCATGGTTGGCATCCAGTTACCGAGAAAGACATCAATGTTGCCACTGGCCATCGAAGAATACGTGACAGGAACAGAGAGCAGGTCAGTTTTGGTCTGATAGCCCAGACCATGCAATACCTCAGTCGTGACTGCTGTTGTTGAGGTGATATCTGTCCATCCCACATCGGAAAAATGGACAGTATCACAAGTCTCTGCAGCATAGCTTTGCGAAGCACAAGATAGGCCGAAGCTAAGTGCTGCAATTTTCGTTATAAGAGGCCATTTTCTGAAATTCATAGTTATTTCCTTTTTGTTCATCATTTCATTTCTGTACGGATACAGAAGCGAGTTGAGGCTGAGTCGTCCGTTGTTCTGTTTGCCAGTCTTTCGCAATCCATACTGGTGCGTCAGAGCCGGGAAGCGGGGTTTTGCCTAAAATGAAATCGGCAGCTCGTTCTGCCACCATCATGGTGGGAGCATTTAAGTTACCGTTGGTAATTGTCGGGAAAATGGAAGAATCAACGATACGTAACTGATCAATACCGATGACTTTGCACTGTGTATCGACGACCGCCATGGGATCATCAATACTGCCCATTTTGCAGGAACAGGATGGGTGATAAGCGCTTTCAACATTTGCTCTGACCCATTGATCAATTGCATCATCACTTTCAACATCAATACCGGGCTGGATTTCATCACCACGATACGCAGCTAATGCTGGCTGAGACATAATCTCCCGGGTCAGGCGGATACAGTCACGCCAGTCCTGTCGGTCTTGTTCTGTCGACAGATAATTAAATGTAATTTCTGGTTTTACATGTGGATCCGCTGAAGTAATCCGGATAGTACCGCGACTCTCTGGCTTGTTCGGGCCTACATGCACCTGAAAGCCGTGCCCGGAAAAAGCAGCCTGACCGTCATAACGCATCGCCGCAGGAAGAAAGTGATACTGGATATTCGGCCATTTCAGTCCGGCTCTGGAACGAATAAAGGCACAGGATTCAAAATGGTTGGTTGCTCCGAGTCCTGTATGCGTAAGAATCCATTGCGTCCCAATCAACCCTTTACTGATCAGCCCTAATTTACTATTGAGCGTGATAGGTTGTTTACATTGATACTGAAAATAGACTTCAAGGTGATCCTGAAGGTTTTCACCCACTCCGGCCAGTTCATGATTGACTTCAACACCAGCGGCCTCTAGGACGGCTCTTGGACCGATTCCTGAACATTGGAGAAGTTGTACCGAACCGACCGATCCGGCAGATGAAATCACTTCTGCATTTGCATAAGCAGATTTGACGGAGCCTTGATGCTCAAATTCAACGCCGATTGCTTTTTTACCGTCAAGCAAGATCTTTCTTGCGACAACATGCTTTAACAAGGTCAGATTTGAGCGCTTTAATGCGCGCTTCAGATAAGCATTGGCGGTTGAGGCCCGGACACCGTGATCAACGGTCATATGCATCGGGCCGAAGCCTTCCTGCTGGTAGCCGTTATAGTCAATGGTTTCTGGGTAACCTGCTTCGACACCGGCCTGAATAAATGCAGTATAGAGCGGGTTGAGCTTCATTTCGTTGCCGTTACACGTTGCAACCGGACCGTCTTGGCCACGGTACCGATCTTCACCGCCTGACCAAGATTCGGCACGTCTGAAGTAGGGCAGGCAATTGGCGTAATTCCAGCCGGTTGCCCCGTGAGATTCCCATTCATCGAAGTCACAGGCATGGCCACGTACGTAAACCATCCCGTTAATCGACGAGCTGCCACCGAGGACTTTACCGCGAGGACAATGAAGCTGGCGGCCATCCAATCCTTTTTCCGGAACGGTTTCAAACTGCCACGCATATTTGGGCGTATTCATCGGATAGGAGAGTGCTGTTGGCATTTGAATGAAGATACTTTTGTCGCTGCCTCCCGCTTCGAGAAGCAGGACATTATGCTCTCCTGATTCTGTTAATCGATCTGCCAGTATGCATCCGGCAGATCCGGCTCCGACAACGATATAATCAAACTGCTGTTTCATCTGTTGGCTCCTAGTACGGGTAAGGGCTTTCAAAGTTTCCTAACTCGATAAAGACACTTTTGGTTTGTGTGTAGTGAGTCAGTGTCTCAAGGCCATTCTCGCGACCAATTCCAGAGTTTTTGTATCCACCGACAGGCATTTCCGCCGGTGAGTTGCCCCAGGTGTTGATCCAGCAGATACCAGCCTGAAGCTGATGAATAATGCGGTGAGCGCGTGAAATATCCCGAGTGAATACCCCGGCTGCGAGCCCATAAGAGGTATCATTCGCTCGTTGAATTACATCGTCCTCATCTGAGAATTTCATCACCGCCATAACCGGGCCGAAGATTTCATGCTGAACCAGTGCCATGCTTTCATCACAGTCATAGAAGACGGTTGGGGCAACAAAGTTACCTTTATCTAAACCGTTCTCTGTGACTTGGAAACCACCGGTCAGGAGCTTCGCGCCATGGTTACGGGCTTCATCAATAGCGGCCATCACCTGATGACAATGTTTTTTGGAAATCAATGCGCCGACCTGAGTTGCCATATCCATTGGATTGCCGATGATCAATTGCTCTGTACGGGTTTTCAGCTGTGTTAAAAAATCATCGTAGATCGACTCATGAACAAAGACGCGTGTACCATTGGTACAGACTTCACCCTGCGTGTAGAAATTGGCGACCATTGCCGCTGATACCGCTTGGTCGATGGGTGCATCATCAAAGATCAGCAGTGGTGATTTTCCACCAAGTTCCATCGTGACGGACTTCAGGGTCCGGGCGCTGTTTGCCATTACTTTTTTGCCGGTTTCGACTTCACCGGTGAAAGAGACCTTAGCGATGTCAGGGTGAGATGTGAGTTGTTCTCCGACCTGACCATCTCCCTGAACAATATTGAATACACCGTCGGGAACACCCGCTTTGGTATAAATCTCTGCAAGTTCAAGGGCGGTTAATGGTGTTTCCTCTGAAGGTTTGAAAATCATCGCATTACCCGCTGCAAGTGCCGGTGCGGATTTCCACATGGCAATCTGAATCGGATAGTTCCAGGCACCGATACCGGCACAGATTCCCAGCGGCTCCTGGCGAGTATAGAAAAACTGATTGTCTGTCAGGGGCTGTTGTGTACCGACCAAGGTTGGTGCCAACCCTGCGTAGTATTCGATCACATCTGCACCGGTGACGATATCGACTTCAAGCGCTTCTTGTAGGGGTTTGCCGGTATCAAGCACTTCCAGCTTGGCTAGTTCATCATTCTTTTCGCGGAGAAGTTCAACGGCTTTGAGCAGAATTCGACTGCGTTCTACGGCGCTCATAGCTGACCAGCGTGCAAAACCTTGTTTGGCAGACTCTACGGCATCCTGAATATCTTGTGTTGAGGCTTGTTCGATTTCAGCAAGCACTTCTCCGGTTGCCGGATTCAATGAAGTGAATGTTTTTCCGGAAGTGGCGCTGCATCGCTTTCCATGTATATAAAGTGATTTCATTTTGAGGCCTAACCTAGTTACAAGTTGTTGTAATATATGATTTGTTTATCCAGATAATCGTTAATAATGGTTCTGGCGAGTGCGGCATCAATCCCTCTTGGATTCAATGCGCCTCGTAGCCAGATGCCATCAATGAGCGCGGCGATCCCGTGGGCGACAGATAACGATTGAGGATGAGGGACTAATGTTTTTAATTCGATTTTAAGGTGTGAAATCAGGCGTTTCTCATTCACACGCTGAAGTCTGTATAACTGGGGGTCGTGCATCGAATAGGACCAGAAAGCCAGCCAAGTTTTAACGACTTCACTTTCTGTCTGGAATCCGTTGAAGTTGCCATCAATAATGGCATTAATCCGTTCATAATGCGCATCGCGCGGCAGCTGCTTTAATGCAGCAGTAATCACCCGAGAATGCTCACGTAAAATCGCGCGCATCGTTTCTTCGAGTAATCCTTGTTTACCACCGAAATAATGATTGATGATTCCAGCGGAAACGCCTGCTTCTTTGCTGATAAGCGAGATACTTGCCCCGTGTAACCCGACGCGCTCGATCACATTCATTGTTGCCTGAACGAGTTGCGGTTTACGGATATCTGGCATGCCGACCTTAGGCATAGCGACTCCATGTTTTTTTTGATTGAACGTTTAATTAACAAAAAAAGTAACACACAAAATGATTTGATTTCAAATCTTTTTTCAATCAAATTATCCTTTTAAAGGATGGGTAATGGTTATTTATCCTTTAAAAACAGATAGTTGTAATTATTAAATTGTTTAGTGATCTAATTGGTTTTTTGCTGTTCCAGATAAACTAGTTAGTGGTCTAACTGATGGGTTGAGGAAATGTAAAAAAACAGCCGACTGAGTCGGCTGTTTTATCTTTGAGGAATGACGGAAAAAGATGTTTAAGTGAGAGGCTGAGTTGCTTGTTTGAGCCACGTTTTGACATCACCACTGACGAGTGGCGAAACATCATTCCAGACTTTCTGGTGGTAGTTATTGAGCCACTGGATTTCTGTTTCGGTGAGCTGTGATCGGTCAATGGCACGTTGGTCGATCGGACAACGTGTTAAAGATTCAAATCCCAGTACACTAAAATCACCTTGGGTCTCTACCGGTGTAACCAGTTCTAGGTTCTCGATCCGAATTCCAAACTGATCCGCACGGTAATAACCAGGCTCATTGGAGACAACCATCCCCGGTTGTAAAGCCACGGTATTCGGTGCTTTGCTGATGCGCTGTGGTCCTTCATGAACGTTGAGGCAATGACCAACACCATGACCCGTCCCATGATCGAAATCATAGCCATGCGCCCATAAGTGCTGGCGTGCCAGTGCATCTAACTGATGTCCGGATGTTCCCTGTGGGAAGCGCGCACTTGCCAGTGCAATATGCCCTTTTAAAACCAGTGTAAATTGCTGTTTCATCAGCGGAGAGGGCGTTCCTATCGCGATGGTCCGGGTAATATCGGTCGTGCCATCGGTATATTGGCCACCAGAATCGACCAGATATAAACTGTCTGGTGTTAGCTGTCCGGGCGTTGGCTGATTGAGATGATTATAATGGCACATTGCCGCATTGCTGCCGGCCGCGGAAATGGTATTAAAGCTAAAGTCCAGTAAAGTCGGATCTTCTTGTCTGAATTCTGCCAGTCGATCCGATAAGGTGGCTTCATTGTGCAGATGGCCTTGCGCAACTTCCTGATCCAACCAAGATAAAAACTTCGCCATCGCGGCACCATCACGAATGTGGCAGGCTTTCATGCCGGCAATTTCACTGGTATTCTTCGCGGCTTTCGGTAGCATGCACGGATCTGCACCATGAATGATAGAGACGCCTGCGTTTTGTAATGTCAGACTGAACCAAGCGTTGCTGGTGTCGGGATCCAGTAAAACTTGCTTGCCCTGTAAGTTTGCCAGTGACTGTTCAAGTGTCTCCGGAGGGCAGATTCTGACGCCCGGTCCGGCATGGGGTTCAAAGTCTTCAATTACTCGTTGTGGGTCGATGAAAAGATCGACACTGGCATCGTCATAGATAATGGCATAAGTCAGTAAGACCGGGAGGCAGGCAATATCCTGGCCGCGAATATTCAGTAACCAACAGATTGAGTCTGATTGTGTGAGTAGTGCACAATGTGCTTGTTTTTTTCTGAGGATATCCGCGATAGCTTGGCGTTTGTCCTCGCTGCTCTGACCTGATTGTTTGATGTCCATTAACCACATTTTCGAAAAAAGTGGTACTGGACGGTTCTGCCATAACTGATCAATTGGGTTATCCTGAAGTGGACACAGCGTAAATTTCCCCGCGATTTTTTGTTGGGCATGTGTTACCCATAGAGCCCGATGAAGACGCGGATCGAATCCGACTTTACTGCTTGGGGAAAGATGGTCTATTATCCAATCGAGATAGGGTTCTTCAATCAGATGATGATATTCAAATATTGTCTCTGGAACTTGTTTGGTAACTTGAACCGTGTAGCGACCATCAACAAAAATTGAAGCTCGCTCTTGAGTAATGACGGCAACGCCCGCAGAACCAGTAAAGCCTGTCAGCCATTGTAGACGTTCGTTATGGACGGGTAGATACTCTCCCAGATATTCGTCCTCATGAGGAACAATCAGCGCATCAAGTTGGTTTTCTTTGAGCCAGCTTCTTATATTTGATATTCGTTCAGATATATGACCTTGCATCTGTTGTTATCCTTTTTGTAGTCAATGGTAAAATGCTACCGGTGAGTGATTTTGAAATAAGCTACGCTTTTTTTGCTTGGCTCGCAATTTTGAATGATAAGTATCATTATTCATATAGGACATCGGATGTGATGTTCTATATGAATAAATATCAACCAATCGGCTGCGAAACGTATTATTATTGATATGTTCGTGCCCGATGATTATTTAGGCATATCTTTAACATTATAATATTTTCTTGGAAATCACATATGTCGATGACAACTTATGAAATGGCTCGAATTTTAGAGCAGCTTGATGAAACACCAGAGAAGGTGATGTTTGGAAAGTTGCTCAGTGAATTGGGCAACCAGAGCAGTGAGCGTATTCGCAGTGCTGCTAAACAAGTATCTGTTCCTGTTTTACGTGACTTGGTTTACCAATTTGAGCAAGTGATCGAATCCCGCAAATATGAACAAGTTGAAAGCATGGCAAAAAATTTAGCGGCCCAAGGTATTTCTGCTGAAGAGCTGCTGAACTATTTAAGTAAAAAGAATAGTGCTATTTAATTAAAGTCACTTTAATTTTTCCGGTTTTTATGCCGTTGTTTACGGGATAACATTTCTATTGATGGGGTTTTGCAATGAAATTAATGTTTCAGTTGATTGAACCTCATCGATGCTTTGCAATTTATCAATGAGTACGTATTGAAGTTCTTCAATTGAGTGACACATTAATTTTGCAAATATATTGTATGCCCCCGTTGTATAATAGGCTTCGACAACTTCATCGAGCGCATTCAGCTTTTCTAACGCTGAGTGGTAGTCTCTTGCGGCATTTAAATTGATGCCAATAAAACAGCAGACATCGTAGCCTAGCTTTTTCGTGTTCACGACGACTTCCGTTTTTTGGATAATATCCGCGTTTTTCATTTTTTCGATGCGAACGTGGATTGTGGCCGGGCTGACATTAAATTGTTTTGCCATTTCTGCGTAGGGCGTTCGGGCATCATCCATTAAAATTTTGAGGATGGCACGATCCAAATCGTCGAGTTTGGCCGTATTGGGATGCATGATTATTCCTTGTTTGAGCTTTTATTTTTTATAGGAAACCGATGCTGAGCACCCGGAAGTCTTTCGTGGTGTTCAGCGGTTTACAGATTATATCGATATCACAGCAAACTATTCTATCACTCAAATTGTCAAATGATGTATAGCGTCATGTCGATTTCATGTATACCACACTCTTGGCTGGCTTGATTCAGAGGAGAAAGTCTTTTTGTCACTACAGTTGTTAACCGAGTCCCGTGACGGACAGCCAACTCTCGACGCAATTGCGGAGCGATGGCAGCTTGAGCATACGCCGGGCAGCGCCTTTGCTTTAGTCTTGACTGACGAACGCTTAGAGTTGCGTCAGTTGGATGAGCCCAAGTTGGGCGCGATCTATGTTGATTTTGTTGGTGGGGCTGTTGCGCATCGGCGTAAATTCGGTGGTGGAAAAGGGCAGGCGATAGCCAAAGCGGTCGGGCTGAATAAAGGTGTCATTCCGGTTGTCCTTGATGCAACGGCTGGCTTGGGCCGTGATGCTTTCGTATTGGCTTCTTTAGGGTGCCATGTCTTGATGGTGGAGCGTCACCCTGTGGTTGCAGCACTCTTGGAAGACGGGTTAAGACGAGCTTATGCCGATACTGAGATTGGGTCATGGGTGGCTGAGCGAATGACATTACTGCATGAGAGTAGTCACCGGGCACTCGACAATCTTGAGCACCATATCCGGCCTGACGTCGTTTATCTGGATCCGATGTACCCTCACCCGGTGAATAAGAAGAAAACCGCGTTGGTGAAGAAAGAGATGCGGGTATTTCAATCTTTGGTCGGTGCTGATGACGATGCTGACGCTCTGTTAATGCCAGCACTGCGTTTAGCAAAAAAACGAGTGGTCGTGAAGCGTCCTGACTATGCTCCGTGGCTTGATGCGCAGCGCCCGACGATGGCCATCGAAACCAAGAAAAACCGCTTTGATGTGTATGTCAATGCAGCCATGGACGAGAAATAACAAACAAGAAACAACCATTTCACCACGTATTGGCACTGTGCCTGAGTATTTTTCTTGATTCCCGGACGATTGCTTTGTATATCTAATTAAGAATAATTATTATTTTTGTTGAGATAAACAATGAGCAAGCGTCTGTGTAAATTCGATCGACGTGAAATTCGACATACTTTGGGAGAGATTCATCATTTGGTGAGTGCGCCTCAGTTTGTCTGTCTTTCCTGCGCGAGAAGTGCCAATCAACGCTTTCACTTATGTAAACCCGTGGCACTTCCGACCCCGACGCATCAGCCGATCACTGTCGAACAGCCACGACCACTGCTGAATGTTGCGATGCCGGTCTGGGATAAGAAAGTGCTCAAGCAATTCAAAAAGCAGCTCAAAGATAAAAAGGCCCGAAAGCAGATTAAAAAACTTATCCGGCAGCACAAGAAACTACGTAAAGAGTCGGGGAAAGTGCAGAAGAAGCTAGAAAAAATCGCCGGTTGAGTCATTGTAAGTGATTACTTACATTCGTTGTCGGCTGTTAAACCTGAACCTATGCCGGGAAAGAAGGGTAAGGATGATTACAGCCCCCCGCTTTCCCGTACGTGTTCGGTAATTTTTATGATACGTGTGTTGCTATGAGTATTGTTGTGCCACTTTACGTTTGACCCAAGTTTCATTGATCCAGAGTGACAACATAATGATTGCGCCACCGAGAATCAGTTTCAGCAGGTTAGCCTCTCGGTTCCAAATCAAGATATTCACAATCAGACCAGCCGGGACCAATGCGTTATTCATAATCGCCAGAGCTCCCGCATTCACCAGACAAGCCCCTTTATTCCACATAAAATATCCCACCCCTGAAGCGATCAACCCCAGATAGACCAGAATACCCCATTGCAGTGACGTTGTTGGCAGTTTATCCGGATGTCCCAAAAGGAGAAACGCGATCGCCGCAACGAGTAGTGCACCGAGATAGAAATAGCCAAATACGGTGTGCTGAGAGAGTTTGGTGTCCTGATTTTCCATCACATACTTATAGCTGACCTGACCGATCGCAAAGCAAAGATTCGCCCCCTGAACGACCAAAAACCCGATTAAAAAGTCTTCTTGCACATCCG
Organism: Vibrio rhizosphaerae; assembly: GCF_024347095.1. Lineage (NCBI taxonomy): Bacteria > Pseudomonadati > Pseudomonadota > Gammaproteobacteria > Vibrionales > Vibrionaceae > Vibrio > Vibrio rhizosphaerae. Next base: position 3,446,535 of record NZ_AP024903.1, on the reverse strand, counting down.
TGCGTTTAATCACGATTGTCCCTAACACGGCCACAATAGCTGTTACGAGATACCAGGGAGAAAAGCGCCCTTTGAGCAGATCATAAATTAATGTGACGTATATCGGGGTAAACACCGTAAATAACAGCACTTCAGGGACACTGAGCAAGAGAAAAGATTGGTAGTAAAAGCAGTACATCAAACCAAGCTGGATGCCACCGATGGCCATAAGTTTGAGGATCAGTGAGGGAGCAACCTGGCGGAATTTCAGAAATGGTAAAAACACCAGACTCGCAAGTGCAATACGCATGAGGACGGAGAACCAAGCATCAACCTGACCGGCAAGATAAACACCGATCAGGCTGAACGAAAAAGCCCACAATAGGGTAATCACAGAAAGGTAAGCCATATAATCGTTTCAAAATGATCAATAATGGCCCAGAGTCTAGCGAAGTTTTCCCTATTCGTCAGTCTTTGAGTGGCACGACCAGCATATCAACCGGAGAACAGTTGATGAGAAGTTTGGTTGAGGAAAGCAGTTTGCTCCAAAAATCCTGATGATGGCCACAGACAACCAGATCGATTTCGTATTCTTTGATCGTTTCACAAATCTCATGGCCTAAATCACCACTACCTACCAAGGTGTGATGAATCGGATAGTTGGCATGGGTTGCGATTTCTTGCAAATGCTTTTGTGACATTTCCATGGATTGATGCTGTGTTTCTGCCAGATTGATATCGATCAGCCCGGTGTACAGCTCGGCATAATTCACATCAATATGAATAAAAGACAATTTTGCTCCAAGAGGTTTTGCCAACGCAACAGCTTTATCTACTAAAACTCGGCTTTCCTCAGATAAATCGACTGTGACTAAGATATGTTTATAGCTCATTGTACCGTCTCCGTTTCATATCTGATGGTTTCACTTTAGCATCGCCCTGAAAAAAAAATTGTCGTAATGATCTCAGTTCCACTTCTCTGACAGAAGATGATAAAGTGTTGAAGGTGCTATATTTCAATCAATATGAGCTTAAATCAGGAGACAACGTTATGCTAGCACAAGCTATGGTTGATCAACTAAATGATCAAATTAATCTCGAATTTTTCTCATCCAATCTATACTTACAAATGAGTGCTTGGTGTGAAGATAAAGGCTTTGAAGGTGCAGCAATGTTTCTTCGTTCTCATGCTCAGGAAGAAATGCAGCACATGCAGCGTCTGTTTACTTATGTGAGTGAGACAGGAGCGCTGCCGATTCTCGGTGCGATTGATGCGCCCAAACACGACTACACAAGTTTAGGGGAGGTTTTCCGCGAAACATATGAACATGAGCAAATGATAACGCAAAAAATTAATAAGTTGGCCCATGTAGCATTCACATCCCAAGATTACTCGACCTTTAATTTTCTTCAGTGGTATGTCGCTGAGCAGCATGAAGAAGAAAAACTATTTAAAGGGATTTTAGATAAGTTAGAGCTGGTTGGTGAAGATGGCAAAGCCCTGTTTTTCATCGACAAAGATTTAGCAGACATGGTTAATGAAGGTTCATCTTCTGTTATGGATTCTCAAGCCGGGTAATCTCAGAAATATCACTGCTGATTGTCTTTTTCTTTGAGATCCAAGTGAAGATGTAGGGAGGAAAAGATGATCAGCGAAGATACGATCTTATTCGCACTCATGGGAGTGACACTGGTTAATGTTGCGCGGTACCTAACAGCGCTTCGGGCATTGATTTATATCATGCGTGAAGCCCATCCTCTCTTGTATCAGCAAGTAGACGGTCCCGGATTTTTCACTACTCACGGTAATATGAATAAACAGGTCCGTTTATTTCATTACATCAAAAGTAAAGAGTACCTCCATCATCACGACACGGTCTTTACAGGTAAATGTGAACGGGTGAGGCAACTCTTTATCCTTTCATCTGCCCTTGTCGGAATTACGATGGTTACCTCGCTTATTTTATAGAGAGAATTTCAACGTCGGGCACTTGATTGGTAAAATAACGCGCTTGACGTTAGAATCATGTTTCTATCGATGAAGGATGTGCTGACTGGCACATCCTTTTTTTCGTATCTTTTATATTTATAGCGATCGTTTGATTTTGGTGAGATGAGAATGAGCAAACAAGTTGATGTCGTTGTGATCGGCGCCGGAGCTGCCGGGTTGATGTGTGCTGCGCAAGCTGGCAAACGGGGACGACGCGTCTTGGTTGTCGATCACGGTAAAAAACCGGGACGGAAAATCTTGATTTCCGGCGGCGGACGCTGCAATTTCACCAACTATGATGTCTCTGCGAACCATTACCTCTGTCGCAATCCTCATTTTGTTAAATCTGCTTTATCGCAATATACCAACTGGGATTTTATCTCTTTGGTTACTCAGTATGGTATCGAGTTTGAAGAACGGGATCATGGGCAATTATTCTGTCTTGAGAGCGCGAAAGACATTGTTAATTTGCTGCTCAGGGAGTGTGATTTACCCAATATTGAACAGCGCTATCAGGTTAACATTCAAACCATTGAGAAAACGGAAACCGGTTTTCGCCTGAACATCGGGTCAGAGATCATTGATTGCCAGTCGCTGGTGGTTGCAACCGGAGGATTGTCGATGCCGAAACTGGGTGCAACGCCTTTCGGCTATCAAATTGCGGAACAGTTTGGTCTGAAGGTTTTGCCGACCAGAGCAGCATTGGTGCCTTTTACACTCCACAAAGAAGAAAAAGATCGGTTTGCCGAGTTGTCGGGTATTGCTGTTCCTGCGGTTCTCACCGCTGAAAATGGCACTTCATTTAAAGAAGCGCTGCTTTTCACGCACCGGGGGCTTTCCGGCCCCGCGGTGTTGCAGCTTTCCTCTTATTGGCAACCCGGGGAGAACGTCACGGTGAATCTGGTACCGGACGAGGATATCGAGCAATTGCTGAATCGTTCCTGTGCCAAACACCCCAACCAAAGTGTGAAAAATACCCTTGCGAAGGTGTTACCTAAACGCTTGGTTGAAGTCTTGATTGAGCGAGGCGAGCTGGTGGATAAGCCGCTCAAGCAGCTCAACAGTAAAGAAATGGCCGCACTGGTTGAAACATTGACGCACTGGCAGGTTTTACCCAACGGCACGGAAGGCTACCGCACCGCAGAAGTGACACAGGGTGGGGTCGATACCGATGCGCTTTCTTCGAAAACCATGGCATGTAAATCCGTCCCCGGCCTGTTCTTTGTCGGTGAAGTGATGGATGTCACCGGCTGGCTGGGCGGATATAATTTCCAGTGGTGCTGGTCGTCCGGCTGGGTTGCCGGACAGTGGGTGTGATGCTGTGCAAAGCTGCGTTACTTTCCCTCTGACAGCACAGCAATTCTTTCCAAATCTCGACTCGGAAAATCAGGATCGACGTACACATACATACGACTTATTATGTTTCCATCAAACTCAAATACACTACAAAAACGACCCGTGGACACATTGTTGTCCGGCCAGGGGGTTCCGTCACTCATGACTCCACCCTCTTGTCCTTCAACAATGACTTTGTTTCCTGCCGTTGTGATTTGAAAACCGTCTATATCGTGCCAGATACTTATCAACGAGCTACCAATTCTATTGCCGAACGCAACTAAGGCATTCTTTCCTTTCGCCTGTCCAAATTTAGGAAAGAAAAAATCAACATCCTCTGAGAATAGATCCAGATAACTCGGATCACCTGCGTCTATTTTCTCGAAATACTTAATGACTAGCGCAACTAAATCGTCTTCTTTCATCATTGTTCCTACATCCATATTCGTTTTACCTACAACAGTGTCTTTTCAGCAGATATTATCTTTATGATTTTTCATAAAATAAAAACACAATGACAGTAACACACTATGCCGCTCATAACTCAAAATAAACATGAGTTATTTCGTAAAAATCTCTTTCGAAATAAACCGCTCGAATAGCATGGTCAACCTGACTGCTTTTTCATCGGATTGTGTCAAAAAGGTCATCTGACACAATCCTGAATTCGGCGCTTATTTTACTGAGTGGTCAGCCGCTCTCGAATATCCATCAGCGTTTGTTCTGAAACCAGAACGCCATCTTTGAAAACGGTCTTTAATTCCCCTTGTTGTTCTTGCTCTGCGGTTTGTTGATCAAATAGTTCAAAGCCAGTGGCTGTCTTTTCGACCCGCAGCAGGCCACGTGCTGATTTTTTGGTGCCGTTATCTGTTTTCGGGTCTTTAAATATTTCTCTGCCTTCACCGTTGACTTGGCCCCAAGTTGCTTTCATGGCAAAGCCAAAGTTATCGCGGGTTAAATATTGATATGTGTAGCTGCCAATACCGAGCACGATATTATTTGAGGCAAAGCCTTTCTTCTTCATTCCTTCGAGAATCGCTTGGGCTCTTTCTAAGGTAATGGAGTCCCCGTAAATAAGACCGACCCGGGAATTTAACATTTTATAACCGCGCTCGGTGACATCACCGCCAAAGATATCCCATAAGCATTCCACAGCGCCTTTATATTCAGGTGTTCCCGGTTTGGCATCTGGATCCCCACAGATAATTTTAACCGGGTCACCACTGTCTGGACGGAAGACAACTTTCGCTAATCCTAGTGCATCTTCTTCACGCGCCAGAATAAGCTCTTTTAATGTCTTGGTATAAGAAGAAATCACCTGCCAAAAATCCCAGGTATCGGAAACAATACTGACCACGCCGCGGGGATACAATTCGGTGATTAAGCGGCGAAATGTTTCAATCTCTCCCTCTTGGGTGCCCATACACATGACACTGTGTTCTGTCGCAGGTACGGAGACACCGATGACACCTTCTGCATTGTAATAATCCTCAGCATAATCAATCGCTGTCACCGAGTCTGTGCCAATGAAGCTTGTTAAGTGCCCCAGACTAGACTGTGCTGAATCGACAATCCCGCTCATGCCGCGAAAACTAAAATCGTGTCCTTGTAATGGCACAAATGCTGGTGGGGCACCGGTTTGATCGGCGTAATCCGTTAAGAGGCGTTTATATTCATAAGCGATGGTTGCTGTTGTACAGGTTTTCCAGATTTCAGCACTCATACTGGTTTCCAGATAGTTGGTCAGCCAGTAAAACTCGGGCAGTGTGTTCACAATGGTAAACATCGGGACTTTTATGTTAACTCGGCTGCCTTCAGGTAATGCTTTGATTTCCAGAGGCAGGTAGCCCAAGTCATGCAGTGCTTCAATGTGATCGACTGGGACTGCGCCTTCACCGAGCGATGTATCCATACGGCGTTTATACCGAGCTACCACTTTTTCTTTGGGCTGGTTAAAAAAGCCGTCACGCCATGCTTCGATTAAGAAGCGTTTGATATAGCCCTGTAATCCGACAAATACAACTCGTTCATCAAAGCCTTCTAAGACAGGAGCGAGACGTGATGATCTAGGTGTAAAGTTAGAATACACGTATTCAGTTCCTTGGGGATATTGGCGTCTGTGGTCGGCTTTGTAAAAATCAATCGCTGTTAGTGGGTTCATAAAATACTCCGGTTGTTTCACTCTTTTTATGATTAGCTTCGTTTTATTTTCTGGTGGCTTGTTTACGAATAGTGGATAACGTTGATCATCGAATTGTCTGCATTTTGCGGGAAACTATCCGTGGTATAAATTTTATCGATAAGACCATCGAATACTTGGAAACCATTACTGAAAATTCCGTGTGTGACATACAGAATGATTTGGCTGGCACCTTTGGCTTTCAGCTGCTCTGCGATTTTGATAAAGGTAAAGCCGCCATCACAGATATCATCGGTAATAATTGCGGTTTTACCGGTCAGGCTTGGTGCTTCAATTTCTGTTTTTGTAATATGTCCGGTTTTGGAATCGCGTTTTTTGTAGCATTGAACCATTGATGGCAGGGCGAAATATTCTTGAATCGCTGTGCAGCGTGCCTTTGCACCCTGATCGGGACAAACCAAGACACTATTGTCTGATGTTAATTGTTCAACTAATTCTGAATGCGTAGCGATGATTTTTTCTGGTGTAATATTAATCGCTTGGGTTAAATCTATACCTACCTGACTATGGCAGTCCCAGACAGTCAGACGACGCAATGCCATTGAATTTAATAATCCGGCAAAGACTTCCAAAGAAAAGGCCTGTCCGGCGGCACAGACCCGATCCTGACGTGCGTAAGGTAAATAAGGCAGGGTGAGATGAATCGGTGTGTTCTGCCCGAATTTGTGCTGAAGTGCGTTCACAAGTAAGAGTAAATCCATGACGTCAGTTGTGTCTTGAATACGGGCTTCTATGGTGATGCAGGAGAATGGTGATACATCAGTATCCGATAATTGAACGTGTCTTTCACCACCCGAAAAGGTAAGGAAATTCGTTGTTAGGATTTGATTGTTATCGGTTTTTATTTGAATGTTCATCTTGACATACTCGCTATTATCTTCGGGGTGTTTATATAGTGTCCTATGGACACTATATGTGTCAATCTATTTTTTGTCCTAAAGACACTATTTTGCTTATAATGATAAAAATTTCTGATGCTATGGGGGAATGTATGCGAGAAACTGAGGCTGAATTTTTGCGCGACTATGACCGAAGCTCATACCTTGCACCGCTTATCACTGTCGATGCCGCCATCTTTACGTTTCATGATGACGAGTTACTCATCTTACTCACGCAGCGTAGTGAACATCCTGAAAGGGGGAAATGGGCATTGCCGGGCGGCTTTGTCGATGAAAGTAAAGATATGTGCTTAGAAGACACAGTGCAGAGAAAGTTGCGTGAAAAAACCGGTGTGAATGCACCTTATATTGAACAGCTGATGAGTGTGGGAAATCATCATCGGGATGCTCGCGGTTGGTCTGTGACGATTGCTTATACGGCATTGGTTGCTTTTCAAGCATGCCAGAGTTTTGTTGAGAATGTGTCCGAAGCCCGTTGGATGGCGTATAACGAGGCTTTGGTGATGGAATTAGCATTTGATCATCTTGATATTCTGCAAGCAGCGCGGGAGCGACTGAAGCAAAAAGCATTGTATTCGATGATACCTGCCTACGCATTATCCGATACGTTTACCTTATCTGAGTTGCAAAAATTTTTAGAAGTGTTGATTGATAAGCCTATTCAAAAGAAATCTTTCCGTCGCCGTGTTGAACAAGCAAATTTGGTTGAAGAAGTGGGACTAAGAGCCGCAGAAGGAAAAGGACGTCCGTCCATGACCTACAGACTGAAAGATGGTGCGAGGGACTTCACGTTTATCAGAAACTTAGATACATAGTTTAGATACATAGTATTGAACGACTTCAATATTCAGCGATTGACTAACAATCCAATCAATCGTTGTTTTTAGTCACCACGGATACAGAAATTGAATATTATGTGTGAATTAAATATTTTGTGATCTAATTAATCCTTTTGCATATGTGTGCTAATGATTATCGTAATAAAGTTGTATGTTATCCGCGATTTGGCTTCAGGTACTGATAAATAATTCATGATAAATCATAAAATAACGGCGGTTCGCTGGGTGTTGGCGCTTTTATTGCTGGTTGCTGTGATTACCGGTATCAACCTTTTGTTACCCAACCGCTCTGCTGTTGAGTTGGGTCATCCGCTCCCCGAAAAAAATCATACCTTACCGCCAAATACAGAAACGCTGACCGTAGAAAAATTAAATCATCAGGTTCAGGTGAAACAGTTACGGCAGGCGCTGATTCATGAGCAGCCGTTATCGGCGACTGAGACGCTATCCGACCAAGATATTGATCAGAAAATTGAATCACTTGAGCAAGAGCTACACCAGTTAAGTCAAGAAAAGTAGCGCTGTATTCGCTGTATTAAATGTTAAGTGGGTTAAGTATGAATAAACGGATTGGCCTTTTGTTAGGTCTGGGGTTTTTTGTATCTGCGTCATATGTACAAGCAGCCTCTATCACTGAAACGGTCGGTACTTTACCGGGAGAACTCAGTGTTCACCAAGGGATTGCCTCTTATCAGATTCCGATTCAATTGCCGGAAGGTCGTGGCGGTAATACACCACAACTGGCGATGCAGTATTCCAGTCAGGGGGCCACGAACTCAGCATTTGGTGTCGGTTTCAATATTGCCGGACTTTCTTCGATTTATCGCTGTGGCAGTCAGTTCTTTACCGATGAGCAATTTCGTCCCGTTGAAAATAGCCGTCTGGATAATTTCTGTATGGATGGCAATCGGCTGATTGTTGCAGATGGTGTCCGTGGTGAAGATGGTTCGGTTTATTTTTTACAACAGGATGATTTTACTCGTGTCTCCCTGAACGGTAATGCATTGGCATCAGACAGCATCTTTATTTCCCAGAGTAAGAGTGGTGAGCGGATGACCTATCGTTATCATCCGCAAAGTCGTGCGTGGTTACTGAGTGAAGTAACCAACACATCCCGTAAGAATCCAGTCAAATACAGCTATACAACGCATGGGACGATCGCTCAGGTCGACTATGATATCTATTCACTTGCATTTGTTTACGAACCCGTGGCAAATGCCCAATTTAAACTTTCTCGCTTCAGTCAAAATGGTGAAACGGATCAATCAGGGGAACGCTTGTCCCGGATTGAGCTGAAAACCAGCGGGCAACTGGCCAATTATTATCAGTTCACTTATCAGGCGACGACCGGTGAACAAAGTTCTTCAATCGATACACAGACTGTGCGCGCAATTCAATATTGTGATCACGACAATGTGTGCTTACCTAAGACCCAATTCGATTGGCATGCCGTGCCGAAACCCAAACAGCAAAATGTTTATTTTAATCGACAGGTAGTTAACAGCAATATTGTGAACTGGGGTAATAACAGTATTCCTGCCGCTTGGAAAAATCAGTCCCGTTCATGGTGGATTGACTTAGATGGTGATGGTGAGCTTGATCTGTGTAAAACCGCAACCGGCGGATTGCACTGTCATTTCAATGTCGCTGGTGATAACAAAACGGTGGCGTATCCCATTACTCAATGGGGGGACAGTGATGCTCACTGGTGGCTGGATCTCAATGGGAACAGCAAGAGTGAATTCTGTCGTAATGATAAAGACCAGCTCGTTTGCACCGAATTCTCGCCCAATGGTCAACAAACCACCCAGACTTACCCGTTACCGGCGCTTGGTTCAAAAGAGTACCGCTGGTGGGTGGATACTAATGGCAATGGCTACCCTGAATTCTGTCGACGCATCGATGATGACTTGGTCTGTAGTCAACTGAAAAAAGAGGATGAGACCACTTATACCTGGCAGGAAACCACTCGCCTCAATCACTTGGTTTGGGAAGCGAACAGTGACATTGATTGGGTTGATCTCGACGGCAACGGCAGTCAGGATTTCTGCCGGGTCAGTGCCAATCTTGTCAAATGTACGTTATTGAACGCCAGCGAGGTCAAAGGGGAGCGCGTTCGTGTATTCCCGTTGGCCAATACCGGCAGTAAAGATAAGCGCTGGTGGGTTGATATCAATGGCGACGGAGCTATGGATCTGTGCCGGGCAACCAAAAATGAAGCCGGTCAGGAGAAGAACCTGACTTGTTCTTATGGGACTCACGGTAATGTGTCCGGCTTAAGTAATGATCTGGTTTTGGTCGGAGGGCCGGACTGGAATGGCAACTGGGGAGATGCGAATAAACGCTGGTGGCAGGATCTCAATCAGGATGGGGTGATTGATTTCTGTCGTGGCAGCGGCTCTCAGGTGTTCTGTACCAATATCAACAAAGAAAATTATCAGTTTAAAGTCGATTCATGGGGCAGCACCCAGCGTTGGTGGGCCGATCTGAACCATGACGGTCAACTGGATTTTTGTACCGATAAAGGGGGATTACTGGTCTGTAAGACGGCTGAAAATCTCGTCAACCGGGCTTTATTGTTGTCCAAAGTGACCAACGGTTTAGGTCATACATCACAGGTATGGTTTGGTGCTTACGGCCAACATACAGATCGTTCCGCGATTCAACCAGCGACCTTACCCAAACAAAATCTTTCGCTGGCTCATCCGGTCGCTTATCGGCTGGACAGTGAGAATGGCAGCGGGACCACCAGTTATGTGTTCCGGTATGGGCCGTATCAATATGATACGCAAGGCGAAGGTTCCGGCGGTTTTGAGTGGATTCAACAGCGTGAATTCGTGAACGGGGAAAACAACCGCAACCGATATATCGAGTTTTACACCGCGTTTCCTTACAGTCAGAATCAAAAGCATCGTCAAACGTTTCTTGGCAATGCGGATCAACTGGATGACAACTGTCGTGTCTGTGGTGAGGCAAACTTCTGGAACTTCCGTCATCTGACGCTGCTGAATGAGTCGGATACCCACTATGAACATCGCCCGGTGATACGGCAGGGATGGGTACGACCAAAATCTCAGGAGCAGATTCAACAGGCAGCCGCAGCGCTCGCGCAGCCCTATGAATTGATCGAATATCAAGATAAAACTTATGCCAAAAAGCCGGATACCGCGTTGCTGATCCCGGGGCCGGTCATTATCTCGATCATCCAACCGAACGATCAATATTATCTGGTTGAAAATCTAGCGTCGGTTCCTGAACTGGCGCAGGGATCGCAGGCTGTCTTGTCTGCCGTGGATGATGCGCTCAAACATAAACTGGCAAGACAGCAGAAAACCGCCACCACTCAGATCATTGCTCGCGATCAGTATCAGCAACTGGTCAATAATACCCCACAGATGACTCAGCACCGGAGTTATCAGGTTTATATGCAGCAGCAGCGTGATAAAAGTTATGATCTGGATAAAAACCTTCTGATGACGACGACAGTCAGCCATGAGCAGGTTGATGACTATGGCAATATTGGTAAAACAACCACGCTGACACAGGGGCTCAATCCGGTTACCGGAGCCACAGATACTTACCGTAAGGTTGTTGAAAATCAGTTTAGTAATCATGTTTCCTCTTGGTTGTTGGGGTTACTGACTCGCTCGCAAACCACCCAGATTCATACTGACGGCAGTCAAATCAGTCATGTTGCTGAATTCAGTTATGATCCGCTGACCGGGAAAGTCGTGAAGGAAGTCAGCGATCCCGGTGATGCACTGGCGGTCACCAAAACATACCGCTATAACAGTGAAGGGGTTGTTGAATCAGAGACAATCACGGCACAACAAAATGGTGCTCAGGTTAGTCAGGAATCGAAACACACCCTGACATATTCACAAAATCTAACCACGGCAACCCATACCAATCCGTTGGGACATCAAAGCCGAACCGTCAGAGACCGTTTAAACGGCGTCATGACCAACTGGGATCCGAACGGGCTTGAATCGCGTGTTTATCTCGATGGTTTAGGGCGCAAAACCGAGTCTTGGCAGCAGGCTGAAACCGGGTTTATTAAAACTCAGTATCGGTATCTGCCGGCATCCGATAACCGCTGTGGTATTAAACCGTCCGATGCCGTGTATTGTGTGGTTTCTGAAACGCCGGGGCAGGCGACACAGGTTGCTTTTTACGACATGTTGCAGCGTAAAGTCCGTGACGCTCACCGGGCGCTGCATGGTAAATGGGTTCTGGTGAATCATCAGTATACCCCGTTGGGACAGGTGAGTGCGGTCACACGTCCTTATTACGCCGGTGATGTCCCACAGTATACGTATACCCGTTATGATCAGTTGGGTCGCATTCATACCGTTTCTCAGCCGGGACCGGCAGGGAAAGACCTGAGTTGGGTGTCTTACCAGTATCAGCCATTCGTCACCACTAAGATTGATGCCAAAGGCAGAAAAGAGTCCACCTATCTCAACGTGATGGGATGGGAGATTCAGAAGCTGGAGCCCGCAGGCGGCAGTCTCACCAAAGAATATTATGCCGATGGCATGCTGAAGTCGGTGATCAGTGCAACCGGGAATATGAGTGAGTCTCGCTACAATGTGCAGGGGAAAGAAATTTATCGCAGCGATCCGGATTTAGGTGTCTGGAGTTATGTTTACGATGGATTTGGCAACCTCCTGAGTCAGACGGATGCCAAAGGTCAGCATACGACGATGAAGTATGATGCGTTGGGGCGGATGATCGAGAGTAACGAAGAGACCATCACAGCTACGGCGCAGGGTGAGCAGAAACAGATTCGAACAACGCTATGGCATTATGACTCGGTGGCAACGGCAACCGGTACCCGTCAATGGAATGGGGCACTGCTGCAAAGTGAGGTCAAAGGTGAGCTGATTAAGAACTTTTATGTGGATGCTATCGGCAGAGCCAGCAAAGAAGAGTTGATTAATGAAGACCAGACACTCAGTCGTCAGTTTGAATATAACAACCTTGGTCTGTTGATTGCCGAGCATCGGCCGAATCAGTTTACGCTCAACTATCAACGGGATGCGCAAACGGGGATTAATACCGAAATTTGGGGTGATATTAGTCAGGCTCAGATTCACTTTAGTGCTGAAGAATATGATCGCGTGATTCGGCCATTGATTGATCAGGCGATCGCCCGGGCCGGTGATTATCTGCGTAAAGCCAAAGAGCTCCGAAGACAACAACATTTCTATCAGGCCCGTGAAGAAGAATATCTGGCGCTGAAAGACCACGTGATTTCTGCCGATGGTGTTGCGGAGAATGAGCAGTTTGCACAGCAAATGTACGCCGAGCTCCATGGCCGGGCGCTGGAAGCATTTTACGATCAAAATGGCGAGCGCTATTTTAAAGTGCCGGGCCGGACTGTGTTGATCAATTCTCCGGTCACGATTACCGTGGTTCAGCAACCGAAATTCCACCTCAAACTAGAGGGCAACCTGTTACGCAAAGTGAGCTTAGCGGAATGGGCAAGCGTTCAATCCGGCTTAATTGCCGCCAATCAGATTGCTTATTACGGCCATTATGCGGACAACAACGGTGCCGGGTTGGTGAGTTTTACATTAGATCGGGATGACCCGTTATACGACCAGCGAGTCCGGGAGATGTTTGGTCGTCTGACCGTGTTAGCTGATGATATCGGCCGCCTCGAATATGTGGCCGATCACACCCACCGCAAAGCAACCAGCTACTTACAGGCGGCGAACCAACTGGTTCAACTGGTCAAACAGGTCAAACTGGTTTCGCAACGCTACCGGAATTTAGGCGAGGAAAGCGGTACTGAATCTCTATTGTTACAGTCGTTAAAAGATGCCGCGCCGGCCCAAGGCAAGCTCAGTTACTGGAAGCTCAGTGATCTCGATGCGGAAGGCCGTATTACTGCGGAAATTTACGGTAATGGCCTGACCAACCAGTACGACTATCAGGAGGACAGTGGTCAGTTGCTCAATATCACGACACTTCAGGGCAACCAGTCCATTCGCTCTCTGCACTATACCTATGACCGAATGGATAATGTCACGTCTCGTTATGATGCCATCAATAATATTCGTGACGAATATTATTATGACCAACAGGACCGGTTAACTAAAAATCGTCTCATGGGTACCAATCATCAGCATCAGGATAATCCGTTGTTTAATAAGGATTATACGGTTAGATATAACGCGGAAGGCAACATTACCTATAAATCCGATGTCGGTCGTTATTTCTATGCTGATCCCGAGCATGCTCACGCGGTCACCCGTGCCGGTAACAATACTTATACCTATGATGCCAACGGCAACATGCTTACTGGTGGCGGGCGGACCATTGACTGGAATGGATTCAACAAACCTGAGCGGATTACATCGGGTGAGCAGTGGGTGGCGTTCAAATACGATTCAGCCCGTCAGCGCTACTTTAAACAGAATCATCAGGGTGAGAAAACATGGTATCTGGGCAAAGTGTATGAGCGAGTTGAAGGTGCGGACGGTAATATCCGGCATAAGCAGTTTATCTATGTTGACGGCCGTCTGGTGGCGCTCAATGTTGATGTGACCAAAACCGATGGTCAAGGCAACGCGGCCTCGGTGGATCGTCAGATTCGTTACAGCCATAGTGATGCGCTGCATTCCATCGATTTGATGACTGATATGTGGGGCAATGTCGTTGAGCGCAGAAACTATGATGCCTGGGGTAAAGTCCGGCCATTTGCGTGGCAGCAAGAGACACAAAATGTCCCGCAGGCACTGATGCAAAACCGGGGCTATACCGGTCACGAACAGATCGAAGAAGTCGGGCTGATTCACATGAATGCCCGGGTGTACGATGCCACGCTGGCGCGTTTCCTCAGTGCGGACACCTATATTCAGGCTCCCGATCACAGTCAGTCCTATAACCGCTATAGCTATGTAATGAATAACCCGATGAAGTATTACGATCCGTCGGGTCATTTCTGGAAAAAGATCAGAAAAGCAATCAGTAAAGGCCTGAAGAAAGTCACCCGGGAAGTGTTTAAAGGGGTGGCCAAGGTGAAATATCTGAACGCGGTGTTACAGACGGCTGCCTGCGTCGTGGGTGGCCCGGCCGGATGTGCCGGCTATGCCGCTGCATCGACACTGGGATATACCGGTTCATATAGTGGCGCATTCCGGGCCGGGGCGTTTTCATATGCCGGCGCGAGAATCTATGGTGTCGGAAATCCGCTGAGTTCTGTGCGGGGGACGATTTCTTTTGTCACTTCTGCAACGTTAAGCCGTGAACAATCGACCATTGCCAATTTTGCCTTATATGGTTTGGGCGGTAGCTTCGGGCAAGTTGCTGCGAATGCCGTGGTGGAGGCGAAAAACTATTACTGGAAGACGCGGGTAGAGCATTATGCGAATAAGTTAGGCCTGAGCCTGTATGAAGCGAATATCTTACTGCAATTAAACTCAGAGATTGGTTTGGCTGTCGCGGGGGATACGGTACAAATCGATGACAAAGGTGTTCAGATTTACGGATTTACGACCCGGAATAAACATGGCATGTGGGGCGTTCTCTGGGATGTTAATGACACGATTCTTGGCTACCAGGGAGAAATCGATGCCGTAGGACGGAGTTTTATTCGTCAGGCGGAAGGGCGGCGGATCGAGATCGGTCATAGCCTCGGCGCGTTGCGTTCAACCAATCTGGTTCGTCGTGGTTATGCATCAAGCGCCCATGTCTATGCATTACCGGCTACCAATATCGGTGGGCCGGGCGTCACGGTGACCAATGGAATGCATGATGGCGTCAGTGGTGGTGTACTCGGCGGCATTTTTAATCCCGGTTCACTGATTCCCAGCCCTTACAGTCAGTTCAGTTTTTATCCGCCGATCTTCAGACTGGATAAAAACCATCCTTACTGTTCAGCGTATGGAAAATGCTAACCCTATGAATCTCTCGGCGGTACATCGCGTACCGCCGTTACACTCAATAATCAATGAAATTTTGTAAAACAGGCCCAGCAGACATGCGACACAGTGGCCACTGATAATAAAGCAAGGAACTATGATGAAATTACAAAAAATACTACTGCTCGGCGGTCTGCTACTTTCTTCGACCGCATTTGCCGGAGCTTGGACCGAGCCGTTGACGGTCAAAGATGTATCGGTCAGTGTAAATGAAGGTCGATTTGCTAAGGCTCAGTTGAGGGTTACTTTTGATAAACCACCAGTCACCTCGGTATGTGCGGCAACCGAGAAACTGGCTGTCTATGATCCGAGTGATATGAATGCCTGGATTCAGACTTGGTCTTCGATATTACTCACGGCACAGGCTCAGAATAAGAAAGTACAGATTTATATGACGACCTGCCGTGCCAACAGCGTTCCGCTACTTTACGGTGTGCGAGTGATTAATCAGTAACGGTTTTATTTCCCTTGTCTTAGATAAAAGCTTTGAGTCACTGACTTGAAGCTTTTTTATTTGCATAAGTACTAATGTGGTTAATGGGGAAAAGCCTGAAGGTCAGTCACACCAGATGCAAAACTGATGTGACAGCTGTGCTCTCAATGGTGATCGCGATGCGGTGAACCGCTATGAATAATCTGTTCGTAAAGTTCTCTGGAGATAGCTTCGTTGTACTGACGGACAATTTTCTGCGAGAGGAATAACTGGGGCAGTTCATAGCCACATAAAGCGATCAGAATCAGGACACCCAGTCCGCTGCCACCGAGAATAAAACTCAAGATAGCAATGATCAGCAGAACCAGTTCCGCGATAAACCGTTTATATCTGCCCAGATACAGATGGTGCACACCACCGAGAAAGAAATAGTTGAGTACCGCGTAATTATCGGGGTCTTTGATGAGCTTGGACTGCTCATGATAAAAGGCTTTTCTTTCCGTATCAGACAGCGCATTGATCTGTTTCCGCAGCTGTTCTTCTCTGGTTTCGAGTTGTTCTTGGGGTTCAAGCCAGTTCATCAGGGAACTCATTACGGCACCTCGTCATAAATTTTTTCGACCAAATCGGGCTGATTACAACGTCTGATGCGGGCAAGTCCGAGCTTCCACCCTTTTCGGGCGCCGTATTTCTCAATGCATTGTTTGGTGTATTCCGAGCAGGTTGGTTCGAAGTTACATTCAATATTGAGTAATTGTTTAGAGCCGCCTTTACGTTGGTAAAGGCGGATCAAATGCAGAGAGATAAACTTCAGCAAATTAGCGACCTAAAGTCAGCAGAATTGCTTCACGTTTCCAGAACAGCATAAAACGTTTCTGTTCAATCACCTGAAAGACAACTTGCCAGCCATCGGCGGCATACTTATTCAGATCGGCTTCCATTTTTTGTACCGGCAAGCCGCTTGAACCGAGTAAAATTGTACCGCAACCACCTTCTACGATGTGAACCACTTTATATTCTTTATATTGAGCCATGTTGATTACCAATCTATTTAATAGAAAATAGCATGCTATCTAAGAATGATTGATTTATCAACAACTAACGATGTGATTTATATGTTTTTATGATATTCACCCGAGTTATTCATATCTCATTTCACTGAAGTCGTTCATGATAGCGAAACCATGTGATCAGCGTTTTAAGCAGTCTGCATCTCCCCGGAGCGTAAAATGATGGTTTGGTCAGTGGTAGGGACATGGTGCAACAGTGCCCGCGCCACTTTCTGCGCCTGGATGGGACGATAGTGCTGTGGAATCAGCGGCCAGACTACCCGACTGGCATATCTGGTGAGCGTTTCACTCGCACGTATCGGTTGTCCCAATGCCTCTCGATCTCCCAGTAGCATCGATGGGCGAGCAATGACCAAACCATCCGGAGATAGATCGGTTAAGGCAGCTTCCAGCTCACCTTTAACGCGATTGTAGAAAAACGGTGATTTGGGGTTGGCTGCCATGGCACTGACCAGCCCGATGCGTTGTGCGCCCGCAGCCCGTGCCGCTTGTGCGACTGCTAAATTGATTGTCAAATCGACTGCCCGAAATGCTGCCCGGCTACCAGCTTGATGCATGGTCGTCCCGACCGCCAGATAGACTTCGTTGATTTCTGGCAAGGGGGGAATCAATTGAAAATCGACCTGATGTTCCAATAATTTGGGGTGACTGACTGTCAGGGGCTGACGACATAACACATGAACTTCTTCGATCGACGGATCCTCGAGCGCGTTGCGTAGAATCGCATTGCCAACCAGACCTGATGCGCCTGCAATCGCAATATGACGTTTGCCTGCCATTGATTTCTCCTTGGTTATGATGTCTGTTTCTGTCCGTTCTTTTGGGTCAGCCAATCCTTGAATATGAGTGTAGAAGTTATCCAAGTATGGGTCTATCGGTTGATGGTACCTATAGCAAAAAAAGTGAACGCAAATTTGAAAAAGTACAAATTTGAAAAAGTAGTCATGTGTTGGATTTTTTCATCGATTTCAGTGTTCTGACATCTTCGATAGATTTACCTGAATATGCAGCCATGATGTTCAATTGTGGGAGTTGAAAGCGTTGTTATTGCCGGATGAGAAATGGGTCATAAGTCAAGACTGACCCAGCTATGACTCAGGCATGCCATGGCCAAGACCTCTGTATTCAAGTGATATTTTATCCCTGTTCAGGGCATTCAGAGCCTGACCCCGATGCTCTCTTTACATCTTGTTGTCGTTATTTTGCTTTCTCTTGACTTTATTGCTCCTTTTGACGCTATTATTGATACGTTTAATAGAAAGCGCGCAGAATCGCTACCTTGGTTCAAGGTTTTGCAATTGCAACTGAGCACTACATATACTCCCATCGGTTTTTGTGTAGAATAAGCACCTTGTAGCGTTTGTTTCGCGTTGGTTAAAACAGTACAGTACTCATCAATAAGAAACGTCAGTGAACCCGTATGATTCAGTCAAAAATCAATGCCGATATCCTCGCAGAATCGAATCATTCTCAGTCTTCCTTTTCTACCTCTTCTTACAGTGCCGCGCCGACGCTTCCTGAACGTCCGGATGAGATCCCGAATGTCAGATTCGAATATCATCTGGAAATCGCCTGTTCAGATGAATCCCGTCGCGCGATGATTCGCTACGGGTTTGCCCTGAAAGGACAAGAAGTTGAACTGACGACCAGTCCGCAGAATCAATATTCGACGGAGTACGGTACCCGTTATACCTACTATACCGCTTACAATGACCCGAAGCGGATTATGGCCTTTAATGATCTCAGTCCTTTGGGGATCAGTGTGCCGCATCCGATTCAGGTCAAGCCGATTGGCTCCGGCTTCGTCCGCGAAGCATTTATTCCGGTGCAGCCGGCGATTCAGGTCGGTGATCATCTTGGGCTGCCAACCGAAGGCTATATTTATCATTTCCATCAGGCGCGGCTGGTGCAGGAGTACCACTTGATGCCGGGTGGATCAGGCAGCTTTTATGCCACGCTTTCACGCCATGAAAAACTCAATCAGGCGAGGGGTTGCCCTTGTGCGCATGATGCATTGCTGGTGTTCTGGAAAATTGGCTGTCGGGATGTGCACAACCAGCATCTGCTTTATCTGAAAAAACCGATCACCAGAGCACAGCTTGATGCATTGAATGAAACGTGGCTGGATAAACATGCGGTCAGACTGGATCTGCAGGCATTGCTGGACATCACACGTGAGCCGGTCGTCTTACGGTCGTTGGAGCAACCTACCCGGAATGAGCAAAAAAATGCTGACGATACATTGCATACCGTGCAGCGTATTCCCGGTACCAACCTCCGGGAAAGCTGGCTGGAAATTGCGGTG
Organism: Vibrio rhizosphaerae; assembly: GCF_024347095.1. NCBI lineage: Bacteria > Pseudomonadati > Pseudomonadota > Gammaproteobacteria > Vibrionales > Vibrionaceae > Vibrio > Vibrio rhizosphaerae. The sequence continues at coordinate 3,427,554 of NZ_AP024903.1, read as the reverse complement.
CGTTACGGCTTATCTGCCAAAGCGCTGCTGGATTTAAATCCTCAGTATCACGCTGACCCGATGGCATTGAAAATTGGCGACGTACTGACAATCGAGTCTCAAAAGCGTGATTCGCACCAAGAAAACTTGATTGGCCAGCCTCCCAAAGTCCCTCAAACTTATAACCATCCACTGAATAGCTATTATGCTCATCAGGATACCTATCTTGCCGGTACAACGATAAAAGCAATGAATAGCCGTGATTTAGTCAGAAAAGATATTCCGGTTGTCCGTCTCAACCGTCTCGTTTAGTGGGTCTGCGGACGGCCTGAGTCTCTCTGTAAAAACAACCATGGGTTGCGATTGCGTCATATGCTCAAGATGCACCGGGAAGTCATGATGTCTGGTGTGAAGAGCTGTGATTTACCGATAGAGACGGTGATGCTGACAGAATTGATGGACAACTCGGCCTTGGAAGCGCTGTCCATCACGCTTCCATATCATTCAACCGACTCACATTTCAGATACGACGGCTTCCGTTACACTATTGGTATAGAGTGTTGTCGTTGTATGCAGTGCCATAATGGCCCGGTGTAGTGCATCTTTTTCAGCCGGGGAAAGTTCTCCTGACGTTGGAACGCTACACTGACTCACAACGCGGCACCAGAATAAAACATCATCCATGCCACTTTCATTTTCTCTTAGTTCTGACATTGTGCCCATAACATTACCCTAACCACTGTATTATTGATATTTATGTAATTAAGAGTTTGCTATTAATATTATATTGATTTTAAAGACTACTGATCATAAATTTAAAAATTAATCAATAGTTGGAAATTTGCTGTTTATCATATTAAAAACGGACTCTTTTAGTTATTTTACAGAACGTGACCAAAAATGTTCAATCTTTGGTTATCTAATGTTGATCCAGATCACGCAATTTGTTTCGCTTTGAATAGGCATCGATTGATATCTAGCTGTGGCGTATGGTTGGGCGGTAGATGAAATTAAGTAAACAAGAAAAAATAGATAATATTAAAAATAATATTTCTTATGCGATTAAAAGTCGTAATGAAAGTAAGAAATCCTTTTCTGAACGCACGGGTATTACCAGAACTACAATTTACAATATTTTAGACGGTAAAGTTGATCGGATTCAGACTCAAACAGTTGAAAAGATTGCTAGTTTCTTTGGGACGACATGTCGGGTCATCGAAGAGAGTAATCTGGAAGCGATCGAGTACCGGAATCAGTTGATTTCTCCGGATGGTAATAAAAATCCGTTATGTATCCCAATTGTTAATGAGAAAGAATTAATTGCTTCATTGGATAAATATATTGGTGAATTAATCGTTGTTCATCCGACAACTTATTATTTCTCGGATGAATCAAATATGATTGGCTTAAATATTACAACCCCATTTACACATCGATATCAGATTGGCGCATTATTGGTGATTGAACGGTTTAAGCGCAATGATATTGATGATCTTGTTATTTTAACGTCCAGAAATTCTTTGAAAATTGAATCTGAGAATTATGTTCTGAGAGATGGTGAGATATTGATTGGGTGCGTCAGAGAGGAACGGTTACATGCAGAATAGAAAATATAAATTAATTGGTTTCAGTCGCCATCCGGAACATGTTGCCAATGTCATGGTATTGGCAACAGGCAAACAGTTATCCATCCCACTCAATGAAATATTTAACAGTACGGTGGCAGAAGATCTGAGCCCCATCGAGACCAAAGAAATTTGTCGCAAGCTATACAGTAATGAAGGATTTCAGGGGGCTTACGATATCAAAGATCGTAAAGAATCGTACTGGATTACATTTGCCGTCATTGCCACGATACTCTCGGCCGTGTTTATCTTGTCAAATGTAACGGGTGTCAAACCGATTGAGATCGCCAACTCGGGTTTTATTGTTCCTTTTGCGATTTTTTTATATCCCATCTCTTTTATTCTGGTCGATATTCTCAATGAATTTTATGGGCTACGTATGGCCCGGGCTGCGATTCTACTGTCAACCGTGACCAATGCTTTTCTGTTATTGATGCTCAATCTTTCCGGTTACGCACCGACCATTAGTGACTGGGAAGCGGTCAATGAGAGCTATCAGTCAATCATTCACAGTATTAACTCGGTTTTTCTGGCTTCTATGATTGCTTATTTTGTTTCGGAGAACGTTAACGCGTATCTGTTGCAGAAAATTAAACAACTGACCAATGGCAAACGGTTGGTTGTGCGGGTCTTTTTCAGTACTTTCTTTGCGTCGTTAATCGATAGTGCAATTTTCATCTATCTGGCATTCAGTCATATCCTCAGTCCATCTGTGTTATGGAGCATGTTTATTTGCCAGGTTGTTGTGAAAAGCATCTATGCGATTGTCGGTGTTGGCCCGATATACGGTGCAAGGACGCTATTTAATAAATATATCAATCGATAAACGACAACGTTAGTGGATCATTATGGATACAACTTATTCTAAAAATCTTGGTAAGAAGACGGATTATATATCAACCTATACCCCGCAACTGCTGGATCCGATTCCGCGGGCTCGTGGGCGCAGTAATATTACCGCATGTGATAGTGCCGCTTTCTCCGGTTATGACTTGTGGACCGGCTATGAATTGTCTTGGCTGAATCCGAAAGGTAAACCGATGGTGGCCGTCGCAGAATTTATGATTCCGTGTACCAGCCCAAACTTGATTGAGTCTAAATCTTTTAAGTTGTACCTGAACAGTCTCAATCAGACATCATTTGCATCAGAACAAGCACTGGTCGAAACGCTGATTCAGGATTTGAGTGCCGCGTCGGGTGGTGATGTTCAGGTGAAATTGATTCCTGTTGATGAAACATTAGCAATCTGTGCGGATAACTCTTTTACCTGTATTGATGATCTGGATATTGAAATTGACAGTTATGCGTACGATGAAGATCGCTTGTTAGGTGCGTCCTCTGCAAACATTATTGAAGAAAAGCTTTGCTCGCATCTGCTGAAATCGAACTGTCTGGTGACCAACCAACCGGACTGGGGGAGTGTCTATATCCATTATCAAGGCGCTGAGATTGATCGCGAAACTTTGTTGCGATACATCATCTCCTTCCGGGAACATAATGAATTTCACGAGCAGTGCGTTGAACGTATCTTTGCCGATATCAAACGGTGCTGCAAACCGGAGAAACTGACAGTTCTTGCGCGTTATACTCGCCGGGGTGGTTTGGATATCAATCCATTCCGGAGTGATTTTGAAGACGTTATGCTGGTCGGACGAGCGTATCGCCAGTAACCGATTATCCCTTCCGATAAAAGGCCTCCCTCTGATGATGGGAGGCCTTTTTTATTGCGCCTGCCTTGATGTTTTGGTTTGAATCAGGCATTTCAATTTATTCTATCAAATTCATTTCATAGCTAACTGGTTGCAGCTCCGAGCAGTGCAAAATAGGTATGAAGACACAAAATTATGAAATAACATGCATCATATGTATTAATTTTGATAAAAGAGTGCATTAATACCTTTTATCTCTTGCATAATTGAAAATGTGGGGTTCTAAGCAATGAATGATGCAACAAAAAGCTATTCGATGAATGGTGCTGAAAGTCTGTTGCGCACATTGGTCGAAAGTGGTGTTGAGGTCTGTTTCGCCAATCCGGGGACATCAGAAATGCATTTTGTTGCTGCATTGGATCGCGTACCGGGGATGCGCCCTGTGCTGGCACTTCAGGAAAATGTTGCAACGGGTGCGGCTGACGGATATGGGCGTATGACGGGCAAGCCAGCATGTACATTGCTTCATTTAGGACCCGGACTGGCCAACGGTCTGGCCAACTTACATAATGCCAGACGGGCCGGTTCTCCGATTGTGAATATCGTCGGCGATCATGCCACAACTCATCTACAGTATGATGCCCCATTAACATCTGATATCCACGGGTTTGCAGGCCCGGTTTCTGAGTGGGTTTATACATCTTCTTGCTCTAAACAAATCGGAGAGGATGCCGCTCGGGCTGTGTGTGTGGCGTCACAAGCGCCGGGGCAAATTGCGACCTTGATTCTGCCGGCAGATACCGCATGGAATGACGCTGAACATGTTGCTTCCCCCATTGCTCCGTCTGCACCAACCGTCGTTTCTGCCGAGAAAATTAATCACATTGCCGGTTTGATTAACAGCGGACTCAAAACAGCGATCCTCATGCGAGGCTCAGCCTTGTTAGAACCGGCATTAACCGCTGCCGGAAAGATTGCTGCAAAAACGGGAGCCCGACTTTTATGTGATACTTTTGCACCACGTATTCAACGCGGTGCCGGTCGAGTACCGGTTGAACGGTTACCATACCTTTCTGAGCAGGCGGCTGATTTTCTGACCGGGATTGAATTGATTATCTTGGTTGGTGCTAAGCCTCCGGTCAGCTTTTTTGCATATCCCGATAAACCAAGCTGGCTGACACCAGAAGGGTGTCGTTTGACTCGGTTAACCGGGATTGATGAAGATAGTCGCCGGGCACTAGAAGATTTAGCCAAAGCTTGTGAGGCCGAGGACATTGAGCCATACCGCACTACGCATCAGGCACCTCAGTATGCGCTTGATGGCCCGCTTACTGCGGAATTTGTCATGCAGGTCATTGCTAAATACTTACCGGACAATGCCATTATCAGTGATGAATCCGCCTCATCCGGTTTCCCGCATTATCATGTGACCGAAACCGCTGCGGCACATGATTATCTGAATCTGACCGGTGGTGCTTTGGGGAGTATGATGGCCGTTTCGATTGGTGCGGCCATTGCTTGTCCGGGACGCAAGGTCGTCAACTTACAAGGTGATGGCAGTGCGATGTATCTGTTACCTGCACTCTGGACCCAAGCGCGGGAAAATCTGGATATTGTGACCATTATATTCAGTAACCGTTCATACAGTATCCTGAACCATGAACTTCAACGAGTGGGGGCAAAAAATCAAGGACAATCAGCCGCTTCTCTGATGAGTTTGGAAAATCCATCGATTAACTGGCTTGGATTAGCATCAGGAATGGGTGTTCCTGCCGTTCAGGCTGAAACTCGCCAGTCATTTGATATAATTTTCCAAAAGATGATGCAAGAGTCTGGGCCGAAATTAGTTGAGGTTGTTCTGTGATGATTTAATTTAATTATTAATTGTTATTTATATTATTAATTGATAACAATTTGTGAAAAATTAATCTCTGTTGTTGTATTTGGCTAAATATTTAGCATTTTGCTGGTAATTTTTTCAATTAATTATCAGCTATTTTTTTATAAATTTTTTATTTTGCCTGTAGAGGTGTCGTGTCTGTTTTCTACATTTTATTATCCCACTCATTTTCTTCATGATACTCTCTATTCTTATTTTGACAAATTAGACCACAGTTCTCCTGTTATTTTTTGTTTGTTTTTGTATTAACACAAGTTGTTGTTTTAATTAATTTATTTAATTTTGTTTGCAGTTTTATGATTTGGTAATTATTTAAATATGATAATTATCATTTAAATTTATGCTAATTATGACTCTTTACCAATAAGAACAAAAAATTATATAACTTACTGGAAACTGTTTAGATTGTGTTTTGGGTTAATTTTGCGTTTTATCGGTTGTTTTTGATTGTTTTTCTTATTAATTATATATCTGTTTATTGAATGTTTTGGTTGCTTTTTCATGATTGAATTGAATGTTGTTTTATTATACAAAGTAAAGTGATGGCATCTTAATAACATTATCACTTTGTCGGTTTTGTTATTTTATCCGCGTATTTGAATTTTATTTATCAGAATGTGTGAGTGAATATCAATATGAACGATAACCATAAATCCTCTATTCAATTAGAGCGAGAAAGTCATTTGGCGCTTCCATTATCATCGGCTCAACGGGGTATCTGGTTTGCTCAAGAGTTAAAACCTGATGCGCATGGCAAATTTTTTAAAATTACTGAATATCTGGAAATATCCGGTGTTGTTCAGCCAGATCTTTTTGAAATAGCTATCCGCCGGACTGCCAGAGAGATTGAATCTTTTCAACAAGTCTTTGAGCTGACGCCGCAAGGACCGAAGCAGCGGTTTGGTGTTGATCCGAGCTGGGAATTACCCATTTTAGACTTTCAGGCTGAACAGGATCCTCAGCGAGCCGCCAAAGCATGGCTTAAGGCCGATCTGGCCCGCCCTTTTGACCTTGAACAGGGGCCCCCGTTTTCTTTTGCACTACTGCAGCTCGGCCCTGAGCGTTTTTGGTATTACGCCTGTGTTCATCACTTGGTTCTGGACGGATTTGGTGGGGTTCTTTTATCCAGCCGGGTCGCTGAAATTTATTCCGCATTGGTGGCCGGAGAAGAGCCGCCAGCCTGTCAGTTTATTTCACTGGCGGAAGCGATAGAGATTGAGCGGGAATATAAAACATCGAAACAGTATCAGCGAGACAAAGAATATTGGCAGGAGGTCCTCAAAGACCGGCCAGCTCCCGTCAGTTTGTCTGACAAGCAGGCACCCTGTACCGATATTATCCGCAAACAGATGTATTTACCGGCATCGACCAATCGGATGTTAAGAGAGCTTGCGGTTGAATGTAAAAGTCAGGTTCCGCAACTGCTGATCGCTTTAATCGCGATTTATCTGCACCGCGTCACCGGAGAAGACGATCTGGTCGTGGGATGCCCAATGGTGGCCCGGACCAATAAAAGATTACGTTTATTCCCCGGTATGGTTTCCAATGTACTGCCCTTAAGACTCAATATCGGTACTGAGGATACGCTCGTGGATACTGTCTCTCAGGTCAAACGCCGCATTCTCGGTGCCGTTCGCCACCAGTGTTACCGTGGTGAAGATCTGGCATCCGATCTTGGGATTCTGACCGAGAGTGAACAACTGTTCTCAACCGATATCAATATCTTGCCGTTTGAGTACGAAATGAAGTTTGGTGAAGCCCCCGTCAATGTGAATAACCTGACTTTAGGGCCCATTGATGATCTCTCAATCAATATCTGTGACCGAGGCCCGCAACAAGGGCTGGAATTGTGTATTGATGCTAATGCTGCTTTGTATAGTGAAATGACCTTAGCTTCTCATTTCTACCGTTTGATGCACTTCTTCTCTTGTGCTGCGGCTGAACCGGCGCAGACCGCGGTCAGTGAATATAATCTGCAAATGCCAGAAGAAGGTTCCATGATCGAGGCATGGAACCAGACTCAGATTGCCTTCCCGCCGGCACAGTCCGTTCACGAACTCTTTGAACGTCAGGCGAGTGAAGAGCCGGAACATATTGCATTGACATGTGCCGGAGAAAGCGTCAATTACGGTGGTTTGAACATTCGCGCCAACCGTCTCGCACATTATTTGCGTTCTGTCGGGGTCGGCCCTGAAAGTCGGGTTGCCATCTGCTGTGGGCGGGGAGCTGACTTGTTGATCGCTATGCTGGCAACACTGAAAGCCGGTGGTGGATATGTGCCGCTTGACCCCGCTTATCCGGCAGAGCGTTTACAGTATATGCTGGCCGATAGTGAGCCGACCGTGGTGCTGACCGATGGTGTGATTGAGCTCGGTGATTTAGTGGCAGAAACATTACCGGAATCGCGTCTGATCCATACCCAACAAGATCGGGGTTTATGGTTTGAGCAACCGTCATCCAACCCGAAAGTCAGTGATCTGGGGCCTGAAAATCTGGCTTATATTATCTATACCTCCGGTTCAACCGGTCAGCCGAAAGGGGTGATGGTTGAACATCGGCAATTGCTGAATCTGGTGAACTGGCATAACCGGGCTTTCCATGTTCAGCAAGGAACTTATGCATCCTGTGTGGCCGGTCTCGGCTTTGATGCGGTTGTCTGGGAAGTGTGGCCGCCATTGAGTGCCGGTGCGACACTGACCATGCCGTCGCTGGAAGCCTCGCGGGATCCGGAGCAATTGCTCGAGTGGTGGGTTGCACAACCGATTGAAGTCGGCTTCTTACCGACACCGATTGCGGAGCTTGCATTTGCACGCCGGGTCGCACCGAAAACATTACGATATCTGTTGGTCGGTGGTGATCGGCTGACGCGTCAACCTGATGAATCCGTCTCTTTTACGCTGGTGAACAATTACGGTCCGACGGAGACGACTGTTGTCGCGACCTCTGGCGCAATTCGGGCCGCTGATGATGTGTTGCATATCGGTAGTCCGATTGCGAATACTCACATCTATATTCTTGATGAACAGTTACGTCCCGTTCCACTTGGCGTGACCGGTGAAATCTATATCGGCGGCAATAGTGTCAGCCGGGGATATCTGAATCGTCCGGAGATGACTGCGGAACGGTTTTTAGCCGATCCGTTCCGTGAACAGCAAGCGGGCAAGATGTATCGTACCGGGGATCTCGCACGCTGGCGTTTGGATGGAACGATTGAATATCAGGGCCGGAATGATAGTCAGGTCAAAATTCGTGGCTTCCGGATCGAACTCGGTGAAATTGCAACGGCTTTACAAGCTTGTTCGGGGATTCAAAGTGCCGTTGTGACAGTATTGCACGCCGGAGAATCATCCGAACGTCTGGTCGCTTACTACACCAGTCAACCTGATGCATCGATTGAGATCGAAACATTGAAACAGCGGCTGAGTGAGTCTCTGCCCAGTTACATGGTACCGGCTGCATTTGTCGGGTTGGATGCGATACCACTGACGGCAAACGGTAAAATTGACTACCGAGCGTTACCTGAACCCGATGCAGAAGCATTTGTTCACCGTCATTATGAGGCGCCACGCGGTAATGTCGAGCAGCTACTGGCGTCGATCTGGCAATCTTTGCTTAATGTTGAGCAAGTCGGGCGTCATGATAATTTCTTTGAGCTGGGCGGACATTCACTACTGGCAGTACAGTTGATCGAACGGTTGAGACATCACTATTACCATTTGGCGATCAAATCGCTGTTTACCACCCCGACACTGGCCGGTCTGGCGCAAACATTGAGCCAGTCATCGAAGACAAATCGTCAAGTGCCGCCAAACCTGATTCCGGCAGGGTGTACGCAAATTACCCCGGAGATGCTGTCAATGGTAGAACTGAGCCAGTCTCAGATCGATACCATCGCCGCTTCTGTGCCCGGTGGTGCGGCGAATATTCAGGATATTTATCCGCTGGCACCGTTACAGGAAGGTATTTTATTCCATCATTTATTGGAGGAAAAAGGTGACCCCTACATTACGCGGGCGATCAAGGCATTTACCAGTCAGGATGAGTTACAACAATTTGTTGATGCGCTTCAGGCGGTGGTGAAACGTCATGACATCCTCAGAACCAGTCTCGTCTGGGATCAACTGGATGTGCCGGTTCAGGTGGTATGGCGTGATGCGGTGCTGCCGCTGACCGAGCTGAAGCTTGAAGGTTCGAACATGGTCAAAGCGATTCAGCAACGCTTTGATCCAAGTCTGACCCGTCTGGATGTTCATCGGGCACCGATGATTGAAGCTTATCAGGTTGAAGATGTTGCGGAAGGACGATGGTTACTCTGTTTGCTGATGCACCATTTCTGCCTTGATCACACCACCTTAGAACTGATGATGGAAGAAGTGCAGGCGCATCTGCTTAAACAGGTGGAACAACTGCCGGTACCACTTCCGTTCAGAAACTTTGTGTTTGAGAGCCGGCTGGACAGCAATCCGGAAAAAGAGAGTGCTTACTTCTGTGAACGTCTCGGCGATATTGATGAGCCTTCTGCGCCATTCGGTTTACTCAATGTGCAAGGGGACGGCCACGAAATTCATGAGCTGCATTTACCGGTTGAGGCGGATCTGTCTCAGTTGATTCGGGAGCAGGCCCGCCGTCAGGGCGTCAGTGCTGCGAGTTTATTCCATCTGGCTTGGGGGCTGGTGGTCCGGGCAACTACAGGTCGTGATGATGTGGTTTTCGGCACGGTATTATTTGGCCGGATGGCCGGTGGTGCCGGGGCGGATCGGGTGCTGGGAATGTTCCTCAATACCTTACCGTTACGTTTGTCGCTGTCCAATGAAACAGTCACAGAAGCGGTTCAGTATACGCATCAACATTTGGCTGAAATGCTCGAGTATGAACATGGTTCATTGTCTCTGGCGCAGCAGTGTAGTGGCGTTGCACCACAAACCCCGCTGTTTAGCAGCTTGCTCAACTATCGTTACGATGGCGGCAACAGCCAAACAGGGATTGAGAGCGGACCGATGAATTTGCTGTTTACCGAAGAGCGGACAAACTATCCGATCACACTGTCGGTGAATGACAATCCAAAACTCGGGTTTTCCTTAGATATTCAGGTCGATGAAAGTATCGGCTGTGAACGGGTCGGCGCGATGGTTATGCGTGCTTTGCGCGAGTTGGTCTCCGCGTTGGAAGCGCAACCGAAACAGCTCATTCATGCGTTGAATATCCTGCCGAAAGATGAATACCGGAAAGTGGTTAATCAACTGAACGCAACGCGTACTTCCGCTGTGACTGATATCTGTGTCCACACGCTGTTTGAACAGCAGGCTGCCGAGTATCCGGAAGTCATCGCGGTGGTGAGTGAGACTCAGAAACTGACATATCGCGAGCTGAATCAGCAAGCCAACCGTCTTGCTTATTATCTGCGGGCCCAAGGGGTGGCTCCCGACCAGCGGGTTGGCCTCTGTTTTGACCGTAACACTGACCTCATTGTTGCGATGCTGGCGACGCTCAAGGCCGGTGGCTGTTATATCCCGATGGATCCGAGTTATCCTGCCGACCGCCTGCAATATATGGTTGCGGATAGTCAGCCGACACTGATTTTATCTGACGGTATCCTCGAGACGGAAACGATTGTCGGCACAACAGAGATTCGTGTGATTAACATCAGCACAGAACTGTTTATATGGCGCGATTATCCGACAAACAATCCACAATCCGAGCATATCCGACCGGATCATTTGGCCTATATCATTTACACCTCGGGCTCAACCGGACAGCCGAAAGGGGTGATGGTTGAACACCGTAATCTGGCGAATCTGGTACATTGGCACAATCGGGCATTTGAGATTAAGCCCGGCACTTGTGTCTCCAGTGTGGCGGGGGTCGGTTTCGACGCGGCCGTGTGGGAAATCTGGCCGCCACTTTGTACCGGAGCCCATGTGATGCTGCCGACGCTCGATATTTCCCGCGATCCGGAGCAGTTACTCGCGTGGTGGATCTCACAACCGATTGAAGTGGGATTTATGTCCACACCGATTGCTGAACTGGTGTTGTCAAGACAACTTGACCACCCGACACTGCGGACGCTGTTAGTGGGCGGGGATCGACTGAACCACCATCCCCATCCGGAGACATCCTTTACGCTGGTGAATAACTACGGCCCAACCGAAACCACTGTTGTTGCAACGTCGGGCGTGATTCAGCCGACAGACGATTTACTGCACATCGGTTCACCGGTCGATAATACCAGTATCTATATTCTGGATGCGTATCAGCAACCGGTGCCGATTGGCGTCAAAGGGGAAATTTATATCAGCGGTAAGAGTGTCGCCAGAGGTTACCTCAACCGCCCCGAGATGACGGAAGAACGTTTCCTCGATGACCCGTATTCTTATGAACTCGGTGCCCGGATGTATCGCAGTGGTGATTTAGGCCGTTGGACCGCCGATGGGACGATTGAATATCTGGGTCGTAATGACAGTCAGGTGAAAATTCGTGGTTTCCGCATCGAACTGGGAGAAATCAGCGCCTGCATGAGCACTCATCATGGGGTTGCTGAAGCGGTCGTGATTGCAGAGAAAACACCGAATCATGATCAGCGTTTGCTGGCTTACTATGTCGGTAATGCGCAGACGGCACCACTACGGGCCTATCTGTCTGCTCGTCTGCCCGATTACATGGTGCCTGTGGCTTATGTCAAACTTGACCAGATTCCGCTGACACCGAACGGAAAGGTTGATCGTAAATCATTGCCGGAGCCGGAAGCGGCCGACTTCGTCACTCAGGTTTATGTTCCGCCAGAAGGGGAAGTCGAAGAAACCATTGCTGCGATTTGGCAGCGATTGCTCGGCGTTGAAAAAGTAGGGCGCAACGACAGCTTCTTTGAATTGGGCGGTCACTCTCTGGTCGCGGTACAGTTTCTCAACGAAGCCCGTCAGCATGGCTATGAACTGACACTCTCGACGCTGTTTTCTGCATCACGGCTTGCTGATATTGCCGACTACATTCAGCGTAGTTCTGAGGTGTTAATTGAACATGCGGTGGCACTTCGTCCGGCAAGCGATGAGCAGCGGCCGCTGTTTATTGTGCCGGAAGCCAGTGGCGAAATGCTTTATTCACCTTTGCTGACCTCTTATATCGATCAAGATATTGCGGTTTACGGTCTGGTTGCACCGGCACGTAATACGCCACCGTTCTACACCATTCAGGGGGCCGCAGCACGTTACGTCAGAATTATCCGGGAAACCCAACCGGAAGGGCCGTATCGCATGACGGGGATTTCACTGGGCGGCACACTGGCTTATGAAGTTGCCAGACAACTGCTCGGGCAGGATCAGGAGATTGAATACATCGGTGTCATTGATACGACGGCTGAGAAAGCGATTGTACCGCGGCATGTCGGTGAAGAGCATCTGACGGAAGAGCAGAAGATTCTGCTGATGAGTAAAGAGATTTACGACGGTCTTGCGTATGACATCTATGGTCTGGCTGAATCGGAAAGTACGCTGGAAGAGGGCATGACATGGAAAGATCACTACCGGATGGCCAAAGACATGGGGATGTTACCGGCGGGTTGGACCGATACGTATTTTATGAACTGGATGCAGCACCGAGAGGCGTTGATCCGGGCGGAATACGAGTACAAAAATCTCCCGGTCGATATCGATCTCTATGTGGCTGAGTTGCGTCCTGAAGGTGAAGCGGCTGATGTGGTGCCTTATCTGCGTTGGGATCGTTTCTTACCTCAAGACTCGATTCGTCCGACAACGATTCCGGGTACAACGCATTATCACTTGATTGTTGAGCCTTATATCGGCTATCTCGGTCAGGCCATTTCAAACGATCTGCATGATCGGGAGAAAGCTTATGCCGCCGGTAAAGTGATGCGCAACGCGCCGTATGATCCGTTGGTAACCTTACAGGAAGGCAACGGACACGGGCCGACGGTATTGTGTATTCCCGGTGCCGGTGTCAATGTCTGTGCCTTCATGGGATTGGTGCAGTCGATTGAATCCGACTGGAGTGTGCTTGGCTTCCAGCCGCGTGGTCTCAAAGGTCATGATATTCCGCATACAACGGTTGAAGCGGCTGCGGCTTTCTATCTGAAAGCGCTGGCGTCGAGAACCTGTATCGGGCCGATTCATATTGTCGGACACTCGTTCGGGGGATGGGTAGCCCTCGAACTGGCCACACTGCTGGAAGCAGAAGGCATTCAGGTTGCGTCACTGACGATTGCTGATTCTGAAGCGCCGGATGCGACGCCGCGTGAGTACAGTGACCTGTCGGCACTGATGCTGCTCGTCGAACAGTTTGAGAGACAAGGTGCCGCTTTAGGCCTGACTGAGCAAGACCTGAAAGGTCTCACTCACCGGGAACGGTTAACGCTGGTGCATGGTTATCTGGTGGCGCAAGGCGTACTGACGGATAACACCGGTGTGGATGACTTGGATGGTATTTTCCGGGTCTTTGCGACCAATATCCGAACGCATTATCAGCCAGCGGTACAGCCAAATACGCTGGTCAATCTGGTGTTCACACAGGATATGAAAGCAGGTGTCAAAGAAGCGTGGCAGACCCAGTCACTCAACCTAAATTGCGTTGAGAGTCGGGCCGATCACTTCAGTTTGCTCAGACCACCGTTTGTGAATTTGATTGCTGAAATCATGCAACCGACATTCCGGACTTTGGTGACGGATATTTAAACCCAAGCCCTGTGGTTCGATAAAACCAATTGCCCACCGACCGGTGGGCAATTTTTTGGGGATAAGGTTTGCATACGAGTGTTTGAGGACCTGCATTTGAATGCCAATCACGGAAGTCTCTCGGCAAAACGTGCCTGCCAGTACAATAGTCCTATGTTCCCCAACACTTCATCTATAAACAATCACTTCACGGGCTGAGTCACCAGTAACGGGTCGGGTGTGACCCGGCTTGACTTTGAGTGTTCCGGGCGATTACAGAGCAAAATCCCCACAATAGCCAGCAAGCCGCCAACGCCCATCAACACACTGAGACGTTCGCCGAGCAGGAGTGCGCCCAGCGAGACCGCTGCAATTGGATTGAGTGCGATAAAAGCACCGGCCCGGGTTGCCCCGATCTTCTCAATGCCACTGTAGTACCAGATATAAGCAAGCGCTGACCCGAGAATGCCCAGATAACTGAGACCGAACAGGTCCTGAACATGGATCTGTGCCAGAGTCTCCGTTGTTAGCTGACCACTGAACAAGGTGGTGAATGTCAGCATGACTGCGCCTGCTAACACCGAATAAGTAACCGTATGCAATGCCCCGATGGTTTGCACCGTGCGTCTGCCGAAGACACTATAGGCAACCCAACTGAGTACACAGCCGACAATCATCAGATCGCCGCTCCCTGAGGTTTGTGCCTGACTGACTAGCTGGGGAGATTTACTGAGGATTACCATCACGGCACCACCAATGCAAAGGGCAATACCGCACAGGCGTGTCAGTGAAAAACGCTCTTTATAGAACACAAAAGAAGCGATGGCGATCATCGCCGGATTGGCAGCCACGATCAGCGAGGCGCGGGAGGCACCAATTTGTTGTAATCCAGCAAAGAAAAACAGGTTGTAGGTGTAGATGCCACAGAAACCGAGTCCGAACAGGACACAGAGTTGCTGTTTCGTGATGCGGATAAAGCCTCTTCCGGTCACGATTAACACCAGTACCAGAGTGACACCGGCCAGCAAGAAACGTAGTGTTGCCGAGACCAGCGGAGGAATTTCCGGATTGATGGCTCGCCCGGCAACGAATGTTCCGCCCCAGATGATCGAAACCACCGCGAGTTTGAGGTAGATGCCGGGATGATGAAGCCGGCCCTCATCGGATCGCACGGGATGTTTTTTCGGATGGCTCATATTTTATTAACTCGCTATGTTGAGGGCGTGTTGTGCGTGCTGTTCCGCATACGCTTTGGTGAGATGAAGTATGTCGCGCTGTGCACGACTGCCACCGATGAGATGCCAGGATTGCTGGCACTGTTCTAACTCCGACAGACAGGTTTGATACTGCCCGAGAGTGAACTGATGAATCGCTTTTAAAATAGCAACGCCGGTCCGGTGTGTTTGTGGATCAATCCCGAAACCGTCACATTCAGCAATGAGCTTTTCAATCAGAAAAGGTTGATTGGTGGCAGAGAATGACAGTGCTGCATGAAGCTTATGGAGATAAGATACTGAGTTTTCAATCACTCCTGTCCAGAGTGTTGCCAGTTTCAGCCACTGCTGCTGCCACTGTTTCTGAGCCCCCTGATCGGTATGTTTCAGATGTAGTCGCCACAGAAACCCGACCGCATCGAGGTCTTGTTTGGCAAACGGGGTTTGTTTCATGTGGCACAAGGTGTGGAAGGTTTCTAAAGCCGCTTCCGGCATCTGGTTTTGTTCGTAGGCAATCACGAGGTGCCAGCAGATGTGAATTTTCATCCCCGGATTATTCATCCATGACGAGGTTCGGTGATTTAGGAATTCAATAATTTGTGCCCATTGTTCCGTTTCGTGCAGTACATGGACAAGCGCATGGATCCCGTAGACATTATCCGGACAGGTTTCGATAGAATCCCAGCCGGCGGCTAATGCTTGTTCGTATTGCTGGCATTCACACAGAACGAAAGACTTGATAGCGAGATAGAAAGGGTAGAGATCATGTGTCCGGGGCAAAGCCGCTTCACATTGTGCCAGCACATCAACCAGACGTGTGGTTCGGCCGGTGCAGAACTCAAACATGTGTAAGATATACAGCGCAATCACATCTGTCGGAAATCTTTTCAAGTGAACTCTCATCAGGGTATAGGCTTGTTCATACTGAAACCGCGTCCAGGCTTCGCAAGCTTGATAGATGAGTTTGAATTCCGGTCTTTGGATTTCGCGCCAGTTCATTTGAGCAAGATGTAAATTAAAACGATAAAACTCTCGGATTTCACAACTAATGGTGCCGTCAAATCCGGCCAAGAGTTGATGAAACGTCTGCTGCGTTTGATTTTTTGGCCGACAATGTGCAGGGATTTCCTGAAAAGATAAAAAATAGCCGTTGATTTCCGGCCATAGAGATGAAACGCCATCCGTCGGGCGTTGTGACTGATAAATCATACCGCACTCCTTTGCCATGATTGTTTTATGAGCCGTTGTTGTTTTATGGGGAAGTCCATAGAAAAGATTTGATTCATATGGTCTTATATACTTATCGATATGATCACTCATAAGGAAATGAGCATTTACTCATGGGGTCGTTATGACATTAACGCAGTTGGAAATTTTTTCGGTTCTATCGGATAGCCTGCATTTCACGATTGCAGCTCAACGGCTCGGAATTTCTCAATCAGGGGTTTCACACGCGATCAAGGCATTAGAAGATGAGCTCGGGGTGAAACTGTTCCTCCGTCATCAGAGCCGTGTCGAACTGACCGATATCGGAGCGCGGCTGCTGGCACGTTCACGTACGTTACTCGGTGTGGCCGAAACCATGCGTCAGGAAGCAACCGATGCTCAGGGGATGAAGCAGGGTATGCTGCGTATCGGTTCGTTTGGTCCAACCTCGTCAGTCCGTTTGCTGCCTCATATTATTCATCAATATCAACAAAAATTTCCGGGGATCGAAATCTATGTCGATGAAGGACCGGATATTCAGGTGACTCAGTGGTTGAGAGAGCGTCGGGTGGATGTCGGCTTTGTGGTGTTGCCGGAAAATGATCTCGATGTCTTCCCGCTGCTTGATGATCAGATGGTTGCTTTACTGCCTGCGGCACATCCCTTGAGCCGGCTTGAGTCCGTGACGTTATCATCCCTGTGTTACGATCCGTTTATTCTGACCGGTGCAGGATCCGGTGAATGGGTGATTCGTCTGTTTCATGCCGAGAAATTGCAGCCGCAAATTCGCTATCGCACATCCCAACTGCTCAGCATTCTGTCGCTCGTTGAAAGCGGCGATGCAATTTCTGTCGTCGCGGAATCATCGTTACCGGATTGCGATTCGCAGCGTTATGTTTGTCGGCCATTATCACCGCCAATCAAGCGGCGGATTGGTCTGGCGGTATTAGACAGCTATCAGGCCAGCCCGGCGGTGAAAGCATTTATTACCCTTGCACAACAGTTGCATTCGGTGAATTCGTGATTATAGGTTCTTCCGGTTTAACTTGACTGACGTGATTATGCAATGAATAATTGCGCAACAATACTCATAAAAACATTTAAAAACAAAAATTTATTCAGTCAACGGAAGGAATCACAAGTGAAAATATTTTCAACAGCGGGTTTGTTAATGCTAGGTTGCTCGGCGTATGCAGAAGGGTTAACCACATCTCATGATGGGAAGACGTTAACCGTAAACTTTGGTGAGCCAACATATAAACAGGTGCTTCATTACCGGAAAATGTACAGCGAAAAGCCGTTTCCCGATGCAGAGGTTTATTACTATAACAACGGGACATATAAAATCATTTCTCAAGGCGAAAACCATTACGGTGTTTACGTCATGCAAGGGGATTTCAGTGATGAAACCTATACGGTGAGATTTATATCCTTGCCCTCTCCGGACTGGGGGAATAAAACCGCATATCATCAGCTGACTTTCATCCGGGGTGATAATGCGCAAAGCATATTTATCCAGAATGCAATTGTCGATACCGGAGAGGCGATCGCACAGCAAAATGGTACTTACACTTTGGAAAAAAATACCGTATCCAATCCCATCAGCACCGATTGGAAAAACAAATAAATCCGGGCTCCTGAGTTGCTGACTTAACGTCGGCAATCATCGGGAGTCTCTGATTGTTCGGTAGATTGAGGCAGCCCAGTAGGTAACAATAAAAACCATTCTACCTCACCCTATTTATATCCCATTCCTCCCAATACTGGACGCATAACTCGTGGACGACTTCCTCCTTTCTTAAATACAATAAAACCTCTCAAAGAAGGTGAATTATACCAGGTGGTACATTGAGATGAGTAAAAAGTCATATGTCACGATTTCTATCGTATTTGTATTGATCCTGTCGATTTTTATTTATGCCTTGATGATGCAGTTTGCTGAAGAGCGCCAATACAATCAGAATAGTCTCGACTATCTGATTTTAACGCCTGAAGAGATTATAGGTATAAAAGAACTCTGCCAGACCGAGCCTCAGTTTAGATATAGTTCAGCGGATGGGCCTAAACCGATGATGACGCAGCTAGAGTGTCACCTAGATACAAAAACATTACTCCCATACTTATCCCAGAAACAATATGTTGGAGATAGCCATCACAGGACATATAGAAAAGGGACATCTGAAATTGTACTGAGTGATGTCCGGGATGGTGCAGTACAATCCTTAATGTTTCTTGAATACACGCAGTAATGTTGACCGCTATGGTTTATTGAGTGTTTTTCGCGTCAGTGACGCTTACATCTTTGCAAGCGTCACCAGAAAATCTTTTTGTTTGACAGAATCACACGCTTTACAGAACCGGCTTTTAAGCGCATCCATACCCTGAAAAGCCTAATCATTCTTCCGGAATAATTTTCTTTGTTTGGGGGATTGATTTGAATTCAGTGCAACAGACACTCAGTATAACCCAGCCGCGTGAGACAAATCTGTTCCACTAACGCTTTTAGACGTAACACTTCACTTTCGAGGTAGGTCAGCTCTTCTGCGGTGATTTCATAATGTTCTGAATAGCGGGCTTCGATATACGCCCGTTGCAGGCGGCGGAAACTACGGCGGTGGAATTTGTTATCAAGTGGGAAAATTGTTGCAAATTCAGCATCGATTTGGGCGCACAGCTTTGCGAGCTTTTCGATATTGTGGGACTTGGGCAGGTAGTTGGTACAGGTGAGCAGGGCACAGGCCAAAAAGCGTTCAGCAGATTGATGAAGCATAAAAGCGGACTTTTTAAGCCATTGCCGTTTGAGATCATCTTTATAGGAAACGAAAAATTGCTCTGCGCTTTCAAACCACTGTGCGTAATGTTTGCGGGCAATTTCCTGTTTTTCGGCCTCGGTCAAATCGCCCGGCTCCGCCAGCGGTTTTGGTGTTGCAGCAAATAGCTCTATCCCTTCTTCACGAATACTCTTAAAAAAGTAATGCCCTTGTTGCAGGCGTTCATTCACTTCCTGCAAGTCATGGACAATCAGCCCCAGAGGTGCAGAAGTCACTTTGCGCTCAATCTGCTCTTTAGCTCGCTGCCAGACCACATCTTCTTCAACCAGTGCTGCTTTGTTAACGATTACCAGAATATCGTAATCGCTGATATACCCATTGACCGGATCGTTAACCCAGTCACCTCTGGCATGACTGCCAAACAGGATGACTTTCAGGATACGAAACTCGCTTTTACTCCCCGTTTTGCCCTGAAGGTAGTCTTCCAGCGTGTCACGCAGAATCGTTGAAATGGCGGTCAGTTCTTGCTGTTTCGATTCAGGCAGGTGGTCGAGGAATGTTTTCATAATCACGACATGAGTTAGTGGTGGATGAATAGCAGTAGCATAAAAGAAGGTGTCAACAAAGAACACCATCAACCTTCACTTTACGTCGGTTACTGAGAAAAATGCGATTCAATTCAAAGCTATAGCGTTTGTATGTCGCTCATTCGCAAGGCTTATTGCTTACTCAAAAGGTTATTGCTTACTCAATAGAAACTTACGCAAATCTCTCTCTGCGCGCATGACTAACAGAATAAAGACTTTGTCGCTGTCTTGTTTATAGAAAATCCGACACGGATTAACGACAATTTCACGATAACTGAGATGTTCTAGCTCGGGCGGAACGCGACCCGATTCAGGGAGGTTTTCCAGATGTTCAACTTTAGAGAAGAGCATGTGAACCAATTGCTGTGCAGCGACAACATTTTCAAGTGCGATGTATTCAGCGATGTCATTAAGATCAGATAGTGCTGACTCCGTCCAGATTATTTCAGCCATTTTGACATTTTGTCCCTGGCTTCATCGTGACTCATCATTTTACCATCAGCTAATGCGCGCTCACCTCGTGCAATCCCCTCCAGAATCGCCAAACGATTTTGCATAAACTCGTAATCATCAACATCAACCAGATATGCCGATGGCTTACCGTGTTCAGTAATCAACACGGGTTCTTTCGTGTCGTGGAGATCGGCAAGGATCTTCGTTGCTTGACGTTTGAGTGATGTAACTAGTTCTACTTTCATGAGAGCCGCTCCACAGGAATACTAAAAGTGATACTATTCTATCACTTTTAGTATAGCAAGCTTCATGAAGGCTAACGCTGACCCTCAGCAGTTTCCTGTCTGAGGGCTTTGTAAATCATTTGCCAGATGGCGCTTAAGCCGAAACCTTAAACCTTTCTTGATTGCTGTTTGTAACGGTCAAAAATAACCGCAGCTAACAGAATCGAGCCCCGAACCACATATTGTGCGAACGGTGACATGTTGAGCAGGTTCATCGCATTCTCAACTGTACCCAGAATCAGGACCCCGGCAATCACATAAGATACTTTACCCACCCCGCCTTTCAGCGACACTCCACCCAGAACACAGGCTGAGATGACCACCAGTTCGAAACCGACGGAAGTCATCGGCTGACCACTGGTCATCCGGGCCGCGAGAATCACACCCGCAAGCGCAGAAATAAACCCGGACACGGTGAAGATAATCAGTTTGGTTTTGACCACATTGACCCCGGCCAGACGGGCTGCTTCTTCGTTACCGCCGATCGCGAGTGTATTGCGACCGTAAACTGTCCGGTTGAGCAGAAATGCGAAAATGATAAACGTGATAATCGTCAGCCAGATTGGTGTCGGAATCCCCAGAACAGAAGAGTTACCCAGTGCGAAAAAGCTTTCTTCGGTAATCCCGACCGCTTTCCCGTCCGAGATGATGTAACCCAGTCCGCGTGCGATCTGCATGGTTGCCAGTGTCGTGATCAGGGCATTGACTTGTAGTTTGGCGATGACAAAGCCATTGATCAGGCCAAAGAAGACCCCGGACAATAATCCGGCAATGATGCCGAGGGTCACACTGCTGGTGGCATTAATTGCAACCGCGGTGACGACCCCGGCGCAGGCAATGACCGACGCAACTGAAAGGTCAAGGTCGCCACAGGCGAGGCAGAATAACATCGCACAAGCGACCATGCCGCTCATGGAGATCGCCAGCCCCAATCCTTTCATATTGATGAAGGTGGCAAAATAGGGCACAAAAAAAGCGCAGAGCAGAAACAGCCCTGCAAATACAATGAGCATCCCGAACTTATCCCAGATGTGGGAGAAATCGATGCTCGGTTTCTTCGTCTCATTGGTATTCGGTTTGGTGGTTGTAATGGCCATGACTGATTTCCTCTATGCTGCGACGGGGTTGGTTGCACCCAACATCGCCAGACGTAATGCGGTTTGTTCGTCAAATTGATCGCGTTGCAGTTCTCCGGAGATTGCCCCGTCTTTCATGACCAGTAATCGGTCGGAAATCCCCAACACTTCTGGCAGGTCACTGGAGACCACGAGTACGGCGACACCGTTTTCTGCCAATTTGAAGATCAATTCATAAATTTCAGATTTTGCACCGACATCGATCCCTCGGGTCGGTTCGTCGAGCAGGATGACTTTCATATCCGTCGAGAGCCAGCGGGCAAGAATCACTTTTTGCTGGTTCCCGCCGGAAAGCTCACCGATCAGTTGGTCGAGAGAGGCCGCTTTCACGTTCAGTGCATCGCACTGTAACTGGGCATTTTTCTCTTCCCAGCGAAAGTCGATACGTCCGCCTGACTTGAGAAAATCAGGCCGGGCGCTGATATTGGTGTTTTCGCGAACGGAAAGAATCGGCACGATGCCGTCTGCTTTACGGTCTTCGGGGCAGAGGGTCACACCGGCGCGAATCGCTTCACCGGGGGAGTGAATCCGCACGGTTTCACCTTGAATGGTAATCGTACCGGCGGTTGCTTTATCTGCACCGAAAATCAGCCGGGTCAGTTCAGTCCGGCCGGCACCGACAAGGCCGAACAGCCCAAGGATTTCTCCGCGCTGAATGTCCAGAGAAACGGGTTGGGTGAGCCCCGGTCCCATGAGTTCGTCAATTTTCAGTCCGCTGCCCCGATATTCGCGACCACGGTAGTGATAGATATCATTGATTTCCCGTCCGACCATCAGCTCAACGAGACGGTCATTGGTGAGATCAGCTAATGTATCGAAGGTCTGGACGTGCGTCCCGTCTTTGAAAATGGTAATGGCATCACACAGCTCGAAGATTTCTTCCATCCGGTGTGATACATAAAGAATGATTTTGCCGTCATTACGCAGTTCACGAATCACTTTAAATAAATTCTGGATTTCCCGCTGTGACAAACTACTGGTCGGTTCGTCGAAGGCAATGATTTGTGCATTCCGACTCAGTGCTTTGGCAATTTCAACCATCTGCCACTGACCAATTGAGAATTCTTTCAGTGGACGGGATGGGTCAAAATCTTCCCCGAGTCGCAGTAACTGTTCCCGGGCGTTGCGGTGTAGAGTGTCCCGATCAACCGACCCGTTTTTGGTCGGCAACTGGCCCAGATAAATATTTTCCGCCACGCTGAGTTCCGGAACGAGGTTCAGCTCTTGATAGATAATCGCGATCCCGTGATTGAGTGCATCGACGGTCGAGGAAAATACAGCGGACTGACCATCAATGATCAATTGTCCTTCTGTGGGTTGATAGAGTCCGCTGAGAATTTTCAGCAAGGTCGATTTCCCGGCACCATTTTCGCCCATCAACGCATGAATACTGCTGCTCTGGACTCGAAAATTTATATTCGAGAGCGCTTTGACGCCCGGAAAGTGCTTTGAAATCTGACTAAACTCTAAAGAAGAGGGCAATGCTGCCATAGTGGCCTCCTGTGGGTTCAGAAGGTGGCACAACATTGTGCCACCTGCCGCAAATTACAGTCCTTTTTTCTTCAACTCGGCTTTGTAGTTCTCGCGGGTAATCAGAACAACATCGGTGACTTCAACGAATTTCTTCGGTTCGACACCATCTTTGACCCATTTATACAGCGATTCGATACTCTTAAAGCCATGAACGTCCGGACTTGGCAGTAAAGAACCGTAGAAGCCGGTCGGTTTGGATTTCGCCAGTTCGTTAACTGCATCGACACCGTTAATCCCGATACCAATGACATTCTGCGCATCAAAGCCTTGACCTTCGGTTGCGCGAATACCACCTAAAACAGTGTTGTCGTTCATACCGACCACCAGCCAGTGTTTGACATTAGGGTATTGCACTAACAGTGAGTTGGCGGCATCGAGTGCACCGGGGATATCGTTGGTTTTGGTGGGGACACGATAAATCTGATTGGCAGGGAAGCCCGCTTCTTTCAGTGCCGCAATCGAGCCGTCTACCCGGCGACGGGCTGTATCCAGTTCATCGGCGGTAATGGCCATGACCGCGCTGTTGGCCGGGTTCCAGCCACGCTTTTGCATTTCTTTATACAGCTCTTGGCCCTGACGCTGACCGATTTGACTGGCAGCCATCATTACCAAGGGCACATTCGTCATTGGTTTGCCTTTGGCATTGAGGAACTGATCGTCAACTGTGATCACTTTGAGATCATAACTTTTGGCTTTGGCCATAATCGCTGGCCCGAGTTTCGGATCCGGGGTACAGATGACAAAACCTTTGGCACCGCTCGCGGCAAGGGTATCAATCGCGTTGAGGGTTTTCTCACCATCGGGAACCGCCATTTTAATCACTTCAAAGCCATACTCTTTACCGGCTTTTTCAGCAAAATTCCATTCAGTCTGGAACCAAGGCTCTTCAGGTTGTTTCACCAGATAACCGAGTTTGAGCGTGTCATCATCGTTACCAAAGAAAGCATGAGCAGAGGCACTGAGGAGTGCGGTCCCTGCTAAAGCGGCGACAGCGAGTGTTTTTCTTATCGTCTTCATTTTGCTATTCCATCCACTGGTTATTGTAGGGGGGTGTTTCGGGCACATTATTTGTACAAGCCGCGCAGGATTGAAGTGATGAAAATCACAGCAATGAAAGGTAGCGTTTTTGTCCATGTATATAGCGTGAGACAACATGACTCAGCTCTCAAAATGATACTATTCTCGATTTAAATAGCCTTTTATTCGTGCATATATGATTTTAAATGGCTCATATGGCGATAAATCTTCAAGATGCATATTTTTTAAGCGAAACCTCAAAAAAACAGTCGTGGCGTTTTTATCCATATTTTTAGCTACGGTGTTCATGTTCCCTTCTTCGTTCCACCGCTATAACTGACAACATTGAATATCAACTGTGAGCTTGCGATACCGTCTCAGTGGCAACGATTTATCGGTGGTGATGAAGAACGGTTCGTGATGATGACTTGTCAATGCGGATTGTTTATCGCCAGAGATAAACGTTGCATGGGGCGGGTGACTTGAAGATGGGGATAGTTATGGAGAATAGGCAGCAGAGTGAGCCCTGTGTGATTGGTTTGGATTTCGGTTCAGATTCAGTCCGGGCTTTATTGGTCAATGCTCGTTCCGGTGCTGAGTTGGCATCCGGGGTAGCAGAGTATCCCAGATGGAAAGAGGGCAAATACTGCCAACCGGCACGATCGCAGTTTCGCCATCATCCAAAGGACTATTTGGAGTCAATGACACAAGCCATACAAGATGCTGTGGCTCAGGTGAGTGCGGATATCGCGCACTCGGTCGTTGGGATCGGGGTGGATTCAACCGGTTCAACTCCCGCGCCAATTGATGCCGACGGGCAGGTATTGGCACTGCGACCGGAGTTTGCCGATAACCCGAACGCCATGTTTATTCTCTGGAAAGATCATACCTCGGTCTCTATGGCTGAACGGATTAACCAACTGGCACACAGCAATGACTTTCCTGATTACACCCGTTATGTCGGCGGAATTTATTCATCAGAATGGTTCTGGGCGAAAGCCGCTTGGGTGAGTGAACAAGATGCCGAGGTGGCACAACATGCCTACAGCTGGGTCGAATTGTGTGACTGGGTTCCCGCCATACTGAGTGGTCATCAGCATCCTGAACAGTTACGCCGGGGCGTTTGTGCCGCGGGGCACAAGGTGATGTGGCATGAGTCATGGGGCGGACTTCCCTCAGAAGCATTTCTGACTGCCGTTTCACCGACTTTGGCCGGATTACGGGAGCGGATGTATCACGATGTTTATACCGCGGATCAGGTCGCAGGCTATCTGACCGATGAGTGGGCCGCCCAGCTAGGGTTACCTGCCGGGATTGCCATAGCGGTCGGTGAGTTTGATTGTCACATGGGAGCTGTCGGTGCCGGGGCCGGGGCTCATGACTTAGTCAAAGTCATTGGTACATCGACCTGTGACATTTTGATGGTTGATCCCCAACAGGTTGCGGACAAAGCGATCGCCGGGATCTGCGGTCAGGTGCTGGGCAGTGCTTTGCCGAATATGACGGCGCTGGAAGCGGGGCAATCTGCATTCGGCGATATCTACGCCTGGTATAAACGGCTGTTGGTCTGGCCGGTTGAGCAGTATCTGCGTGACCATCCGGAGGTCAGTTTTGATCTGGCTGAGTTTGAGAATGCTCTGATCCCGCAATTAACTCAGGCAGCGGCTGCTTTGGAAGAAGGCGGTAATCAGGCGCTGGCGGTGGACTGGCATAATGGTCGCCGGACACCCAATGCCAATCAGCGGCTGAAAGGTGCAATTGCCGAGTTGAATCTTGGCTCGACCGCGGTTGATTTATTTGCCGGACTGGTAGAAGCAACCGCACATGGTGCGAAAGCGATTGTCGACTGCTTTGTCAGTCAGGGTGTGGATGTCAATCGACTGATTGCCATTGGCGGGATTTCGCAAAAATCACCTTATGTCATGCAGACCTGTGCCAATGTGATTGGCCGGGAAATTGTCGTGGCTGAATCTGAGCAGTGCTGTGCGCTGGGGGCCGCCATTTTTGCCGCCGTGGCTGCCGGTGTCTATGCGACGACCCAAGATGCTCAGACACAAATGGCAAGCCCGATCAGCCGGACTTATGTCCCGACAGCGACCCAGTCAAATCTGCGCGAATCGCGCTACACCATGTACCGCCATTTAGGACAGTCTCTTGAGCAGCTATCTCAGGATCGTTTAGATGATTCGTTATCAAAGGAGGATGCATGAATATTGATGTTTCTTTCACCCCGGATTTTGTGGTCAATGCGGCGTGGAAAGCGCGGATGGATGTGCTGCGGGAGCAGGTCTGGAAAGCCAACATGGATTTGCAAAAGCATAATCTCGTGACTTTCACATGGGGTAATGTTTCCGGGGTTGACCGGGAATCCGGCTTGGTGGTGATTAAGCCGAGCGGGGTCGCTTATGAAGATCTGTCACCGGCAAATATGGTGGTGGTCAATCTGGCCGGTCAGCGTGTAGAAGGCGATCTGAATCCCTCTTCAGATACCGAAACCCATCTGGAACTCTATCGGACTTACCCTGAAATCGGGGGGGTGGTGCATACCCACTCGATGAATGCGACGTCTTGGGCTCAGGCCGGTAAGCCGATTCCTCCTTTAGGCACCACCCATGCAGATTATTTCTATGGTCATGTGCCGTGTACCCGTTCGCTCTCCGATGCTGAAATTCAACAGGACTACGAACTGAATACCGGCCGGGTGATCGTGGAAACCATCGGGCAACAAGAGCCGCTTGCCGTCCCGGGCATCATCGTTAAAGAGCATGGCCCGTTTAGTTGGGGGACAACGCCCGATCAGGCGGTACACAATGCTGTTGTACTCGAAACCGTGGCTGCAATGGCATTGAAAACACTGCAAATCAATGCTGGGGTGGATGCCATTAATCAAACATTGCTGGATAAGCATTACCTGCGTAAACACGGTAAGAATGCTTATTACGGACAGCAGGAACATCACGAAAAATAAGGATACACGATGAAAATTTTCGATAAGAAACAGATCTGGTTTGTCACGGGTTCCCAGCATTTATATGGACCAAAGGTCTTGCAGCGTGTTGCTGCCGATAGTCATGAGATGGTTGCCGGACTGAATGCCGCAGCTGATATTTCGGTCACTGTGGCTGAACAGGAAGTTGTCAAAACACCGGATGAAATTCTTGAAGTGTGTCGCCGGGCAAACAATGATCCGGACTGTGTGGGACTGGTATTGTGGATGCACACGTTTTCTCCGGCCAAAATGTGGATTGCCGGTCTGAGTCAGCTCAACAAACCGTTCTTGCACCTACACACGCAGTTTAATGCGGCACTACCGTGGCAAGATATCGATATGGACTTTATGAACCTCAACCAGAGTGCACATGGTTGTCGGGAGTTTGGGTTTATCGGTACACGATTGAACCTCAACCGGAAAGTTGTGACCGGACACTGGCAGGATGTTGCGGTGCATCGTCAGATTGATGATTGGTGCCGGGCGGCTGTCGGGATTGCAGAAGCGCAGCAACTGAAAGTGGCACGCTTTGGTGACAACATGCGTCAGGTTGCGGTAACCGAAGGTAATAAAGTCTCTGCACAGATCAAGTTTGGCTATGAAGTGCATGCCTATGGTTTGGGTGAGCTGAGCGAGCGCGTCAATGCAGTTGCTGACAATGATGTAGCCACGCTGATTGATGAATATGCTTCAACTTATGAGATGGCGCCGGGTTTACTCAATGACCGTGATTCGCTGGCCATCCTCAAACAGGAAGCCCGCCTTGAATTGGGGATGGAGCAATTTCTGACTGAAAAAGGCGCACGTGCGTTCGCCAATACATTTGAGAATCTGACTGGCCTGACTAACCTTCCCGGACTGGCAACACAACGCTTAATGGAAAAAGGTTATGGTTATGGCGGTGAAGGGGACTGGAAAACCGCAGCGATGGTCCGCATGATGAAAGTCATGGGCCAAGGCAAGCCGGGCGGTACCTCTTTTATGGAAGATTACACTTATAATTTTAGTGAGCGGAGTCAGGTTCTCGGCGCACACATGCTTGAAGTCTGTCCGTCGATTGCCGCCGCTCGGCCAAAAATTGAGATTCACCGTCATACCATCGGTTGTGACTGTCAGATTGCCCGGATGATTTTTACCGGAAAGTCTGGCCCGGCGTTGAATGTCTCTGTGATTGATTTAGGTGATCGCTTCCGGATGCTGGTGAATACTGTTGATGCCGTGACACCACCACAGGGGTTACCGAATCTACCGGTTGCTCATGCGCTGTGGGAACCGCATCCAAGCCTTGAAGTTGCTGCAACAGCTTGGATTTATGGCGGTGGTGCTCACCATACGGTCTACAGTCAGGCGGTGACGGTTGATATGCTCTCTGATTATGCTGAAATTGCTGGCATTGAGATGGCGCTGATCGATTCACACACCGATTTGCGTCAGTATAAGCAAGATTTGAAACATAACAGCCTGTACTATCGGCTGAATGGCCAGATATAAAACCGATTGGTGCCTGCTATGGCAGGCACCTCATAAGGAGCCAATGTGAAGATAGACCCGGATGAATTTCAGGTGTCTGATCGGGCACAGTTGTTTCATGATCACTGGCAATTGGAAATCGCGTCACATACACCGGTTGTATTTCAGTTGTTCTCCCAGAGTAAATTGTTTTTTAGTGGTCGGTTAGAGCTCATCAACAACGATGAGGTCGTCAGTACCGACGATTTTCATTGGCGATTTCGCATCAAAGATAACCGGATTGAGCAGTGGTGTAATGTTCAGCTCGAAGAAACCCTTTCCCTTGGTATCACCTATTCTTTTCAGCCGGATGCATTGGTGATCGAATACATGGCCCGCAACCGCGTGCCGACCCGCTTGGATATGCGACATAATATTCAGGCGATTCAGACTGAACACGGCCCGGAGCCGCGCTCGGTTGCCGATGTGAAGGACAGGCTGAAACAACTACAACACCAAAATAACGAGCGGCCAAGCGATTATCTGGTTGCGTCCGGGAATCAACATTTCAGAGAGGCATTTTCTGCCACACAGTGGATTTTTCTGTCATAGCCTACTGTTCTGCGTCATCGTCTTGGGAGCGTAGAGCGGCTTTTAGAACCAATCGGTGTAACAAGTTTTATACGAAACTGTGAAGTATTAAATCGTATGAAATCGAAGAGTTAGCGTACACTCAGGCGTTAAAGGAAAGTAGTATAGGATGTAGGATGCAAGACAATCCGCTCAAACCCGGGTATAACTTCGATGCACATTTGGTGGCAGGGCTGACTCCGATTATTGAAGGAGATGAACTGGATTTTACCATTGATCGCCCCAATGGCATGAAAGGATATATTATCAACCTGACCAGCAAAGGTGAGGGCACGCTTTTTTCCGGTGATCAGGCAATCAGTGTCGGTCCCGGTGATTTACTGCTGTTTCCCCCGACGGCAGCGCACTATTACCATCGTAAACCAGACAGTGTGTGTTGGTTTCATCGCTGGGTCTATTTTCGTCCCAGAGCCTTTTGGCACGATTGGCTGAACTGGCAAGATGAGCAACACGGGGTGTATATCACCCGCGGGCTGGATCGAACCACAATTCACCATCTGGAGCGTTTATTCATCGATATTGAGTATACCGCCAAATCCGATGA
This sequence comes from Vibrio rhizosphaerae, assembly GCF_024347095.1. NCBI lineage: Bacteria > Pseudomonadati > Pseudomonadota > Gammaproteobacteria > Vibrionales > Vibrionaceae > Vibrio > Vibrio rhizosphaerae. The sequence goes on along the minus strand of NZ_AP024903.1, from coordinate 3,397,907 downwards.
ACCTTACCGAAGTGATTTATCGATCAATCTGTTGGAACAACTGCTGATTCGCTGTAAGAGTTTGCAACCGGATGTGGTCAGCAAGCCGCTCGATCCACGCGTGATTGAAGCGATGAATTATATGACGCAGAACCTCAATCAGGATTTCACCATGGAAATGGTAGCCTCTCACATCTGTCTGTCTCCTTCGCGGTTGGGGCATCTGTTCCGTGAAGAGATGTCGATGACGATTACACAATGGCGGGATGATCAGCGCATCAGCCGGGCCAAACAACTGCTGGTGACCACCAACTATTCAGTCAATCAAATTGGTCGAATTGTCGGTTATACCGATCCCCTCTATTTTTCCCGGGTATTTAAACGGAAGTCAGGCGTCAGTCCCAAACGCTATCGGGAGCAAATCACCTAATCAACGGCTTTGCCTCAAGCGTCAGAGGCAAGCCCATGAAACAAGCATTTCGTTTGTTTATGGTGCGGTTGACTGGTGGGTCTTGTCTCGTTTGAACGTGACCTGCTGAATCGTCAGTCCGGCAATAATACAGACCAGCCCAACAATCGTCGTCGGATGAATCTGTTCCTGAATGATCACCGATAACAACAGCAGTGAAATAAACGGAGAGATAAAAATCAGATTACTGATTCTGGCGGTATGACGGGTACGTTTGAGTGCACTTAGCCAGAGAAAGAAGGTAATGCCCATTTCAAACAATCCGACATAAACGGCGCTGAGCCAGCCTTGGACGGTGATATGCGTCCAGTCGGCATGCTCGTAGAATGACAGGATCAGCGTGCAAGGAAAGGCAACCAAGAATCCCAGTAACAGACTCACCACCGGATCCGCCGTATTCCGGGTATTGAGAATCCAATAGCCAGCCCACAGAATTGTCGATAATAAGGCCAGTCCAACCCCCACCGGACTCTCGAAATCCAGTGCCAGCAGGTTGCCCCGGGTGGCAATCACTAAGACCCCCAGATAACACAACCCCGCAGCCAGATAGTCTTGCTTACGGATTTTTTGCTTCAGAAAAATGGCCGCCATCAGGGTTAATGTCATGGCCCAGCTATAATTGATCGACTGGGCCTGAGAGGCGGGAAGCAGGTGATAGGCCTGAAACAGAATCAGATAATAACAGAGTGGGTTAATCAATCCTGAAACGATGAAATAAACTGGATTGGCGGTGAATGTTGGCCAAATTAACCTGAGCTGGCGCTGATAGGTACAAATCATCAACAACGAAACAATCGAAGAGAAACAGGCGACGGTCAGCATTTGAATCGGGGTCAGCTGTGCCAGTGTGAGCTTAAATGCTGTCGCGACAGTGGACCACAATAACACTGCGCTAAGACCGAAGAGCAAGGCTTGTTTTTCATTGTTCATGTTGTTATTCATTGCGGGTAAGCCGATTTTTCCACCATTGATTCGATGGCCTGAGCATAACATAAGCTTTCATCAGGCATGTTATTTGTGTCATATAAACAATCAATCCAAGTGTTACAAAATAATGAGTTTGTGGGATGTTGGTCGCATGGCCACTTGACTTCATTCGGATTCCCGTTGATCTGACGGTAAGGTTTGTCGGCGGAGATTTGCGCTTTCGTAATCACTGATAAGCAAAGCAGAAAGGACAAGCGGATGACGGGTGAGACATGCAGTGGCGAAATTTGGGGGATCTGTCCGTCATGTGGCCCGATGGCGCTGCGTTTCCAGTTGAGAAACGTACACTTACTGGGGCAAACCGGGATGGTGATGGGCATTGCGGTCACAACATGCAAACAGTGCCGTCAGGTGGTTCATATCCCGGATGAATCACTGGAAGCGGTCAAAACCGCCTATGCTCAGCTCACACCCCCTGACATCAGTGGTTAGTTTGGGGGGGGCCGTGCCGCAAATCTACTGGACATTTATCCAGTCCGGCAATACCATTTTTAGTTCTATATGCTGAGAAACAGAATTGATTCCCATGATGCAATGGATTATTGAAAACCAATCCCTACTGTTGTTGTCCGCACTCTGTATTGTGGGCTCTGCCGGCATGACGGGCTGGTGGATGAAGCAAAAAATGCAACTGAAATTCAGTCAGCTGCAGCAGCAACTGGCGAGTCAACAGCAACTCCACGAACAAGTGTTGACTCAGGTCACGACGCAATTACGCCAAACACAAGCGGAGCTGCATGAATCAGAAGATGCCCATGATCTGGCGATGGCTGAGCTGAAACAGCTGCATGGACAGTATATGGCAGCGACTGAAAAACTAGGACAAATGACCACCTTGCGGCAAGAGCGGACTCAGTTGAATGATGAGCTGGTTCGGTTGCGGGAGCAGCATGCGCAATTGCAAGGAGAGCTTCGTGAACAGGAAGCGCGACATCAGGCTCAAATGGTTGCCAGCCAAGAAAAGTTACAGCTGTTGGAACGTGCCGAAGACCGTTTGAAACAACAGTTTGAGCAGTTGGCAAATCAGTTGTTTGAAGCCAAAACAGCAAAAGTTGATCAGCAGAATAAACAGAGTCTGGAAGGATTATTGAATCCGCTGAAATTACAACTGGAAGGATTTAAAAAACAGGTGAATGACAGTTTCAGTCAGGAAGCAAAGGAACGTCATACACTGGTGCACGAGTTGAAGAATCTGCAACGTCTCAATGAGCAGATGGCAAAAGAAGCATTGAATCTCACTCAGGCGCTCAAAGGGGATAATAAACAGCAGGGCAACTGGGGAGAAGTTGTGTTAGCCCGGGTTCTGGCGGAATCAGGGTTACGTGAAGGGCATGAGTATCAGACGCAGGTCAGTTTGCAAAATGAGGACGGGAAGCGCTATCAACCGGATGTCATTGTCAATCTGCCGAGTGAGAAGCAGGTGGTGATCGACTCAAAAATGGCGTTGGTGGCCTATGAACGTTATTTCCATGCCGAGAGTGACGTGGCGCGCGATAAAGCCCTCGGTGAGCACTTACTTGCCATTCGCTCCCATTTAAAAGGCCTGAGCAAGAAAGATTACCAGCAGTTGCAGGGGATTCAGACATTAGATTACGTGTTGATGTTTATTCCGGTTGAACCTGCATTCCAGTTGGCAATACAGGCCGATCCCGCGCTGGTTAAAGATGCAATGGAACAAAACATCATCATTGTCAGTCCAACCACATTACTGGTTGCGTTACGCACCATTGATAATTTATGGCGCAATGAATATCAAAATCAGAATGCCCGGCTCATTGCGGAGAAAGCGGGCAAACTCTACGATAAACTACGTTTGTTTGTTGACGATATGGATACTTTAGGCGGTGCGATAGAGAAGGCCGGTCAGAGTTATCAGAGTGCAATGAACAAGCTGTCGACCGGGCGTGGTAACGCAATTCGACAGGCGGAGAGTTTTAAGCAATTAGGCGTTGAAGTGAAACGGTCAATTGCTGCCCGGTGGGTGGATGAATCTCAGCGGGAGGTCTCTGATACCTCGTCTGAAGAAACGTCACCGGAATCAACGTTTGCTGAACCTCCGTCGCCAGCGAAAACGTTGTCAGAGCAAGGTTTATCTCAACAAGGCTTATCCGGGACAACAGCATTTGAGCATTCTCACGCTGATGTCACGTCATCTGACGCGGTTTTAGCAGAAGAGAACGGGGAAAATCACAGCACATCCATCGGCACAAAATCTGCCGATTGCTGAAAGACATCCGATAGGGGATACAGTAAACTAGCGCAACCAATCAGTCAGTCACATGGGTTGATCAGGCATCAGTTTATCAAGCATGATGAATGATGTGGTCATGTGATGTGTGGCTTCTATTCGATCATGCAAGGTAGGTAAAGGCGTGCAATCTGAAAAAATGGCAGAAAATCAAGAAACGACCCATTTTGGTTTTGAAACCGTCGCCAAAGCGGAGAAAGCGCATAAAGTAGCAGAAGTTTTTCATTCTGTTGCAGCGAAGTACGACATCATGAATGACTTGATGTCCGGAGGGATTCACCGGCTATGGAAACGATTCACAATTGATTGCAGCGGTGTCCGTACCGGACAGCGAATTCTGGATCTGGGCGGTGGTACGGGCGATCTGACGGCAAAATTTTCACGAATCGTGGGTGACACCGGGCACGTCGTACTGGCAGATATCAATAATTCAATGTTATGTGTCGGTCGCGATAAGCTGCGGGACAGCGGCATTATCGGCAATGTGCATTATGTTCAAGCAAATGCGGAAGAACTACCGTTCCCTGATAACTATTTTGACTGCATTACCATCAGCTTTTGCCTGCGCAATGTTACGGATAAAGACCAAGCGCTCCGCTCGATGTTTCGGGTGCTCAAACCCGGCGGACGCCTGCTGGTGCTGGAATTTTCTAAGCCAGTGTTCGAACCATTATCTAAGATTTATGATGCATATTCGTTCCATCTCTTGCCGAAGATGGGGCAGCTCATCGCCAATGATGCTGACAGTTATCGTTATCTTGCCGAGTCGATTCGGATGCATCCCGATCAGGACACATTAAAAAGCATGATGAGCGAGGCCGGTTTTGAGCAAGTGAGTTATTACAATCTGACCGCGGGTATTGTGGCGCTTCACCGTGGTTATAAATTCTGACAAGGCGGTGTCTATGCCATTTGTACCTTTACTGACCGCAACGATTGAAACCATTTTGAACCGATTGATTCAGGATGACCCTGCTCTGATCCGCCAACTCGCACGCCTGAAAGGTCATGTGATTCAGGTTCATCTGAAAGAGCTCGATCAAACACTGACGTTTGTTTTCAGCCAGCAAATTGATGTGTTAGCGCGGTACGAAGGAACACCGGATTGCTATTTGTCTCTGACTTTATCGATTCTGCCGCAGTTACGAGAGCAGGCAAACATCACGCAACTGATCAAACAGGATAAGTTGATACTGGAAGGTGATATCCAACTGGCCCAGAAATTTTCTCAACTGATGACCGACTGCAAACCGAATTGGGAAGAGTGGTTATCGCGCCTGAGCGGCGATGTTGTCGCGCATACGGTCATGCAGGCCGCCAAAGATTTGAGTCATTTCCTGCAAACACAACATCAGCGCCACCAATCCCATATCGCACAAGTCTTGACGGAAGAGTGGCGAGTTGCGCCGAGCCCGCTTGAGGTGGTTGATTTTTGTGATCAGGTTGATGAAGTAAACAGTCAGTTATCCCGGCTTGAAAGCCGGATTCAGTCTCTGACGGAGAAACTATGACGCCAACAGAAATCAAGCGGTTGTATCGTATCATCAAGGTACAGTTGGAATATGGGCTTGATGAATTCCTCCCTGACGATCATCACTTGTTCCGGGCCCCATTACTCGCACGAAAATCGCTGTTCTGGCTGCGGAATCGTTATCCGGAAAAACCATTAGGGGAGCGTCTGCGTCTGGCGCTTCAAGAGCTGGGACCGGTATGGATTAAGTTTGGTCAGATGATGTCTACCCGGCGGGATCTGTTTCCCCCGCATATCGCGGATCAATTGGCGTTGCTTCAGGATAAAGTCTCACCGTTTGATGGTCATTTAGCAAAGCAACAGATTGAAAAAGCGCTGGGCGGTTCGGTAGAGACTTGGTTCGATGATTTTTCGGTGGAACCGCTGGCTTCAGCATCGATTGCTCAGGTGCATACTGCAACATTGAAATCCAATGGTCGTGAGGTGGTGCTCAAAGTGATTCGTCCTGATATCAAGCCGGTGATTGCCGCGGATATCAAACTGATGTATCGGATGGCACGCCTCATTGCCAAAGCGCTGCCCGAGACCCGGCGTTTAAAGCCGGTTGAGGTGGTTCGGGAATATGAGAAAACATTACAGGATGAACTCGACTTGCGGCGGGAAGCTGCGAATGCGATTCAGTTGCGACGTAATTTTGAGGGCAGCGAAGAGCTCTATATTCCAGAGGTGATTTCTGAATATAGCAGTGAAACCTTGATGGTCTCGGAGCGCATCTATGGGATTCAGGTCTCGGATATGGAAGCACTAGAGGCAAACGGCACTAATATGCAGTTGTTGGCGGAACGTGGTGTCAGTGTGTTCTTTACGCAGGTGTTCAGAGATAGCTTTTTTCATGCTGACATGCATCCGGGCAACGTATTTGTTCAGCCGGCTCATCCTGAAAATCCGCAATGGATTGGGTTAGATTGCGGTATTGTCGGAACGCTGAACAAAGAAGATAAACGCTATTTAGCCGAAAACTTTCTGGCGTTTTTTAATCGTGATTACAGACGTGTTGCCGAACTTCATGTCGAGTCCGGTTGGGTACCATATGATACGGATATTGATGCATTCGAAAGTGCTATTCGGGTGGTATGCGAACCGATTTTTGCCAAGCCGCTGTGTGAGATTTCATTCGGCCATGTGTTGTTGAACTTATTTAACACGGCGCGTCGTTTCAATATGGAAGTCCAGCCGCAACTGGTACTCCTGCAAAAAACGTTATTGTATGTGGAAGGTTTGGGGCGGCAGTTATATCCTCAACTTGATCTATGGAAAACAGCCAAGCCGTTTTTGGAACGGTGGATGGTTGATCAGGTCGGGCCGGGTGCGGTATTACGTTCTATCCGCGAGAAGGCGCCATTCTGGGTAGAAAAACTCCCGGAGTTGCCAGAACTGGTCTATGAAAGTCTCAAGCAAGGACGCGTGATGAATCAACGGGTCAATGCGCTGTATCAGGATTACCGGCAGGTGAAACGGGATCAGGCCCGGGGGAAATTTTTCTTAGGGATTGGAGCGACCGCACTGATTTGTTCAGCGGTCTTTTTGGCCAATGGGCAAGAGCCGCATCTGTCGATCAGTACAGCCTTGGTCGGCGGGATGTCCTGGTTCGTCAGTTGGATGTTCTACCGTCGATAAGCGTCGCTGCTAAACGGTTTGAAGAAGCATAAAAGGATAGTGATATGGGTGGGATTGGGATTACTGAATTACTGATTATTGCGGCCATAGTGGTGCTTCTGTTTGGCACGAAAAAATTGCGGAATATGGGCAGCGATCTGGGCAGTGCTGTGAAAGGCTTTAGAAAAGCGATGGATGAAGAGCCTTCGGACACGAAGCGTGAAAAACCAGATGAAGTACAACAGAAATCCACTTCTTCTGCTCCGCATCATCAAGACAAAGAGTAGGCCTCGGTGTTTGATATCGGTTTTTGGGAGCTGGTATTAATCTCGGTGATTGCTTTGGTTGTGCTGGGGCCGGAGCGCTTGCCACATGCGATTCGAAGTATCGCCCGCGTGATTGCGTCAGTGAAAAGGATCGCCAATAGTGTTCAGCATGAATTGTCTCAAGAGTTGCAGATACAAGCGCTCAAAGACAAGCATCGACAAGCTGAGCAAACCAAAGTGAACGAACCATTTCCTGAGTTACATCAGTCGCATCAATCTGTGGATACCACCACACGTGACGTTGAGCAACCTTCAACGCATGATGACCGTGCAGAGAAACCGTCGAAATAGCTATGATGCGCATGTTGCTTAAATTGGTTTGTCTGACGTCATCTGTCCCTGACGTAACATGGAGTCAATATGTCGTCTGATGAGCAAACTCAACCTTTCATTCGTCACCTGCTCGAGTTACGTAACCGATTATTACGTTGCATCGTGGCTGTTATCGTTGTATTTCTCGGTTTAGTCTACTTTGCGAATCATATCTATGAGTTTATTGCCCGGCCGTTAATTGAGCAGCTACCCGCCGGTGCAACCATGATCGCCACCGATGTTGCCTCGCCCTTTTTTACCCCGCTTAAGCTGACATTGATTGTTTCGCTGTTTATAACGGTCCCGTATCTGCTTTACCAAATATGGGCTTTTGTTGCGCCGGGATTGTACAAACATGAACGCAAGCTGGTCATGCCCCTGATATTGTCGAGTTCTATCCTGTTTTATGGTGGTGTCGCATTCGCGTATTTTGTGGTTTTCCCTTTAATCTTTGGCTTCTTTACCACGATTTCACTGGATGGTGTTGCTTTTGCGACCGATATTGCCAGCTATCTTGATTTTGTGTTGGCGCTATTTCTGGCGTTCGGCATTGCGTTTGAAGTGCCGGTGGCAATCATGTTGCTTTGCTGGACGGGCGCAACAACACCAAAAGCACTTCAACAAAAACGACCTTACATCATTGTCGGAGCATTTGTGGTCGGGATGCTGCTGACGCCACCGGATATCATTTCTCAGACGTTACTGGCTGTTCCCATCTGTTTATTGTTTGAAGTCGGTGTTTTTTGTGCCCGTTTCTATCACAATAAAAACATGTCCGAAAAAGAGGAACAGGATGTGTCGTGAAGAGGCGTTGATGGCGGTGAACACCATTTTCAATCCATTTGGTCAAGACGGATAAGTCCTCAAATCATGACGTAGTGACAGCAGAAGCTTGTGACCGGTGGCCCCGTCCATTCGGGCAATCAATTCAGGCCAGCAATCGCTGTGAGAGCTGATCTTCAAATGATGTCAGCTTTTGGGGCGTGATATCCATCGCTTCATGAAAAACTAAGGGTTCAATAAAGGTCATTCCCACATAGAGTGCCGTGGCTTTCATCGGGGTCAGCACTTCTTTCATGGTACTTTGAACCAGTCCGGTCGGTGAATAGGTACTTTCACCAGCGCCGGTACAGGTGACTATCAGCATTTCTTTGCCTTTTAGCGCTTTGCCTTCCGGGCCGAATGCCCAGCCATAAGTCCAGACCTCATTGAGATAGGCTTTCAGCATCGGGGTCAGGTTGAACCAATGGATCGGGAACATATACACGACCCGGTCCACATTTTCATAGGCTGCCTGTTCTGTGGCGATATCGAATTGACTGATATTTTTACCATACAGCGTGTCCAGATTTCTGACGGTCACGGATGTTGTATTGAGTGCCACTTTTTCAAGTGCCTTGATGACGGTGGACCGCTCTGTGTAAGGGTGTGAAACAATAACCAGTGTTTTCATGAGTCGAACTCCAAAGATGAATCTGAATGGGTGGGCAGACGTTGTCCGCAGACGGCCTCCCTCTGGCCCGGTACTTTAGTGAAGGTGAGTAGTATGAATAGGTTTGTTTGTAACTTTAATGGCACATATGGTTGAACTATTTTCAACTTGAAGTTAATAATTGACGGCATCATGAGTTTTAAAACCAATCATTTCTGGAGTCGTCATGGACGTGTCGCAACATGTCAGGGCTATTTTGTCATTTGTGGAAGCTGCCGATGCCGGTAGCTTTTCCGCCGCAGCCAGAAAACTTGGTATCAGCGCGGCTGCGGTCAGTAAGAACATTGCAGGTCTGGAACAGGTACTGGGTGTCCGCCTGATGAACCGGACAACAAGAAAAATCAACCTGACCGAGGAAGGCGCTCTTTTTTTATCTCAGGCTCGAATTGCTCTGGGAGCACTGGATAGTGCTGTTGATAATCTGGTGGCAAGAAAGGTCGAAATGAATGGTCATGTCAAGATCGCGACCAGTGCCGCTTTTGGGCGGGAATATCTATTACCGGTGTTACCCGGATTGTTTGAGCTTTATCCGGGATTGACTGTTGACGTGGATTTTGACGACCGGATGCGGGATCTGATCCATGATGGTTATGATATTGCCATTCGGGGGGGACGGATTGTTGATTCTTCGTTGATTACCCGACCGGTTTGCCGGTTAAAAACGGTTCTTGCGGCATCACCTGACTATCTGGCTATGTATGGTGCACCGTCGATACCGGAGGATTTAATTCGACACCGTTTGATTGCCCGGCGTTTTTTAGGCGGGCGGATTAATCCGTGGGGATTTAAACGCCAAGACGGCAGCCTGATTACGATGGAGCCACAACCCGCGGTATTGACACTTTCTGCGCCAGAAGCATTGGTTCAGGCAGCCGTCGCGGGGATTGGTATTGCACAAATTGGTATTCACCATGCGCTGCAATATCTTGAAAGCGGCCAGTTAAAAGCCGTGCTTTTTGACCAATATGATCCCGGAAGTTATGAGATGGTGATTCAATACCCGCACCGCACGTTGATCGCACCTCGGGTGAAAGTCACAGTTGATTACCTGCTGAGTGCTTTTGCGTGTGAGAAATCGTTACATGTTCCTGAAGCAAAGCTGGCTGAGTACCAGTTTGAGCAAGGGGATGCGTGATCGCTCCTTGCTCGAATGGCTCTCTTGTAACGAGATTTGGCTCAGGGCAATTGAAATAACTGTTTCGCATTGTCTGTGGTCAGTCGGTCCACTTCTTCAAGCGAAATCTCTTTGAGTGCGGCAATTCGCTGGGCGACAAGATGCGTGTAGGCCGGTTCATTGCGTTTTCCCCGATGCGGCACCGGTGCCAGATAAGGGCAGTCGGTTTCCAGAATGATTTGCCGCATATCCAGATGAGGAACTACTTGATCCATCCCGCCATTTTTAAAGGTCGTGACACCGCCTAAGCCGAGGTGAAAGCCTAAATCCTGAATGGCTTTGGCTTCTTCCACACTGCCACCGAAACAGTGAAATACCCCTTGCAGCGATCCATCCTGAGCCTGACTCAGCAGTTGAATGGTTTCTTGCATTGAACTACGGGTATGAATCACCACCGGGAGCTGTCTCTCTTTTGCCCAGCCGAGCTGGGTAAGAAAAGCGGTTTCCTGTTCAGCCTGATAGGTTGTATCCCAGTACAGATCGATCCCAATCTCACCGACAGCGATAAAATCATGTTTATCAAACCATCCATGAATGATATCGAGTGTCTGATGAAGATGTTGATCCACGTAGCATGGATGTAATCCCATCATGGAACGACAGATATCAGGGTAGGCGGCCTCGGTTGCCAGCATCGGTTCGATAGAGTCGAGATCGATATTCGGCATACAGATCATCTCGACACCTTGTGCCAGCGCCCGTTGAATCACGTCTTGCCGGTCCTGGTCAAATTCGCGGGCATAAACATGGGCGTGCGTATCAATCATGGTATTTTCCGGTCATGGGTTGAATCAGGCATTATAAAAGATCAGCGCGTTGAGATCATTTTTTGAATTTTTATTTCAATAGACATGGCGTGTCAGTTGGACAGTGGTATGATTTCAGCGCACTACCCGTGACAATACGGTGTTTCCTCAAGCGCTGTATTGTCGGATGAGAAGGTCATATTCGTGTTGTGAGAGTCGCATTTTCGGGTCGCAATGTACTTTTCTTCAGAGCTCTCTCGCTGTTGAGCGACGGTTCATGATAAGCGCTGTTCGTTTCGTCCGTTTGTTACATGTACAGTATGTGGCGAACCTTGATGCGGTGCATCACAAATATCAAAAAGGAGTTCCATGTGTCAGTTTCTATCGTAGGTCAGTTTCCCGGTCGTCGTATGCGTCGTGTGCGTAAACATGATTTCAGCCGTCGCTTAGTCGCGGAGAATGAGTTGTCTGTCAGTGACCTGATTTATCCGGTATTTGTGTTGATGGGCAAAGGTCGTCGTGAGCCTATTGAGTCGATGCCGGGTATTGATCGTTTATCAATCGATGTTCTCCTCGAAGAAGCACAGTATCTTGCGAGCCTTGGTGTACCGGCTATCGCGTTGTTTCCTTTTATCACTCAGGATGCGAAAAGTATTGATGCTGCTGAGGCATACAACCCTGAAGGTCTGATTCAACGGGCGGTTCGTGCTTTAAAAGAACATGTTCCGGAAATCGGGGTGATTACTGATGTGGCATTGGATCCATATACCACCCACGGTCAGGATGGCATTATTGATGAGCAAGGGTATGTGATCAACGATATCACGACTGAAGTGCTCGTCAAGCAGGCGTTATCTCATGCGGAAGCTGGTGCGGATGTGGTTGCTCCCTCCGATATGATGGACGGCCGGATTGGTCTGATTCGAGATGCGCTTGAGGAAGCCGGGCATATTCATACGCAGATCATGGCTTACTCTGCAAAATATGCTTCAAGTTATTATGGGCCTTTCCGCGATGCGATAGGTTCAGCAAGTAATCTGAAAGGGGGGAATAAAAAAACCTATCAGATGGATCCGGCGAATAGTGATGAAGCGTTACAGGAAGTGGCGTTAGATATTGGTGAAGGTGCCGATATGGTCATGGTGAAGCCGGGAATGCCGTATCTGGATGTTGTTCGTCGCGTTAAAACCGAACTTCAGGTACCGACCTTTGCTTATCAGGTTTCCGGTGAATATGCGATGCATAAAGCAGCCTTTCTCAATGGCTGGCTAAAAGAAAAAGAGACCGTTATCGAATTATTGCTTTGCTTTAAGCGCGCCGGAGCGGACGGTATTCTGACCTATTTTGCCAAGGATGTTGCTGAGTGGCTTGCTGAAGAGCAAGCGACGCGGGGCGCAGCACTGAAGAAACATCAGTAAAATTGATGTGAATGTGCACATGACGTGAAACAACGGATATAAGGCTGGCAAGTGCCAGCCTTTATTTTTTATTTATGAATGAGTTACAGTATTCATGAAAAATAAATGAGATTTTTTCTCATTTAACACTTGACCCATTAAATGAGAATAATTATTATTACACCTGTCTTAGGGAATGAGGAAGTTCACCACCGCGCTGAGATGTAGCACGATTGATGTTTGTTACTTAATGCGATGGTGTTTACGGGCTTGCACTCTTCTTTTTGACACGACATTGCTCACATTGCTTCCAGTGTATTTATAGCTTTATAAGAAAGCGATTTGGTCACACGTATCACTTTCTTGCTTATGCTAGGCGACATCCCTTGGATGTCGCTTTTTCTTTTTTAGCGTGATTGTTTTTGTTAACAGAACGATATACTTTTCCACATTGATTGATCCCGAAAAGATCATGTTTTTTTACACAGATCTTTTATTTAATATTTTAATATCAATGTCTTATGTTTGCATTTTTGTCTGTTTTTGTGAGTTTTATTTCAGTGTAAATAAAATTATAAACAGACTTATCCACAATGATAGGTCTTGTCTGTGGATTTCAGTCGGATTGGATTGCAGTAAAAACTCGGTAGAACATGGCATCCTCAGGGAACTCATGGCATTCTAAGGAGATAATTTTGAGACCTCTACATCCGGATACCAAGAAACTATGGCCCATATTCCTGATAACCCGCTCATTCTGATTGACGGTTCTTCTTATCTCTATCGTGCATTCCATGCTTATCCAAGCACCATGAGTAATGGTGAAATCCCTACCAATGCTGTTTATGGTGTTATTAATATGATCCGTAGCATGATGCGTCAGTATCCTTCGGAGCGGATCGCGGTGGTATTTGATGCAAAAGGCAAGACATTCCGCGATGAGATGTACGCAGAATATAAGGCGCATCGTCCACCGATGCCGGATGAATTACGTTGCCAGATTGAACCGCTGCATAAGATTATCCGTTCGATGGGATTACCGTTACTCGCGATAGAGGGGGTTGAAGCCGACGATGTGATCGGTACGATTGCGAACCAAGCTGCCAATGCAGGTGTTCCGGTGCTGATTAGTACCGGAGATAAAGATATGGCGCAATTGGTGAACGATAACGTTACTTTGATCAATACCATGACCAATGTCGTGATGGATCGTGAAGGCGTCATCGAAAAGTTCGGGATTCCGCCAGAGCTGATCATCGATTATCTGGCGTTGATGGGCGATAAAGTCGATAACATTCCCGGTGTTCCGGGCGTTGGTGAGAAGACTGCGACAGCATTGCTTCAGGGGATCGGCGGTCTCGAAGCGCTCTATCAGAATCTGGATAAAATTGCCGACTTGGGATTCCGCGGTTCTAAGACGATGGCGCAGAAGTTGGAAGATAATAAAGACAATGCATGGCTTTCTTACCAACTGGCGACGATTAAACTGGATGTTGAACTGGAAGAGACACTGGAGACGCTGGTTAAACGCCCGGCTGATCGGGAAGATTTGATTCAGTTGTATGGGCAACTGACTTTTAAATCCTGGTTGAATGAGCTGCTTGAAAGCCCGGAAGGAAGCCCGGAAATGAATCAGGCGTCGGAATCGGCTGTAGTGACGATGGATACATCGGCCGTCAATATTGATCGCAGCCAGTATCAGACCATCTTGAATGAAGCTGATTTTATGGCTTGGTTAGAGAAGCTGAAAGATGCCGATTTATTTGCCTTTGATACAGAAACGGATGGATTGGACTATATGACAGCCAATCTGGTCGGCGTTTCATTTGCTATTACAGAAGGTGAAGCTGCCTATGTTCCTGTCGCACATGACTATATGGATGCGCCGCAGCAGTTGGAGCGGGACTGGGTATTGGCTCAGCTTAAGCCACTTCTGGAAGACGAAAATTGCCATAAAGTCGGGCAGAACCTGAAATTTGATATGAGTATTCTGGCCCGCTATGACATTGAACTCCGTGGTATTGCACATGATACCATGCTGGCTTCTTACGTATATGACAGTGTCGGCGGACGGCATGATATGGATAGTCTGGCGCTGCGTTTCTTGCAACATAGCTGTATTTCATTCGAACAAATTGCCGGCAAAGGGAAAAATCAACTGACATTTAACCAGATCGATCTGGAACAAGCAGGTGTTTACGCTGCTGAAGATGCGGATGTCACGCTCCGGTTGCACCATCGTTTGATGGAAAATCTGGAGCAGAATGAAACCCTGTTAAAGATTTATCAAGACATTGAGGTGCCGTTGGTGCCAGTGTTGTCCAGAATGGAGCGAACAGGTGTCCACATCGATGACATGCGTTTGAATGTTCAGTCTCAGGAAATTGCTCAGCGTTTAGAAGAACTGGAGAGTAAGGCATTTGAGATTGCCGGAGAATCGTTTAACTTGAGCTCGCCAAAGCAGCTTCAACAAATCTTCTTTGAAAAAATGGGTTTGCCGGTGGTGAAAAAAACGCCATCGGGCACACCATCGACCAATGAGGAAGTACTTCAGGAGCTGGCGCTGGATTATCCGCTACCGAAGGTCATTCTGGAATATCGTGGTCTGGCGAAACTCAAATCAACTTATACCGATAAACTGCCGAAAATGATTAATCCGGCCACGGGGCGGGTACATACCTCTTATCATCAGGCAGTGACAGCAACCGGACGGCTGTCATCGACCGATCCGAACTTACAGAATATCCCGGTACGGAATGAAGAAGGGAGACGGATTCGTCAGGCCTTTGTGACCGAATCCGGCTGGAAGATTGTCGCCATTGACTATTCTCAGATTGAATTGAGAATTATGGCCCATCTGTCTGGCGATCAGTCGCTGTTGGATGCCTTCCAGCAAGGGAAAGATATCCACGCTGCCACGGCCGCTGAGATTTTAGGTATTTCGATTGATCAAGTCTCCAGTGAGCAGCGTCGTCGTGCGAAAGCCGTTAACTTTGGTTTGATTTATGGCATGAGTGCATTTGGTTTGGCCAAACAACTCGGGATTCCTCGCCATGAAGCACAATCTTATATGGATAAATATTTCGAGCGTTATCCCGGGGTGATGCAGTACATGGAAGATACCCGGGCGCAAGCAAGTGAGCAGGGCTATGTCGAAACCTTGTTCGGGCGTCGTTTACATCTGCCGGAAATTCGTTCGCGTAACGGGATGCGAAGAAAAGCCGCAGAACGGGCGGCGATCAATGCGCCGATGCAGGGAACAGCGGCTGACATCATTAAGAAAGCGATGTTATTAGTGGATGGATGGATTGAGCAAGAAGGACAAGGGCGAGTTCGATTGTTGATGCAGGTGCACGATGAACTGGTTTTTGAAATCCAAGAGTCATCTCTGACCGAAATTGAAAGTAAAATACAAAAACTCATGGAGTCGGCAGCAGACCTTCGTGTGCCTTTAATTGCAGAGGTTGGACGAGGTGATAGCTGGGAACAGGCCCATTAAATCGGGGTTTTTGACCAAAATGACATGATTTTTATGAGCTGGCGCACAAGTGTCAGCTTTTTTTTTACATAAAAAAAGTAACAAAATATCAGTTTCTTATGTTGTCTGATTTAAAATAAGTGAAAAAAAACTACAGAATGGGTTTTCTTTTTCATCAGTTTATTGTACATTTAATGACGTAGGGTACAGAGGTAAGATGTTCTATCTTTCAGACCTTTTGTTTCACGTTATTGGATTAGGCTGTTTCAGCCGCCCCAGTCAGTTTTTGACTGGGGCGTTTTTTATTGTGTTAAGTATATGTAATTCATCAATAAAATTCGAACCACCATCCGCATTAAGTATTCCCGTCCCTCTATTCATGCGACAAATCATTAAAAAAATTCTTGGTTCCCCATCTGAGCCGTTAAGATTCTCAAATGAAGTAATGTAACGATTCTGTAATTAATTACCCTTCACAAAATAGTTATTTCATTAGGGAAATAAAGTGTTACATTTTGGTTAAAATTTATATTTTTCAAAATGTTATGTGAGTTTTTTGGACTGCGGCATATCGGTGGGAAAGGATTGAAAAAACAGATGAATTCAACGATGCTTGTAAGGGCACAAAAACAAAACAATTAGAAGAAGTTCATTATCTCTCCCATTACCCTGCCAGGATGGCGGGGTTTTTTATACACGGAAGAAAAGCATCGCTGTTTTTGTCATTTCTTCCGGCGTTTCGAGCATTTGATTTATTGATTGGACGCACTGTCGGCATCACTATCTTGCTCATCCTGATGGGCGAATGCCGGAGCATACCAGCTATCGAGTTTTTGGCGCAGCACATCAACGCCCAGTCCCGATGTCGAAGAAAAGGCATCGACGCTGACGTCACCACAGAAGGCCAGAGCTGCTTCACGAATTTTGATCACCTGCGCTTTTCTGGCACCGCTTTTGAGCTTATCCGCCTTGGTCAGCAGAACCTGAACCGGAATATGACTTTCTACAGCCCAATAGATGAGTTGCTGGTCGAGATCTTTCATCGGATGGCGAATATCCATCAGAACCACGAGTCCTTTTAAGCACTGGCGTGCTTGCAGATACTCTCCAAGTGCTTTTTGCCATTTTTTCTTCAGTTCCGGTGGCACTTGGGCAAACCCATACCCCGGTAAATCGACAATATGGCAGCCATCGGTAACCTGAAAGAGGTTGATTAACTGCGTTCGTCCTGGGGTCTTACTGGTCTTGGCTAAGTTTTTTTGATTTGCCAAGCGATTCAAAGCACTGGATTTTCCTGCATTGGAGCGTCCGGCAAACGCGATTTCGATGCCAGCATCTTCCGGCAAGTGGCGGATATCCGGGGCACTGGTAATAAAGTGCGTGTTTTGATAGTGGATTTTTACACTCAAGGTAGACTCCATAGTCACTGTCGCTGTTGATCAATCATTTGCCGGAATGCAATAGTATCACAGCCATCTCCCTAAAGAAGGTCTCTGTGAAACGTTCCCCTGATTCCAAGGGGCTGGCGATTATACACGACTCCGATCAGAATCTGGAACATTATCACGGCTTGATGAGCAGAAGTACGTGGCGTCATGGGTTGGGGTCGGGAGGGCGTCACATGCTGTGAGCTTCGGTCGGTTCCTTTTTTTCTATGTAGATTGTGAGAGATCAGCTATAGATAAGCTGATGATTACACTGATAATGATTTTAATTTTATGATTTTATTATTATTTTTAATATTACATATGGAATGTGATCAGAATCATTTTTTGATGGGTTGTCTCTGTCGGAAGAAAGCGTAAAGTTTACCTGTTGCTTCAGGGATGAATTCTCATCCTGAAGTGGCAGACAAACAGGACGTTTGTCTGATAAGGATGATCTGCTTGGCCCTATGGAGTGGGGGATGTAATGGAACCAAGCTACGGAAGAGCTTCGTTACAATGATGTTTTCAGGGAAAGTGAAAATTCATCAGGATTGATGGCGAACCACAACGTTTTTGCAAGGAAAGCACCAACAACAAAAGGAATATTGTGCGCATCTCTATATGTGCCAGAATCTTTTTCGTTACTACGGTGACGGTTTAGAAAGCGACAGGGCTCCTGTCGCTTTTTTTATATCCGGCGCTTGTGAGAACCAGAGCCCGCTGAGTTCATCGATTGAAGAAAAAATAAGCTTAAATACTCCACTATCGGGCTAGTTTCTGGTATGTTGCGCATCCCGTAACAAGGAGAGTCCATATGATCTCATGCCCACTATGCGGTGCTGAATCGCTGGGGATTTATCATCGGGATAAACATCGCGATTATTGGCAATGTCACCAATGTCATTTAGTGAGTGTTGCACCTGCATTTCATCTGGATGCAGAATCAGAAAAATCCATCTATGATCTGCATGAGAATCATCCATCTGATATGGGGTATCGGCGATTTTTGTCTCGCCTGACAGAACCATTGGCTGAGCGGATCCCCCCTGATGCCCATGGATTAGATTTTGGATGTGGTCCGGGGCCGACGCTCTCTTTGATGATGGAAGAACAAGGGTTCCGGATGGCGGTATATGATGTTTTTTATTTCCCTCAGAAGACGGTGTTAGAATCAACGTATGATTTTATGACTGCAACTGAAGTGATTGAACACTTATATTCGCCGGGTCAAGTATGGCAGCAGTGGCTGACATGCGTGAAGCCGGGGGGATATATCGGAATTATGACCAAGCTGGTCAAAGATTTGGATGCGTTTACAAGGTGGCATTATAAAAACGATCTCACCCATGTAAGCTTTTTTAGCCGAGAGACTTTCTGCTTCCTGGCAGAACGAGATGCTCTCGACATTGAATTTATCGGTAGTGATGTAATTTTACTGAGGAAAAGCCAGTAATGAGCCGTAAGAAGAAAGTAAGATCATCTGGGAATACAGACGTCGTTGTCGTTCGTCAGCGTTCTCAGACAGATATTGAAGGACGTTTGCGTAAGAAGCTGAAAAAGAGAAAAGGCTTGAAAACCGGCAGTCGTCATTCAGAAGAGTCAGGCAGTACACGCCGATTAAGCGCTTCGACTGCACAGGATCCGCGTTTGGGAAGTAAGAAAAAAATTCCGCTCGTTGTCGAAACACAGCCAAAAGTTGTTGCTGAAAAACGGCAAGAACAAGCTGAACAAGAGCTGGCTTTACTCGAAAATGATGCGCAGCTTCATGCTTTACTTGCCCGATTGGATCGTGGAGAAAAGCTCGGGGCCGGTCTGCAACAGTATGTGGATGAAAAGCTCAATCGAATTGAACAACTGATGAAACAGCTTGGATTGTTTGATGAAGAGGAGGATGACGCGGTATCCTCTGAGTCACCGGCGATGAAATCCAAGCAAAGCGCATCGGATGACGAACTTCTGGAGAAATTTACCGGATTTGATCCGGATGATTTTCAGCAATAGGAGGACATATGAATCTGACTGTACTCGCGATGGTTGGGGGCTTGATTGTTGCAGGTCTGGCGAGTTATGCCGGCTATCTGCTGGTGAAGTTGAAGCAGCAAAAGGCATTGATTGCCCAGCATCGAGAGTTGGCGATCGAGAAGAGAAACGCAAATATTTTCGAGAACGTCAACACACTTTGTATGGTCGGAATTCAGGGGCAGTGTGATCTTTCTGAAATCAGTATTCGGGTTTATTGCATCATGGATTATGTTCAGGGTGAACAGCGTGTTGATTTCGAAAAACGGTTTCCCGCGATTTCAGAGCTTTATCATATCGTTAAAGACATGCCTCGTGGTGATGCACGGCAAGCGATGCCTAAGAAAGAAAGGATGCAGCAGAATCTTGAACGGATGACAGCTGAGAGTCGTCTGGAGGATGATATTATCAGAGAGCTGACCTCACTGAAGGATATGATTCAGCCGTTGAATCAACAAATTCAGGTTCAAATGATCTAGATCTCGCGAGGCTTACAGCGGTTAATTCGGTGATCTCTGTAGCACTTTCATACAATAATCATAGATTTCTATTTTGCCGCCTGACTTGTTCGTCTCGCAGTGTGGCAAAATAGGCGTTCATCGACCCATTCGGAAAGATAAAATATGTTTCAGCAGGTATCTCGTCAGCAGGTTGTCTGGGATCAGGCAATGTTGGATAAATATAGTTACTCCGGACCTCGTTATACCTCTTATCCGACAGCCGTCGAGTTCCATGAAGCATTTACGATTGCAGACTTTGATATGGCGTGTGCTCAGTATCCTGAGCGGCCGCTTTCTCTTTATATTCATATCCCTTTTTGCCATAAGCTTTGTTATTACTGCGGTTGTAATAAAGTCGTCACGCGTCATTCCCATAAAGCGGATGAATATCTGGATATGCTGGAGCTTGAGATTCGTCAGCGAGCATCCCTGTTAGCTGGTCGCCGTGTGGTTCAACTGCATTTCGGTGGGGGGACGCCAACGTTTCTGACTGCACCTCAAATCACGCGGTTGATGACATTGATCCGGCAGGAGTTTGACTTTGAGCCTGAGGCTGAAATCAGTATTGAAGTTGATCCGCGCGAGATACAACTGGATATTCTGGATCATCTCTATCAAGAAGGTTTTAATCGTTTAAGTATCGGGGTTCAGGATTTCAATAAAGAAGTCCAGTTACTGATCAATCGAATTCAGGATGAAACGTTCATTTTCGCTTTAGCTGAACGAGCTCAGGCATTGGGGTTCCGTTCGACTAACCTTGACCTGATTTATGGGTTACCTAAGCAGACACCACATTCATTTGCGCGAACATTGAAACGGGTTCTGGAAATGAAACCGGGACGGTTATCTGTCTTTAATTATGCACATATGCCGCAATTGTTTGCCGCACAACGAAAAATTAAAGAAGATTTTCTGCCGAGCACGCAAGAGAGAATGGAAATCTTGCAGATGACCATTGGAACGCTGACCGATGCCGGTTATCAGTTTATCGGTATGGATCATTTTGCGTTGCCTGAAGATGATCTTGCGGTTGCACAACGAGCGGGTTGTCTTCATCGCAATTTTCAGGGATATACCACACATGGGGATTGCGATTTGATCGGGTTTGGTGTGTCTGCCATCTCGATGGTCGGGGATGCCTATGCACAGAACCAAAAAGAGTTGAAATTATACTATCAGCAAGTAGAACATCAGCGTCATGCGCTATGGAAAGGGGTCGCACTGGATCAAGATGATTTAGCCCGCCGGGATGTGATTAAGCAATTGATGTGTAATTTTACGCTCGATAAAACTCAGATTGAGCGTACTCATCAGCTCGATTTTGATCGATATTTCCAGTCAGACTTAGCGCTTTTGGAACATTTTATCGCAGATGAGTTAGTGTTAGTCAGTGAGCGGCAGTTGACGGTGACGCCAAAAGGCCGTCTGTTAATTCGTAATATCTGTATGTGCTTTGACCGCTATCTGCGAGAAAGAGCAAGACAGCAACAGTTTTCCCGGGTGATATGACCGCCTTCGTATGAGACCGATAAGAGCGGTGCAGATGTCGACATTGTGTCTGCGCAACGAAGCATATTGCACGGATACCATGACACAAAAAAGCCAGCATTAGCTGGCTTTTTTGTTGGGGTTTCGCTAAACCGTGGTCGGGTTAAAACGATGTGATTAAAACCGTGCTTCAGTTAAAACCATGATGAGTTTAAAACATACAGCTAAGCCGTTGGCTCAATCAGTGAGAGTGCTTTCTTACTGACATCATGAGCTGCCTGCGACATATTTTGTCGTTCCAGAACCTGAGCAAGTAACTGATAATCTGAAATACTATTTCTGATTTGCAGCGCTTTTTCCAGATGTCCTTGGGCCAACGGTAACTTTTCTTCCTGCAAGTAGAGTTGTCCTAAAGCACTGTGAGCTTCTGCATGTTGCTCATCTTTGCGAATCACATCTTGTAACAGCTTGATGACCGGCTGGCGCGTCTCCAGTTTGAGTTCTGGCAGGAGTGGATAACTGCTCGAGTTCGGATGTTTCTTAATATGCTCTTTGAGCAGCGCAAATGCCTCTTCATCACCTTGATTTTTAAGAAGTAACTGAACATAGCTTACCATCAGTTCTGGGGTGTTTTTCAGGCGTTTGGGCAGATCTTTCCAATATTCGGTCAGGGTTTCTTTGCCTCGGATTGCGGCTGCCTGTGCCATGAGGTGGCTACGGGATTCGATTTCCAGACGAGAAATTTCTTCTTCTCCGGCTAATTTGAGCTTTCTGAGCTGCGGGAGCAGATCAAGAAGCGGTTGCCATTGCCGGAGATGGTGATATGCCGTCTTCAACAAACTGACAACCACCGGGTTGTCCGGGTACTGGATAGCCTGTTCACGCAACACGTTGAGTGCATCTTGGTAACGCTGTTGTTTCGTGTACTGCTTTGCCTTGGTAAGCTCGACGGCCAGCGTTGAATTTTCTTGTTTCGCGGCAAGAGACAGGTAGTGATCCCGTTTCTCTTGATTGCCTTGTTCGAGTGCCGCTTCAGAGGCAATGAGATAGCACAGCAGCGGCATATCGTGATGTTTTGCCAGCCGGGTGACTTTCTTTTCGGCCTGTTTCCAGTCTCCCTCGATGAGTTTGATGATTCCTTCGTTAGTATCCCGACGCGATTGTTTCAATTTTCGTGAACCAAACCAATGCCACGTACTGCTACTAATGCGAAGGGTCTTTTTAAGCAAAAACTCAATGCCAAAGAGAACGGCCAGTAAAGCAATCACCAGCAGGATCAGTGTGGTGACACTCATCTCAATGGTTTTATTCGCAATTGAAATCAGAACGTATCCTTGTTGACCGGAATACTGGGTGCCGACATATAACCCGATACCGAGGACCGCAAAGAGAAAAATGGCTCGAATCATTACTCTTCCTCCTGCATCAACCCGGAAACTTGTTTACGCAGGCGCTCATGAATGAGATCGGTGAGCGGTTGTTGAGATTCCAGTTTTATCGGATATTGAACGGTAATCTTCTTCTGACTCAGCGTGTGAGTGGCTTGATTAAACTGTTTCACCTGATCATTGTCAGGGTTCAGGAACGAGACTGACCATTGATTGGCCATCGCTAAAGCCGTGGTATAAATTTGCTGATTTTCGTCGTAGATGGCTTTGATCGCAGTCTCGATTTTAGCTTTCAGATTTTCTCTCAGGTAGAAATCTTGTTCCGGAGATAGAAGCGGAATGACGTTGCCATCCCGGGTTCTGAAAGTAATAAATTGTTCAGCAAAGTTCTTCAGTGATGTGAGTAGGTTATCTTGCCAGTTGCTGATGTCCTCGCTGACTTGCGGTTTTGGCGCTTGAGGAGCATCAGGCAGAATCGCGTTCGCCAATGGTAGTTTATCAATGAGCTGCTCTAGGCTGGTAAGACGCAAAACCAGCCCATCTTTATCGATCAAGGGGAGAGATTTCAGTTTAGTGATATCATTGGCCATCGACTGACGGAGTGAGACCAGACTTGGATCATTGAGGGCAGCGATACGTTCATCGGCACTTTCCATCAAATGGGTCGCGGTCAGCACATCGTGTTCGAGGAATAGTTTGCGACCGGCAAGTTTGACCAGATAATCAGATTCAGCCAACAGCCAGTCATTCGGGCGACGTCCTTTGATATCAGCAAGAGCACGTTGCAGGCTATCAATACTTTTTTGTTGTTGACCCAAATGGGTATCAACCTGATTGATAACGGTGGCTGCTTTTTTATCGATGCTTTGATTGAGTTGCGTCACTTGTGTTTCAACTTGGCTCACCGATTGACTGAGTTGTTGCTGAAGTTGTGTGATTTGTTCCTGATAGCCGTGCATAGTGTGCTGAACATATGCAGCGATTCCGCCACCGGTGAGCAGGGTTAACACGATGGCAATTTTACTGAGCCTTGCACCCGACGCAGCGGATTTTGGTTTTGACGTTGCGCCGGAAGGTTTTGCTGCTTCGGGCTTAGAAGCTGATGCGGAAGAAGATTTGGTTGATTCTTGCTTCTCTTCTGAAGTTGGGGTAACGGCTTTTTTTGTATCAGTCATTCATGATTCCTGTCATTCTTCTCGGCCAGAATTGCGGCCACTAAGTCTGAATTGCTGGCACTACCCACAGCAATGGTATGCTTGATTCCCAGAGAATGTGCATCATGTGCAATCCGTTCACTGGGGACATAAAATGTTTGATCCAATAACCATGGCGCATCGTATTCAGCGATCTGTGTAACGAAGAACCGCAGTTGTTGCTCACTGGTGATGATGACACTATCCACCGCGGCCTTCCGCCATTCGCAAACGGCAGCCCTAGTATTAAACGGGAGCATTTCTCGCTGATAAACTTCGCAATAATTGACCAAGGCTCCCTGAGACTTGAGCTGTTGGGCGATTAAATCCCGGCCACCATTTCCTCTCAGTATTTCAACGCGTAACCCTGTGGGGGCGTTAAGCTCGGGGAGAGAGAGGAAATTTTCACTGTCGCTCACAGCGGGATAGTTTACCGTCTGTTGGGTAAAATTACTTAGAAGCTGTGCGGTTTTTTGACCGATGGCAAGATATCGAATATCAGATGGCCATGAAAAGCCATTTTGGTCGAGATATTCCTGACTATAAAGAACCGCTTGCTGACTGACGGCGATCACCAGATCACAGTGTTTCAGCCGGAGCGGTAGTTGATCGAGTTCCGAACCGGCATGAAATTCAATTAAAGGATGATGTACCGCTGCAATACCCACGGCCTGAAGTTGACGGCTGAGTGCTTCTCCCGGTTTACCGGGACGTGTCACCAGTACCGACATGATCAGTCGTGCTCATGATAGAGGTTGGTCAGGATCTCCTGAGCGCCACGCTGCAAGAGTTGTTGGGCAAGCGTTTTCCCCAACTGTTCTGCATCGTTGCGATGTCCTCGGATCTCGCCGCGAATGACTTGACTGCCATCCGGCTCACCGACCAGTGCCCGTAGCCAGAGTTGATCATTTTCCAGTAACGCATAACTACCGATGGGCACCTGACAACCGCCTTGCAGGGTTGTATTCATAGCGCGTTCACAACGGACTCGGTCCGTGGTTTCCTGATGGCTCAGCGGTTTTAATAGTTCAATTAACCGGCTGTCATCGAGTCGACATTCAATCCCGACGGCTCCCTGACCAACGGCTGGCAGTGATTGTTCCGGTGTCAGATAAGCTCGGATGCGGTTTTCAAGATTGAGACGTTTGAGGCCGGCTGCAGCAAGAATAATTGCATCATATTCACCGGCGTCGAGCTTACCGAGCCGTGTCCCCACATTACCGCGCAGTTCTTTGACGACAATATCCGGACGGGCTTCTTTTAACTGACACTGACGTCTCAAACTACAAGTTCCGACAATCGCCCCTTCGGGCAGTTCATCAAAGGCATCATAATGGTTGGAGACAAACGCATCGCGCGGATCGCCCCGTTCGCAGATCGTCACGAGCCCCAATCCCGGTGGAAAATCAACCGGTACGTCTTTCATGGAATGAACGGCAAGGTCGGCCCGGCCTTCAAGCATTGCGATTTCAAGTTCTTTGACGAAGAGGCCTTTTCCACCCACTTTTGCCAGCGGGGTATCCAGAATCACGTCTCCTTTCGTCACCATCGTGACCAGTTCAACGACCAGACCCGGATGAGCAGCCTGAAGCGCATCCTTTACATAATGGGCCTGCCAAAGGGCTAGCGGACTTTTACGGGTGGCAATACGAATCGGAGATGAATCAGTCATAAGTTATGAGTCGGTCAGAGAAAAATGATAGCTCACATCCTATCACTGTTCTTTTCGATCCCCAAGTTCACCTAACCGGTTGAAAAATGGGACGTGGCGCAGAGGAGTACCTTAATGAAAAAGTGCATAGGAAAACTTGTAAATTTTGAGATATACGACCATAGTCTAATTTAAAATATGTGATGTAGCTCTTGTTTATAGTTTAAGCTATGATGATTGGATAATATGAGTGAGATATGTATCAACGAAAAAGTATCCCTAAATTTTCTGGATAACCGACACGGCGGTCCGGGAGAGATATCTTTACCATTGATAGATAAAGTGTTAAATTGATCACGTTTTGACGGCGATTTTGCACAAAGGGCAATCAGTTCGTTGATTTATGAGCCAACCAAGGATATTCGCCTTGCAAACATACACCGAGACTTTAATCAAAAGATTAGATAATCTGAACCGGCAGCGTACCGAACGTGCGTTGGCGCTGATGGATCTACAAAGTCGCCGTGTTTTTCATTTAATTCCTGCATTCTTTCAATTCAATCATCCTTTAATTCCCGGTTATTACGACCAAGACGTGCCTTTTGGTGTGTGGGGCTTTGAAGCGGATGAAGCACAACAACAGTTTATTCACGATACAGAACTAGCATTGGGGCAGAGTCTCCCAATTTCAAGCGAGCCCGAAATTCAGGGGCTGTACACCATGGGAAGTACCTCCTCGATCGGACAAAGTACCTCCAGTGATCTGGATATCTGGGTGTGCGTTTCTTCGCTGATGAGTGCTGGTCGTCGGGATAAATTGGCCAATAAGTGTCTGTTGCTGACGGACTGGGCAAAGACACAAGGTGTTGAAGCCAACTTTTTTATCATGGACGAGCAACGTTTCCGGTGTAAACAATCCGATGAAATGACGGGTGAAAATTGTGGCTCTTCGCAACACTTGTTATTACTTGATGAATTCTACCGTTCTGCGGTACGAATGGCTGGCAAACGTCTTCTGTGGCAAATCGTGCCGCCAGAGATGGAAGAGTGTTACGACGAATATGTCAGTCATTTGTGTCGTAAGTCTTACATTAACTGTAGTGAATGGTTTGATTTTGGCCGTCTCAATCATATCCCGGCAGAAGAGTACTTCGGTGCCAGTTTGTGGCAGTTGTATAAGAGTATTGATTCACCTTATAAATCGGTGCTCAAAGCGATTCTACTCGAAGCCTATTCTTGGGAATATCCTCATACTCAACTCTTAAGTATCGATACTAAGCGCCGTTTCTTTACCCATGAACCAGATTTGTATGGGATGGATGCTTATTATCTGATGCTGGAAAAAGTGACCCGTTATTTAGAACGGATTAATGATCAGCCTCGGTTAGATCTGGTCCGGCGTTGCTTCTATCTGAAAACGCATGAGAAATTATCTCGTGAACCGGGAGCTGGCTCCGTTCCGTGGCGCCGGATGGCCTTGGAAGAACTGACCCAAATCTGGCAGTGGTCGTCAGGTATTATCGCTGAACTGGATAATCGGCGGAACTGGAAAGTCGAGCAAGTTGCGTTTATGCATACCGGGTTACTGGATGCTTTGATGCAGAGTTATCGTAATTTGATCCAATTCGCTCGACGTAATGACATTACCTCTTCCATTAGTCCTCAGGATATTTCGATTCTTTCCCGTAAACTGTATGCCGCTTTTGAAATTCTTCCGGGCAAAGTGACGCTGCTTAATCCGCAGATTTCTCCTGACTTGCATGAGTCCGACCTGACTTTTATTGAAGTACAACAGAACCGCAGTAATCCGGCTGGCTGGTATCTCTACAAGCAACCGTTAGTGCCGCGTCGGATGATGGGACAGCACTATCTGGAACATCACGAGTATTTGAGTAAGTTGGTCGCGTGGGCATTCTTTAATGGCCTGATCACCGAGTCAACCAGACTCCATGCGGTTGTGCAAGATGCTCAGCTCGACATTGATAAGTTTTATCAGATGGTGGGGGATTTGCGTAATACATTCTCCTTGCATAAGCGTCGTCCAACCATGCATGCACTCGCCAGCCCTTGTGAAATTAGCCAGCTGGCCATGTTTATTAATTTTGAACAAGACCCGACGTATGTGGTTTCAGGGAAATCACTCCGCGTTGATTTAAAAACGGTTGATGTTTTAAGCTTTGGGCCGGAACAGCGTTGCCTCGTCGGTAGTATTGATTTGGTTTACCGGAATTCATGGCACGAAGTCAGAACGCTGCATTTCGAAGGGGAAGGGGCGATTCTTGATGCGCTTAAAACGGTATTGTGCAAGATGCATCAGGATGCGTTACCGCCAGAATCAGTAGACGTATTTTGCTACAGTAAAAATTTGCGGGGGTTGATCCGTAATGCCATTTATCAGCTGTTGGCTGAATGTATCGACTTACGTTTGAAGCCGGTTGAAATCGAGCTGGAAAAACGACGTCGTTTTAAGGCATTGCGTGTCGGTCGCCAAATGTACGGGTTATTTTTCGAACGGCGGGGCGTCTCTGTTCAGCGGTTGGAAAATTCAGTCGATTTTTATCGCAGTATCTCGACCAATAAGCTCAAAGGCTCACCATTGATGATGATTGATCGGGAACAGGATTATCATCTGCCTGAAGCGATTGATGGTTTTGCCAGCGAGGGATTGATTCAGTTTTTCTTCGAAGATAGCGAAACCGGTTTTAATATCTATGTTCTGGATGAATCGAATCGCGTCGAGGTCTATCATCAGTTTAGCGGTAGTAAAGATGAGGTCATTTCGAGTCTGAACGGTTTCTATACGTCGATGCTGGATGAAAATAAAGTGGCCTCAAAGCTGATCAACTTCAATTTGCCGCAGTATTATCAGGTCATCCATGCTGATGATGGCAGCAGTACTTATATCATTCCTTACCGGAGTGACTCGTCTTCAGGGGCTATACCGACCAAGGCGGTAAACGCCTAAACGTCGCTTTTATGTGTTCTTTAATTTGAGTGTCTTGTCTTCCTGAATTGAGCCCCGGGCTTAAACATATCGATCCTCAGGGCTCCGGCATCAATTGATGTACCGTATAGCGCTGGCATCAATCCCAATCAATGGATTCTCCAGCGTGTTTTTCACATTCCTGACGGATTAGCGTCAGCAGTTCCAGACCGGTTTTAGAGCAAATCCATTGTTGATCGGTGTACTGGAAATGAAATCCGCCGGATTTGGATGCCAACCAGATTTCATGCATGGGTTCCTGACGATTGATTACAATCTGACTGCGATCCTCAAAATCCAGTGTCATGACATTACCGGTTGTCTCGTAGTCAATATCGGCGCCTGAGTCATCAATCATTTGCTCAACTTGTTCTAGCATTTGATCAACAAGTTGGTGGAATTCAGTATCGTTCATCCTCACATCCTATTGCTTTTCCTGAATCTGGTGCGATTATAGGGGGCATTGAATGAATAATCACGATATATGCAAAATGAATAAAAAGTTTACTGCACTTTTAGTGCTGTGCGTGTTAGCGTTGGCAGGTTGTGGACAGACAGGACCGTTGTATATGCCTCAGGACGATACACCGCAAAACCAATCACAACCTTAATCCTTAGTCATTGATCATTAGGAAAATATTTTGGATTATTTTAATTACCAGAACGATGGACAGCTATGGGCTGAAGAGGTTCGTCTCGCAGAACTGGCAAAGGACTATGGCACTCCCCTTTACGTTTATTCAAAGGCGACGTTTGAACGTCACTGGAATGCGTTTGATCAGGCGGTTGGCACGCATCCACATTTAGTTTGTTATGCCGTGAAAGCGAACTCCAATTTAGGGGTTTTGAGTGTTTTGGCGCGGCTTGGCTCCGGGTTCGATATTGTCTCTGGCGGTGAGTTGGAGCGTGTGCTCGCTGCGGGCGGCAACCCCGGGAAAATTGTTTTTTCCGGTGTGGGTAAAACCGAAGCAGAAATGCAGCGGGCGCTCGAATTAAAGATTAAATGTTTCAATGTTGAATCCGAATCTGAGTTGCATCGTCTGAATCGTGTGGCTCAGTCGCTCGGCGTCAAAGCACCGGTATCTTTGCGGATTAATCCGGATGTTGATGCTAAAACGCATCCGTATATCTCGACCGGGCTCCGTGACAATAAATTCGGTATCGCGTTTGATCAGGCGCGTGACGTCTATCGTTTTGCTCATCAATTAGAACACTTGGATGTGTGTGGTATTGATTGCCATATTGGTTCGCAGTTAACACAAATTGATCCTTTCATTGATGCCACCGATCGCCTCTTGGCGCTGATTGATGAACTGGCAGCAGAAGGGATCAACATTCGTCATTTAGATGTCGGTGGTGGGTTAGGGGTTATCTATAACCAAGAAACACCGCCACAACCGGCAGAATATGCCAAAGCCTTACTCTCACGACTGGAGAATCACCAACATCTGGAGCTGATTTTTGAACCGGGACGGGCGATTGCCGCGAACGCGGGTGTGTTACTGACCAAAGTTGAGTTTTTGAAGCATACCGAACATAAGAATTTTGCGATTATTGATGCGGCGATGAATGACCTGATGCGTCCTGCTTTGTATCAGGCGTGGCAGAAAATTGTTCCCGTGAGCCCGCGTGAAGGGAAGGCGCTGATTTATGATATCGTCGGGCCCGTCTGTGAAACCGGTGATTTTCTCGGTAAAGAGCGTGAATTGGTGCTGGAAGAAGGTGATCTGCTGGCTGTTCGTTCGGCGGGTGCTTACGGGTTTGTGATGTCATCCAACTATAATACGCGTTCACGGGCTGCCGAAGTCATGGTTGATGGCGAACAGGTTCATCTGGTTCGCCAGCGGGAACCGCTCAGTAGCTTGTGGGCGTTGGAAAGTGTTTTACCGGAGTAACAAAGCCTATGCATTTTCATTTTTCTAAAATGCACGGTTTGGGTAATGATTTCATGGTCGTTGACTGTATTACCCAGAATATTTTCTTTTCACCGGAGCTGATTCGTCGCTTGGCGGATCGGCACACGGGGGTTGGGTTTGATCAACTGTTATTGGTCGAAGCGCCTTATGATCCGGAAACAGATTTTCACTATCGGATCTTCAACGCAGATGGCAGTGAAGTTGAACAGTGCGGCAATGGTGCGCGTTGTTTTGCGCGTTTTGTTCGACTCAAAGGGTTGACGAATAAGTACAGTATTCATGTCAGCACCAAGAAAGGGAAGATGATTCTGAATGTCGAAGATGACAATCAGATTACCGTGAATATGGGGTTGCCAGAATTTGAACCCGCAAAAATCCCCTTTAAGGCGAAGCAGTCAGAAAAGACCTATATTTTACGCATTGCTGAACAAACCCTGTTTTGTGGCGCGGTCAGTATGGGCAATCCTCATGTGGTGACCACGGTGGAGGATGTCGATGTTGCCAATGTCGAGCATCTTGGGCCATTACTCGAATCCCATGAACGTTTTCCGGAACGCGTGAATGCTGGCTTTATGCAGGTGGTCAATCCCAATGAAATCCGGTTAAGGGTTTATGAACGTGGTGCGGGTGAGACGCAGGCTTGTGGTAGTGGTGCTTGTGCCGCGGTTGCTGTCGGGATTATTCAGGAGCAACTGGCAGAAAACGTGACTGTTCACCTGCCGGGTGGCGATCTGAAAATCAGCTGGAAAGGACCGGGACAACCACTTTACATGACCGGGCCAGCCACACATATTTATGATGGTCAGATTGCGTGCTGAAAGCGACTGAAATCATTGAAGAACGTTGTAGAAAGGGTTGTTGTGTCAAACACTGAAACTGAAATTAATGAAAATGATGTGTTAACCGCCGAAGTGGTGGCTGATTATTTACAAAATCATCCTGATTTCTTTATGAATCGTCCGGCGTTGGTTGACCGCCTTGCATTACCGCACCAGCAACTTGGCGCGGTGTCTTTGGTCCACATCCAGTTGAACCGACAGCGGCACCGGATTGAAGAGCTTGAGGAAGAAATTACCGCCTTGATGTCTCTGGCTGCGAGTAATGATCGGACGCTGCATGCATTTATGGATTTGCAGGAACAGATGTTTCGGTGCGATCACCTGAGTCAGGTGATTGAGGCGATTGAACAGAAGGCGGTACAACTATCGCTGAAAGCACATATCCGTCTGTCTGGTGCGCCCGCGCAATACACCTTGGATCAAGCTTATTGGCAGCGTTTTTCAACCAACAATTTCAACGGAAATTGTGCTTATTTAGGTCGAATGCGTAAAGCGGATCGGGATGGTCTGTTTGGGGAATTCTCGGGGGCGCCAGAATTTGGTTCTTACGTGGTGTTACCGATCAAAAGTAAAGATACACATGGGATGCTGGCTTTTTCCAGTGAAGATGGCGGTCATTTCCAGCCAAGTATGGATACGTTGTTCTTGCGTTATCTGGCTGAAGTCTTGACCCATTTATTACATGTTCTGCCATGGAAATAAGCATGATACCGGTTAGTAAGAGAGATGAATAAGTTCGTCGCATGAATGATCAAAGTCTGAGATTACCGGATGAATTACAGCAACCCCTTCAACGCTTCTATGAGTACCTGAGAAGTGAGAAGGGGTTGAGTCTATATACGCGTCAGAATTATCAGCAGCAACTGACTCAGATGACAGCCTATCTGGCTGAGCATGGGGTGACCGACTGGCAGCAATTGGATTCGGCATGGGTCAGACAACTGGCAGCAAAGGGGATGCGTGACGGCATCAAGGCCAGCAGTTTAGCAACGCGCTTATCTGCATTGCGTAGTTTTCTGGATTTTCTGGTGTTAAGAGGTGAATTAACAGCCAATCCGGCCAAAGGTGTTTCGGCACCGAAGAAGAAGCGCCCCTTACCGAAAAATTTAGATGTTGATGAAGTTGCACAACTCCTTGACGTTCACGAAGAGGATCCGCTGGCGATTCGCGATCGGGCGATGATGGAGCTGATGTACGGTGCAGGTCTGCGTTTGGCGGAAATGGTTAGCGTCAATGTCAAAGATATTCATCTGGGACTGGGTGAAATTCGTGTGATCGGGAAAGGTAACAAAGAGCGCAAAGTGCCGTTTAGCGGTCAGGCCGTGATCTGGGTGAAGCAGTGGATGGCGGTTCGCAGCCAGCTTGCACATCAGGATGAACCGGCTTTGTTTGTTTCCAGTCGTGGCAACCGAATCTCACATCGTAATGTCCAGAAACGGATGTCAGAGTGGGGAATGAAACAGTCGGTTGCCAGTCATATCAGTCCCCATAAATTACGCCACTCTTTTGCGACCCATATTCTTGAATCAAGCCACAATTTGCGTGCGGTACAAGAGTTATTGGGGCATGAAAATATTTCAACCACACAGATCTATACTCATCTCGATTTTCAGCATTTAGCGCAAGCGTATGATCAGGCTCATCCCCGCGCTAAGAAAAAACGGAAACCATAGCGCATGTTTTATTACCGTTCTCTCCCTTCGATTCAGGCGATGACCTTTGATTTGGACGATACACTTTATGATAACGTCCCGGTGATTCGGCAACTGGAACGTAAGATGATGGATTGGATGCATTTGAATCATCCGGTCAGTGCGTTGCATCCGGTTGAGTGGTGGCAGCAGTTGAAAACCAATATTGCACAGCAATCCCCTGAGTTGATGCATGATGTAACGCAATGGCGTTATCAGCAAGTGATGCAGGGGCTGATACGGTTGGGGTACGCAGCCGATGAGGCTCGCAAAGCGGCCGAAGATGCAATCAATGAAATGTTCTACTGGCGTCATCAGATCGACGTGCCGGCCGAAACTCATCGGGTGCTGACTTTATTGAGTCGGCAAATACCGTTAATTTCAGTCACGAATGGCAATGTTGATCCGCATAAAATTGGGTTGGGACACTATTTTCAGCAAACACTGCAAGCCGGACCTGACGGATTTTCCAAACCCTATCCCGACTTGTTTATCAAAGCGCAACGCATGCTTGATTTGCCTGCTGGTCACATTCTCCATGTCGGTGATCATCTCAAGACCGATGTCTATGGTGCCAAAATCAATGGCTTCGCCGCCTGTTGGTTCAATGACCGGCAGAAAAATATCCGTACAGAGCCGGCGACGGCATTACTGCCGGATGTTGAAATTGAACAGTTATCCAGCTTGTTAGCGTTTGTATAGCGGACTGTGAAGCACGGATCATTCGCATTCAGCTCGCGGAAGAGTGGTTTTGTCTGCTTGCAGGGCGTCCATAAACTGATGGAGAAAATCCGTCAACGCCTGCGCATCTTTGCTTTCCCCCCGTTGATTCAGTAAAGCTGCAACGACTTCGAGTGTACAGAGTGAGTCCGGTTGTTGATTGCGTCTCAACCGATAAGATGAGGTGGTACTGGGTGTGATCTGCACGCGGGGCAGCGCTGCCAGCCAGTCACTCTTCCTTTCCATTTTTCGGGCTTCTTGCCAGGTTCCGTCCAGCACAATGAAATGAGGCGTGGGGCAGCGCGACCGGACGGGATGTATCTGAGATTGCGTCTTGATTTGCGCGTTCATCTCGTCGATGGTCAGGGCGTGCGGTGCCGGAAAGAGCAGCACCGGAAAAAATTGCGGATCGTCCAGCTGGTGGCGGAATTGTAGATCCGGTTGTTTGCGTTGCCAGAGGTATGAGTGACATTGCGACAGGGCATGGACCAGCCAGCGTCCGGTATTGGTCTCCCGGTTGAGTTCTCGCTCATGAACCAATAAGGACAGCTTGATTTCACTTTCGCAACGAGGAATCGCCTGACAAATACATTGATAGATTAACCCACAGTCAGGACATCGTTGCAGTGATTGCGCTGGCGGTTGATTCGCCTTCATGGCTGGCTCCGGAACAGGGTGAGTCCACCTTCACTGATATCGTAAATCTGTTGACCGACTTGTTCTTTCGGGGCATGAAGCTGATCGCCCTGACGGGTGAAAATCCGTTGCGAGAGCAAGTATTGTTGTTGATGTTGGGTCATGACGACCTGAATCTGATCGCCATTGAGTGCCTGCCAAAAGCCTGTTTCCACAATGGGCACCGGATCATTCTGGTAGCGATAAAGTGTTTGAGCGGTGTGATCCGCTTTGAGTGTTAACGTCACGGAAAAGTTGTCTTGGCGGGTTGAGCTTGCATAATAAGTCGCGCCCCATGCTGTGGATGAATCCTGATTACTCAGTCGGGCACAGCCTCGATAGCGGCCTTTTTGCGTATTGAATGTTGCCATCCAGCCGTATAAGGCTTGATGATTTAGTTGGCAAAGTGATGGCGACAGCGTCAATTTCCCCTGTGGTGCCGTATACACACGCTGATCTCCGGTGTGGTTGATATTGGCGACAGGCCACGACTGAGGCGATGATTTTCCGAACATCACCGCCAAATTCTCCGGTGATGTCATACGAACCCGCCAGTTTGGTTTCTGGCCCTCGGCTTCCGTGTTTTGTACCGGTTGGCTACAACCTCTGACCGCATCCTGTGAGATATAGTTAAGCTGATGTGCAATCAATCGTGCTCTGAAATCCGCGTTGTAACCGGTCTGACTTGGTGCGGTAAGGAAACCAATGATTTCGCCATAGATCGCCTGATAAGGTGAGGCAACCTGTTGGCTGAGGGTTTGAAATTGTTGTGGCGATAACGTCAGTAAAAATTGCTGGTTGCTGTTACAGGGGGTAAATGAGCTGGTTTGGGGACCTATCACAATCTGGCCCCGGAACATGACCGGCGGGATCTGAATCTCCGCTGACTGCCCCAGAGAAACATGATCGGCAGGAGAGGACACCATTGATGATGTACAGGCTTGTAAGAGTAACATCAATGAGCTGAACATTAGAATTTTCAAGGGCTTCATGGTATATCTTCCTTACCTTAACCGAATGAGACATCGTTTCGTATAGCAACAGCATAACATTATGGCATATTGGTTATTTAAAACAGAGCCGGATACGTTTTCAATTGATACTTTACGCGTGCAGCAGCGCGCTTGTTGGGAAGGTGTCAGGAATTATCAGGCACGCAATATGATGCGTGATCAAATCCGTCTGGG
This sequence comes from Vibrio rhizosphaerae, assembly GCF_024347095.1. Lineage (NCBI taxonomy): Bacteria > Pseudomonadati > Pseudomonadota > Gammaproteobacteria > Vibrionales > Vibrionaceae > Vibrio > Vibrio rhizosphaerae. The sequence goes on along the minus strand of NZ_AP024903.1, from coordinate 3,362,495 downwards.
GGATCAGGTTTTGATCTACCATTCATCCTGCAAACAGGTCGGGGTTGCCGGGATTGCAGAGGTGGTTCGTGAAGCCTATCCGGATCACTTTGCATTCGACCCTGACAGTGATGTTTATGATCCTAAATCAACCGCTGAAAATCCGCGTTGGGTGATGGTCGATGTTGCTTTTGTCAGCAAAATGGCGCGAATTATTCCTCTTTCTCTCATGAAAACGATGCCCGAGCTGGCCAACATGCCTCTGGTGCAGCGGGGTAATCGACTGTCGATTATGCCTGTGACTGAAGCTGAGTGGCAGGCAATTCTTTCCCAGCGTTGAAATTTTGCACCTGACAGGTGGTTGTTTCCGCCTGTCAGGTGCACATCATCGATCCTCACTATTCATCAACTCTCTCTATCCACATTTTATCGCCTGATTAAATCAGGTCCTGTTGTTAAGAGACGGCTCCTGACCTGAGACAGGTCATGTTGTCTTGTGCTGCACCGTGTCAATCGTGAAGGTGCCTCACCGTCAGTATCAGTGAATTTATGATGACATTGAGGTGTTCTGAATGGGATTGAGGAACTGATGGATGAACGAACGGTCTGTTATCGTGAGAACTAACACTATATGAGTCGGATATATAGGAAATAATGCGATCTCCGCTGTGAGTTCCACGGATTTTTATTGGAGTTTATACGTGTATTGGTTGTATGCTAATGGCTGCTGTTGCAGTGCAACGATTCAGCAAGTATGAGCAAGAAATTCAGAAAAATAATCATGAATGTTTGTTTCGGCATATCAGGTTAAGTGCTCGGATGGGGACGGCTTACGCCATTGCATGAGGCCTATTTTCAATTGATTTGCATATATAATGAACGAGCTTAGGGACGATGAGTGATGACATTTCTGATCTGGCAGAAGCAGTTATGCCTGGGTGGACAGACTATTTTTATCAATCGCTATGCGCGTGATGAGTATCCGGCAGGCGCTGTGCAAGAAGGTATCACCTTGCCTGACTCCCTGCTCGGCGCGGTCAGTAAAAGAAAAGCAGAATTTGTTGCCGGCAGGATAGCCGCAAAATATGCCTTGCTGCACCGAGGTGCATCTGAACCTTGGGTTGGGATTGGAGAACATCGTTCTCCGGTATGGCCTGATGGATTTATCGGCTCCATCTCGCATACGGATGATACAGCGATCTGTACCGTGTCTACCAACGCGGAGCGATTATCGATCGGGATTGATATCGAAAATATCATGGATGACACGCTATGCGAGTCGGTCGGGAAAATGATTGTCACGTCCGGGGAGATGAAGCTTCAGGAGACCGACTGGTCTAAAGCGCAGTTTATCTCTCTAATGTTTTCCGCCAAAGAGAGTCTTTTTAAGGCGCTTTATCCTTTAGTGAAGCGTTATCTTGACTTCCATGATGCACAATTAGTTTCTTTTGACCCGCAACATTCACATTTCACGTTTGAACTTTCCCAAACACTTCAGCAAGAGATCGGCATTCAGGTTTGTCATGGCGACTATCTGTTGTTCGAAGAGGCTCTCGTGACATTAATACAGATTGAACGGGATGCCTGATGTAAACAAAGTATGAATCTTTCCCTTAGTTGGCAGGGTGGCTTAAAAATAATGAATGATAAAAAATATACCAATCCGTTTGATGATGTGAATCATCAATTTCTCGTGCTGACCAATGACCGTGGTCAGCATAGCCTGTGGCCAGAATCCAATCCGGTCCCCCAAGGCTGGCAAGCGATTTTCGGTCCGGAAGATAAATCTGCCTGTCTCAGTTATATCGAACAAAACTGGCAGCATGTTCATCTCTCTGGACTGAATTCATGAGGAATTATCGCTATGTCTATGAGTAATGTTATTGATGAATCAATGTCATTATGGTCACAGGCAGTAAGACCGCCTGAAAACGTTGATTTTGTAAAAGACTCGGAGTCGGCCGCGCACGCATTGAACTTCACATCACGCATACCGGCGGCTCAACTCGATATTCAGCCATGGTCTGCCGGTACGGCACTCGTCCTTCCCGCGGAGTACCAAACCATTCTTGACCTGCTAAAACAGCAAGTCGAATCATTTCCGTCACGACTGGCATTGTCCGACAGCCAGTCATCATGGACGTTCGCGCAATTGAATGAGCAGATCAATACCGTTGCGGCGAGCCTCTTGCAAGGCGGTGTCCGGCATGGTGATGTGATTGGGGTTGCGTTACCGAGAACCGGGAATGCCGTGATTGCGCTGCTGGCGGTGATGAAATGTGGTGCCGTTTATCTCCCCATTGATCCGGATTACCCGCAGGAACGAATTGAGGCGATGCTGGAACAAGCGCGTCCCCGTGGTGTACTGATCGATGCAAATCCGTCGTCTGCTTTACAACAAGCACTGACAGAACCATCGCTTATGGTGCTGTGGCGATTCGAAACCTTGTTGTCTGTCCGTCAAGATTTCCCCTCGGATTATCCTGCACCGCAAAGAAAGGATACTGCTTATATTATTTTTACATCCGGTTCGACCGGTCAACCGAAAGGGGTTTTAAATCATCATGGTGCGTTACTGAATCTCGCGCTGTCTCATAGACAGACCATTTTTGAACGGGCGCTGTCGCAGTTGCGACAAGTCCGTGATTGTCCCATTGTCCGGGCGGCTCATACCACCTCTTTTTCTTTCGATGCATCCTGGGAGCAAATTTTATGGATGATTCACGGACATACCTTGTATCTCTATTCGAATGAGCAACGTCGGGATGCGTTTGAGCTGGCTCGGTTGGTCGGGCAAGATCAGATTGACGCTTTAGATTTGTCCCCTTCGCTGTTTTATCAGATGCTGGAAGCCGGACTGATGACCATGTCACATGTACCGACACTTGTCTTAGTCGGTAGTGAAGCGGTTCCTCATAAGTTGTGGCAAAAGGTGAAAGAGTATCCTGCTCTGATCGTTGAAAACTTTTATGGGCCAACGGAATATACGGTTGATGCCGTGAGTGCCAGTTTTAAAGCGGATGATACTCCAGTGATCGGTCGCCCTATCGCCAATACGCGCACCTATGTTTTGGATGAAACGCTGACACCGGTACCGACAGGGAGTGTCGGAGAGCTTTATCTTGCTGGTGCGGGGATGGCGCAGGGATATTTAAATCAACCCGGGATGACCGCAGAACGCTTTGTCGCCGATCCATTTGTTGCCGGTGATGTGATGTATCGTACCGGAGATCTGGTGTGTTGGTCTGAAAAGGGGCAACTTGCTTTTATCGGGCGTTGTGATGATCAGGTAAAAATTCGCGGCTATCGGATCGAGTTGGGAGAAGTGGAAAACGCCTTATCGCTTCAGCAAGGTGTTGCTCAGGCAGTTGTTGTGGCGCAGCCTTTTGCGGGGACACACCGATTGATTGGATTTTGTGTCGCGGTGCCTGACCATGTCAGTCAACTTCGTAGTGAGCATTTGTTGGCGGCACTTGCCCAGATTCTGCCTGATTACATGGTGCCTTCGGTCATTGAGATTATCGCTGAGATGCCGATTAATGCGAGCGGTAAAATTGACCGCAAAGCGTTGGCTGCCATGCCTCTGTCGGTGACTCGATGTCTTGGTCGAGCCCCGCAGACGGCTAGCGAACGATTGTTATGTCAGGAAGCTTTGTCACTATTCGGGGGCTCGGTAATCTCTGCGGAAGATGACTTTTTCTCTCTCGGTGGTGACAGCATTTCAGCAATGGCCTTGGTCAACCGAATCCGTCAGCAAGGATACCTCTTGAAAGTCAAAGATATCTTTGTCGAGAAGACGCTGGAAAAGATAGCCCTGAAAATTGACCGTTATCCTCATGCGAGTGTTACGCGTGAGGAGAGCTCTGCTGCGCATATCGTGATCAGTGACGATCTCCGGGCGCAGTTCACGGCAGCATATGGTGCAATTCATGACATTATTCCGACTTTACCGGTACAGAATGGCCTGCTGTCTCATGTGCGTGCCTGTGGTCAACAGAGTAACTATAACGCACTGACAAAGATGCAGTTTGTGGGGGACATGGATGTACAGCGTTTGCAGCAAGCGCTGAATAACGTTGTATTACGTCACCCGCAGTTACTGGCTCGTTTTGATGTTCATATTTTAGATCAGGCGGTGCAGGTATTGCCTCAAATCACGCTTGACCCCGCGGAACAAGGAACAAGCTTATGGCCGCTGGAAACTTGCTCTCTGAATGCTTGGTCTGATGAGGAGCAAGATGCGATGCTGGCGACCATTGAATCCCGGGAAGTTTTGCGTCCTTTTGATATGCAGGATACCCGTCAGCCACTACTTTATGCCGTATTGGTGCATCATCATGACAATCAGCATACGCTATTTTTGTCTGAACACCATCTGGTGATTGATGGGTGGTCGATACCGATCTTGCTTCGGGATCTGCTGCAGGCTTATGTGGCGGCCGCAGCGTTAGCAGCCCCGCAAAGCCCGGAGCGTTATGCCAGCGTGATTCGACAATTAGCGTCACGGGATAAATCGGTTGCCAGACAAGTATGGTCACAGGTATTGGCTGGCGCACAGCCGACCCTGATCTATCAGAATGAATCCCCTTCAGCGCAGGTTGGTGATGTGTCTTTTCAGTTGTCGCCTCAGATGACCCAGAAGCTGACGACACTTTGCCAGCATCACGGTTTAACCATCAATTCGTTGATGCAGGGAGTATGGGGGCTGATTTTGGGGGATCTCAGTGGACGTGAAGACGTTATTTTCGGTTCTCCGGTTTCTGGACGATTTTGTAATATTGAGGGGATAGAATCTTATGTCGGCCTGTTTACCAATACGATTCCCGTCCGGATTCGGCTCCAAAAAAATCGCTCGCTCATTGAACAGATGAAAGCGGTTCAGTCGGAACAGATTCATCTCTGTGAACATGATATGTTGGGATTGAATGAAATCGGACAACTGACCGGGGAGGCATGTTGGTTTGATACCATGTTGTCAGTGGATAACTATCCGAATGATGAGCATTGGTTTAGTCTCGATTATCACGGCATGAAACTGACCGCGATGGAAAACCGGGGTTATACCCATTTACCGCTGACCGTTTTTGTGACGCCCGGTGAATCTTTGGAAGTGCTGATTGCGTATCGGTCAACACGATATTCACCTCAGCGTCTGGCTCGGCTGTTTGAACACCTGCTGATTCAGATTATTGAGCAGCCCATGATTGCGCTACGACACTATACCTCAGACCCTGACTCGGCCGTGCCGATCGATGCTCCGAACCTTGATAGCGGGCATCGGGCCGGATGTGGTGACGCCGGTGCTCTGCTCCATATGGCGACACCGCTATCAGCCAACTGAATGCTGGTGAGTCTGTTGTTCTATCCTGTCAGCAGCCGACATGTCCACCAGCACTCCCGAATATTGATTGCTGGTGGATAGACAACGACTGCCCAATAAGACGAAGGTTTGTGTGTTACTGCAGCAAGTGTTGGTGAAGATAATGGGCAACAGCATCGTCGGCATGGCTCCCGATGCGCTCAATTTTCGGTAAGGCTGACAAGACTTTTTCATGGGCTGTTTTCATCACGAGGCCGCGACCAGCCATAGACAACATTTCAATATCATTCATCCCGTCACCAAAGGCGATACAATGATCTAGTGTATGGTTGAGGGAGTTGGCAACCACCTGTAATGCGTGGCCTTTTGAAATCTCCGGTCCCATCACTTCAAGGCAGCAGGGGCTGGAAAATGCAATGGTCACATTCCCTGCGAAGCGTTGCTTGAGAATCTCCTCGTAGTGTACCAGAGCTTCGTGGCTGGAATGCTTGTGGGTGAAGAATACTTTTGCCACGTTATCCAAGGGGGGATTTTCCGGATCAAACATCTGAAACGTGAACTTGGATTCATTGTGATATCGCTGAGTTGCTTCGTCGACATTGCTGAGTCGCCATTGATCATCATGATATATGTGGATAAAAATATCCGGGTCATGTTTACAGACATCAACCAAATCTTGGATCCAATCTTTCGGAACATTACGGCTGAACATCAATTGATTATCCGGGCTGTGGATCCGGGCACCATTCGAGGTAATCATGAACGCAGGAATGCCTGCAATTTCACGGATGCCGGCGACATCAACATGATGACGTCCGGTAGCAAAGATAAAGGTATACCCTTTCTGATGGAGGTCTTTCAGTGTGCTCTTTGTAAATGGGCTTAACTTATGGTCCGGAGCGAGTAATGTCCCATCGAGATCAGAAGCAACAATGCGAATATCTTTGCTGATCAGCGTCATAAAATCCTCATTTGATCGAAATGTCATGCAGAACTGCGTTATTGACTATTTTACGAAAATATAAAGGGGAAGAAGAGGGTAAAATCGATCATATCCCTTTTCCTCTTTTCCTCTTTTCCTCTGGTCTGTTTTGGTATCGAATCCGCTGTGTTCAGCGGTGTTTACGCTGAACGATGGGATGAAAAATGGCGGAGAATCGCATCCAGAGTTGGTGTCCGGTATTGATCGCTTTCAAATAACAACTCATGTTTTGCGCCTTCAACTCGAAAGAGTTCGCAGTCACGGTTGGTTTTAGACACTTTGCGGTGAAACCGATCTTGGGCATAGTTGCTGACGATGCTTTCTTCTCCGGCCTGAACAATCAGTGTCGGCAGTGTTACTTGTCGTGTGAGCAGATGGCATTGTTTGATCGCCATGAGACTTTGCCAAATCCACTGTGCACTGGGGCCGCCTAATTTCAGTTCAGGATGACTCTCATACAACTGCCGGAACCAACGGTATCTTGTCTGGCTGTGTGTCAGCGGATTATTGTCAAACGGTTTGGACAAATATCCCTGATAACCCGGTGCATACTTGGGCTCTGATGTCAGTGCCGACAAAATCTGAGTCAAAGGCAGCGCAATTGGGCGTAGTAAATAAGGCATATGGACGCCGAACATCGGTGCAGTTAGTGCCATGGCATCAAATTGATGATCTGGATGGGTTTGAATATAGCGCGTGACCACGGCTCCGCCCATTGAATGGGCGAGCAGGAAACGGGCCCGGTAAGATTTGGTTACCAGCGTCTGCGCAAGAATGGACTCCATATCACGAACGTAGTCATGAAATTCTCCGACATGGCCGATTTGTTTATCGGTACACAGGCGTTCGGACAACCCTTGTCCTCGATGATCATAGGTATAAATATCATAGCCTTGACGGAATAAATCGTAGAGTAGTTCCTGATATTTCCACACCGACTCAATGCGTCCGTTCGCAATCAGTATCATTTGATCGTGGTCAGGATGAGTGAAGCGACACCAATAGAGCTTCTTTTTATCAAATGCACGCAATGTTCCTTCCTGCCTATCCTGCCAGAACGTCGAAATATCGTTGCGGACGGCTTGCTCAAAGAGAAACTCTTGCGTATAAGGGGAGGTCGGTATTTTATGTTGATTCATAATCCAACTGATTGCTGATAGTATGAAAGATTCGTATTGTGTTAAGCGTCTTTAGTATAGAGGAATTCCCATGGAACTACACGTCTGGCTCGCTTATGTAGCCACGGCAATTATTTTCAGTCTGGCTCCCGGTTCTGGCACGGTGAATTCTATCAGTAATGGCCTTAATTACGGTACCCGCAAATCACTGTTTGCGATTGTCGGCCTCCAGTTGGGATTGGGCTTTCATATCCTGCTGGTGGGCATCGGTGTCGGAGCGTTGGTGGCTCAGTCCGTGCTCGCGTTTAGTATCATTAAGTGGGTTGGCGTCGCTTACCTTGTTTGGTTAGGCATTCAAAAATGGCGTGAGACTAGCACGTCTTTCACGACTGAATCACAGACTTTGTATCAACCCTGGGTTATGCTACGCAAATCGATGCTGATCAATCTCACGAATCCAAAATCGATTGTTTTTCTGGTGGCGCTTTTTCCTCAGTTTATTCAACCTGAAGGCCCCCAGGTGATACAACTTATAATTTTAGGTATAACAACCATGGTCATCGATACTCTGGTGATGCTGACATACACTTCGCTTGCCGCGAAACTCAGGCGATATACTCGCTCGGAATTTGTGATACGTCGTTTGAATAAGGTGTTTGGATCCGCATTTTTGGGGTGTGGCGCTTTATTGGCTGTGGCAAAAGCCTAGGTTCGAAGAATGCGATATACATATGTTGCCCGTCAGCCTATCCTGAATGCAAAAGGTGTCACGTTAGGCTACGAGTTACTTTTCCGAGACGGAGAAATGAATGCTTTCCCCTCTCATATCAGTTCAGAGCGGGCAACCTATCGTTTAATTGCTGAAAACTTTCTGACGGTCGGTCGCTCATCTGATCGACGTTCCGCACGTTGTTTTATCAATTTCCCATATAAAAGCCTGATTCGCCGTCTTCCCTTTACACTTCCCAAGCACCGGATTGTCGTTGAAGTTTTAGAAACCTGCGAACCGACCGATGAGTTATATCATGTTGTTCGTGACTTACATCGCCACGGCTATTTATTAGCGCTGGATGATTTCGTTTATTCACCGGCCTGGGAACGTTTTCTCCCCTATGTTCATATTGTTAAGCTGGATATTATGGCCTTGGGCGTTGATGAGGCTTGTCAGTTTGTCCGGGAAAAAATTGCCGAAAAATGTCAGTGCCGGTTTCTCGCGGAGCGAGTAGAAACGGAAGCAGAGTTTCTACAGACAAAAGCCGCTGGCTTCTCATTCTTTCAGGGCTATTACTTCAGAAAGCCGCAGGTGATGAAAAAACGCTATGTGGTTCCTGAATATCTGACAGCAATGAATTTATTTATTGAAGTTTGCCAGCCCGAGGTGGACTTTGAACGCGTCGAAGAGATCCTCTCACAAGACGTTACTTTGTCTTATAAATTATTACGTTTTGTGAATGCACTTTCAGATCGTATTTGTGTCAGCATCTCATCTTTCCGCCAGGCACTCATCTATTTAGGGCAGGACAGACTCAAGTCGTTTGTGTCTTTGACCGTGGCATCATATATCGCGGTAGACAAGCCAAAAGAACTCTATCGATTATCGTTGCAGCGTGCTCACTTCTGTCAACTGATGTCATCCCATGACATTTTTCATGAGCTGAAGGGGCAAGCATTTATGATTGGTCTTTTTTCTGTGCTCGATGCGATTTTGGATGTTTCCATTGATGATTTAATGGAACAGCTACCATTACCTGAATTGGCTAAAGAAGCCTTAGCGAAGCGCAAGGGGGCTTTTGGTGATTTGCTCACGATTCAGGAGCATTTTGAGCGGGGTAACTGGGACGGGATTGAGACCGAGAGCGCGAAAATGGGTCTATCGGTTGAGGAAGTCAGTCAATCACTCCACGAAGCATTATGTTGGAGTAATAATGCGCAATATATCGTGTGACCCCTCAGACCGATAGTCATAGAACGTTCTCAGAATTTAGCTTGGATGTGATATCTGTTTTTGAAAACCAATCACTTTACTGTAGCCAAGCGTTAAACATCCAAATTTGTTTTTCTTGCTCTCTGATATAATCGCTCATCAATGCTGCGGTTCCTTCATCACCCGCATCGCCGGCAATCCCCAAAATTTCTCGTTGTTGTTTCACCAGTGTTCCGAATCCCTGCACTAAGCCTTCAACCGTTGCTTTTGCTTGTGAGGCTTGTTTATGCTCCTGAATTTCCGAGCGTGTCACATAATCACTAAAGGTATGTAGCGGGGTGCTTCCCAAGGTCAGGATCCGTTCGGCGACTTCATCGATTTTAGTCAGCAAATCGGTATAGATCTCTTCAAACTTGGTATGAAGTTCAAAAAATTCCGGTCCTTTAATGTTCCAGTGGTAACCCCTGACATTCATGTAAAATACCTGATAGTTGGCGAGGAGTTGATTCAAAGATGTTGCAAGTTTTTGGCTGGTTGTACTGTCTAAGCCGATGACATTCGTTTTCATAAGACACTCCATCTATTTCTGAATTCTGTTTGATTCCTGTTCATCATAGGTCGCTCGAATCATAAAATAAATTCGGTTAAGTTGATTTTATTAATCGGTCATTTCTATCAAAATGAATTCCTGACATAAGCTTGAACAAAAGATAACCACAGATTGTTGTATCTGACAGGGCGCTCTCGCTAGAGTCAGTTACAAGATAAGAGGAGAGATTCAAGATGAGTCCCAGTCGGGTTTTCTATTTCGATTTACTGCGTTCTTTGGCAGCTCTGTTTGTGGTTGGTATCCATGTTTTGGGGCCGTTCCGTCATCAATTTGATGTGATTCCGTTTGATCACTGGGTAGTTGCGGCCGGATTAAATGGCATCAGCCGCTGGGCTGTGCCGGTATTTATCATGGTCTCCGGAGCGCTTCTTATTGGTGATGCGCGTCCTTTCGATGGAAAATACTATCTGCAACGCAGAGTGCTGAAAGTTGTGATTCCGTTTCTGGTCTGGTCCGTTTTCTATGCTTATCTGTCTGGGTGGGATACCCGTGGTTTTGACTGGAATACGGTGAAGACCCGTCTCTTCGACATGCCCTATGAAGCGACTTACTATCATCTGGGATTCTTTTATTACTTTATTCCGTTATATGCTTTGATTCCTATCTTTCACTGGGCTGTCAGACGGTATGAATGGTTTACGCAAGGCTATTTGTTGCTATGGTTGTGCAGCGCCGTTGCTTATCTGTTTTATTGGGATGGCTTCTGGTCTGCGACACTCTGGCTGTATTCCGGCTATCTGCTGCTCGGATACTATTTGTCGCGAGAGGCGGTTCATGTCTGGCTTTGGGCGTTGTTGGGAATTCTCGGCTTAGCGGTCACGGTTTATATGGTGATTCACCTGAGTGTGGATGCCGGGGAATATACCGTTAAACGTTGGCTGTCCTACAAGACGCTGAACACCATTGTGATCGCCGGAATGGTTTTTGTGCTGTGCCGACACTGGGGGGATCGTTTATCTCCGGCATTTCAAGCCGTGACCCGGTTTACCAGCCGTTATAGTTTGGGCATATATATCCTTCATCCCTTGGTTTTATGGCCGATGCATCATTTTGTGCTAAATTTCTCAGGGCATCCTCTCTGGGTGATCCCATTATGGATTATAATGAGCTATGTCGGCGCTTTAATGATGAGCTGGGCCTGTGCTCGTTTCCGGTTGACTCGATGGTTGTTGCCATAATGTCAGCATCATAGGTATCTGAGCATGAGGAGAAATCAAGGAGATGGCCATGTCAGAGATTGAAAAAGTTGTTATCAGAACACGGAAGCTGGAGCATCTCCTGCGTGTTCAATATCATGCTGAAGGGCGAGGACTGCACCAACTGATTTCAAGTTGTGAGAACCGATTACCTCATCATGTGATCAAAAAGCTGAGATATATCGCGACCGTTCGGAATAAGCTACTACATGAAACCGATTATCAATTAGATGATTGTGAGGCATTTCTGGACGCTTATGATGCGTGTATGAAAGAGTTGATGCCAAGGAGTAGTCGTTTTATCTGGCGTGCTGCTCTTTCTGTGATGATGATTATGACGTTGATTGCGCTAGGGGTTTACTACATCCATTGGGAATTTGTGTCAGCGAAGTTATTTGAATGAAATGATTGGATAAACAAAAAGGGACGCACTTTTGCGTCCCTTTTTGTTTATCCAAGTATCAGTAAATCAGAGGCAGTGTCATAAGGCCGAGAATAACTGCAATCATGACAAGTCCCTGCTTTTGAGATGGCGTAATCATAAATACACTGCTCCTATAATTTGTTTGCTAATATTTATACAGAATACCATTTTTTCATAATTGATCAAATTCATTTTGTAAAATCTTTGAAAAACCATGTTTATGTGAGTTCAGAGGTGAGATATCGCTAGTTTTAGTGGTATTTTTGGCTGTTTGTTATTTGTTCCATATTGGTTTTTAGACGTTTCTTGTCGTTTAACTATATGATTTATATTCCAAAAAAATCAATTAAACAGTGGTGTTTATCTAGCCTTGTTGGTTTTGGTGGTTTAAAGGTGGTGGGATGGTTTATCGGTCTTTTTAAGCAAAAAGTTGGTTGCTCTATCGATGTATTTGACAATAGTTATCAACTGGCGCAGTGTGAAGGTAATTTTTAAGTGGTCTGATGTGTTTTTTTATTTATTATCTCTGAGTTTTTATTAATCTTTGTCTTTACAGTGTGATTATTTTTATTTATTTGTTTTTAAATGATTTTTATTTTTTGTCGTTGTCGTTAATAACATTTAAAACTGATTAAATGCTCATTTGTATTTTGGGTTTATTTTATAAAACTGGAGTTTCATGACGGAGCCATTAGTTTTGACGATTTTTTGCGACTTTGTACTGTTTTTATACAGTGCGGGGTTACTTCTTTACTCAGATCCAAGTTTTTGAAGCCATCGGTGGATTTCTCATGAAACGGCTATAAACTAGCACCTGTTCAACACGAAGGTAGCTTGTATGCAGGAAAGCCATGTCGGTCACCCAAACAGACTCTCTTTTTATTTGGGGCTCATTTGTACCACAGTATTATTGGTCTTAATGTGGAGTGTTACGTCAGAATGGCGTGCTTCAGTTGTCTGGAGTTCAGTGGCGTTAGGCTGCTGTCTGATCTTTACTTGGTCCTTCTTTCGTCAAACCAAATGCCGTTTATCCTTTGCTGCCTTTCTATTGAGTTGTTGCGCTTTCAGTCTGGCCTTTTGGCAACATATTTTGTACCCGGTCCAATGGTGGTTACCGATCACCTTGATTGCACTCGGCATTGTTCTTTATCTGCTGTTCCTGCCCCATATCGATAAACGGATGACTGCTGTTGCGGTATTGGGGATGGGGTTACTCGGACTGATTTGGTCTGCCAGCGGATGGTGGCTTCAAGCGCGCAGTTGGAATGCTCTGGAAGCCTCTGTCGGCGCAGCACTATGGTTTGTGGTGTTCTTCCGGGTCATGGTCTATCCCGGTCAGAAGAAGTTAGATCAACTCTCTTTAGTGACGACGTGCGGATTTTTAGTGGCCTTGTGTCTGCTTGTGGCCGCAGTATTGCCAGCTCATCCCTGAGCGAAATTTTCCGAGGCTCTGATGAATGGAAGTGCTTGAATATAGAGCACTCCGACGAGCTCACGCGGACGTCGAAATCTTGCTTGCAGGTTGTTATACTCCATTTTTTATTGAATCACCTGAGATGTAAGTATGGAAATTTTTTCCGTCGCGACCATGATGTTTTTGATCATGGATCCGCTTGGCAACCTCCCGATAGTGCTGGCGATCTTAAAACACCTTGACCCGAAACGGCGACGTATCGTGTTAATCCGTGAGTTGTGTTTTGCGCTGCTTATTCTGATGATTTTTCTGTTTGCCGGCAAAAATATACTGGGTTTCCTGAAAGTCGCACCGGAGACATTGAGTATCTCTGGCGGGGTGATTCTGTTTATCATCGCAATTAAGATGATCTTTCCCAGTGCCGGTTCAATTACAGGATTGGCTGCCGGTGAGGAACCCTTTATTGTGCCCATGGCCGTGCCGATGATTGCCGGTCCGTCTTTGATCGCATCGTTACTGGTGTTTTCTTCACAATCGCCCAACGAGTTACCAGAACTGGCATTGGCTGTTTTTCTGGCATGGACCGGTACATCGATTATTTTGATGTTTTATGACTTTTTCCACCGGGTTTTGGGGGAAAGAGGATTGAAAGCTGCCGAGCGTTTGATGGGATTACTTTTGGTCATGGTTTCAACACAGATGTTTTTGGATGGCATTAAAAGTTATGTGGCGGGCTAAAAGGTCGTTTGCAACCCGCCACGGCTCGCTGCTAGATTGATGGAGCCTTCTGGTATAAGCGATAGCATACTTGTCCGGCAACTTTTTCCCGATAGAGTTGCCAAGATGCAGGAATGGCTGTGACTGGCCATTCTTTCTCACTCTCAATATAAATCATCGCGTGTTCGTGCAGCCATTGGTTGTGCTCCAGTAACCGGAGTGTTTCTTCTAATAACCCTTGGCGGAATGGTGGGTCAATAAATACAATATCGTAAGGTGCTGCCGGCGGTTGGGCGAGGTAAAGCAGCGCATCGCTCTGAATAATTTGGAGCTGTTGTGCTGACAAAGCATGTTGATTTTGCCTGAGTTGCTGAAATGCAGCCGGGTTCTTCTCGATGAGAGTTACCTGTTCAGCCTGACGTGATGCTGCCTCGAACCCAAGGCTCCCTGAACCGGCAAACAGATCGAGACAACGGGCTTGAGGAATATCGGTCGCTAACCAGTTAAACAGGGTTTCTTTGACTCTGTCCGTGGTCGGTCTGAGACCTTCTGCATCATAAACCGGTAATTTTCGGCCTTTCCACAACCCACTAATAATCCGAATAAAGCCTGATTTGTCTCTTTTTTGTGACTGGTTTGGCTGGCGATGTTTTCCCATGATTTTTTGACCGAAAATAAAGTGTTAATATAGCCGCCCTGCCTGTTTTTTTGCAGACGGGTGAGGGTACGAATTGAAGCATGATGAAGTTTAACAGCCTGAGTTTAGATTTTTCACGGCTTTGTCATTTTTCTTGCCTTGAGAATATAAATATTCTGAGCAAAGTATGATACCAATGACGTCATCAATAGAACTGGTATTATAACGTTTTGGACCAATGAATAAATCTAGGATATTTCCAGATGACAGAAAAAAAGAAGCGTGGCCTGCTGTCATGGCTTGGTTTTGGTGACGATGAGACGCCCAATCAAAACAATGATCTGACTGAAACATCGACTGAAAGTGATGTGAGTGAAGATCTTTCTGAAACGGAAGCGTCTTTGGCAAGTGTCACGCCAGCAGACGAAAACGCTGAACATGAAGTGGCTGAACTTCCTGAGCATCAAGTCGAGGCGGAAACTGAAGACACCAAGGAAACAAGTCAAGTCAGCCACGCAGAGCCTGTCCCGGAAACGCCTCAACCGGTGAGAGTGATTGAACAGGAAAAACCGACAGAAGGTTTTTTTGCACGTTTAAAAAGAAGTCTGAGCCGGACGAAAGCCAATATTGGCGCTGGTTTTTTTGGTTTATTCAAAGGGAAAAAGATCGATGATGACCTCTTTGAAGAACTCGAAGAGCAGTTGTTAGTGGCCGATGTCGGTATGGATACAACGCTGAAGATTATTAAAAATCTGACGGAAAAAGCTAATCGTCAACAGTTAAAAGACGGTGAAGCGTTGTACGGCCTGCTGAAAGAAGAAATGGGTGAGATTCTTTCTCATGTTGAGCAGCCTTTAATCATTGATGAACAGCAAACCCCTTATGTGATTCTGATGGTCGGAGTGAACGGCGTGGGCAAAACGACCACTATCGGTAAACTGGCAAAGCAATATCAGATGCAGGGTAAGAAAGTCATGCTGGCTGCCGGAGATACATTCCGGGCGGCGGCAGTTGAGCAACTGCAGATCTGGGGAGAGCGTAATCAAGTGCCAGTTATCGCTCAGCATACGGGGGCCGATAGCGCCTCGGTGATTTACGATACCATTGAAGCTGCCAAGGCGCGGGGTGTGGATGTGGTCATTGCAGATACGGCCGGACGATTACAAAATAAAGGCAACCTGATGGAAGAATTGCGCAAAATTGTTCGCGTGATGAAGAAGCTTGATGATTCGGCACCTCATGAAATTATGCTGACCTTAGATGCCGGTACCGGACAGAATGCGATCAGTCAGGCTAAATTGTTCAGTGAAGTTGCACCTGTTACGGGAATTACCCTGACAAAACTCGACGGAACCGCTAAAGGTGGGGTAATTTTTGCAATTGCGGATCAATTTAAGATCCCAATTCGCTATATTGGTGTCGGAGAAGGTATCAATGATTTACGTCCTTTCCAAACTGAAGAGTTCATCGAAGCCTTGTTTAGTCGGGATGAATAACTACCGTGAAGTCAATGGTTAAGCCGATGAACATGAAACGAGTAGGGTTGCAAAACTGACTGTCGCAAACAAAGTATATAGACGGGCAACAAACATCGATTATGTTTGAGGAAGGGGATAGCGAGTGATCAGATTTCAGCAAGTGAGTAAAGCCTATCGGGGCGGACGACAAGCCTTACAAAAGGTTGATTTCCATCTGCGTCGTGGGGAGATGGCATTTGTCGGCGGGCATTCGGGTGCTGGGAAAAGTACATTACTGAAATTGATTTGTGCTATTGAACGGCCGACTGACGGGCGAATTCATTTTAACGGACACGATATCACACGCATTCCGAACCCGGATATTCCGTTTTTACGTCGGAATATCGGGATTGTATTTCAGGAGCATCGGTTGTTGATGGATCGCAGCGTGTTCGATAATGTGGCACTCCCGATGCGGATTGAATCCATCTCTGAGAATGAGATTAAAAGACGCGTCTCGGCGGCTTTGGATAAAACCGGCCTGTTGGGTAAAATTCGTTGCCTGCCGAGTCAGCTTTCCGGGGGAGAACAACAGCGTGTCGGAATCGCAAGGGCGGTCGTCAATCGGCCGACATTGCTACTGGCTGATGAACCAACCGGTAATCTCGACCCTGATTTATCCAACCGTATTCTTCGCTTGTTTGAGGAATTCAACCGTGCCGGTGTCACCATTCTCCTTGCGACACATGATATTAATCTGGTGAACTCCCGTCCGATGTATCGCCATCTCGAACTCAATCAGGGTTTCTTAAGTGAGGTTGAAGATTATGGCCACTAAGCCGAAAAACAAACGCGCCTCCAATTCAAAGAAAAAACGAGAACAACAAAAGCGTCCGCCTCGCGATCACTTTCTGGCCATACATTACAAGCAGGCGAAATCGTCTTTTCTGGCCTTGTGGCAGCAGCGCCCGATGGGGAACTTACTGACATTGGCTGTTATCTCGATGGCCTTAACGATGCCTGCCTGTCTGTACCTGTTAAGTAAAAATGTAGCCTCGGTTGCCAGCCATGTTGCCACTCCTTCGCAAATCAGCGTTTATCTTGAGGAAGGGACACCCGAAGCCCGGGTGATGGTCCTGAAAGATGAAATCGAAGTGCGCCCGAGTGTGAAGAAAGCGGAATACATTTCTCCGCAGCAGGGACTAGCCGAGATGAGCAAGAATGCGGGATTTGAACAGGCGATCAGTCTGTTGGATGATTATGCATTACCCGGGGTGATTGTGATTACACCTGCGGTGACCAAGCAATCCGAAGTAAAACAACTCGCCGAGAGCCTGCAGCATGAGCAAAATGTCACCGATGTTCGCCTTGACGAAGATTGGCTGACACGCTTGGATGCGATCAAACATCTGGCGACAATGGTTGTCGTGAGTCTGTCATTGCTGATGTTTGCTGCTGTTTTCCTGATTGTCGGCAATACATTACGCTTTAATGTGCTAGCCAACAAAGAAGAAATTCAAACCATGAAACTGATCGGGGCGACAGATGTGTTTATTTTGCGGCCTTATTTGTACTCCGGTATGTGGTTTGGGTTTCTCGGCTCCGTCAGTGCATGGTTATTTACGGCTTTTCTGACTATATTATTCAATGGTGCAGTGAGTCAGTTAGCAACGCTCTATGATAGTCAGTTCCGACTTTTAGGATTAGGCTGGGATGAATCCTTGCTACTCCTGATGGTGGGGACATTGCTCAGTTGTATTGCGGCCAAGCTATCTGCACAGCGACATTTGAAAGAAATTGAACCTGTATAGCAATGCGGGGTCTTACTTCCTGAGGTTCGCAGCAAGTTATACCGGGATCTTGACTTCTGATAGAAAATTGTTTATCTGTATCTGTTGGACTTAACTCGTAAGCAACAAGATGATAGAGTCCCACAATCATAGGTTGAGTACACTCTTAATCAGAAATTGATGAGGAATTGAATGACAAACCATACGTATCCAATGGCAGTTGTGACACAAGATAGCCTGGACAGCTATATCCGTTCTGTGAATAGTTATCCGATGCTGAGTGCAGAAGAAGAACATGAGCTTGCGGAACGACTACATTACAAAGGTGAAATTGAGGCCGCGAAAGGTTTGATTCTGTCGCATCTTCGTTTCGTCGTTCATATTGCTCGTGGTTATTCCGGTTATGGATTACCAATGGCAGATCTAGTTCAGGAAGGCAATATCGGCTTGATGAAAGCGGTTAAGCGCTTCAATCCTGAAGTCGGCGTTCGGCTAGTCTCTTTTGCCGTACATTGGATTAAAGCTGAAATCCATGAATATGTGCTCCGCAACTGGCGTATCGTCAAAATCGCGACCACCAAAGCGCAACGCAAACTTTTCTTTAATCTAAGAAAATCGAAGAAGCGCCTCGGTTGGTTTAATCATAGTGAAGTCGAAACGGTAGCAAAAGAATTAGGCGTTGAACCGTCAGAAGTCCGGGAGATGGAATCTCGTCTGGCAGCTCAGGATGCCACCTTTGATATGTCTGTTGATGATGACGAAGGTCATGCAGCTTCAGCACCCGTACTTTATCTCGAAGATAAAAATTCGGATGTTGCTGAAAATCTTGAAAGCACCAATTGGGAACAGCATACCAATCATCGTCTGTCGTTAGCGATCTCGAGCCTGGATGAGCGTAGCCAGCATATTGTCCGCTCTCGTTGGTTGGATGAGCCTAAAGCGACATTGCAAGATTTAGCTGATAATTATGGTGTGTCCGCTGAGCGTATTCGTCAGTTGGAAAAAAATGCGATGAAGAAGCTGAAAGAAGCTGTCGGAGAAATGTAGTCAGGCGTTTCTCTCAGGCAAACCAAATTTAGAAACCGGGATCCCAGCGATCCCGGTTTTTGTTTTTGATCCAAACCAGTGCAGTGATGTCAACTCCGACCTGTGGATAAGTCTGTGTTTAAATGATTGACTTTAGGTGTATGAGTCGTCATTACCAAGCGCTGAACAGATTGTTCAGCTTGGGGATATCCAAATATTTACACACAATAAAATAAAGATCATCACTACATCTTGTGGATCATTTTAATTCTGACTACTTTATCAACACAATTCACAGCTTTATCCACTGATGGCGCAAAAATAATCAGCCGTCAATAACCCTTGTGATTCGATTGTATTGATAGGACCTTGAATAGGTTACAATAGTATCCACTGATAGAAGTGTTCACCGATAGAGTGCGGGAGTGATAAATCATGGAGCAATTTCAACATATCGATGTTCAGGGGGCGCTGAACATGATGCAAGAGCAGGGCGCAACGTTAGTCGATATTCGTGACCCTCAGTCATTTGCCGTCGCCCATGCCGAATCTGCATTTCACTTGACCAACGATACCATCAATCAGTTTATGGCAGACGTTGATTATGACCATCCCGTGCTGGTGATGTGTTATCACGGTGTGAGTAGCCAGGGCGCAGCACAATATTTGATTAATCAGGGATTTGAAACCGTCTATAGCATTGATGGCGGCTTTGAAGCGTGGCATCGGGCGAATTTACCGGTCGCATCGTTGTCATAATCATTGTATGCGTGTTTCCGATGCTCATTGTGAGCATAGGATATGATGTTGAGCCATCCGGTATTCCCCATTATTCGACAGAGAAGAGACAGAGATATGATGCGTCTGATTACGATTGATAATCCTCGTTTGGGGCAGGCATTCATTGACTATATGGCTTTAAAGCATATAGAAATCAAGATGATGCCAGAAGCAGAAGCAGAAGCAACATTCTGTTTATGGTTAATCAAAGATGAACACTTGCACGAAACAGAAATCGAACTGAAGCTGTTTCTCGCCCATCCTGAAGATCCGAAATATCGTGCTGCCTCCTGGGAGACTGATGGCAGACAAAAACCCTCATTTCATTACAGCTCACCCAGTGTTTTACAACTGTTTTATGCCAAAGCCGGTTATATGACATTAGGCGTGATGCTGCTGTGCATTGTTGTTTTTATACTTCAGATGTTTGGATTACAACAAACGATGTTCAATCTGCTCCATTTCCCGGCCTCTCAGAGCGAAGGTTGGCAAATCTGGCGTTGGGTTACTCCTGCATTTCTGCATTTTTCTGTCCTGCATATCATATTTAACCTGTTGTGGTGGTGGTACCTGGGGGGCGACCTTGAAAAACGTCTGGGGGCATTGAAGTTAGCGAACTTGCTGATATTGTCTTCAGCCGGCTCTGGCATCGTGCAGTATTGGAGCGATGGTCCGAGGTTTGGTGGGTTATCCGGTGTGGTCTATGCGTTGGTCGGTTTCATTTGGATGATCGGTTGGAAGCGCCCTGAACTAGGGTTATCAATCCAGAAACCGTTACTTGGTTTTATGCTGGTCTGGTTAGTGATTGCTTTTGTACAGCCCTTTATGACTATTGCCAATAGTGCTAACGTTACCGGATTACTGATTGGGATGGGACTCGGATTGTATGAGTCGAAACGTGCCCCGGCCAACGTGTAGTCAACCGTTCGCGCGCTGTGTACAGATGTCGTTAACCGATCATGGAAACGGACAGGCCGTCTCTTTTCAGCAGACGGTCTTTTGTTGAGTGCTGTCGTTATAAATTGAGATTACTGATAAATATATTTAGTAAATAGTAAGTCAGCGACGATGGAACGTCCGGTTTCCGGCAGAAGCAAATCATTGATTTTTTTCACCAATGTCTTCCTCAGATCCTCTCTGCCTGCAAGAGAGCGAATGGTATCCGCAGTCTGTTTTCCCATCAGTTCGACCACGGTATCGCGAATCAATGGCTGATGTTTTTCGATGATCGGTAGATCAGAATTATTAGCGACCATAATTTCGATACGCACTTGAATATATCCAAGCTCTTTTCCTTTGGTAAAGAAATTGGTAGTTAAATCGGGTTCCAACGTAAAATAGGCAAGTTTTGGAGCGCCTGAATCTTCAGCTGCGTTGCTAAGAGAGACAGTAAACAGGCCTGTCATAAGAATGATGAGGGCTAAATAACGTTTCAGCATAATAATGTTATAATCTGACAAAGGTTGATGATATTCGAATCGCTCTAGTCTTGTTACAATAGTTTACCCGTTAGTAACAAAGTTGACAGCCTTCGACATTCGCTTCAAAACAATATCCTAATCAGGATATTATGCAATCACAAAGGCATTCACATAAAATAGTAGTATGCATCAATCAGTTTCGCCTTATCTATCGCTATTAAACCAGATAATCTGGCAAGAATGCGAAAACTTTTATTTTCCGACGCCAAAGATTAGATACTGGTTACAAGAACCGGGATCGCTTTCTCAGTTGATGAAAAACTATTGTCAAACGCTATCCGTTGAGGTACTCCGGCATGACTGGGAAAAAACGTCATGGCTTTCGGCGCAAGAGCAAGACTTGTTAGATTCGCCGCAACGATGCCTGATTCGTCAGGTGTTACTGTCGGGAGATGAAACCCCGTGGGTTATTGGTTACACGCTGATTCCACAATTGGAGCAGAGTGATTTGTCGAATCCGATCTTTCAACTGGGAGCAACTTCACTTGGGGATTTTGTCTTTCAGTCGGAGGATGTTCAACGAGATGCGCTACAGGTCGCAAAAGTGGATACCGAAGATGGCGTATTGTGGGCGCGTCGCTCAAGGCTATGGATGGCAAATCAACCTATGCTGGTCACAGAACTATTTTTACCGGACGCCCCTGTGTATGTGAAGGAGAACAAAGAATGACTGTATCAAAGGCAAAAGCATACTGGCAATTGATGCGAATGGATCGTCCCATTGGTTCTTTGCTGTTGTTATGGCCGACGTTATGGGCATTGATTCTTGCTGCCGAAGGCATTCCGGATCTGAATGTTCTGTTGGTCTTTGCACTTGGTGTTGTTTTGATGCGTTCAGCGGGCTGTGTCATTAATGACTTTGCCGATCGCCATGTTGACGGCCATGTTCAGCGAACGCACATGCGTCCTTTACCGGCAGGTCTTGTGACTGAGAAAGAGGCGGTCGGCTTATTTCTGATTCTCTCATTGTTCTCTTTCGCGCTGGTGTTGACGATGAATAAGCTCACCATCCAGCTCTCCTTTGCTGCGATTGTATTGGCATTTATTTACCCGTTCATGAAACGTTATACGCATTTACCGCAGGTTTTTCTGGCACTGGCTTTTAGCTGGGCGATTCCGATGGCCTGGGCGGCACAATCCAACAGCCTGCCGGGCGTGGTCTGGTTTATTTTTCTGATTAACTCAGTCTGGACCGTTGCCTATGATACCCAGTATGCGATGGCTGATCGGGAAGATGATTTAAAGATCGGGGTGAAATCAACCGCGATTCTGTTTGGTCGTTTTGATAAGCTGATTATTGGTATTCTTCAACTGATCACGTTACTGATGTTGATTGGGGTAGGGGTGATGTATCAGTTGGGGGCTGCGTTTTATTGGAGCATCCTGATCGTCAGTGGATTGTTTGTGTATCAACAGCATTTAATTCGACATCGTCAACGGACTTTGTGTCTGCAAGCATTCCTGAACAACAACTATGTCGGCATGGTGATTGCGGCGGGACTGTTGATATCTATGTCGTTCAATTAAGCCATGCATATTGACCATCCGGATAACAAAAACGGCATCATTTGATGCCGTTTTTGTTGGTCTCAATAAACCCAATGACGCTTTTAATCAATCAGGTAGATACTCTCTCTGATCGTCAAGCGGATTTCAGGATAGAGCAACGTGAACATCAGTTCAGACAGTTGCTGACACTTTTCCGCACAGAGTTGCTGATCATGGTTGAGATAACCTTGCTGTTTCAGGGTCGTCATTAAGGCAGTGAAGACGCCTTTATCAAAAAATTCCGGCGCATTGATCCCATGGAGTCGTCCCAGACGGCGGGCAATTTCCTGACTATTTTTCTCGAGCTCGCTTTTACCCATATCCGGTGTCGAGACCAGTAGATTTAACGTAATCGCATAACGTTGCAGCGTTTCGGAAATCGTTCTGCCGAGTAAGATTAACACCTGTGTTCTGGCTGGATTGATAGACACAGTGTCGTCTTCATACTGGATTAACTCCTGCCGCTGCAATTCACGCAGATAAGCCTCAATATGTTCATTGAGTGCTTCCGGCTGATAACTCAGGAACAGCTCTTGCTGGATGAACGGATAGATGAGTGCTACATAATGGCGTAGTGTCTCGAGCGGCAGATATTGGTGACTCACCAATATCTGAGCAATCAGTGACGGCAGCGCCAACAGATGAATAATATTGTTACGATAGTAAGTCATGAGAATCGACTGGTGACGATCCAGTGAGATGATTTCACCAATACTATCGGATTCGATCAAAAACTTGTCGAGAGATGTTGCATGACTAACCAGCGATTCGGCACTCTCTGTCGGGACGGTCATGGTGTCCGAGTAAGGGACATTCCGCAGCAGGTTAAGATAGCAGTCGATCTGCTTGATTAAGTTTTCCCGGGCAAGGGCACGCTGACGGGATGCAAGCAGCGCTGTCGCACATAACGTCATCGCATTCGCTGCCGCAGCATCATTGATGCGGGTCATCATCTTGTTTGCCAGTTGATTGACCAGCGGTGTGATCCACTGAGGACGACTATTCCCGACCCGGTCAATATCTTGAGTCCAGTCCGGCACTTCTTCATTCAAAAACTGATTGAGCAGGATCGGTTCGCCAAAGTTAACATATCCTTGGCCGAAGTTTTTCAGTTTCCGAATGGTGCGGATCACCAGACTGGCATTTTCTTTTTCTTTTTGCTTACCGCGCAGCTCTTTGGCATAGGTTGAAACTTCCATAACATGTTCATAGCCAATGTAGACCGGCACCAGCGTGACGGGGCGGTTGAGACCTCGCAACATGGCTTGAATCGTCATAGCCAGCATCCCGGTTTTAGCAGGGAGCAAACGCCCGGTACGCGAACGACCCCCTTCACTGAAATACTCAACGGAGTAGCCTTTGGCGAACAAGTCCGCCAGATATTCGCGGAAAATCGTTGAATAAAGTTTATTCCCTTTAAAACTGCGGCGGATAAAAAACGCTCCGCCGCGGCGGAACAAAGGACCGGCCGGGAAAAAGTTCAGGTTCAGACCCGCAGCAATATGGGGCGGCACCATCCCTTCGTGATACAACACATAAGACAGTAACAGATAGTCCATGTGACTCCGGTGACATGGCACATAGACAATCTCGTGACCATCTTGAGCCAGACGGCGTACACGCGCAGCGTTGTGCACGTTGATACCTTGGTAAATCCGGTTCCAGAGCCATTTTAGCAAGCGGTCACTTTTGCGCACGAGAGAGTAAGAGAAGTTTGCTGCAATCTCATCTAAGATTTTCAGGGCTTCTTTTTGTGCTTTTTTCGGTGAAATGTTTTTCGTTTTGACTTCTTCATTAATCGCATTGCGAATGGCTTGTGATTGCATCAAGCGCTGGAGTAATACTTCACGCTCCGGCAGTTGCGGCCCTGAAGCTGCCAGCTTCTGGCGAGAAAAATGAATTCGGGCAACCCGTGCAACTTTATGGGCAATTGCTGCATCCGTGCCGTGACTGTCTGCCATATAACGCAGCGAAACAACCGGGCTGAAACGGACTAAGCAATCTCTGCCAGACAGCAATACCGCCTTGGCTTTTTGTGGGCCGTTCATGGGTTCCAGATAAGCTTTGCTCTGATTTTCCTTACCGGGTTTTCTGCCCCAAAGTACTGAGGTTGGCAGGAGCTGAATATCCAGTTCAGGGTTGGCCTGATGTAACGCGAGTAACTCAGTAAATTGCGTCACGGAGCCTTTCGGCACATCTTCATCACTGCGGATTAGCGTCGGCCGGGAGGCTATAAAAATATAACGTGTGAGTTTCTTCCCATTGATTTCTAAAGGCTGAAATGGATCCGGCAGCCCTAGTTTCTCTGTCTGTTGTTTTAAAGTCAGCAGATCAACGGTTGATTGAAACGGGAGTGCATAGACAATCGGTTTCTCCAGATCAATCTGATGATCAGCAATTGGATCAGCAGGAACAACTGTACTTTTGGTCAAAGCAGAGACAGGGATTGTTAGTAGTGAACGTGATACTGATTGTCGGACTGACATAAAAGCTCGGACTCTCAAGAATGAATAACGAAAGTGGGGCCGGATCGTCACGATATCAAGCATGTGAACCCAGCCACCGGAATGTTGTCTAGGATAACAGAAACAGGGTTAACCTTTTACTATTCACGACTATTTTTGTGTACGACTACAGTTCTCGGCCATCGTCGTGATAGTATTCACCCTGCTGTCGGATGTCGTTATTCACATGTGCCTGTTCACGTTACTTAATCGGAAAAATCTATGCAAAATAAACCAGCTCAAGGCTTGAGACGTATATTGAATGCTGCCAAATATTCCTATCAGGGCATCCGCGCCGCGATTATCGGTGAAGCGGCTTTTCGGGAAGAGTTAATTGTATGTCTGATCCTGATCCCCATTGCCTTGTTCGCCGATGTGACGCAAATCCAACGTTTATTGCTGATCGCGTCATTGCTGTTTGTCTTGATCGTTGAGCTATTGAATAGCGCCATTGAGGCAGTGGTCGATCGTATCGGACTTGAGCACCACCAACTGGCGGGGCAAGCTAAGGATATGGGGTCGGCAGCCGTGTTGCTCTCGATTGGGATGTCACTCTATATCTGGGTAGATATTTTCGTATTTTAACGCTTTGAAAGATTCACTTTCCATTTATCAGAATACTGGATATACTCACAGTTAACTGTATAAAAAGACAGGTGAATTATGAAGCCTTTAACACCACGCCAACAACAGGTCTTTGATTTGATCAAAAGCCGGATTGAAGATTCCGGAATGCCACCGACTCGGGCTGAAATTGCCAAAGAGCTGGGGTTCCGTTCTGCCAATGCGGCTGAAGAACATTTGAAAGCACTTGCGCGTAAACAAGTGATTGAAATTGTTCCCGGCGCCTCTCGTGGGATCCGTATTTTGCTCGATTCAGCGAATGACCCGGTTGAAGAAGGTCTGCCGCTGATTGGTCGCGTTGCTGCGGGCGAGCCGATTCTGGCGCAGGAACATGTCGAAGCGCACTATCAGGTTGATCCGGCGATGTTCAGACCCCAAGCTGATTTCCTGCTACGCGTTCATGGTGAGAGTATGAAAAATATCGGCATCATGGATGGCGATTTGCTGGCTGTGCATAAAACGCAGGATGTCAGAAATGGTCAGGTTGTCGTTGCTCGTGTCGAAGATGATGTCACGGTCAAACGACTGGAGCGTCAGGGTGCCAAAGTGCTGCTCCATGCAGAAAATGAAGACTTCACTCCAATTGAAGTCGATCTCACTTCTCAGGAATTAACCATCGAAGGGGTCGCCGTCGGAATTATTCGTAATACCGATTGGATGTAACCAACGGCTGGTGAAGCATCTGACTGTGTAAGTTATTGAGAACATCTCTCAATAACTTGCTAATGGTATTGATATTCATTATCATCTAAATCAACTTTAGAGGATGATGACAATGTCATATTATTGCCGGAAGCATCGAGAACACTATCAGATTCCTGCGCATCTCGTTGAGCCGTTGTGGTTCAGAAGCCGGGAAAGCTTAGCTGACAACGGCCTAATTTATGATCCGATTGCTGCACAAGCCTGTTTATCCTGTCAGGTGGCGCTCGATTGCTGGGATGGCAATCTTGATCAGAAGCAGTTGTTACATGTCACGTTGACACAAATCTGTGACCAACAGGTCCGCGAGTTCCTTTCTACCTACCCGGATGCTTGGGTGATTAACGTCGGTGCCGGTTTAGATACGCGATTCTATCGGGTCGATAATGGTCGTTGTCACTGGCTGGAAGTGGATGTATCCGAACATCTGATCTGGCGCAAGCGGTTATTTCACCCCAGTGAACGCTATCAGCATATCAATGGCAGTGTGACGTCGCTGACATGGTTAAAAGAGATCCAGATTTCTGAGTCTGCTCCGGTGTTGATTCTTTGCGAATATGCTTTGCTTGAAACACAAGCTGAACATGTGGCTGCTTTTATCAGAACCCTCGGACTGACCTTTCCTCATGCCCATGCATGCCTGTTGCTTGCCGGAGATAAAACCGCGACCCGTTTAGGGCAACAGCTGGGATGCAGTGCTTACCAACATGGATTCGCCACCCCAGAACATGCGGTACTGAACTGTCTGCCGTGGGTCAAAGAAGTACGCCGCTTTTCACCGCTCAATTATCCTTGTCGCCGTTGGAAAATCTGGCACCGTTTGGTGTGTTATCTGACGACTTGCAAATACCGTTACACACCGGTGGTCATGCGCTTCTACTGGTAAAGTTCGGGCTTGATGAACAACCACCAAGCCCGGTATGAAATACAGACTATCCACCCCCCGGTAACATCGGGGAGCACGATTAAAACAGCCGATTTAAACCATTCAACGCTGCAACCCGGTAAGCTTCCGCCATGGTCGGGTAGTTAAAGGTCGTATTGACGAAATATTCAATGGTGTTGGCTTCACCTTTCTGTTCCATAATTGCCTGACCGATATGAATAATCTCGGCTGCCCGTTCCCCGAAACAGTGAATTCCAAGAATCTCCTTGGTTTCCCGGTGGAACAGAATTTTCAAACTCCCCACATCGGTGCCGGCAATTTGTGCCCGTGCCAAGTGTTTAAACGAAGAACGACCCACCTCATAAGGGATTTTGGCATTGGTCAGCTCCTGCTCGGTTTTGCCGACAGAGCTGATTTCAGGAATGGTATATATCCCGGTCGGAATATCTTCAATCAGCTGACTGTTACTCGCACCGAAGGCAATGATTTGAGCAACAAACCGGCCTTGGTCATAAGCCGCACTGGCGAGACTGGGGTAGCCAATCACATCCCCGACGGCATAAATATGTTCAACTTCGGTCTGATAACTGCGGTTGACTGCCAACTGGCCGCGCGAATCGGCTGCTAATCCGAGCACTTCGAGATTTAACCGATCGGTATTACCCGTTCTGCCATTAGCATAGAGCAGGCAATCGGCTTTCATTTTCTTACCTGATTTCAGGTGAACAATCACCCCGTCCTGACAGCCTTCAATACGCTGATAAGTTTCATCATTGCGAATGACAACCCCGTTATTCCAAAAATGGTATGACAATGCATCGGAGACTTCATTATCGAGAAATGATAATAAGCGGTCACGGGTATTGATCAGGTCGGTTTTCACCCCAAGGCCCCGGAAGATCGATGCATATTCACAGCCGATTACCCCCGCCCCGTAAATCAGAATATGGCGCGGGTCGTGCTCTAGGTTCAGGATCGAGTCACTGTCATAGATGCGCGGATGATTAAAATCGACATCATGCGGCTGATAGGGGCGCGAACCGGTAGCGATGACAAACTTATCCGCGGTATAACGCTCTTTGCTACCGTCATGTTGAAGCACTTCGACTGTATGACTATCGATAAACTGAGCGACGCCAAACAGTAAAGTACATTTGTTGCGATCATAAAACCCCTGACGTAACCGGGTCTGCTTATCGATGACAGATTTAGCATGCAACAGGATATTAGGGAATGTGGCGTGAAGACTGGTGTTGTTATGGCAAAACAGCGGATTGCTGTTAAATTCGATGATACGGCTGACGGCATGTCTTAAAGCTTTGGATGGAATCGTCCCCCAATGGGTACATCCGCCACCGACACTTTGTTCTTTTTCAACGATGGCGACATTCAGCCCTGCTTTGGTCAGCCCCATCGCGGCACCTTCACCGCCGGGACCACTACCGATGACAATCGCATCAAAATGATGAGTCTCTGACATATGACTTCCTGATGAATATTCGTTGGTTTTTTTGGTGAGTATATTGTAACGCACTATTTTAGTGGATCACTGTAACGAATCATTGTAACGGATTATTTACTTGTGTCGCTGTTCTGCCAAGCGATCAGTGATAATGATCGCTGATACTGCCATGAAATCAGTTTGAATAGACAATTTTGTGCGGGATGAGATATTGTTGATCGATAAAACAATAATTCGCGTTATAGTAGAGCGTTTTTTAGCTGTGATTTAGGAATTGTACGCCATGGGAATCCGTGCTCAACAGAAAGAAAAAACCCGTCGTTCATTAATTGATGCTGCTTTTCGTCAACTGAGCGCACAACAGAGTTTTTCCAGTTTGAGCCTGAGAGAAGTTGCCAGAGAAGCGGGTATTGCGCCGACCTCATTTTATCGTCATTTTGATGATATGAATGAGTTGGGTCTGACGATGGTTGACGAAGGGGGGTTATTACTGCGGCAACTGATGCGTCAGGCACGTCAGCGTATTGCGACCAGAGGCAGTGTGATTCGCACCTCGGTGGAGACGTTCATGGAATTCATCGAAAATAGTCCCAATGTATTTCGGCTATTATTGAGAGAACGATCAGGAACCTCCTACGAATTTCGGGCAGCGGTTGCCAGAGAGATTCAGCATTTTGCTGCCGAGTTGACTGAATACCTCGTCCTCAATGGTCTGGCGCGAGAAATTGCAGCCCCTCAGGCCGAAGCTTCCGTCACCTTAGTATTCAGCTCCGGCGCTGAAGCGATGGATCTGGGTAAGAATGAGCGGGATGAACTGGCAGAACGATTAATTACTCAGTTAAGAATGATAGCCAAAGGTGCAGCAAGTTATCGGATTGCACGTAAACATCAACAGAGAGATGGAGTTGATTAATGTCGGATAAAAATACTTCAGAACGCAAGAATCTGATTCTTGCTTTTATTGTCGGCGTGTGTGGCGATGCCATTTTGTCTTCAATGACCATGAGCGAAGTCGCGTTTTCTATTTTCCCCTGGATAGCCTTAATTCTGGCGGTTCAGGCGCTTTATCAGGAGTACTTGCGTCAGCCCGTTTCAGAAGATTTTCCGCTCGTCGGTTTAGCTTGTTTTTTTGTCGGGGCTTTCGGACACTCGGCTTTTGTCAAAGCACAGTACCCTGATGCGGGTTCGAATTTTTTCGCGATCGTCGTGGTCCTCCTGCTGATGATCTGGATTGCCCGTAAAATGGGGTATTGGGGAAAACACTAACCCTGTACTGATATGGGTTGTTCATGTGACAAGCCGCCGTGGGAACACCATTCAATGATTTAGCGCCACACCGCATAGTAAAAGCCGGTCAGTTTACTGACCGGCTTTGTTGTTTGTGAAACGACTTTTTTCATCATTCTATCGCTGGCGTATGTGCCGGAGACAGTGAGTCTGCTGCGAGAGTGGCGTTCCTCTATTCTTCAATCACCGAAACTTTGCGCCATGCATAATCTTTAAAGTCACTTCTTTTGAAATCATAACGTTGAATAAATTTGTCAATCAACTGATCTTGTTGTTGCGTGGTCAGGTGCGTGCTCTTCGATGAGATAAAAAATAACCGCTCCTTGCCGGCAAAATTCTCCGAGGTCAGCATGTATGCGTCTTGGTTCATTTTTCCGCCATTGAGCAGCGCTTGGCTCAGAATAAAACTGCGACTGAAATGACTTTTATCCAGTTGGTATTGTTTGAGATCTTCTTGCGTCATATTGGGGTTTCTTGCTAAGAACTCTGCACGCTCCGCTTCAGTGACCGGTTGAATTTTAGTGATCCACAGTGAGGAATCTTGCTGATGCTTGTCACCGGGGTAATAGATGGACTGATTAATGTAATAATCCATCGTTTCAATATAGATACCAACCCGGTAGCCTTGTGTATTCTCGTGGCTCAAAAAGAGCGAGATGGGATTCATACCATTTTGAACATAGTCCTGATCAGCGTTGCGAAAGCTGGGGTGTTTCAGATAGTCCTGAATCTCTTTGACATAGCTGGAGAAACCGTACTGATTCGGGATCATATAGCCATTCAGTGGCATTTTGGCATTGGTATAGACGTAAAAAGACCCCAAGTCTTTTTCTCTTTGTTCGAGTGTTGTTTCGGCTTGCTTTAAGAGGTTGTATGCTTCCTGTTGCCTTTGATGATGCACATTGTTCATGATATTGACGGTATTCTTAATGGCAAGTTCATCTTGTTGTCGTTTCCATGAAATGCCCTGTAATGCCGCAATAAAACCGACGAGCAGACAGACAGCAACGATGAATTCAAGCTGACGCTTTTTATTAACCGCAGCCGCCATCTGTTCCGGGGTCAGGAAATGAATGTCATAGCCGAGAAGTTCATCTTCATTGGGTAGTCTGACTTGGCCGACATCTTCGAATGGCACATAAATCACCCGTCCGTTTTTTAATGTCACGATCGCGTAAGCATCGGCGGTCTCGACAAGGCCATGATTTTCGATACACACATACGAGATTTCCCATCCGGGACATTTCGCATGCGAGTAAAGCTCTGCTTGTTTATCAATGAGTCTAATGGCTCTCTGGACGTTGGTATAAAAGAACATACGTGATGACTTCCGTTGATGTGATAAGACGATTTCAATATGAGCATATCAATATGCACATCATGTGAATACCGATCTATGGCTGATTTAACGCAGACTGACGATACTAACAGGCTCACTTGACTAGGAGAGGAAGATTATAATGAAATCCCGGTATTGTTCTTGATAGATTGATATATAAAAGAACACACTGTGAAATTACTCGCAAAATAATGTCGAACTAATTATCAGAAAAGTATGAGATTTCACCAACTCTCTCGCGCTTTGCCAAGTGAACACTCGCCAACAAACCAGACACTGCTTACGCTGCACCGGCACCGCTAAAAAACGGTGTCGGGATTGGAACACCGAGTAATAACACCAAATGCATAAACCATCGCCTTGTGCTACTTCATGTTTATGTGTAGCCTTGGCTCTCTCATATTATGGTGAGCTGACAAGGCAACCTTGTGTTGACCGTTTGGTGTTAACGGTAGTTCCAAACCTTGTTCAGCTTGCCACCCATGGAGATTGGAACCTTCAGTGTGGCTGTATTCTCTCATTAACACCAAAGAGGTTACGATGTCTAATTCACAACCTAGTTTACACCTCACCGCTCGCGGTTATCTGATTGATTTTCTTGCTACCAGCACCGCACCTTCCGTTGACCAAAATGAACTGCGTGAGATTCTGCTATTTCTCAATAATCTGATTACGTTTGATGAGATAAATTTGATTAAAGAAGACGTAGAAGGGATTTAATGGAGAAAAGGGGGATCAGGTTGCTGATCCCCCGTAGTCGTTCTAAGGTGAACCATATTTCTCGCGCAGGTCACCGACGTTGAGGATGGTCAGGCCTTGAGCGTATTCGTTTTCTGTCAGGATATGATTCATGGCTTGCAGCTCACGACTCGGTTGCGCCCATTCGGATTCGGGCAGTGGCTGACTCCATTCAGCGACTTCAGGAAAGCTGTCGACCAGACGGCTTTGTCGCTTGCGAGCGCGGTTAATCCGCCACAAGCCAATTAAGCGACCATTGAGATACCACCACCAGCGAATGCCATTCGGAAAATCTTGTACCGCAATTTGTTTTTGTTGGCAGTACTCTTCAATCATGCCCTGAAACGTGACCAGCTGTGGCTTCCCGATTGCCTGCGGGCCATCTTCCATAAAGCGGCGGATCATTTCCCACTTGGCAGTAGCGTGAATGAGATCCTGTGCACCAATCTGTTTGGATGACCAGAAATAACCGGGTTCGTCCTCGTCATTGGCTGCAATCAGCAGATTCCCGCCGCTCATGACAGCGCCGGCTCCGACAGCGCTACCTTCACCAACCATGGCACAGACCGATTCCCATGGGAAAAAGCGGATCTCGGTTTGTTGTGTTTTCCTATTCCAGCGCGACATCATCACTTCGCGTCGCTGACGGTGAAAGCGAAATGGCAGAACCTGAGACAGAGCTTTGCGGGTTTGGTAAATAGCCCTTAATGGTAAAGTCCAGAGTAAAGGCCCTGCTAGATACATCATAGATCCGGCGAGCAACTCCATATATTGGATTTTATTAACCCATTGACCGTCAATTAACTCTTCTTTATACATAGCATGGTACAAACCGGAGATACCTCCCCCCGCACTATAAAGTAGTAAGAATACAATCAAACCTAACAAAAAGTGGGTCCACATCATCTGACTCTGAAAAACTAATCCACCATATCCACCCAGCTCAAGGTAACTATCGGTTTTGCTGATAACGCTGTCATCACTTTGGGTCGGTGGGATCTGCGTTTTGACCGGCAACGGGCTGAGCACATTGCCGCGGCTAAAGGTCTTATCGCTGCGCTGCCCGGCGTAAAAAGGAAAAGGTTGGGTCACAAAAAGGCTCCTCTCAGTGTGAGTGATTTAAGAAATATAAAGAGGGATCAGAATTTTTCTATATTCATGATGCTTTGGCAAAAATATCAATTTCCCGGCCGGTAGGGGGGATATTCTGCTCTCGCTGATTGCGAGCCATTTCGGTCAGCGTTTTATCAAACTCTTCATCTGACATACTACGCCAGTAATTTGGATTGCGTTGATGTTGTTGATCGTAGGCAGCGGTTGTCGGGTCTAAATCACGAAACTGCTCTAACATCGGGACATCAGGCAAGGGTTTGCTGACATCCATATATTGCTGAATCATATTCCATAGACGTTTGTACTCAGCCAATGGAGCATTGACACCGACCAAGGAGCCAATATTGACCCCTTGGGCATAATCACTATAACGATGGACTAACATCAGCCGATAGCTCAACAGGCCTTGGTGGTTCGGATTGCTGGCCAGGATGCAATCAAACTCGATAAATGGATGGCTGAAAATCTTACGATTCCCTTCTCCATATAGGGTCACCATACCCGTTTCTCGATTGAGGCAGTATTTTTTACGGGCAAAAAGAGAGAGGTTTGTTTTATCAACTTTGGGATTTAGCCAATTAACCCAAAGGATCGGACTATATATAATGATAGAAGGAACAGCGATATATAGTGTCATTGTTAAGAAAATATCTATGGCACTGTCTGGAGTACTTTGCATGAAATACACAATTAAAGATGAAATGACAAAAAATGGGTAAGCGATAATAAGTGCAAATTTTGCTATCCCGGCCAGAAACATATAAATGCCAGCCCAGCGAGCAAATGTATATGGCTGCATCTGCTGGTGTGTCCAAAAATCATCGACACCGACCTCACTATTGAGTACAGAGGGTTTAGGACTCCTGACAGCACTAGTTGCAATACAATCACTAGCCTGAGAAAACGGAAAAATTTCTCCCCGTTTATGCATTCTTTCTGACCAGCTTCGTTTCTCATTAGGGCTCGGCTGAGGTGTAAATGCTTGACTATTGTAGGCCGTGGACTGGTAACTCATTTAGCTTTCTCTGTTGAACTTCGGGTAACTGATAACATAGCTAGGTATTATCTTCATCTCGGTTGATTTCGTTGAGTTGCGGAGTATCTGATTTTTTTATTGTTACCGTAAGCCATGCATGCAAGCGTTGCCAAAATGAAGGTGGTAAAGGAAATTCAGGTTGATATCCGGCTCGGTATTTTGTGCAGCCTTTCTCTTTATCACATGTCCAGTTATCGTCGGAGAGACTCACGACCCAATCACTTGGCAGAGGTGTAATAATCAAATTTTGCTGATCATTTAAGCGTTGCAGAATAAAGACGGTTCGGCTGGTTGTTGGGACGATCAGTGCTTTATATCTCCCATCAGGAGAGTTGCTCACATATGCGTTTTTTCCTGTGTAATCAGGAGTCATCCATACATCGAAGCAGATCTTAAGTATCAATAACATCAAAGCAATAAGACAAACACGTCGAACCCACATACCTGCTATAGTGAATACCATTATCTGATCCCCCCCAGTTCTCCAAGTATTGTTCACTGTAATGAACTCCAAGCTTTTAACGAAATTGAAGCCCACCGTTTCGTTCTAATGAGACCGAAAAGACTCTATTTTTCTCAATGCAGTTTTTCGACGTTTTCATATCACTAAAACAGAGTAAATCAGAATCTTGATCAACCATTCGATCAACCCGATAACCGGAGCCAATATCCCAGAAAGTAATTTCAAAAGTTCCATCATTAAATGGTTTAGGAATACCATACTTTTCTTTTAAGAAATCCTGATGCTCTTGCCACCATTGGATTTTCCCCCAGCGGGTTGACGGAAAATGTTTAACAACAATATCAGTCCAGTGTTTATCCTGATGAACGTCAACGATCTCTGCAGGCTGAAGTTTTTGATAGCCGAAATAGATCAATCCACAAAAAATAAGAGCCAAAATCATCCATAACGTCTTACTCATATTTGATCTAAGCTAATGATTATTAAGATAAATTTTGCGAGAAACATTAGAGGTGGCGCCTTCTCTAACATCGTCAAGATGGTGAGGAAACTTGGTATGATTGCCTGCTACAGGAATCACAGCATTTTTTCGTTTGAATGACAGCATGTTCATTACGCTTTGGCAAAAATATCAATTTCGGGGCCGGTTTCCGACATCTTGCTCTGTTTGGCCTCAATTTGCGTGATCGCCTCTGCGTAAGCGTCATCAGACATATCCCGCCAGTAGCGTGGGTTCCGGCCGGTTTGTTGGTCGTAGGCCGCGGTGGTCGGGTCTTTGGGACGGGCTTCTTCGAGTAATAAAATATCCGGTAATGGCTGGGTGACATCCATATAGCACTGAATCATATTCCACAGCCGGTAATATTCAGCGACAGTTTCATGCGGGGTCACTAACACCCCCAGAGGCACGCCATGCATCGAGCCGCTATAGCGGTGTGCCAATAACAACGAGTAATTGACTAAGCCCTGCTGACTCGGTGTGGTGGCCAGAATGCAGTCAAACTCAACAAAGGGATACGAATAACGGACTTTGCCGCCCCGTTTATATAGGGTCACCATACCGGTACGGCGGTTGAGCTCAAACAGTTTCCGGGCATCGAGTAATTTACTGAGTAACTTAGGTTTCCAGTAGCCTCGGTTATAGAGTTCGAATTGTCCCCAGATGATGGAACAAGGAATTATTACATATAAAAAATATCCTGTAATAAACCTTATCATTCCATCGATTCCACCAGCAATAAACGATGTAAGAAACACACTAAAAATTGCTATAGGTGTAAGATACAATATAGTAACTTTAGCCAATCCTGAGAAAACTAAATATACCCTGACCCAAATATTACCCGTTAAGCCTTCTAACGTCTGTTCGTTCCAAAAACACTCCTGATTTGGGGCGATTGTTTTCATCTTTTGCCACTGGCTGGGGGAGACTTGTGCAGTGCGGGTACTCACCGTCTGGGTCGGCCGGCTCCAGGGTAGCATTCGTTGCCCGGCAGACAGTAAGCGCTGGGCGAGTGTTTTCTCCGGGCGCGGCTTTTGCGGACGGACCTGATTGCTGCGATAGGCGTGTTGTTGGTAGACGGTTTCACTCATGGATGATGAACT
Organism: Vibrio rhizosphaerae; assembly: GCF_024347095.1. Taxonomy (NCBI): domain Bacteria; kingdom Pseudomonadati; phylum Pseudomonadota; class Gammaproteobacteria; order Vibrionales; family Vibrionaceae; genus Vibrio; species Vibrio rhizosphaerae. Next base: position 3,326,333 of record NZ_AP024903.1, on the reverse strand, counting down.
CTGTGGTGATGCGGGTGAAAAATATCAATCTCGGGGCCGGTTTCCGACATCTTGCTCTGTTTGGCCTCAATTTGCGTGATCGCCTCTGCGTAAGCATCATCAGACATATCCCGCCAGTAGCGTGGGTTCCGGCCGGTTTGTTGGTCGTAGGCCACGGTGGTCGGGTCTTTGGGGCGGGCTTCTTCGAGCAATAAAATATCCGGTAATGGCTGGGTGACATCCATATAGCACTGAATCATATTCCACAGCCGGTAATATTCAGCGACGGTTTCATGCGGGGTCACTAACACCCCCAGAGGCACGCCATGCATCGAGCCGCTATAGCGGTGTGCCAATAACAACGAGTAATTGACTAAGCCTTGCTGACTCGGCGTGGTGGCCAGAATGCAGTCAAACTCAACAAAGGGATATGAATAACGGACTTTGCCACCCCATTTATACAGGGTCACCATACCGGTGCGACGGTTGAGCTCAAACAGTTTCCGGGCATCGAGTAATTTACGGAGTAACTTAGGTTTCCAATAGCCTCGGTTATAGAGTTCGAATTGGCCCCAAATAATTGAAGAAGGCAAAATTACGAACATAAAATATCTAATAGAAAAATCAATTATATGATGAACAAGTTCTCCAGCGGATAACAAGTATGTTAATAATAAAATTATTAAGAAAACTGGTGTAATAAATAGTAAGGTGATTTTTCCTAACCCAGATAAAATTAAATACACCCTGACCCAAATATTACCCGTTAAGCCTTCTAACGTCTGTTCGTTCCAAAAACATTCCTGATTTGGAGCGGTTGCCTTCATTTTTTGCCACTGGCTGGGGGAGACTTGTGCGGTGCGGGTACTCACCGTCTGGGTCGGCCGGCTCCAGGGTAGCATTCGTTGCCCGGCAGACAGTAAGCGCTGGGCAAGCGTTTTCTCCGGGCACGGTTTCTGTGGAGGGATCTGATTGCTGCGATAGGCGTGTTGTTGATAAACGGTTTCACTCATGGATGATGAACTCTGTGGTGATGCGGGTGAAAAATATCAATCTCGGGGCCGGTTTCCGACATCTTGCTCTGTTTGGCCTCAATTTGCGTGATCGCCTCTGCGTAAGCATCATCAGACATATCCCGCCAGTAGCGTGGGTTCCGGCCGGTTTGTTGGTCGTAGGCCACGGTGGTCGGGTCTTTGGGGCGGGCTTCTTCGAGCAATAAAATATCCGGTAATGGCTGGGTGACATCCATATAGCACTGAATCATATGCCACAGCCGGTAATATTCAGCGACAGTTTCATGCGGGGTGACTAACACCCCCAGAGGCACGCCATGCATCGAGCCGCTATAGCGGTGTGCCAATAACAACGAGTAATTGACTAAGCCCTGCTGACTCGGTGTGGTGGCCAGAATGCAGTCAAACTCAACAAAGGGATACGAATAACGGACTTTGCCGCCCCGTTTATATAGGGTCACCATACCGGTACGGCGGTTGAGCTCAAACAGTTTCCGGGCATCGAGTAATTTACTGAGTAACTTAGGTTTCCAGTAGCCTCGGTTATAGAGTTCGAATTGTCCCCAGATGAGTAGACAAGGAGTAATAACGTACATTATATACCATAGGAATGTATCCATTATTTGGTCTGCGCTAACTTCTCCAGCAAGAAGAGCCGTAAGAAAGACAGAAACGATGAACATGGGAGATATAAAGATTATTACAATCTTGGCTAGTCCTGCTAAAATCAAATAAACTCTGGCCCATATATTGCCAGTTAGTCCTTCCAACACCTGCTCATTCCAAAAACATTCCTGATTTTTTGCGGTTGCCTTCATTTTTTGCCACTGGCTGGGTGAGACTTGTGCGGTTCGGGTACTCACAGTCTGGGTTGGCCGACTCCACGGCAGCATTCGTTGCCCGGCAGACAGTAAGCGCTGGGCGAGTGTTTTCTCCGGGCACGGTTTCTGTGGAGGGATCTGATTGCTGCGATAGGCGTGTTGTTGATAAACGGTTTCACTCATGGATAGTTACCCTTGCTGTAATTGTGCTTGCGGAACGGCCGGTGTCTCCGGTTGTGGGTCATTTATTCGTTCTTTCCTAAGCTTTAATTGAGCACGCAGTCAGGGCATCTTTAAATGTCATATGAAGTTGTTCGTGTTGATTCAAAATTAATCTCATATCAATAATCTAAATATCCTCACTTGAGGATGAGCGATTATAACTCAATCTAAATATGAATCATGATGAATTGGTGTTTCAAAACAGCACAGTGTGAAATTACTCGCAAAATAATGATGACCCCAGTGTGAGCAAAGTATGAGATTTTACGCTATGACACGCGCTTTATTTTCTTATGACTCGTCAGCAAACTAGACACCGCTTACCCTGAATTCGCACCGATAAAATTCGGTGTCGGGATTAGGAACCCTGCGTAAAAACTCAAGACATATAGACGTCGGTATATACAGACTTTACTATATGCAGTCTTGCACACCTAAATTATGGTGGACTGGACAGGCTGATTTCGGTCAGGCCGTTTCCTTGAGTGCGGTAGTTCCTAACCTCGTTCAGTTCACCACTCGAAGATTAGGAACCTTTGATTGGTGATAGTTTATAACCAACTCAGGGAGTTACTTATGTCAAACTCACAATCTAACCTTGATTTACACCTGACTGCTCGCGGTTATTTGATTGATTTTCTTGCCACCAGCACCGCACCTTCCGTTGACCAAAATGAATTGCGTGAGATTCTGCTATTTCTCAATAATCTGATTACGTTTGATGAGATAAATTTAATGAAGGAAGACGTTGAAGGGGTTTAATAAGAATAAAATTGGGGATCTATGATTAAGATCCCCATTACATGAAATTTATGGTCTTGGATTCATTTCGTCGATATAGATAACAGGAGTCATATTATTTATTATTAACTTAGCTATTTCACGTGCTTGGTCAACTTCCTCATTAGTCAAAGCTTTTACATCGTTTTCATCTAACATGGATTTGAATAAACCTAATTCAGTTTCATTGTCAGTTTCATTTTTTATAATATCAGTTACGTATGCGTATGCAGCCCCTGTTATTATATTATTACGACTATTAGAATCTGAAAAATATTCCATACATGAGTATTGTTGAGAATTTAATTTCAAGCATCTATTTATCATTTCTATCTGATATTTCTTATCTAAGAGGTATCTGTCAGTATATAATATTTTATTTATTGCTGGTGTAAAATTATTATTTGCTGGAATTTTCGCAATTTTAACTAATATTTTTTTTGTTCTTCATTTGGGGGGGGGGCTCTATTGAAGAAGGTCAAATATCGACCGTCATAATAATCATAAAACAATCTCATTAAGGGCTGATAATAATGGTTCTTAGCATTTTCAGTGACTAGTTGTTCCAGCTCTTTATGCACTTCTTCTGAGCTGTTTTCATCATACTGAAGCAGGTAATATTCTGCTTTTTTATCACCTTTCTCTGCTCGCTCTTGCAGTAGTTTTCGCCCGAGTTTACCCCACTTTTGATCACAGTAACCGCTCATAAACATCTGGCATTCACGGTTGTTGCTATCTAGACGGAGTGCGGCATAGGGATTCCCCAGCTCGGCTGACTTCTGGAATAACTTGGCCGCCGGGCCGCTGGAGTAGTAGCTATCGTCATAGGTGATTTGAGCCAACCAATACATCGCATCAGCATTGCCTTGTTCGACTAAGGGTTTCAACAGCTCTTCGGCTTTTCCCTGCCGATGTCTTTGGATATATAGGAGGGGCTCATACAGCGGATCTCCGGGACGATAGGTACTGGAGATGTACGGGTCGGGGTTAAATGGCTGACTTTCTTCAGCCATTTTCAACAGTTCCGTCAACACCTTGGGGCCTTCCGATTGGCGGGACTGAAAACCGGAAGGGATCGCCAGATAGGCCAGCAGTCCGCCGGCCGCTAAAATAATCACACCAACGATGGTCAGCAGTGTTTTGTAAATCAGTTTCTTATTGATATTCATGCTTTAAAGTGTCCAGCTTTTTTCTTTCCACGGGTTGTAGGTGGTTTTGTTCCAGAAGTAACCGTTGTCTTTTCTCGTCTCTGTTTTGAGCATTGTATGATGCGCTGAATGTTTTCGATTTCAGTCACTTCTGCGTCTGCGCATCAGATACTTTTGGCTTGGCCCCAAAAGTATCCAAAAAGGCCGGTTGTTCAGCTTTCGTGCCGGCTATCAGGGGCGCTTTTATTCGCATCCTGCTCACGAAAAGCTAAAAAGTTCGTCCTGAACTTTTTCCCCTGAGTTCATCGCTTCAAGCGACATAAGCACACAGGACGATCAAACTGAACTGATAGTGTGATGCTGAGATTTACGTTTAATCACTTTGTTTCAGGTTGACCTTGTAAATGACTTCATTTGAGCGGTTTGATTGTACCCCAATCTAAATATGAATCATGATGAATTGGTGTTTCAAAACAGCACACTGTGAAATTACTCGCAAAATAGAGGGGGGAATGATCAGAAAAGTTTAATAAACAGTTAAAAGGGGAAACCTTTTAACTGTTTTAAGGGAAAGTGTAATTTATCGGATATCAACCCTTGGGTTCATCTCGTCTATATAGATAATAGGCTGTTTATTCTTTATTAATTCTCTCGCAGATTTTCTTGCTGATATGACTTCTTCCTTTGTTAAAGGGGAGATTTTTTTTTCATATAAGCTATATTCATACAAAGATAAATTTCTATCCTTATCATTTTCTGTAATCATATCATCCCCAATCGCACACGCTGCAGACTTTAATATATCTTCTCTGGTGTGCTCTTTCAATTCAGGGTAAGAGTAAGTACATAAAAAGTATCTACTACTTAATAGATTGCTACGCTGAATTGTTTTTTTTAAATAATCTTTAGAATAAATAGATATATATGCAAGTGCTCTTTCAAATGCTGGAGGATAATTGTTATTAATCATTAATTTTGTTAATTTTGATAAAATTAATATCTCCTCTTCTGATTGTTGAGATTTTCTATCGAAGTAAGGGTAGTACCATCTTTTTTCATAATCTATTGTCATTCTCATCAATGGCTGATAATAATGATTCTTGGCATTTTCAGTGACTAACTGCTCCAGTTTTTTATGTACCTCTTCTGAGCTGTTTTCATCATACTGAAGGAGATAGTATTCCGCTTTTTTATCACCTTTCTCTGCCCGCTCTTGCAGTAGTTTTCGCCCGAGTTTTCCCCACTTTTGATCACAGTAACCGCTCATAAACATCTGGCATTCACGGTCATTGCTATCTAAACGGAGTGCGGCATAGGGGTTCCCCAGCTCGGCTGATTTCTGGAATAATTTGGCCGCCGGGCCGCTGGAGTAGTAGCTATCGTCATAGGTGATTTGAGCCAACCAATACATCGCATCAGGATTGCCTTGCTCGACTAATGGCTTTAATAGTTCTTCGGCTTTTCCCTGCCGATGTCTTTGGATATACAGCAATGGTTCATATAGTGGATCTCCTGGGCGATAAGTGCTGGAGATATACGGGTCGGGGTTAAATGGCTGACTTTCTTCAGCCATTTTCAACAGTTCCGTCAACACCTTGGGGCCTTCCGCTTGGCGGGACTGAAAACCGGAAGGGATCACCAAGTAGGCCATCAGTCCGCCGGCCGCTAAAATAATTACCCCAGCGATGGTCAGCAGTGTTTTGTAAATCAGTTTCTTATTGATATTCATGCTTTAAAGTGTCCAGCTTTTTTCTTTCCACGGTTTGTAGGTGGTTTTGTTCCACAAGTAACCTTTGTCTTCGATCGCTTGAATCGTCTCTTCAAGGCGTTTGCGGTCTGCAACCACTTGTGGCTTGTCACCTTCTTTAGCAACCCGAATGGTTAAGTAGTCATATTCACCATCCAATAAATGAGCCATGGCATCCGAGTGCTCTTCAGCTTCATAATGATATCGTTTCATATTACTACAAAGAATAATTGATTGGCTCTGAAAGCCATTTCTAATTCTTACATATTCAGTTGCTGTTGGTGCTAAAAAGGTTAAAGTTTGATTAATAAACTTTGCCAATTGCATCCAACTTTGGGTGAAGCGTCGCCACTGCTCCATCGGGAGCCGGGCGGATTCATAATTGCCCCCCATGCGGATCAGGGTCTTTTCAAACTGTCGGCGTTTTTTCTCAATATCCGCTTCACTGGCACCTGTTTTTGGGGATATCCATTCTAAGATCTGCACAATGGCTAAGGCCTTATCGACTTCTTGATTCTGTCGGGCAACTTTCTCTTCGTCATTTTCGAACAAGCCACCTTTGTTTTGGTTACTCAGGCAATCTAATAAGTTGCAGAGTGTCTCAGGCGGTAAATCAGAGACCCACATCTGAATTTTCTTTTTACCCTCTTTGCCTTCATCTTTTTTGATGATCCGTCTGGCGATTAACGGTGCATAATCTTCCTGCAAACCATCTTTGTGAATAAATGACAGGGCTTTGGCCAGCAGCAGCAGGATTTCACCTAAAGTCAGACCGAGTGCGACCGCCGCGGTCAGGTAGCGGTTGAGCTCTTCAAAGTCTTCGTTGCGGCCTTGCTCATCCACTTCACCGAAAGCTTCAATGCGTTTAAAGCCAGATTCATTGAGCATGGCGAGCAGGCATTGAATAAAGCGGTCAACATTGAGTGCATCAAGGGCGATCGCGACTTTGCCTGATGCCCCGGGGCCGCATACCAGTTTGGCTGCGACAATCACATATAAAGCTCCTCGGTGGAAGGTAATGCTAAACTGAGCTGATAAACCGACCCCGTAACTAACGGCTGCCTGAACCGCTAAACTCCCTAAGCGCATCATCTTGCCGCGCTCCGCGCTATTGGAGATGTCAATCGTCGGTGGCCGCCAGTAGACTTCACCACTCAGCTCACCGCCGACTTCAACCCCGGCAAAGGCATCGACGGTAATTCCTGCTTGTGCGGCTGAGTTCTTTTTGAGTGTGCCGAGAGCCCTTTGCCCGACGGATTGCTCTGACTGTGGCAAGGGTGCTGGCGGTGCTGCGCGGACATGGCTGATTTCACCGGCATTATAGTCCGCTGTTGTAATCGCCTTACCCCGGACACCGAGTTCACCTGCTTTTGTTGTGGCCGGGCCGAAGCAAAGATTCCCGGCGATACTGACACTGGCGGCGGCTAAACCATAAATCGTGGCGGAGACGCGCATAAACATCTCACCGGCATCATAAATGTCCTTTTTATCTTGCCCATCCACGTTTTTCAGATAATGGATTGCTAGTGGTTTCCCTTTGAACTGGCGTTTGTCTTTATGGTCATCATTTTCAGGTTGCAGCGGGAACCACGCCTTCGCCGTTAATTGGGCCCGGAATAAATCCGCAGTGAAATTGAGTGCGCCACCGGCAGTGGTATCGGTATTGACCGCAAGATTATTGTATTCGCTTAACGGGAGGTTGAGGTTGGTCTTCACACTGGAAGACAAGCGCATAAATTGTGCGGAAGCATCAACCACATATTGAGAGGATTTGCCGTCCGGCCCGAGTCCTTCTTCCCAGTGATAGCTGTCTGACCAGAATGCCGATACTTCTGATTTTTTCTCTGCGGCTAAGTTGATTGGGTTGAGCAGGAACTTGCCATTCAGCATACTCGCTTTCAATGCCTTAACGCTATCCGTTTTGATGGATGTACGGATGGCTTTCATCGCCTCAGACAGGGTCGGAAATGCATTGGCTTGTGCGGTCTTAATATTTTGGGGTGTTTTGCTGTCGGCAGCCGGGCTGACCAGCGCGACCTTGGTGGTAATATCGCTGAGGTGGCCTTTTGCCAGCAGGGTGTCTTTTTCGTCTTTAGGTAAATACCACGCCGGGCCGCGTACCCAACCGAGTGTTCCTTCAGACATCAACACACATTCAACCACCTGAAGGTCGGCCTTGCCGGTCTCTTTATGGAAGACTTTGGTCTTTTTCTCTTTGGGTCGATATTCTTTTTCTTCCCAGAGCAGCAGGTAGCTGGTTGGGATTTTATCACCGCTAAGGTAGAAGTTTCTCAGCGAGTCAGGGCCTTTTTGGGCTCTCGATGTGGCGATGGTTTTCAGCGCATCAATTCGCGCCATGGCGAGCTTTTTCAGCCACAGGAAGTCACCGAACATATCCGGTGCAGGCATCCGTTTGTTTTGCTCATCTTTATCAAGGCCCAGCAGTTCATCTAAGTCAGCTATCCACTTGGTGATTGTCGCATCGACCAGTTTGACCAGCGCCAGGCAGGGGTAATAGGCCCATTGCCCTGCGCAGCCCTGACTGAGCAGTGATTTAATCAGCTCTTCTTCGGTCTGTTTACGAGTACCGTCGATATTTGTGGCGTGCAATGCTTCCTTATTGACCTTGAGCTCGGTCAGCAAGTCGTTGACCAGCTTTGCCCCTTCGGTAATTTTGACCGGTAGTCCGTTGTCAGTGAAAAACTTATTTTCGCGCCATTCTGAAAAGTTCTTCTCAAGGGTTTTGGGGCCGAGGTGTGCCGGGCTGGTACCTTCCAGCTCGGCCATGGTCAGGCACTGCTCTTTTACCACATAACCGCGCAGGTTTAATGCATTCAGTGTTCGGGTAAAGTTCCATGCATACGGTAGGTTATTGTAGGAATATGGCCCGACAGTGACCAGTCTTTCATCCTCATGGGCCTCTCTGGCTGCGGTACATTTTTTGATAAACTCGTCGGCATACTTGACTTCACGATCCCATAAATTTTCGATCAGTTGTGTTGCCTGTTCATGGGAATCAAGCGCTAATTTGGCATCAGTTCCCCACATCTTGCGTTCCCGGAGCAACATTTTGACCGAGTTTTCTATCTCTTTTTCATAGTTACTGGTGAAGTAGCTCCGCTTTTTATCATAAACATAAGAAGAGCCGTCGTCGGCATTTTTGTTTTTCGCGGTAAGTTCTGCAACCTTATCCAGTTTTTCGATCTCATCGTCGAGATGATCCTGTAAGGTTTCTTTTAACTGTTTTCGGGCTTGCTTTAGGTGGTAGGCTTCTTTACTCGCCTCTTTGAGATAGTCTTTCACATTGTTACTGGTGAGCAGTAATGTCCGAGCAATTGGACTGGTCCACATGACCCCGATAAATGTCCAGTATTTGAGTTTTTCCCAAGTGGTATAACGGTCAAGCAGTTTATTGGTGTCAAAGCCTTCTTGTTCGGCAAGGCTGACGATAAACCCATTTTCGCCACCATTTTGATAATTTTTAGCTGCACCGGAGCGAATCGTCTTCCGCGCATGGAACAGAAAACGGTAACGCTTCAGGTCATCTTCTGATTCGAGGAACATCTCATGCGGACTGGTATAAAAGCGTGAGAGAATTCCGAGACGATTGAGGTTTTGGATGGTCTCAGTTTGATCGGCAACGATCGATTTTGCTAAGCGTTTATGCTCTGCCTGAATCGCTTGTTTGACTTCATCGGTAATGGCGTAAAACCGTTTTTGTTTTTCGGTCGGGTGTGACGGAACATACAGGATATCGGTAAACGGGGTATCCTTTCCGGAGCATAGATCACCTGCACAGGCGTCTTTTTCCGGTGGCTTGGGGATTTCATCACGGCTGCCGGGCTGATTATCGATTGCTGAGTTTGCATCCTCTCCGGGCAGAATAATGGTATCACCGGCATAGATCAGATCGATATCGTCAATCAGATCGCTGTTCAGTTTTGCGAGAATTTCCGGCTTGGTACCAAAATGCTCTGCAAGCAGACTTAAACAGTCACCGGGTTTTATTGTATAAGTTTTCGGTGTCTCAGTTGGATTAGCCATAACGTTGTTCTACCAATGCGTTAAATACGGGGGATTGTAAATGGTACGGTAACTGGAAATCGGCTTCGGTCTTCGCCTCGGGAAACTGTCTGAGTGAATGGCCGTTCTGCTGGCTGTCTACCCAACTCAGTGCCTGACACGGGCCCAGCAGTGTACATCGATCCTCTGCGGTGGTTTCTGGCGCAACGTCATTCCACATCGGGCTGGCATAATAACGAAATAGAATCGGGGAATCAGCAACGACCACATAAAGCAGTGCCTGAAAATGCTGAATGACCGATTCAGTCGCAACAGACGGATCACAGGAAAACAGCACGCTACTGGTTCGGAGTGCAAAATCTTCTTTGAGCTGTCGCTCGATTTCTGTCACACCGCTATAGCGGAAAGCCACCGGGCTTTGCTCAATTAAATGATCGAACGGGGTACCGGCAAACAGGCGATATAACTCAATGTTTTTCTCATACTGGTAAACGAGTTGGGTGATATCCGGTACCCGGACGGAATCAACCACCAGCCAATGTACCAGTGAACTATCTTGTAATGCTGGGAAAAGCCTCATTATTTATGCCTCCGAGGTACACGGACAGTCACCACGCGGACAGCTTCCGTCCGGCTGGCGCTGACACATTTTCGACATCGGTGTGTTCTGCATTGAAACCTGTTCAAATGCTGGTGCCTGAATATTTTTCGGCGAAGCAAGCGTGTAGATCGCCGGGGATGCAGGCGTTTGGGTTGCGGTGATATCTAAAGCCTGTGCCTCCTCCGGAGCTGTTAACGCGGTGAGAAGATTCGGCATGGTTGCAAGCTGGCCGGCGTAACCGCTGCCGCTGCCGGCACTGCCGCCGGAGTTAAGGTTGATCGCACCGCTGACCACATGTACGCCGCCTGCATCGACTTTGATAAAACTGCCGCCGACTTTGACGGTGATTTCATTACCGGCATCGAGTACCACAGCGTTTCCGGCCTTGAGGTGCACTTCGCTGCCTGAATCGACAATGGTTTTCTGACCGACCTTCTGATGCAGTGAGGCATCGGTTTCGAGGGTGAGGTTCTGTTTGATTGCGGTCCGCTGCTCACCGTCAATACTCAGATGGTCGTTGACCTGCACATGGCTGTAACGGTCATTTTCAACCGTGAGATGGCGGTCATGCTTAATCTGGGTGGTGCTGTCATTTTCAACCAGCGCTTCATAGTCTTTCTGCGCATGAAGATAAATCTTCTCGCTGCCGGACTGGTCTTCAAAACTTAATTCGTTGAAACCGGTGCCCTGATGGGTCTGGGTGCGAATCACGGTTTTGGTTTTGTGATCCGGCAGAGGATAGGGCGGCGTGTTGGTCGCATGATAGGTGCGCCCGGTCACCATCGGTTGATCAGGGTCACCGTTGAGGAAGGTGACAATCACTTCATGACCGATACGAGGGATCGCCATCATACCGTACTGGGCGCCTGCCCAGCCTTGTGCGACGCGCACCCAGCAGGAGCTGTGCTCGTCTTCGTTGCTGGAGCGGTCCCACGGGAAAGAGACTTTCACCCGGCCATGTTCATCACAGTAGATTTCTTCGCCTTTGGGGCCGACAACAGTCGCGACCATCGGGCCATCGACTTGCGGTTTTGGCTGGGGCTGCATACGCCACAGAGTTTCATTCGGGATGACGACAAACTGGTTGCTGTAAGTGGTGGCACCGCTGCCACCGGATTCTTCCAGTGCCTGAGGCTGACTGCCCTGATGGTCAATCCCGACAATCAGCCAGGGGCGGTTCATTGCACTATCAAGATGGTCGGCCAGTGTAAACACCACCCCGGCCTGAAGTTTGGCTTCGTTACTTTTACCGGCTGCGGTATGACTGGTGCGGCGCAGATGTTCGAGCTTAATCTGACTGAAGGCTTTGCCGCTGGCATCGTCTTTATAGCGCCCCGGTGCATCGTAGTGTTGGTAGTCCGGCAACTGATAGGCCATATCACTGCCCAATGCCGACTGTTTAAAACTGTAAGACGGCTTTTTAAAACTATAGTCACGCTGCGTCACTTCGGTGACTTCGGACTGTTTGGTCTCACGCATGGCGGAGACATATGGGGTGTCAGCCACACCACCGGAGAGCACGTTATACGGCACAGTACCGCCCAGCTGAGTAAATCCGGCGCTATTGTCGGTGACAATTAAGGTATGTTTTTCGGCCTCGTGGCTGAAGGTGTACATTAAGCCTTCTTCTGCCGCCAGCCGGTGGAAGAACGCTAAATCGGTCTCCCGATACTGAACACAGAACTCCCGCGGTGCACATTCGCGTTTGACGGAGAAGGCGTAGTCGGTGATGTTCATTTCCGAGAGGAGCATCGCCAGAATCTCAGGGACGGTTTTCTGTTGGAAAATCCGGCTGTTATGGCGCAATGACAACCGCTCAAGCGCGGGCACCAGTGTCAGGGAATAATAAGTGTGATGATGGCCGGTATCACCGCGGCTGAAGCTGCGCACAATGCCGTGGACTTGCTGCACCACTTCGCCATTGCGGATGACTTCCAGCACGGCTGCGGTATCAACCAGTTGCTCGGCACGGATGCCGGAATCGCGGCTGGCCAGCTCGATGTGATAGCGAAAGCCATACACCGGGTTGCCCTGTGCATCCAATGAATCAGAGATCGATTCATGTCCCTGATAGTCACGGACGACCAACGCTTCACCGACACTACTGACAAGACGGAAGTTCAAAGTCCCCATAGTTTTTACCTGACATTGTGAAATAAGCAAATGATGAAGATGAACTGCTCTGTCTGAATGTGGATGCGTTTATCTATTTATTTTTGCAGACGAAAACAGAGCCAGCGCTATTATAACGAAACGGTTATATGAATCCTGATGAAAACAAAAATATGACTGATAAATGAGAAGAAAAGCGCTTTTCCTGAAGGGAGGTCTCACTTTTATAGAGATAGATAACAGTGTGAAATTACTCGCAAAATAATGATGACCCCAGTGTGAGCAAAGTATGAGATTTTACGCTATGACACGCGCTTTATTTTCTTATGACTCGTCAGCAACTAGACACCGCTTACCCTGAATTCGCACCGATAAAATTCGGTGTCGGGATTAGGAACCCTGCGTAAAAACTCAAGACATATAGACGTCGGTATATACAGACTTTACTATATGCAGTCTTGCACACCTAAATTATGGTGGACTGGACAGGCTGATTTCGGTCAGGCCGTTTCCTTGAGTGCGGTAGTTCCTAACCTCGTTCAGTTCACCACTCGAAGATTAGGAACCTTTGATTGGTGATAGTTTATAACCAACTCAGGGAGTTACTTATGTCAAACTCACAATCTAACCTTGATTTACACCTGACTGCTCGCGGTTATTTGATTGATTTTCTTGCCACCAGCACCGCACCTTCCGTTGACCAAAATGAATTGCGTGAGATTCTGCTATTTCTCAATAATCTGATTACGTTTGATGAGATAAATTTGATTAAAGAAGACGTCAAAGGGGTTTAAAAAATATAAAGAGGGATCAGGTTGCTGATCCCTCTTTTTCTATATTCATGATGCTTTGGCAAAAATATCAATTTCCGGGCCGGTTTCCGACATCTTGCTCTGTTTGGCCTCAATTTGCGTGATCGCCTCTGCGTAAGCGTCATCAGACATATCCCGCCAGTAGCGTGGGTTCCGGCCGGTTTGTTGGTCGTAGGCCGCGGTGGTCGGGTCTTTGGGACGGGCTTCTTCGAGCAATAAAATATCCGGTAATGGCTGGGTGACATCCATATAGCACTGAATCATATTCCACAGCCGGTAATATTCAGCGACAGTTTCATGCGGGGTCACTAACACCCCCAGTGGTACGCCATGCATAGAGCCGCTATAGCGGTGTGCCAATAACAACGAGTAATTGACTAAGCCCTGCTGACTCGGCGTGGTGGCCAGAATGCAGTCAAACTCAACAAAGGGATACGAATAACGAACTTTGCCGCCCCGTTTATACAGGGTCACCATACCGGTACGGCGATTGAGTTCAAACTTCTTTTGAGCATCAAGTAATTTACGAAGTAACTTTGGTTTCCAGTAGCTTCGGTTATACATTTCGAATTGTCCCCAGATAATGCTAGCGGGAAAAATCGCATATAGAAAATAAGCCCAAAGTGCTTCTATCCAATCAGATAGACCAAATCTTCCAGTCGTAACTAAAGACGTTAATAATAAAGTAACAATAAATATTGGTGTAAAATATAATATTACGAATTTTCCTAGTCCCGAAAAAATTAAATATACCCTTGCCCAAATATTACCGGTTAAACCTTCTAACGTCTGTTCGTTCCAAAAACATTCCTGATTTGGGGCGATTGTTTTCATCTTTTGCCACTGGCTGGGGGATACTTGTGCAGTGCGGGTACTCACCGTCTGGGTCGGCCGGCTCCAGGGTAGCATTCGTTGCCCGGCAGACAGTAAGCGCTGGGCAAGCGTTTTCTCCGGGCGCGGTTTCTGCGGAGGGACCTGATTGCTGCGATAGGCGTGTTGTTGGTAGACGGTTTGACTCATGGATGGTTACCCTTGCTGTAATTGTGCTTGCGGAGCGACCTGTGTCTCCGGTTGTGACTGACTGTCCGTTTGTTTATCGGTAGCAGTAAACTGATACTCTCGCTCACGGGAGTCGGCCCAGAAATAATTGACCGGGTGGCTCTTCGGCTCATTCATCAGGGTCTCCCAGAAGCCGACGGGCTGACCGTCATCAAAATCAGCAACCTTGATGCTAATTTTGCCCTCAGTCAAATGCCGCTGGGTTTCTTTAAATTCAGCCAACGGGGGCTGAGGGAAGACCATATTTTTTACTTCGACCTGTGCCAATACCTGAATATTGCGCTGGTAGCGTGTGATTGCCTGAGGAGATACCACACTCTCTTGGTTTGCATAGGTGTTTTTAAACAGATAAATGCGTTCTTCTGCGTTGGTGATGGTTTCAGCTTCCTTAATCGATTGATGCTTAATCACCTGCCACATCGGGCCCCTGAACCTTGCCGCTGTTTCATCGCCAAAGGTGCGTTTCATATTTTCTCTGGCTTCTATCTCCCCTCTGTTTTCACTGACCCGCTCCAGCACTTGCCGGAATTTCACCTTGAATTGGATTTTATTATCCTGAATATTGAATAATTGCGCCACATTGGATTTGATCCGCACACAGTGAGTGATGCCGGTGGTTTTATAGGCGTGTCGTTGGGTGGCACTAAAGGGCGCTGCATCAATGGGGTCAACCTGGATACGCAGAGACACAAACAGGCTGAGTAACTGTTTATAGGCTTCTTCCGGCTGTTGGGTCAAAAAGGCATAGTCATCATCACCAGAGGCCGGATCTTCACCGAAGGGGCCATTTTTAATCCATGCTTCTAATGGCCCGTCGGTAAACAGATAGGTAATCAAAAAACCGGCCCCTATAACAATTAATGAGATCCAGCCGATCGGCCCCATGCCTAAAAATGTCCAGGTAGAAGAGAAAAACAGCCCTGCCACTGAGCCGAAGACAACCCCGGTCGCCATTAAGGCTGTGCCCCAAGCCGCATCATTATCTTTTCTGTTAAACAGGCGGATCATATCCCATACCATCAGTCCTGCTGTCAGTAACCCAGCAGCAAAGCCAGCAAACTCCAGGATGGTAACCCGTCCAACCAGTTCAACACCGAGCTTGCCTTTCGGCCAAGCGGCCTGTGTTTCAGCACTTAACTGAATCATAGTTTTATCTGATAGGGCAAATAACCGCCCATTGTTTGCTTTTAGTAAATTTCGGCTGTGAACACTGGCTATTGATATATCCATTATTGCGCTGCTTAAATTAAGTATGGAATAGGCATTATCTTTACCAATATTTTTATATATATAACTCAATGCATTCCAGCAATTTATCAGTTCTATGCCCAAGACAAATAAAGGAATATGGAATTTCTCGTAGGCATTGGTTTTGGTGACATGGTCTTTAGATAAATCTGCGGTTTTGAGCTCATCAATCAGCTTATGGTTATTTTTGATAAACAGGGCTGCTTCTGAATCGACATCTTTCAGCATGAGCAGTTGTAAATCTTCCTGAATATCCAGACTGGTGTTTTTGGGCATCCGTGCTTTGCTGGTTGACGCGATTTTCTCACCGTCCACAGACAAATCACCGTGGGCAATTTGTCTGCCTTGTGTGTTGCGGTAACTCCCTGATGATTGCTCAGGACCAACACCGAATTTGGCATCAGGGTTGTCGAGACCAATCACAAAACCTTCAATTTTTTCACCAGTTACCGGGACAAAGGTCAGCGATTTTAAGGTATCACCACCAAACATTTTGGCCATGCCCACGGCATCGGTATAGAGCTTTTTAAACGGCATTGAGATGGTGGCTTGTTTTGTTTCAGCCAACGCTCCGGCTAATGTGGTTAAATCCAAGCCGTGTTGGAAATAGCTGCTGAGCATGGCATCGATAGCCCCCATAATACGGCGCACTTGCGGAAATTCCGATTGTTCCGCATCTTGGGATATTCGAATTAACGTGCCGGCTTCTACCTGCTCAAGGCTTTCAGGTTTGATCTCCAGCCCTTGCGAGACGATTTTAGCCAGCAGAGCAACATTGATAATGCCGGAGCCGTCATTGGCTTCACCTTCCAGTTTCTCCAGCTCTTTTTTGTAAGGTGCAGTTTCTTCGGCGGTATCTAAATATTCGTTGAGGGTTTCCTGAGTTTTTTTGCTCCCGAACAATACCTCTCTTAATGGGTGAGAACTATCTTCGACAAAGATTTCATTGACCGCTGCCAGTGAGGATGAAAAGTCACGACGTTTATGTTTTGGCAGCAACTGATCACATTGATCCGGGTCAGATAAGAGCGCATGGCGACAAGTATTGACCTGTATGAGTGCGCCCAATGCGTTACCGTTACCCATACTGATCATATCTTTTAGAGCGAAAGCGTATTTGTGGTCTTTCAGTCGCTCAAGGACTTTCTTTTGCAGGCTCCTCACATCATCACGTATTTTCTCTCGCCAATGAAAACGCAAGGTCCGTTTAAACGGACTATGATCTTTCAAATCAACATGTTTTTTCAGTTTGTAGGATGGATTCTCTTGTTCTCCGAGTTTCGGGGTTAAGACGAATATCTGTAAAAGTTCAGCGCTTTTGTAGAAAGGCTGACTCATTGCATCCAGCTGAATCTGCTGTAAAAAGCTATTCGCGTATTGCAAGATTGCGAGGTGATGCCGCAGGTTGAATACGGGATCGGTTAAGTAAAGGACTTGCAGTTTTCTTGCTTTTGCATCGGCAAGATAATCTCCGGTCGCTTCGCCTTCCCATGAAGAAAAATCAGGCTCAGGGCCAAGTTTTTCGACCTTAGCATCTTTTTGTTTTTGCCAGAGGACCCGACCTAAAACCGAAGAACGTGCATCATACTCATAGTTCATTTCACTATAGGTGGTAAAGGCGTCATCTTTGCAGTATTCCTCACGCTCTTTCTGGGCCGATTGGAGGCGTGTTTGCAGAACCGCTCCGGATAGGTCTTTATTGAATGCACAAGGGTCAGCTAACTGAAGCTCTGAAACGTCGTCTCTGGCTCGCATTTCTAGCATATCGGACGCCCGGTTCAGGTCGTCAATCTGTTCCATTCGTACATTGAATTCGGATGGGTTTGCCTCTAGGTTGTTGATCCGCTCACCGCTCCACTGTACCTCTGAGTACGCCATGCGAATATCGGTTTTACGGCCATTCTCTTTGGCCGGGTACCAAATCTCTTTTAATGCTTCGCCCGTGACTTCACGTTTCGTCTCGGTTTTGACCGGCTTATCCCGGCCTTGCCGATAAGCAAAGAGGTTAACGTCTTTGAAACAGGGCTCTCCGGCATCTGTGGCTGAAACTTCGATTTCCCGCCAGATTTTGCCGTTGTAAGCAATATAGAGATACCCCTTGCGTAGCGGGGCAATGCGCTCTTCAGGGGTTGCGTGCTCTTTAAATGTGGGTAACAGCGTCAGCGGGATAAATGAATGGAGCTGATATTTTTGCGGGCCTTTTGCGATCCGTTGGGTATGGCTGACATTGTCGAACAGCGGCAGCATGATCGGGCCATCGCTGGCTTTCACCGAGAGCCATACATTGCGATTTTCTTTTTCCTGACACCAGTCCCAGCCGTAGATCGTCGTTTCAGCGAGGGCTTTGTCGGTATACTTCTTTCCCTCCAGCGCTGATTGTTGCTTCATATCGGTCAGATCATAGAACGCAAAATCCTGCTGGGTGTCGTGTTGGGTACCGGTGACTTCGATCAACAGCAGTTTGTTATGATCACATGTACAAGCCATAAGTTATAATCCTCTCGCCACGCGTTGTTCTAATTGTGCTATTTTCTGCTCCGGCTGGAGCGCTAAGAATTGCTCTTCCGGCTGGAAGGTATCTAAATAAAACTGGTTCTGCTGAGCCCACAGACGTAACTGGTTTTGCAGCGGCGCTGCTTGAATGTTGTGGTTGTCGCAGAAACGGGTAACCTGATGCTGACATAACCAGTCAATCTCACGGATATCAGACTGCTGCGCCCATGCCGCAATGGTTTTATCTTCGCTCAGGCGTGTCAGTGCTTGCGCTTGACCGGGCTGCATCACCCAGACATCCGGGTCCGCTTGACTATGCCCATCACCGACTTCGACCCAGCCTGGCGGCTCACTCAATTGTTGGCGATAGACCATTGCTGAGCAGCATAACCCAAGCCATCCACTGGTTTCTTCAGCGGCTGCCAGCGTGAAAAAGTAACTGGCAACCTGAGGATGATAGTAATGGAGCAGGCCGGTTGTATTACCTTCAAAATAAACCACCATCCGCGTACGCAGTTGATGGAGTACTTCGGCCAGCGACACCTGCGCCGGGGCAGAGAAGTAAAGCGTCTGCTCAGGCGGGAGTTTGTCAGTCAGCGGGTCACCGCTACCATATTTCAGGGCAATCACCAGCGGGCTCTCATCCTGTAAGGTCTCTAAAACGGTCATCAGGTAAAGCGGCTCAATCTGATGGCCGTCAATCCACTGATAAACCGCAGCCGCCAGCCCGGTATCACCGCGAACCACGGCATACCAGTTGACCGCCTGACCGTGATATTCGTGTGTTAAATTCAGCATCAGGCGTCTCCGCCTTCAAACGGACATGGGCCGCCCACAGGGACTTTACAAACCGGTGTGACCGGGGTGCCAGTCAGCATATCTGCTTCAACCTGTTGAATCAGGTTCGGAGAATAAGGAATCAGCTGGGGTGATGCTTGCACCTCGCTTGCCGTAAATGACGGTGCCTGCGCCTCTTCCGGAGCTGTTAACGCAGTGAGAACATTCGGCATGGTTGCAAGCTGGCCGGCGTAACCGCTGCCGCTGCCGGCACTGCCGCCGGAGTTAAGGTTGATCGCACCGCTGACCACATGTACGCCGCCTGCATCGACTTTGATAAAACTGCCGCCGACTTTGACGGTGATTTCATTACCGGCATCGAGTACCACAGCGTTTCCGGCCTTGAGGTGCACTTCGCTGCCTGAATCGACAATGGTTTTCTGACCGACCTTCTGATGCAGTGAGGCATCGGTTTCGAGGGTGAGGTTCTGTTTGATTGCGGTTCGCTGCTCACCGTCAATACTCAGATGGTCGTTGACCTGCACATGGCTGTAACGGTCATTTTCAACCGTGAGATGGCGGTCATGCTTAATCTGGGTGGTGCTGTCATTTTCAACCAGCGCTTCATAGTCTTTCTGCGCATGAAGATAAATCTTCTCGCTGCCGGATTGGTCTTCAAAACTTAATTCGTTGAAACCGGTGCCCTGATGGGTCTGGGTGCGAATCACGGTTTTGGTTTTGTGATCCGGCAGAGGATAGGGCGGCGTGTTGGTCGCGTGATAGGTGCGCCCGGTCACCATCGGTTGATCCGGGTCACCGTTGAGGAAGGTGACAATCACTTCATGACCGATACGAGGGATCGCCATCATACCGTACTGGGCGCCTGCCCAGCCTTGTGCGACGCGCACCCAGCAGGAGCTGTGCTCGTCTTCGTTGCTGGAGCGGTCCCACGGGAAAGAGACTTTCACCCGGCCATGTTCATCACAGTAGATTTCTTCGCCTTCGGGGCCGACAACGGTCGCGACCATCGGGCCATCGACTTGCGGTTTTGGCTGGGGCTGCATACGCCACAGGGTTTCATTCGGGATGACGACAAACTGGTTGCTGTAAGTGGTGGCACCACTGCCACCGGATTCTTCCAGTGCCTGAGGCTGACTGCCCTGATGGTCAATCCCGACAATCAGCCAGGGGCGGTTCATTGCGCTATCAAGATGGTCGGCCAGTGTAAACACCACCCCGGCCTGAAGTTTGGCTTCGTTACTTTTACCGGCTGCGGTATGACTGGTGCGGCGCAGATGTTCGAGCTTAATCTGACTGAAGGCTTTGCCGCTGGCATCGTCTTTATAGCGCCCCGGTGCATCGTAGTGTTGGTAGTCCGGCAACTGATAGGCCATATCACTGCCCAATGCCGACTGTTTAAAACTGTAAGACGGCTTTTTAAAACTATAGTCACGCTGCGTCACTTCGGTGACTTCGGACTGTTTGGTCTCACGCATGGCGGAGACATATGGGGTGTCAGCCACACCACCGGAGAGCACGTTATACGGCACAGTACCGCCCAGCTGAGTAAATCCGGCGCTATTGTCGGTGACAATTAAGGTATGTTTTTCGGCCTCGTGGCTGAAGGTGTACATTAAGCCTTCTTCTGCCGCCAGCCGGTGGAAGAACGCTAAATCGGTCTCCCGATACTGAACACAGAACTCCCGCGGTGCACATTCGCGTTTGACGGAGAAGGCGTAGTCGGTGATGTTCATTTCCGAGAGGAGCATCGCCAGAATCTCAGGGACGGTTTTTTGTTGGAAAATCCGGCTGTTATGGCGCAATGACAACCGCTCAAGGGATGGCACCAGTGTCAGGGAATAATAGGTGTGATGATGGCCGGTATCACCGCGGCTGAAGCTGCGCACAATGCCGTGGACTTGCTGCACCACTTCGCCATTGCGGATGACTTCCAGCACGGCTGCGGTATCAACCAGTTGCTCGGCCCGGATGCCGGAATCGCGGCTGGCCAGCTCGATGTGATAGCGAAAGCCATACACCGGGTTGCCCTGTGCATCCAATGAATCAGAGATCGATTCATGTCCCTGATAGTCACGGACGACCAACGCTTCACCGACACCACTGACAAGACGGAAGTTCAAAGTCCCCATAGTTTTTACCTGACATTGTTGAGTTGACTGAATTTCATATACCCATTGATTTTGTCATCTGTAGAATCAGTGCATCTTGATGGATCACCACAAACATCAATGACATGGGTTCGGCCCGGTTTTCCGGTTATTTTTGTTAGAAACGTGACGTCTTGCCATCCTGTATGGACACAAAAATAAACACTTTGTCAAAACAGAACGATAGCGAAACGCAAAATCCGATTATAACCGGATGAGTATATGAGTCTTGATGAAAATGAAAAATTGGCGGGGAAATCAACGAGAAAGCAATTTTCCTGAAGGAACCTCTCAGTTTTGAACTATCGCCCCAGCCATCTTGCCTCACAACACACATACCTGAATAACCTCACGAGCAGCGCTTTTTTGCTCAAAGTTGTTCAGGTATATGGTCTTATCGTTTTGAAAGTAATTTCTCTCATGAATATGTGATTGATATAAACAATGTTGCCCACCCATCGGTGAGCAACAAGACAATCAAAGCATTGTCGAACAGACACCCACGGTGCCTGCTCATCAGACAATTAAGCTTCGATTGGTTTACGCCAGTCGTCAGCACCTGAAGTACCCGCGTTAACGTGGTCCCAAGTGATCTTACGGTAAGACATTGAGACAGTCAGGTTCTGAGTGAAATCAGCATCTGCTGGGTTTTGGCAATGTGGCATTGCACACTCGATGTTCACAATTGTTGCGTTTTCAAGTGTTGTAGTGAAGAAGTTTTCTTGTTTACCTTCGATTGAAGTGCGGTACCACTTCAAAGTAACAGAAGACATTTTCTCGCCAGAAGCCAGTGCGTTATATAGCAGAGGAACGGCTTTGTTGAGGTTCACTGTGAATTTGAAAGGCTTGTGAACACGTTGACCTGCTGGCTGACCAGACTGAGGATCAGTAGGAACACTTACGACGTGGTCGAACTGTTGAACCATCATTTCATCTTCGTGACCTTCAACGAAAGAGTCACCGATAGAATCTGCTGTACAAGCGCCTGACGTGATTAGCCCCTGAGTTTCACCTTCGATAGAGATATAACATGGAGTTGGCATTCTGAATTCCTTCAATTATCTATAATAAGTTCATGTTTTTAATGCACATAGAACCTTTAGGCTCTTGAATAATAAGAGCAAAGGGTGTGCCAACTCGCGCAAATCAATTAAATCAAAGGGTTATAAAAACAGAAAGATAAATACAAGCAAGAAGTTGCCCGCAGTCGAGCAAGAAGTTGCCCGGTGAGCAAAAACTTGCCTGAACGAAGTGGAATAAGTATCACGGAAGTGTTTTATTTTTGAGAACTGTATGAGCATGGGATTGCATAAAAAATTCAGTCGACACTTGCTGATAGGCATGAAAGGTGCTTCAGCAGCGAGCCCGAAATTTGGGTGAGAATCGATCGCGAACGTCGTCTCGCTCTCCCGTCTGTCTGATACTGTGCAGGCAACACCGTCTGAATCGTTATTTGAGCGCTTTACTAAAGGTCTCGGTCAGTATGCTGACTAAAAGTGAACGGTGGGCCATATTTTCTCGTGCTAACGCGTCATCAACTAATCCGTGCATCGCATGAAACATCATCAAAGCCATCATTTGGGGGGCTGCAACTCGCCATGCATTCGCTTTATTGCCTTGTTGTAACAGCGTACATAGCTGCTCAATGACTGGATTTTCACTCATAAGGCTTCGCTCTTGGTTTGGGTTGATCCCCTGAAAGAGCATGTCGTGCAGAATAATCTGATCCAGTAATCCGTCGACTGCTGTTGCGAACCAGCGATGTAGTTTTGCTGCCCAGTCATCGGGGGAACATTGGGCAAGTGCTGTATCAATCCGGGCACAAAAGCTGGTCATAAAACGCTGTTGTAAGGCGTGTAACAGAGTATCGCGGGAATTAAAGTAAATATAGAAGGTCCCTTTGGCGACATGAGCCGCGGTTGTAATGTCCTCGATCCGGGTCTCATGAATCCCTTTGGTTAAAAACAGATGTTCAGCTGCATCCATCAGCGCGGTGCGTCTGGTATGCGGCGAGCGTGTTCGTCGATGCAACTGCGTTTTTTTTATCTCGGTATGATTATCCATTGCTACGCCCATGATTGGTCAGAGGGATGATCTGTGTCGGCTGCCAAATCGAGCTATCTCTGTGGGTGACGATAATCAGCGTCGCGGGGAGAGCTCTTAAGGATGCAGCGATGTGGCGTTCTGTCTCTTTATCGAGTGCTGCGGTTGCTTCATCAAGAATCAGGATCGGAGCCTTTTTGAGTAGCGCCCGAGCGATAGCAACCCGTTGTCTTTCTCCACCAGAAAGGGCGCTGCCCTGATGACCGACAGATTGATCAAGCCCCTTGGGAGAACGGTCGATGAGGTGGCCCAACATCGCTTGTCTTGCGACGGTTTCTATTTCTGAATCACTTGCCCCGGCTCGCCCTAAACGAATATTTTCGGCCAGAGTCCCCGTGAATACCACCGGCTCTTGCGCAACATAAGCAATCTTTGACGTCAATTCGGCGTAGCGCATCTGATTTAAGGGGACGCCTCCCAGAGTGATCTCTCCGCCTTGTGGATCATCAAAGCGCATCATGAGTTCAAGTAAGGTACTTTTTCCGCAACCACTTGGTCCGGAAATGATGACATTCGCACCCGGTTCAATTTCAGCATTGATCTGCTTGAGAACAGGCATCTGGCGAATGTTCTTCAGGGATATATGGTATCCATCCGGCACGCAAGCTTCGGCCGATGCCGGTTCTGATAAGGTTGGAATCTCGGTATTTGTGCGGTAGTCGTTCAATGCTGCTCGTAAATTATTAATACTCAGACCAGCCAGAACAAGTTCCCCCAGTGGTGCCGCAGCTCTGGCCACTAAAATGAGTAGTGCCAGAGTCATGATGGGCGAGCTGATTGCAGTGATAGTCAGATAAGCACTGATGCAGGCTAGCGGTAGAGATTTGGCGATGGCTGAGAGCAAGGTTGCTTTTGCTGCGGCTCGGTTGGTTCGAGCCAGCACATTTTCTTGTGTTTGCCATTGTTGTTCGATGCGTGTGATTGCTCTTGCAGGCCCGGCGGTGGTGCGTAACAGCTCCAGATGATCAACAAATTCGATAGTCGCGTTTGCGGTGCCGATATTCGCCTCATGCCTTGTTTTATCGCTTTCAATAAGAGCCATCTGAGCTTTAAATTGCAGCAGCAGTGACAGAGCAAGTGTCCCCGCGGTGATGAGTGCTACTTCTGGCCCTGATAACCATGCAATGCCGCAGACCAAAAACAGTGGTAGTAGGGGGGCATGCAAGAACGTTTGCATCTGGTGGGCCGGTACACTCATGAAGCCCGGGATTCCTTGGGAAGCTAACGTTGCCAATTGGGCGCGGCGTGTATCGGTAAACCATGAAAGTTTGGCCCGGGCCAGCACTTGGCCCAATGTTTCAAATAAATCACCGGCAAGGCGAACGCCACAGAAAAAACCTGCACGTGTTGTGAATATCATCACAAGTACGGCAATACCGGCTGAGATGATGACCCAGACCGGATCTTGTTGGAGCGTGATAGCCTGTGCCAGCACGGTATAGGCACAGGCTTCCAGTGCAGCAACGACACACCAGCTGATACTGATCCAAATCAGCCGGCGTTTGGTGTGCAATGGCCATATGGTGTGGGTCAGGCCGGTTGGGTGGCGGGCGGCGAAAGTCATACCGTGAATTCCTTATGATGTTGTGGCGCTTTGTTGAGATGAATGTGTTGGTCAGCCTGAGAAGCCAGTGCCGGATCATGCGTCACCATAATCAGGGTTTTATGCCGGGTATGGGTCAAATGTAACAATGCTGCCATGAGTTGATTTGCCCGAATATGGTCTAAAGCACTGGTTGGTTCATCCAGCAGCAGTATCGCAGCAGGACTCAAAAATAAGCGTGCAAGCCCGACTCTTTGCTGCTCTCCGCCAGATAGGGATGCCGCATCCATATCTAAGTCGATCTCAAGTTGGGCATGATTCAGCGCATCATGAAGCTGTTCATCCGTGGCCTGTGGATCGGTTAGCAATAAGTTATCCCGCACCGTCGTATTTAGGACGGGTTTCGTTTGCGGGATGAGCTGAATCTGCTGGTGGCGGAAGTGCTCATCGAGTGAGGCTATATGATGGCTTCCCAGCCGAACCTCGCCGCTCTCTGAGCATTCAAACCCTGCAAGTATCCGCAAAAGCGTTGTTTTGCCACTGCCGCTTGGCCCCATCATTGCTGTGATTTTTCCCGGAGCAAACCGATAAGAGAAGTTATCAATGAGCGATCCGTTCTCGGTATGGATACAGAGGTTTTGCACCGTGAGGACTGGGTGATTGATCTGCGGCGAAGCGTTTCCACCGGGGAGTGGCATCTCATGCAGCAATTGAGCGATCCGTTGGTTCGCTGCCCGCCCGGCGGAAAGGTAATCGAGGCCATGTCCGAGGCGTAATGAAGGTGTGACGATTGCCAGCCCGAAAAACATGGTCGCCGCGATCGATACAGGAGTGAGTTGATAAGATGTCCAATAAGCAATCGCAAATGTTGCAACAGCCTGTAATAGTGCGGTTGCAATTGCGGCTGCGGTTGCCACATGGCTCACCCAAGTGATCATTCCCCGGGTGAAGCGATTCGTCGCTGCATGGTAATCGGCAAGCGCTCCGGATTGTGCATCAAAAAGCCGATTGATTCGGATCCCACGGACATAGTCGTTAATCGCCGTGACGATGGTCTCCATTGCTTCCACTCGCTCCGCATTAAAACGGGCGGAATAACGCGGTATTAAAATCAGGTAATACATTGCGGCGATACAGCCGGGGAGAAGTGCGAGTAAAGAAACGGGGCCTGACATGATGAGCAGCATGATCACCGAAGCGATAGGGACAATTATAAACGTCACGATTTCTGCGGGTAAGTGAGCAATCATATGGTGCAGGGCGGTAATATCTTCAGACACTAACCGCCGCAGAGCGTTGTCACCGTAACGTGCTAAAGTCCGGGTCGGGAGTTGTGTTAAGTGAGTGGCGACCTGACGACGGAGTCTTGATGAAAAATCAGCTTCGGCCTGATGGGAAATCCAAGCCGCCCCTGATGAACATATCGCACTCACACACCAACATGCACACGCATAGAGCACCCAAGTGATGGTTAGCGCCTCGATGAGGTGGATGAGGCACCAGAGTGCTGCTAGCTTCGCTAAACCGGAAATCCCCTCTGCAAGTATGCCGACCCCGAGCCGTGGCAGTACCGGTTTGATCGCTGGTATCAATACTGGGTCGAAGAAGTGGGCTTGGGATTGTCCTTTTCTCATTGATGATTCCTCATGGCTGCGGACATTGGCGTATGATTATATTTAAATGAAAATGATTATCAATTGCTAGTGACTTGCGGTCATTATTGATCAAATGTTCGACAAAATTCAATTGGAAGTAAGATCGATACACTGATTTTTCTGCTTTTTAGGAAGGCTTGTTTGAGGGAGTAGCGGATAACGCGAACGTGTTTCGAAACATTTGTGAAGAAAAATGGCAGTGTACCGCAGCGAGCCTGCCATTTCCTTATCTCTCTATTTGTTTCCTGATGCCCCCGCCATTCATGTCAGGGGCTGTCATTCAATTGTCTGGCGCGGCAAATCTGGGTTATGAATTCGTTTCTGACCGGAGAGTTAACGATGGTGCAGAAAACCCATAAATGCCAATGAGTGCCGGTAGTGTTGTTAATGCGGCATAAGCACCGACATAACTGACATCATACTCAGATAAGAAGCTCACAATTAATGGGCTCATCCCGCCAAAAATCGAGAGCGCAATATTATAGCCAAGCCCGAGAGAGGTCGTGTTATTGCCGGCGATAGAAAAGAGGACGGTTGCCAGATTGGCTAAAATCAGCGCTGAAATCAGGCTGATCGTGATAAATGCTATCCATTGCTGCCACCCATATTGACTATGAATGAGCAGATAATAAGCCGGATAAGAAACCACTAAGCCAGCCAATAATCCGCCCGAAAAGCTTTTCTTGGGAGAGGACAGATATTTGTCTGTGATCCATCCGACCAGCAATATCATCACAAGTAAGGTCACTGAATTGACTAAAGCAAATGGCTGGATGGGAAAATCTTTGGCTAAAATCGTACTGGAGATATTCTGTACATAGAACACGACCGCACCTGTTGCAGACACCAAACCAATCCTGACCGTCGTTCTTAAGTCGTTACTTAAGCGAGCTGGCTGTGAGGCCGGAAGCGCGGCTGGCAATCGAATGCGAAACCAGAAACTCATGGCAATGTTGACTGCCCCAATGATTAAAGGAATGCGCCATCCATAAGCTTGCATCTGGCTTTCGGACAAGGTGCCTTTCAGCCCCATGACGATTAAGACGGATGCAATCACCCCGACAATCGAACTGGCAACAATCAGACTGCTGAGACGCGCATGTTGTTCACGCTGACTCCCTTGGTGCAGGTATTGAATAATCGTCGGGTATTCGCCGCCAAAACTGAAGGCCTGAACCATTTGCAGGCATAAAAGGAGGACGACAAGGCTTTCTCCTAACATATTGACGGGCAAAGCCGCCATTAGCAGCGTTGCGCTGCCGGTCAGGCTACTGGTGATGATCAGGGCTTTTTTTCTTCCTTGTGTATCGGCAATTTTACCAATGACCAGCCCACCGAGCGGACGGATTAAAAATCTGAGTGCGAAAATCCCCCATACCATCCATTCAGAATGAACGATGCCGTGGCTGGACAGTAAATGAGACAGGTAAGGCGAAATGGCGGCATAAACTGCAATATCGTAAAACTCGAATGCATTGCCTGAAACAATCCCTAATCGTTGTGGCCAACTTAGCATGTTAATTCTCCATAATGATTTCAATCTGATTCCCATCGGGATCATGGGTGAAAAAATAAACAAAGCCCCCCAGTCGGGCCGTTTTAATATCTGTACAGGGGGCGAACTGAGAGAGCTGCTGACGTGTTGCTGTAATGTCGTCAACCTGAATCGCAATATGTGTTATCCCTATGGTTTGAATATCGGGTACCGACTCGATATTTGAGATTTGTGGTGCTGCACGTTGTATCGCAGGGAAACAGAACAGTTCGATAGCCAGACCGGTTTCGGCCGCCATCATGACAATTGAGACTTGTTCATCGCTGTAGCTTTTGAGTTTCGTGTAACCGAATTGTGCATAGAATCTCTGGCTTCTATCGAGATCCTGACAGGTTAAAGAGACGTGGTGTAAACATTCAGACATGCATCAAGGATCCCATGTTTTTGGAGTAACTTAAAAAAGGTGGCACGATTGCCGGTACAGCGGAGTTTTCTCTTGATGGTTTCAATGCGTTTTCGTTCTGCTGATTCACTGCAATGATGTTCCCAGGCGATTTCTTTGGGCGAGTGAAAAGATAGCAGGAGGCGAATGGTGCTCATCTCTTTCGCGGTCAGGACAATATCACCAAACCGGAAATGGTCCTGCTCATTCATATGAGTATTTTGCGTATTGGATAAAGCGGCAGTGGACTGATAGGGGAGTGTTGCAACCTGATGTTTCAGCCATAATTTGTGAGCATGATAAGCCAGATAGGGACGAAGGACTGCCAGTTGATGACTTTCCTGACTAGTGAGTTGACGGCGACAGGCTAAAGAGACGATTTCGGCGCGTTGTGAGCATAACCAGGTATAATCCACTTTGTCCGGGATACGATATTTGCTTAATAAATGATGATATTCTTCATCTTTGTCCCGCCACGATGAAATCCCCGGCGACATGCGTTTCCCCACGGTGGTGTTTAATCCTTGATCCCAGTAGCTGAGGTGCCAGTCATAATCTGTTGATAAGGTATAGATTTCTTGAGTGTCTAGTGAAACCACTGAATAACTGATATGTATGGCATCATCATATATTTTGGAAATAAGTCGGCTAAACTGGGTGCAAGCCTTTGCCATTTCTATTGAACTAACATCCATTTTGGGCGGGTTCCTATTTTAATGAGCATGCATATAAAAGAATTGGCAAGAGTATACTACTAGTTGCTATTCCATTTGCAACCTGTCAAAAAATACCACCTGTTTTTTATATTTTTTTGCGGCATGATCAAGTGATAACAATCAAATATTGGTTAGAGATGTGGCTTATGAACAGTACTCAACATAAACTTGATGAGATTTTTTTCTGGTGCAATGTGGTCATGGAGTGCCGTAAACACCAAGAAGCCTATCCGACTCAAAAGCAGGAAAGAGCCGCTTTGCTACGTTCTATCGAAGCATTACAGACAACAATCAGTCTGAATATGGAATCACTGATGATCGGTGACTCCAAAGGGCAAGCTTGAGATAATCATGAGCGGTAATCATGAGATGCAGCCGCACATCCTTGTCCAGCTATAGAACGTGACGGTCTGATCATAACTGACCGGATAGGCATTTTCTTTGGGGGTAATGACTGCTCCCGCATCGCATCCGAAAGCGATTTCTGAACAACGAATATCTCTGCAATTTTTACTCAATTCGCTCCAGCAGTACGCCCGCCTCCATATGGTGGGTATAGGGGAATTGGTCGAATAGCGCAAAACGTGTGACGTGATGTGTCTCACTCAGAACCATCAGGTTTTCTTTCAGGGTTTCCGGGTTGCAAGAAATATAAAGAATACGCGAATATTTCTGCACCATTTTGCAAGTATCGATATCCATACCGGAACGTGGCGGGTCAACAAAAATCGTTTCGCATTGGTAACTACTGAGTTCAACACCGGCATCTTTCAAACGACGGAATTCTCGTTTCCCTTCCATTGCTTGGGTAAATTCTTCTGCAGACATGCGGATGATTTGCACATTATCGATCTGGTTGGCGGCAATGTTATATTGCGCCGAATCGACGGAAGGTTTCGCGAGTTCTGTCGCCAGTACGCGATTGAAATTTTGTGCCAGCGCCAGCGAAAAATTCCCATTGCCACAGTAGAGTTCCAACAGGTCCCCCTGACTGTCCCGGGTGGAATCCACCGCCCATTCCAGCATTTTCTCGGCAATCCGCCCGTTGGGCTGCGTAAAACTATTTTCCACTTGTTGGTATGTGTAGGTTTGACCATGGACAGATAGTTTTTCGATCACGTAATCACGATCTAAGACCATCTTTATTTTTCGCGCCCGTCCGATGAGGTTCAGATTAAAACCTTGTTGGCACAGGGTGTCTTTTAAGGTTTGCGCAGCTTGCTGCCACTGTTCGTCAATCTGGCGATGGTAGAGCAGCGAGACCAGAATTTCTCCGCTGAGCGACGATAAAAAATCGACCTGAAACAGTTTGTGACGCAGAATGTCGTTGTCGCGAATCTGTTCGAGTAAAGCGGGCATCAATTGATTGATCAGTTGGCTTGCTGCCGGGAACTGATCAACGCGATATTTCTGACGGGTTTGCTGATCGAACATGATGTAATAGAGATCATTGCCTTCATGCCAGACGCGAAACTCAGCGCGCATCCGATAATGCTGTTCTGGTGATTCAAAAACGTCGAGTGCTGGCATGTGAAATTCAGAAAACATCTCAGTAAGCCGAGTGACTTTCTCTTGCAGTTGATTCTGGTAGCGTGCGGGATTTACATCAAGAGTAGCCATCGTATTACCTTTATTTTTACAGAACGAAACGCTTTACAGAGCGAACAATGAAAGAGCGCAGATTTTATTCAATTCCGTCATGATGTCCAGTCTGTTCGTGGATCCGCGGAGGATTTTCTTCATGAGTCGAGTGAATATCATCTGGACAAGCTTTATGTAGGCCAATACTATCGTGCCAGTTGGTACCCCCAAATGACAATATCTGTTTGTCAAATGGGGCGTTGAAAAGGGAATCTGGTGAAAATCCAGAACTGACGCGCAGCGGTAAATAGAAGACAAGATCTCAAGAGACACTGCATCGGATGTGGGAAGTCGAGATTTTGGCGGTTATCTCAGAGGTAATCATATTCTTAAGTCCGAAGACCTGCCAGCAACCGGGAGAGAACAGGAGCCCCGGTCAGATTAACGCGAATTCAGGATATAAAAATGAAAAAAACAGTTTTAGCGATCGCAGTGGTATCGCAGCTTTCTTGCGCCTTTTATTCTTATGCAGACAGTTTAAACGCAGACACCGACACAATGGTTGTGACTGCGAATCGGTTTGAGCAGCCGGCGAAATCGGTTCTAGCGTCTACAATCACAGTCACAAAGCAAGATATCGCCGCACTTCAGGCTCACAGTGCATTAGAGGTGCTGAGAACGTTACCTGGTGTGGAAGTCGTTTCTTCGGGAGGAAAAGCACAGGCGACCTCTATTTTTCTTCGGGGGACGGGGTCTAAACATACATTGGTGCTTCTTGACGGCGTACGAATTAATTCATCAACCAGTGGCGGATCTTCAATTGGTTTGATCCCAGCTTTTGCAATTGAAAAAATTGAAATTATCAAGGGACCTCGGGCCGCCGCCTATGGATCCGATGCCATTGGGGGCATCATCAGTATTACGACAAGTAAGGATTTTGCTTCGGAGCATCAGGCCCGTTTAGGCTATGGTTCACAGGATCATAGTTTGCTGGGATGGAAGAGTGTCGGTCAGTTGAATGACAATACTCATGGTGAAGTTATCGTATCGCAAGAGAAAAGCGATGGTTACAAAGTGTTGGCTGCCGCCCCTGATGGTGAAGAGTATGGGTATAAAGCTCAGACCTTCGTTGGCCATCTTCAGCATCAATTTGATGAACACTGGCAAGGTAAATTGACCCTTCATAAAGCAGATTATTATTCAGAATATGCTTCTGGTAAAAATATTGAACAGAAAAAGTCTGATACTGAATCTGAGCTTTTGGCCGGCTTACTTCGCTATTCTCAAGGTGATTTCTTCTCAGAGTTACAAATTTCAACGCGATATAATGAATCCGCGGATGGGTTGGCGAATGATTCTGATGCAAAACAGATCATCAGAACCCGTCAAAATGCATTAAGCTGGCTGAACAATAGCGTGTTTGCCAATATAGTTCATTTGCAGGTCGGGTTGGAGTACTCACAGGATAAAGCTGATTTACTCGGTGGTTATTCGGCGAGCTATGACGACACGGAAAAACATATGCGGTCAGTGTTTGTTACCTCGTCTACTGATATGAACGATGTAACGCTAGAAATCAGTGGCCGTTATGATAACTCCAGTACTTTTGGTCAGCATAAAACATGGAACGGCGGTATTGGTTACTGGATAACTGATGAACTGCAAATATTGGGGAACGTTGGTACGGCATATAAAGAACCAAGTTTTAATGACCTATATTGGCCGGATAGCGGTAAGCCAAATTTAAAACCGGAAGAATCGAAGTCAAGAGAGCTAGCGGTGAAAGGTTTTCATGATCTTCTGTCTTGGGAGTTATCGGTGTACCGAACAGACTTGAAGGATATGATCGATTGGAAAAATGTGGGGGGTAGTGTATTGAAGCCTTCCAATGTTGCCCGAGCTCGTATTGAGGGGCTAGAGCTGAGTGCGACGGTCGAGACTGGTCCGATTGAGCATAAATTAAGTGCTGCGTGGAAAAAAACGAAAGATGCATCCGATGGAGCCTTACTTGATAAAAGAGCTCAGAATAACTATAGCTGGGCTATGATTTATTCACAAAATCAGTGGCGCGGTACAGTCACAACTAATTATGTTGGTAACCGTGTCGACTCAAGTCAATGGTTAGGCGCTTATATTACCGTTGATACCGGTGTTTCTTATCAGTGGAATCGTCAAACATCTATAGGGATTAAAGTCGATAATCTTTTCGATGAAGACTATAAAACGGGCTATTACAGTTATGCTGACTCTTATTATAAAGGGAATGAAAGAACTGTTTTTGCTGAAGTTGGTTACCAATTCTAGTCATGCCGCCAAACCGCCTTCGGGCGGTTTGTTCTCTTTTGAAAATCATGATTGTCAAAATTGACGGGAAGCGTATCATGCGTTTTCATCTTTAGTATTTCGATGTAGTTCAACGTGTCCTCACAAGTTTCTAATATCTTAATTTTTGACTCCGGTGTCGGTGGCCTCTCGGTTTATCGCGAGATTCAGCAGTTGCTCCCTGAGCAAAACTATTTCTATTTGTTCGATAATGAAGGTTATCCGTACGGAGAGTTGCCACAGCAAAAATTACTCAACCGAGTTGAAAGCTTAGTCTCGTCGCTCGTAACAAAGATGGCGATAGATATTGTGGTAATTGCTTGCAATACCGCCAGTACAATTGTTCTGCCTAGCTTACGTAAGATATTAGATATTCCGGTTGTTGGTGTGGTTCCCGCGATTAAACCTGCCTGTAATTTGGCGCAGCGATGTGTCGGCCTTATTGCAACACCTGCAACCATTCAACGGCCTTACACTCATGAGTTAATTCGGGATTTTTCATCTGACAAAGAGATCTGTCTGCTTGGGTCAACCGCATTAGTGGATATGGCTGAACGCAAGTTACGTGGTGTACCGGTCAATCTATCTGAACTGAAAAATATTCTTCAACCGATCCAAGGGAAAATCGATGTCGCTGTACTTGGTTGTACACACTTTCCACTATTGAGAGATGAAATTCAGCAGGTATTGGGGGCGCATGTGATATTGGTCGACTCAGGGAAAGCCATTGCACGAAGGGTCGCGAGTCTGATTTCTCCGGGAATGTGCCGACATGTATCACAGACGGCCCGGATATTTGCCAGTACCTCACCATCTGATGGAGAGGCACTGACACGAGTGTTATCCGATTGGGGATTTAATCGTATTGAGAGTTTTCCGATTCAGGGTTTTTCGGATCATTCGCAACCCGAACTTTAAGCGTCCTTTCCATATAGCTGGACTCATTAAGTTTCGTAATTGCTTTCTGTGCATCAGCTTCGGGCATCACCACAAAGCCAAATCCACGTCGCTTGCCTGTGCGTTTGTCTTTCATTAAACGGACGGCAAAAACTTCACCATAATCTGAAAATAGGTTTTTTACATTCGACTCATTCGCCTTATAGGGAAGATTGCCGACATATAATGTTGTTGTCGCCATCTGTGATTCTTGTTGAGCAGACGAATTTTGTGAAGTGAGAATAAAAACAAGAGTTGCCCCTGCCAATCCAACCAGAAAAGCAACAACCGAGGGAATTGCGAGCTGAGAAAGTGCAATCACACCTAATACAGCAAATGTGGCAAGCCACAAAAAAGATTTAGTTAAATTCATATTGGAATACTACTTATCAATTAATAAGAAAGATGAATACATAAATAAAATGGAACAGATAGATGAATCTTACGTTTATGTCTGGGGTTTTTCCAACCTATTGCTGTGATAATCCTCAAAGGTTGTAACATTATTTATAACGTTTCTGATTTCTTTTTAAGCAAACGGAAAAAAAAGTAAAGAAATCACTTGCGACAAGTTATTTGTTCCCTATAATGCCGCCTCACCGACAGAGAGTGTCTGAAAACGGCAAACTCAAGGTAAAAGAAAATCCTAAAAAATGTTGGCAAATATCTGTTGACTTGATTTTCGAAAGGCGTAAGATACGCACCCCTAGCCAAGGCGACAAGCCAAGCGCTAGATGCTCTTTAACAATATAGACCAATCAATCTGTGTGGGCACTCGTCGATAAATATCCAAAAAGATTTTATCAATGAATCGAGTGACCAAATCAAGTTGGATACAGGCAACTGTCATTCAATAAGAGCACAGTCAATTCAACATTACATTATGTAATGTCACTTTTTGCTTCTGCTCTTAAAGCAGAGACAAAAAGCAGTATTCATTGAGCCGACACATCGTGTCACAAAAACTTTAATTGAAGAGTTTGATCATGGCTCAGATTGAACGCTGGCGGCAGGCCTAACACATGCAAGTCGAGCGGAAACGAGAGAAAGCTTGCTTTCTCGTCGTCGAGCGGCGGACGGGTGAGTAAAGCCTGGGAAATTGCCCTGATGTGGGGGATAACCATTGGAAACGATGGCTAATACCGCATGATGTCTACGGACCAAAGAGGGGGACCTTCGGGCCTCTCGCGTCAGGATATGCCCAGGTGGGATTAGCTAGTTGGTGGGGTAATGGCTCACCAAGGCGACGATCCCTAGCTGGTCTGAGAGGATGATCAGCCACACTGGAACTGAGACACGGTCCAGACTCCTACGGGAGGCAGCAGTGGGGAATATTGCACAATGGGCGCAAGCCTGATGCAGCCATGCCGCGTGTATGAAGAAGGCCTTCGGGTTGTAAAGTACTTTCAGCAGTGAGGAAGGATGTAGTTTTAACAGAGCTGCATTTTGACGTTAGCTGCAGAAGAAGCACCGGCTAACTCCGTGCCAGCAGCCGCGGTAATACGGAGGGTGCGAGCGTTAATCGGAATTACTGGGCGTAAAGCGCATGCAGGTGGTCTGTTAAGTCAGATGTGAAAGCCCGGGGCTTAACCCCGGAGTTGCATTTGAAACTGGCAGGCTAGAGTACTGTAGAGGGGGGTAGAATTTCAGGTGTAGCGGTGAAATGCGTAGAGATCTGAAGGAATACCGGTGGCGAAGGCGGCCCCCTGGACAGATACTGACACTCAGATGCGAAAGCGTGGGGAGCAAACAGGATTAGATACCCTGGTAGTCCACGCCGTAAACGATGTCTACTTGGAGGTTGTGACCTAGAGTCGTGGCTTTCGGAGCTAACGCGTTAAGTAGACCGCCTGGGGAGTACGGTCGCAAGATTAAAACTCAAATGAATTGACGGGGGCCCGCACAAGCGGTGGAGCATGTGGTTTAATTCGATGCAACGCGAAGAACCTTACCTACTCTTGACATCCAGAGAAGCCGGAAGAGATTCTGGTGTGCCTTCGGGAGCTCTGAGACAGGTGCTGCATGGCTGTCGTCAGCTCGTGTTGTGAAATGTTGGGTTAAGTCCCGCAACGAGCGCAACCCTTATCCTTGATTGCCAGCACTTCGGGTGGGAACTTCAGGGAGACTGCCGGTGATAAACCGGAGGAAGGTGGGGACGACGTCAAGTCATCATGGCCCTTACGAGTAGGGCTACACACGTGCTACAATGGCATATACAGAGGGCGGCTAACTTGCGAGAGTGTGCGAATCCCAAAAAGTATGTCGTAGTCCGGATTGGAGTCTGCAACTCGACTCCATGAAGTCGGAATCGCTAGTAATCGTAGATCAGAATGCTACGGTGAATACGTTCCCGGGCCTTGTACACACCGCCCGTCACACCATGGGAGTGGGCTGCAAAAGAAGCAGGTAGTTTAACCTTCGGGAGGACGCTTGCCACTTTGTGGTTCATGACTGGGGTGAAGTCGTAACAAGGTAGCGCTAGGGGAACCTGGCGCTGGATCACCTCCTTACGTAAAGATATTTTGGATGAGTGTCCACACAGATTGATTTGGTTTATAAGCAAAGAGAAATTGCACCGTGGTTTTTCTGAGTTCAAGGAAGGCAATTGACGAGGGAAGGCGTTTACATCAGTAAATAACTGACCGAGGATAAGCAGTCTGACGCAGAAGTCAGGGAAAGCACACAGCAAGAGATGGGTCTGTAGCTCAGGTGGTTAGAGCGTTCGCCTGATAAGCGAGAGGTCGGTGGTTCAAGTCCACTCAGACCCACCAAAATCATTTTCTTCTGCGTTAGATTGTTCGTTGCATATTGATATATGCGGCCTCACAATCTGCCTTGAATAAAAAGATTTGAAGAAATATCTCAAGATGGGGCTATAGCTCAGCTGGGAGAGCGCCTGCCTTGCACGCAGGAGGTCTGCGGTTCGATCCCGCATAGCTCCACCATCTTTAAGGGTTTTTAATGAAGAATCTTTAAACATGGTTTTGTCGATACAAAATCATTGCTCTTTAACAATTTGGAAAGCTGACAAAATAATGTTTGTTTCTTTTAGAAACAGATGATTATTTGTAAAAGTTCTCAATACTTTCTCGAAAGAGAAAGACCAACACAATCAAGTGTTCTTGGGAATACACAGGCAACTGTGTATTCAAATTGAGTCCGGCAAAACCAAGTCACACACTCATGTATAAAATATTGTGTGACACCTAGGTTACTGATAATGCAGCTCGAAACCTCTTCGGGTTGTATGGTTAAGTGACTAAGCGTACACGGTGGATGCCTTGGCAGTCAGAGGCGATGAAGGACGTACTAACTTGCGATAAGCGCAGATGAGGCAGTAAGAGCCACTTGAGTCTGCGATTTCCGAATGGGGAAACCCAACTGCAGCAGCAGTTATCATTAACTGAATTCATAGGTTAATGAGGCGAACCGGGAGAACTGAAACATCTAAGTACCCCGAGGAAAAGAAATCAACCGAGATTCCGAAAGTAGCGGCGAGCGAAATCGGACTAGCCCTTAAGCTTTGATAACGTTAGGTGAAGTGTCTGGAAAGGCACGCAATAGAGGGTGATAGCCCCGTAACCGAAGGCGTTATGAGAGTGAAAACGAGTAAGGCGGGACACGTGATATCCTGTCTGAAGATGGGGGGACCATCCTCCAAGGCTAAATACTCCTGACTGACCGATAGTGAACCAGTACCGTGAGGGAAAGGCGAAAAGAACCCCTGTGAGGGGAGTGAAATAGAACCTGAAACCGTGTACGTACAAGCAGTAGGAGCCTCCTTTGTGGGGTGACTGCGTACCTTTTGTATAATGGGTCAGCGACTTATATTCAGTGGCAAGGTTAACCGATTAGGGGAGCCGTAGCGAAAGCGAGTGTTAACTGCGCGTTTAGTCTCTGGATATAGACCCGAAACCGAGTGATCTAGCCATGGGCAGGTTGAAGGTTGAGTAACATCAACTGGAGGACCGAACCGACTAATGTTGAAAAATTAGCGGATGACTTGTGGCTAGGGGTGAAAGGCCAATCAAACTCGGAGATAGCTGGTTCTCCCCGAAAGCTATTTAGGTAGCGCCTCGGACGAATACTACTGGGGGTAGAGCACTGTTAAGGCTAGGGGGTCATCCCGACTTACCAACCCTTTGCAAACTCCGAATACCAGTAAGTACTATCCGGGAGACACACGGCGGGTGCTAACGTCCGTCGTGGAGAGGGAAACAACCCAGACCGCCAGCTAAGGTCCCAAATTACAGCTAAGTGGGAAACGATGTGGGAAGGCTCAGACAGCTAGGATGTTGGCTTAGAAGCAGCCATCATTTAAAGAAAGCGTAATAGCTCACTAGTCGAGTCGGCCTGCGCGGAAGATGTAACGGGGCTAAGCTGTAAACCGAAGCTGCGGCAATGTACTTTTGTATATTGGGTAGGGGAGCGTTCTGTAAGCCGTTGAAGGTGGATTGTAAAGTCTGCTGGAGGTATCAGAAGTGCGAATGCTGACATGAGTAACGACAAAGGGGGTGAAAAACCCCCTCGCCGGAAGACCAAGGGTTCCTGTCCAACGTTAATCGGGGCAGGGTGAGTCGACCCCTAAGGCGAGGCCGAAAGGCGTAGTCGATGGGAAACGGGTTAATATTCCCGTACTTGTTGTGAATGCGATGGGGGGACGGAGAAGGCTAGGTGGGCCTGGCGACGGTCGTCCAGGTTCAAGTGCGTAGGCTGTAGAGTTAGGCAAATCCGGCTCTACGATAGGCTGAGACACGATGTCGAGTCACCAAGGTGATGAAGTCATTGATGCCATGCTTCCGGGAAAAGCCTCTAAGCTTCAGTTCACAAGAAATCGTACCCCAAACCGACACAGGTGGTCGGGTAGAGAATACCAAGGCGCTTGAGAGAACTCGGGTGAAGGAACTAGGCAAAATGGTACCGTAACTTCGGGAGAAGGTACGCTCTTGCTGGTGAAGTCCCTTGCGGATGGAGCTGATGAGAGTCGCAGATACCAGGTGGCTGCAACTGTTTATTAAAAACACAGCACTGTGCAAAATCGTAAGATGACGTATACGGTGTGACGCCTGCCCGGTGCCGGAAGGTTAATTGATGGGGTTAGCTTAGGCGAAGCTCTTGATCGAAGCCCCGGTAAACGGCGGCCGTAACTATAACGGTCCTAAGGTAGCGAAATTCCTTGTCGGGTAAGTTCCGACCTGCACGAATGGCGTAATGATGGCCACGCTGTCTCCACCCGAGACTCAGTGAAATTGAAATCGCTGTGAAGATGCAGTGTACCCGCGGCTAGACGGAAAGACCCCGTGAACCTTTACTACAGCTTGGCACTGAACATTGAGCCTACATGTGTAGGATAGGTGGGAGGCTTTGAAGCAGTCACGCTAGTGATTGTGGAGCCGACCTTGAAATACCACCCTTGTATGTTTGATGTTCTAACTTGGCCCCATTATCTGGGGTGAGGACAGTGCCTGGTGGGTAGTTTGACTGGGGCGGTCTCCTCCCAAAGTGTAACGGAGGAGCACGAAGGTGGGCTAATCACGGTTGGACATCGTGAGGTTAGTGCAATGGCATAAGCCCGCTTAACTGCGAGAGTGACGGCTCGAGCAGGTGCGAAAGCAGGTCATAGTGATCCGGTGGTTCTGAATGGAAGGGCCATCGCTCAACGGATAAAAGGTACTCCGGGGATAACAGGCTGATACCGCCCAAGAGTTCATATCGACGGCGGTGTTTGGCACCTCGATGTCGGCTCATCACATCCTGGGGCTGAAGTCGGTCCCAAGGGTATGGCTGTTCGCCATTTAAAGTGGTACGCGAGCTGGGTTTAGAACGTCGTGAGACAGTTCGGTCCCTATCTGCCGTGGGCGTTGGAGAATTGAAAGGGGCTGCTCCTAGTACGAGAGGACCGGAGTGGACGAACCTCTGGTGTTCGGGTTGTGATGCCAATCGCATTGCCCGGTAGCTAAGTTCGGAATCGATAACCGCTGAAAGCATCTAAGCGGGAAGCGAGCCTTGAGATGAGTTCTCCCTGGCGCTTCAAGCGTCCTGAAGGGTTGTTCGAGACTAGAACGTTGATAGGCAGGGTGTGTAAGCGCTGTGAGGCGTTGAGCTAACCTGTACTAATTGCCCGTGAGACTTAACCATACAACACCGAAGGGGTTTTGTGGCTCAATAAGAACGATTGATTGTGTAGAGAACAGAAAGACGGCTTTCCGAATTAAAGAATTTGCTTGGCGACCATAGCGTTTTGGACCCACCTGATTCCATGCCGAACTCAGTCGTGAAACGAAACAGCGCCGATGGTAGTGTGGGGTCTCCCCATGTGAGAGTAGGACATCGCCAGGCTTTATTTGCGTTACTTGCTTCGTCAAGAAGCAGGTCACCATAAAGCTTTTGAAAGATGAAAGTTTTATGTTGACTTTCAACGTGGGAAGCGTATTATACGCGTCCTGCCTAAGTGCTAAAGCACTGAAAGCAAAGCTCTTTAACAATATAGACCAATCAATCTGTGTGGGCACTCGTCGATAAATATCCAAAAAGATTTTATCAATGAATCGAGTGACCAAATCAAGTTGAATACAGGCAACTGTTATTCAACAAGAGCACAGTCAATTCAACATTACTTATGTAATGTCACTTTTTGCTTCTGCTTTTAAAGCAGAGACAAAAAGCAGTATTCATTGAGCCGACACATCGTGTCACAAAAACTTTAATTGAAGAGTTTGATCATGGCTCAGATTGAACGCTGGCGGCAGGCCTAACACATGCAAGTCGAGCGGAAACGAGAGAAAGCTTGCTTTCTCGTCGTCGAGCGGCGGACGGGTGAGTAAAGCCTGGGAAATTGCCCTGATGTGGGGGATAACCATTGGAAACGATGGCTAATACCGCATGATGTCTACGGACCAAAGAGGGGGACCTTCGGGCCTCTCGCGTCAGGATATGCCCAGGTGGGATTAGCTAGTTGGTGGGGTAATGGCTCACCAAGGCGACGATCCCTAGCTGGTCTGAGAGGATGATCAGCCACACTGGAACTGAGACACGGTCCAGACTCCTACGGGAGGCAGCAGTGGGGAATATTGCACAATGGGCGCAAGCCTGATGCAGCCATGCCGCGTGTATGAAGAAGGCCTTCGGGTTGTAAAGTACTTTCAGCAGTGAGGAAGGATGTAGTTTTAACAGAGCTGCATTTTGACGTTAGCTGCAGAAGAAGCACCGGCTAACTCCGTGCCAGCAGCCGCGGTAATACGGAGGGTGCGAGCGTTAATCGGAATTACTGGGCGTAAAGCGCATGCAGGTGGTCTGTTAAGTCAGATGTGAAAGCCCGGGGCTTAACCCCGGAGTTGCATT
Organism: Vibrio rhizosphaerae; assembly: GCF_024347095.1. Classification (NCBI taxonomy): domain Bacteria; kingdom Pseudomonadati; phylum Pseudomonadota; class Gammaproteobacteria; order Vibrionales; family Vibrionaceae; genus Vibrio; species Vibrio rhizosphaerae. Next base: position 3,285,196 of record NZ_AP024903.1, on the reverse strand, counting down.
TGAAACTGGCAGGCTAGAGTACTGTAGAGGGGGGTAGAATTTCAGGTGTAGCGGTGAAATGCGTAGAGATCTGAAGGAATACCGGTGGCGAAGGCGGCCCCCTGGACAGATACTGACACTCAGATGCGAAAGCGTGGGGAGCAAACAGGATTAGATACCCTGGTAGTCCACGCCGTAAACGATGTCTACTTGGAGGTTGTGACCTAGAGTCGTGGCTTTCGGAGCTAACGCGTTAAGTAGACCGCCTGGGGAGTACGGTCGCAAGATTAAAACTCAAATGAATTGACGGGGGCCCGCACAAGCGGTGGAGCATGTGGTTTAATTCGATGCAACGCGAAGAACCTTACCTACTCTTGACATCCAGAGAAGCCGGAAGAGATTCTGGTGTGCCTTCGGGAGCTCTGAGACAGGTGCTGCATGGCTGTCGTCAGCTCGTGTTGTGAAATGTTGGGTTAAGTCCCGCAACGAGCGCAACCCTTATCCTTGATTGCCAGCACTTCGGGTGGGAACTTCAGGGAGACTGCCGGTGATAAACCGGAGGAAGGTGGGGACGACGTCAAGTCATCATGGCCCTTACGAGTAGGGCTACACACGTGCTACAATGGCATATACAGAGGGCGGCTAACTTGCGAGAGTGTGCGAATCCCAAAAAGTATGTCGTAGTCCGGATTGGAGTCTGCAACTCGACTCCATGAAGTCGGAATCGCTAGTAATCGTAGATCAGAATGCTACGGTGAATACGTTCCCGGGCCTTGTACACACCGCCCGTCACACCATGGGAGTGGGCTGCAAAAGAAGCAGGTAGTTTAACCTTCGGGAGGACGCTTGCCACTTTGTGGTTCATGACTGGGGTGAAGTCGTAACAAGGTAGCGCTAGGGGAACCTGGCGCTGGATCACCTCCTTACGTAAAGATATTTTGGATGAGTGTCCACACAGATTGATTTGGTTTATAAGCAAAGAGTCGTATCTGGGGCTATAGCTCAGCTGGGAGAGCGCTTGCATGGCATGCAAGAGGTCTGCGGTTCGATCCCGCATAGCTCCACCATCTTTAAGGGTTTTTAATGAAGAATCTTTAAACATGGTTTTGTCGATACAAAATCATTGCTCTTTAACAATTTGGAAAGCTGACAAAATAATGTTTGTTTCTTTGGAAACAGATGATTATTTGTAAAAGTTCTCAATACTTTCTCGAAAGAGAAAGACCAACACAATCAAGTGTTCTTGGGAATACACAGGCAACTGTGTGTTCAAATTGAGTCCGGCAAAACCAAGTCACACACTCATGTATAAAATATTGTGTGACACCTAATTAGTTGATGATATCAACCCTTAGGTTTTTGCGCTGAGGATTTTTGCCTGAGACAAGGCAGCAAGAAGGATGTCGCAGGGCGCTATCGTCTGATAGCAACCAAGCAGCCTTCGATGCTAACGCCGTATTCAGGGAAAAAGACCAAGCAAAAAAGACTTCTTCGGGTTGTATGGTTAAGTAATTAAGCGTACACGGTGGATGCCTTGGCAGTCAGAGGCGATGAAGGACGTACTAACTTGCGATAAGCGCAGATGAGGCAGTAAGAGCCACTTGAGTCTGCGATTTCCGAATGGGGAAACCCAACTGCAGCAGCAGTTATCATTAACTGAATTCATAGGTTAATGAGGCGAACCGGGAGAACTGAAACATCTAAGTACCCCGAGGAAAAGAAATCAACCGAGATTCCGAAAGTAGCGGCGAGCGAAATCGGACTAGCCCTTAAGCTTTGATAACGTTAGGTGAAGTGTCTGGAAAGGCACGCAATAGAGGGTGATAGCCCCGTAACCGAAGGCGTTATGAGAGTGAAAACGAGTAAGGCGGGACACGTGATATCCTGTCTGAAGATGGGGGGACCATCCTCCAAGGCTAAATACTCCTGACTGACCGATAGTGAACCAGTACCGTGAGGGAAAGGCGAAAAGAACCCCTGTGAGGGGAGTGAAATAGAACCTGAAACCGTGTACGTACAAGCAGTAGGAGCCTCCTTTGTGGGGTGACTGCGTACCTTTTGTATAATGGGTCAGCGACTTATATTCAGTGGCAAGGTTAACCGATTAGGGGAGCCGTAGCGAAAGCGAGTGTTAACTGCGCGTTTAGTCTCTGGATATAGACCCGAAACCGAGTGATCTAGCCATGGGCAGGTTGAAGGTTGAGTAACATCAACTGGAGGACCGAACCGACTAATGTTGAAAAATTAGCGGATGACTTGTGGCTAGGGGTGAAAGGCCAATCAAACTCGGAGATAGCTGGTTCTCCCCGAAAGCTATTTAGGTAGCGCCTCGGACGAATACTACTGGGGGTAGAGCACTGTTAAGGCTAGGGGGTCATCCCGACTTACCAACCCTTTGCAAACTCCGAATACCAGTAAGTACTATCCGGGAGACACACGGCGGGTGCTAACGTCCGTCGTGGAGAGGGAAACAACCCAGACCGCCAGCTAAGGTCCCAAATTACAGCTAAGTGGGAAACGATGTGGGAAGGCTCAGACAGCTAGGATGTTGGCTTAGAAGCAGCCATCATTTAAAGAAAGCGTAATAGCTCACTAGTCGAGTCGGCCTGCGCGGAAGATGTAACGGGGCTAAGCTGTAAACCGAAGCTGCGGCAATGTACTTTTGTATATTGGGTAGGGGAGCGTTCTGTAAGCCGTTGAAGGTGGATTGTAAAGTCTGCTGGAGGTATCAGAAGTGCGAATGCTGACATGAGTAACGACAAAGGGGGTGAAAAACCCCCTCGCCGGAAGACCAAGGGTTCCTGTCCAACGTTAATCGGGGCAGGGTGAGTCGACCCCTAAGGCGAGGCCGAAAGGCGTAGTCGATGGGAAACGGGTTAATATTCCCGTACTTGTTGTGAATGCGATGGGGGGACGGAGAAGGCTAGGTGGGCCTGGCGACGGTCGTCCAGGTTCAAGTGCGTAGGCTGTAGAGTTAGGCAAATCCGGCTCTACGATAGGCTGAGACACGATGTCGAGTCACCAAGGTGATGAAGTCATTGATGCCATGCTTCCGGGAAAAGCCTCTAAGCTTCAGTTCACAAGAAATCGTACCCCAAACCGACACAGGTGGTCGGGTAGAGAATACCAAGGCGCTTGAGAGAACTCGGGTGAAGGAACTAGGCAAAATGGTACCGTAACTTCGGGAGAAGGTACGCTCTTGCTGGTGAAGTCCCTTGCGGATGGAGCTGATGAGAGTCGCAGATACCAGGTGGCTGCAACTGTTTATTAAAAACACAGCACTGTGCAAAATCGTAAGATGACGTATACGGTGTGACGCCTGCCCGGTGCCGGAAGGTTAATTGATGGGGTTAGCTTAGGCGAAGCTCTTGATCGAAGCCCCGGTAAACGGCGGCCGTAACTATAACGGTCCTAAGGTAGCGAAATTCCTTGTCGGGTAAGTTCCGACCTGCACGAATGGCGTAATGATGGCCACGCTGTCTCCACCCGAGACTCAGTGAAATTGAAATCGCTGTGAAGATGCAGTGTACCCGCGGCTAGACGGAAAGACCCCGTGAACCTTTACTACAGCTTGGCACTGAACATTGAGCCTACATGTGTAGGATAGGTGGGAGGCTTTGAAGCAGTCACGCTAGTGATTGTGGAGCCGACCTTGAAATACCACCCTTGTATGTTTGATGTTCTAACTTGGCCCCATTATCTGGGGTGAGGACAGTGCCTGGTGGGTAGTTTGACTGGGGCGGTCTCCTCCCAAAGTGTAACGGAGGAGCACGAAGGTGGGCTAATCACGGTTGGACATCGTGAGGTTAGTGCAATGGCATAAGCCCGCTTAACTGCGAGAGTGACGGCTCGAGCAGGTGCGAAAGCAGGTCATAGTGATCCGGTGGTTCTGAATGGAAGGGCCATCGCTCAACGGATAAAAGGTACTCCGGGGATAACAGGCTGATACCGCCCAAGAGTTCATATCGACGGCGGTGTTTGGCACCTCGATGTCGGCTCATCACATCCTGGGGCTGAAGTCGGTCCCAAGGGTATGGCTGTTCGCCATTTAAAGTGGTACGCGAGCTGGGTTTAGAACGTCGTGAGACAGTTCGGTCCCTATCTGCCGTGGGCGTTGGAGAATTGAAAGGGGCTGCTCCTAGTACGAGAGGACCGGAGTGGACGAACCTCTGGTGTTCGGGTTGTGATGCCAATCGCATTGCCCGGTAGCTAAGTTCGGAATCGATAACCGCTGAAAGCATCTAAGCGGGAAGCGAGCCTTGAGATGAGTTCTCCCTGGCGCTTCAAGCGTCCTGAAGGGTTGTTCGAGACTAGAACGTTGATAGGCAGGGTGTGTAAGCGCTGTGAGGCGTTGAGCTAACCTGTACTAATTGCCCGTGAGACTTAACCATACAACACCGAAGGGGTTTTGTGGCTCAATAAGAACAAATTGATTGTGTAGAGAACAAAAAAGACGGCTTTCCGAATTGAAGAATTTGCTTGGCGACCATAGCGTTTTGGACCCACCTGATTCCATGCCGAACTCAGTCGTGAAACGAAACAGCGCCGATGGTAGTGTGGGGTCTCCCCATGTGAGAGTAGGACATCGCCAGGCTTTATTTGCAGTTTGTCTACTGAAGCTTGATGCTTTTGATAGCTGCGATGCTCATGTGCGTTTGCACACTGCGCGTCTCGCTTCAAAATCCTCATCGCACAGCGACAAACTTCTAAATAAAGCGGTTATTGATAAGACTTTATTTAGAGAGAAATACCTCAGTGGAGCGGTAGTTCAGTTGGTTAGAATACCGGCCTGTCACGCCGGGGGTCGCGGGTTCGAGTCCCGTCCGCTCCGCCACTTGTTTAAGACCTCAGCAGCAATGCTGGGGTTTTTTCGTATCTGGCGGTGAGATATATCATTATTGTGATTGGCCGGTCAGGTGGTGCGGTCGTTCAGTGCGTTTGGCTTTCGTTTTTAAAAGAGGCGTCTTGTGACGTTTCTCCGCTGGTTGTTTGTCGGCAGAGTGGTTCACGTTTTATCGCCCGATTCATCGGTCTGTTCTCAGATGGAATGGGGGAGTTGTGGCTAGTTCTGTCCGACTGCTGACGAATAGCCACTGAAATCATTCAATACCCTATTTAATCATCCTTGATGTTTAGTAGAGCTCTTTGAGTTTTCGGGTTAACGTATTCCGTCCCCATCCCAATACTTTAGCTGCATCCTGTTTATGCCCATTGGTATGGTTTAATGCAGCCTCTAGCAGAATCCGTTCAAATTCAGGTAAAGCATAGGATAGCAGATCCGTTTCTCCGGCAGACAGCGCCGTTCTTGCCCAAGCGTCCAATTGCTTCTGCCAGCTGGTATCATTGTCGAACTCAATATTTTTCTTTTCTGATAAAAGTTCGGAAGGTAAGTCATTCGGAAGCACTTCTGTGCCACTTGCCATCACAGTTAACCAACGGCACATGTTTTCTAATTGCCGCACATTGCCCGGCCAATCAAGACGATTCAGAATCTCTAATGATTTGGGATGTAGCGTTTTCATCTCTACGCCAAGTTCTTTGGCTGCCAGAGCTAAAAAGTGTTTAGCCAGCTTTTCTATATCCTGACGGCGTTCTCTGAGTGCGGGAATTTGAATTCTGATGACGTTCAAACGGTGGAACAGGTCTTCTCGGAACTTACCCTGATGAACAAGTTTTTCAAGGTTTTGGTGTGTTGCTGCTACAATTCGTACATCCACTTTGATTGCCGAATGCCCGCCGACACGATAAAACTGCCCATCAGCGAGGACTCGCAATAGACGCGTTTGGATATCAAGTGGCATGTCACCGATTTCATCGAGAAAGAGCGTACCGCCGTTGGCCTGCTCAAAACGTCCCTGTCTGACGTTATTGGCACCGGTAAATGCTCCTTTTTCATGACCGAATAACTCTGATTCAATTAAATCTTTCGGGATCGCTGCCATATTTAAGGCAATGAATGGCTTTTGTGCTCGTGGACTATGTCGATGCAAAGCATGAGCGACTAACTCTTTACCCGTTCCTGATTCACCATTGATCAGAACAGAAATTGAAGAGCGGGAAAGGCGTCCGATGGCTCTGAATACCTCCTGCATGGCTGGAGCCTCGCCAATAATCTCCGGGGTATCATCCGTATTGGTCAGGCGGCCGGTCTGATCTTTCCGCTGTTCTTGGCCATGGGCAATCGCGCGTTCGACTAAGGTTAATGTTTCATCAACATCAAAAGGTTTAGGTAAATATTCAAAAGCCCCCTTTTGATAAGCATTGACGGCTGCATCTAAATCAGAATGAGCTGTCATAATGATGACAGGGAGTTCTGGTGAGCGAGAGTGGACTTGATGCAACAGTTCAATACCGTCGATACCGGGCATACGTATGTCAGATACGAGTACGTCAGGGGATTCTCTTTCCAGAGCCATCAGAACACTTTCTGCATCGGAGAAAGTTTCACACTTGATGTTGGCTGAAGACAGGGTTTTTTCCATGACCCATCGAATCGAACTATCGTCATCAACAACCCATACGTATCCTTTACTCATAATCAGTATTCCTTAAACAGCATCTGTGACTAACGTTGAAAGCGTTAAAATTTTTTACTTCTAAAATCGTTTTTTCATGAATTCATGTCGTTGAACAAGTCATGATTAATTAATTGGCAGATAAATGGTAAAAACAGTCCGTCCCGGCCAGCTTTCCACCTCGATTTTGCCATTATGTTGATCGATTAAATTTTGAGAAATCGATAATCCCAGTCCGCTCCCTCCTTCTCTCCCGCTGACCATCGGATAGAAGAGCGTATCCTGCAACTCATTTGGAATTCCTGGTCCGTTATCTATGATTTCAATTCGCGCAACGAGCTTGTGCCGTTGTCCATGTATATTGGCTTGATGCACTGTTCTGGTGCGAAGTGTGATTTTACCATGTGGCTGTGATGACAAAATTTGTGCAGCATTACTGACAATATTCAGTAGTGCCTGCTCAATTTGGTCCATATCCATCATAATATTGGGCAAACTTGGGTCATAATCCCGCTCAATTACAAGGTGAGAACGCGCATCAAGCTCAACCAACTGACGGACTTTCTCCAGAATTAAGTGCAAGTTTTCTGACCGTTTTTTTCCTGGCTTTTGTGGTCCAAGTAGCCGGTCAACCAAAGAGCGAAGCCGGTCAGCCTGCTCAATAATAATTTGTGTATATTCTGTCAGATTCTGATCTGGGAGCATTCTTTCTAACAGTTGTGCAGCGCCTCTCAGACCTCCGAGTGGATTCTTAATCTCATGAGCTAACCCTCGCACAAGTAACTTTGCAGCCTGCTGTTGAGCATGTTGGTTTAACTCCTGACTCAGACGACGCTGTTGACCTATTTTTCTCATCTCGACTAATAACATTAACTTTTTTTGCCAAGTTAATGGGCTAACCGTCACTTCTAGCATCAGAGGTTTACCATCAACCACAAATGTTACGTCACTATCGGTAATACTTTGACCACTCTGCAGGGGTTGAGAGAGGAGTGCGAGGTCAAGAGATGCATGTTGAATTAAATTGGAGAGAGGCTGGTTAATAATCCGTTTGGCACTTTGTGAGAATAATTGCTCCGCAGAAGGGTTTGCATAGCGGACACATAAAGACTCATCCAGTATTAGTGTGGATGTCACAATATTATTCAATATTGTCGTACTAAGTTCACTATTCATGAATGGTTACCATGTTCCAAAATGAAGCATTGCACAAAAATGGTGCGTTAATAGTATGAGTATGGCTAACTAAGGGATAAATACAAGTTTCTCTTCTTTGAAATTAGCCCGTCCAACAATGCTTTGAGTCCAATTTCACGACAACGGTAGCCATGGGTTATTACTTTAGATATGAATGCAATTATCTTGCCTGATATGCCCTTTATTTGTGAGGTTTACTAAAAGATTTATGATTATATTTCAATAAGTAATCTTTAGTTGGTATGAAAAAGCCCGCCAGAGGCGGGCCTGATAACAAGAGTATGAAATGCGGACTATACAGAGTAGTACATGTCGAATTCAAGTGGGTGAGTTGTCATATTGATGCGAGTCACATCATCTGATTTCAGAGCGATGTAAGAATCGATGAAATCATCAGAGAATACGCCACCGGCTGTTAAGAACTCACGATCCGCATCCAAAGCTTCCAGTGCTTGTTGCAGAGATTCTGCAACTGTCGGAATTTGTGCTGCTTCTTCTGCTGGCAGATCATACAAGTCTTTATCTGCTGAATCTCCAGGATGAATCTTGTTCTTAATACCGTCCAGACCAGCCATCAGCATTGCTGCAAAAGCAAGATATGGGTTAGCTGTTGGATCTGGGAAGCGAACTTCGATACGACGAGCTTTCGGGCTTGGTACCACAGGAATACGGATTGATGCACTACGGTTACGAGCAGAATAAGCAAGCATAACCGGTGCTTCGAATCCTGGAACTAAACGCTTGTATGAGTTTGTTGAAGCGTTTGCGAATGCGTTGATTGCACGAGCGTGCTTGATGATACCACCGATGTAGAATAACGCAGTTTCAGACAAACCGCCGTATTTATCACCGGCAAACAAGTTGACACCGTCTTTTGCCAGAGATTGGTGACAGTGCATACCAGAGCCGTTGTCTCCAACAAGTGGTTTCGGCATGAAAGTCGCAGTTTTACCAAATGCATGAGCAACGTTATGGACAACGTATTTATAGATTTGGATTTCATCTGCTTTCAGCGTCATGGTATTGAAACGGCAAGCGATCTCGTTCTGGCCTGCGGTTGCAACTTCGTGGTGGTGCGCTTCAACAACCAATCCCATCTCTTCCATAATCAAACACATGGCACTACGGATGTCTTGAGATGAGTCCACAGGAGCAACAGGGAAGTAACCGCCTTTAATGCCTGGACGGTGACCTTTGTTACCGCCTTCGATCTCTGAGCCTGTATTCCACGCAGCTTCGATATCATCGATTTTGTAGAAAGAACCAGACATGCTGGTTGAGTATTTTACATCGTCAAACAGGAAGAATTCAGGTTCCGGACCGAATAGAACGGTATCCGCAATCCCGGTTGAACGCATATATTCTTCAGCGCGCTGTGCGATAGAGCGAGGGTCACGATCATAACCTTGCATGGTCGCTGGCTCTAAAATGTCACAACGGATATTTAATGTGGAGTCTTCTGTAAATGGGTCTAAAACAGCAGTTGAGGCATCTGGCATCAAGACCATGTCAGATTCGTTAATTCCTTTCCAGCCGGCAATAGATGAACCATCAAACATTTTACCTTCTTCGAAGAAGTCAGCATCGATTTGGTGAGCAGGAATAGAAACGTGTTGCTCTTTACCCTTTGTATCTGTAAAGCGCAAATCAACAAACTTAACTTCGTTTTCTTGGATCAGCGATAGAACATTTTCTACTGACATCTTGGACAACCTCCAGTGTTAAAAAATCGGTAAAAGCTCGACTTGGTTTAAGCATCAATTAACTTTGTGTTTATCACGTTAACTGAAGCTAGAAGTTTACTAGCCAAAATCGTGCCATGATTAAAAATCCTTTAAATTCAATGCATTAATAAGATAATGAGCTTTCAGTTATCAATCATTGCACTAAAATGATTTGCGTAATGCACTATTGTGGTGCGGTTTAATTTGGGTTGCACCAATAGTTGCCAAACACCTCTCTATTCAGCCCTATGAATAGGCAATTTGTCAAACGGCATTTGACGGTTTTTTCCGCTTTCTGGCCGTGAAAAATTTTGATCGCAACTGTTTTTTTAACATGATGGATTGCAAAGGCTAAACTATAGAAGAGTGATTTGATGTACGAATAGAAGAAATAAGCTTGTTTTAGATCACATATTTCTGGGCATTTCTTCAAAATCTGGTACATTATTGAGCGTTTTTTTTATCCCGAAATCCAGTTACATCAAAGAGCGGGAATTGAACTTTGACAATGATGATGAATCCATGACAACACCACAGATTGATAAACTAAGAAATATTGCGATCATTGCGCACGTTGACCACGGTAAAACAACCTTGGTTGATAAGCTATTACAACAATCCGGAACTTTACAGTCTCGCGGTGAAGTTGAAGAACGAGTCATGGACTCGAATGATATTGAGAAAGAGCGTGGCATTACAATCCTAGCTAAGAATACAGCGATTAACTGGCACGATCACCATATCAATATCGTTGACACCCCTGGACACGCGGACTTCGGTGGTGAAGTTGAGCGGATTATGTCCATGGTTGACTCTGTTCTGCTTATCGTTGATGCCGTTGATGGTCCAATGCCGCAAACCCGTTTCGTCACGCAAAAAGCATTTGCGCATGGATTGAAACCGATTGTGGTTATTAACAAAATTGACCGACCAGGCGCTCGTCCCGATTGGGTAATGGATCAAGTATTTGATCTATTTGATAATCTGGGTGCGTCCGATGAGCAGTTAGATTTCCAAGTGGTTTATGCTTCAGCACTAAACGGCTGGGCTTCGCTAGAAGAAGGCGAAACCGGCGAGAATATGGAACCACTTTTCCAAACCATCGTTGATAATGTTGCTTCACCTGATGTTGATCTGGATGGGCCGTTGCAGATGCAAATCTCCCAGTTGGATTATAGCTCTTATGTCGGCGTTATCGGTGTCGGTCGAGTGACTCGCGGAACCGTTAAATCGAACCAGCAAGTGAGCATTATTGGTGCAGATGGTAAGAAGAGAAACGGTAAAGTCGGGACTGTCCTCGGTTATCTGGGACTGGAGCGACACGAAGTTGAGCGTGCTACCGCAGGTGACATTGTTGCCATTACAGGTCTGGGTGAGCTGAAAATCTCAGATACGATTTGTGATGTGAATAACATTGAAGCGTTACCGGCACTTTCAGTTGATGAGCCGACAGTTACGATGACTTTCCAGGTGAATACTTCACCTTTTGCCGGTAAAGAAGGGAAATTTGTCACCTCTCGTAATATTCTGGAACGTTTGGAAAAAGAGTTGGTTCATAACGTTGCGCTGCGCGTTGAACAAACCGACGATCCAGACAAATTCCGAGTCTCCGGTCGTGGTGAGTTGCATTTGTCGATTTTGATCGAGAATATGCGTCGCGAAGGCTTTGAGCTCGCGGTTTCTCGCCCTGAAGTTATTCTGAAAGAAGAGAACGGCCAGCTACTTGAACCTTTTGAAGTGGTGACGATTGATGTGATGGAAGAGCATCAAGGTGGCATCATGGAAAACATCGGTGTGCGTAAAGGTGAGTTGAAAGATATGTCTCCGGACGGCAAAGGTCGCGTTCGTATGGACTTTATCATGCCTTCTCGTGGCTTGATCGGCTTCCAGACTGAATTTATGACGCTGACTTCTGGTTCGGGTCTGCTATACCATACTTTCGATCATTATGGTCCACACAAAGGTGGCTCTATCGGGCAACGTAATAATGGTGTGTTGATTTCTAACGCGACCGGTAAAGCGCTGACTTACGCATTGTTTAACTTGCAGGAGCGTGGGCGTCTATTCACTGAACACGCTGATGAAGTTTATGAAGGGCAAGTAATTGGTATTCATAACCGTTCAAATGATTTAACGGTAAACTGTTTGAAAGGTAAGCAGCTGACCAACGTGCGGGCTTCTGGTACTGATGAAGCACAGGTTCTGTCTCCGGCGATTAAATTTACATTAGAGCAGGCGATAGAATTTATTGATGATGATGAGTTGGTGGAAGTAACACCTGCGAGTATTCGGATTCGTAAGAAGCATTTGACCGAAAATGATCGTAAAAGAGCGAATCGTGGCGGAAAGTAAGTCTTAACGGACTGATATGATAGAGGCGGAACATTGTTTCCGCCTTTTTTATTTTATGCGTGGGATGAGATAGTCACGCAGTGGATATCCTGCTAGTCTGCTAATCTAAATGCATATTCTTGCTCAATGGTGATAAGAAAAGGGATAAAATTTTTTCTCTGACTTATATATCATCTTCAAACAACGATTTTGTCATCTATACAATCACCGCGGTGTGCTGATGAGGTATCTGTCGTGAATACACAAAAAATAGTCGATACTTGGGGGGCCTTTGCCCGGTATCTGTTACACCGGGTCATTCATGATCGAATTCAGGTGAATGCCGGTTATCTGGCTTATATCTCGTTGTTGTCTTTTGTCCCGATGGTGACGGTACTACTGTCGATTCTGTCTGCATTTTCTGCTTTTAATGATGCCGGAGATGTCATTCAAACCTTTGTCATTACACATTTCTTGCCCGCCGCAGGGGAAGCCGTCAATCAGGCATTACATGATTTCGTGTCGAATACGAGCAAAATGACAGCGTTGGGAGGACTATTCCTGTTTGTCGTTGCACTGACGCTGATTTCTAATATTGATAAGATGTTGAATTATATCTGGCGGGTTCATCAGAAGCGTCGCTGGGTGTTCTCCTTTTCGATGTACTGGATGGTTTTGACCTTGGGGCCGTTTCTGGTCGGCGCCAGTCTGGTTGTGACATCGTATATTACCTCATTCAATTTGGTCTCTAACGAAACCTTTCACGGTTTTTCCCAATGGGTGCTCAGACGGTTGCCATTCTTACTCTCATTTGCGGCGTTCACCGGATTGTATGTGCTTGTACCGAATAAGAAAGTAAAGCTGACTCATGCGTTATCAGGCGCGCTCGTTGCCGCATTACTATTTGAGATCAGTAAAGCCGGGTTCGCGGCCTATATTACCCATTTCCCTTCTTATCAAGTGATCTATGGCGCGTTGGCTGCGATTCCGATTTTGTTTATTTGGGTCTATTTCTCTTGGTTGATTGTTCTATTCGGCGCAGAAATAACAGCGTCTTTGGGGGAACATGAATCTTGGCGGGAGGACATGTTAAAATCCGAAGCATTGATTGATAAGGGTGAAGAAAAAAGGATACATCGTGATCGCACTGATTCAGAGAGTAAGTGAAGCATCCGTTACTGTGGACGGTTCGATTGTAGGCAATATCGGGCAAGGGCTGTTGGTATTGCTGGGGGTAGAAAAAGATGATGATGAAGCCAAAGCGAAGCGTCTTGTTGAGCGTGTGACGACTTATCGCGTATTTGAAGATGAACAGGGTAAGATGAATCTTAATGTTCAACAAGTGGGCGGAGAAGTCTTAGTGGTTTCACAATTTACCTTACCGGCAGATACGAAAAAGGGAACACGCGCTGGATTTTCTCGTGGAGCGGCACCTGCCGATGCTGAGCGATTATACGACTATTTCGCTGAGCTGTGTGCCAGCGTTCTTCCTACCGGAAGAGGTCGCTTTGCTGCGGATATGAAAGTTGCGTTGGTTAACGATGGACCAGTGACCTTCTGGTTACAGGTTTAATCAATAAGATAGGGACAATTCATGTTTAAGATTATTAGTCCTCAGACGGAGAACCAGCTGAATAAATACTATTTATTTCGCTGGCAAATGCTGCGTGAGCCATGGCATTTGCCTTTAGGATCTGAGCGGGACGAATATGATCCAATGAGCCATCACCGGATGATTGTTGATAGCCGCGGGCGTCCAATGGCTGTCGGTCGATTATATATTACGCCTGATTGTGAAGGGCAGATTCGGTATATGGCGGTTAAAGCGAATCGCCGGAGCCGGGGGATGGGGTCACTGCTATTAGTGACTTTAGAGTCTCTTGCTCGCCAGGAGGGTGCGAAACGGTTGGTCTGTAACGCCAGAGAAGATGCGATTGCATTTTATGAAAAAAATGGCTTTGAGCGTCGCGGTGAACTGAGTGATGAACGCGGCCCTATCCGGCATCAACAGATGGTGAAAACACTGGATCCGATGGCGAATGTTCAGCGCAAACCGCAGTGGTGTTCTGAGTTGCAGGAACGCTGGGAAAACCAGATTCCGATCAGTGAAAAAATGGGCATTAAGATTAACCAGTATACTGGCTATCAGTTTGAGTGTTACGCACCGATGAATCCCAATATTAATCCTCATAATACTATGTTTGCCGGCTCTGCTTTCACCTTAGCCACGCTAACAGGATGGGGGATGGCATGGTTGCTCATGCGGGAGCGTAGCCTTTATGGGGATATTGTGATGGTCGATAGCCGTATCCGCTATCGGCAGCCCATTTGGGAGAATCCGGTTGCCGTTACGTCATTAGATGATATTAGTGGTGATCTGGATCGTCTTGAGTCTGGGCGTAAAGCTCGGATCATTGTCAATGTGACCATTAAAAGTGGGGAGCAACCTGCAGTTCAGTTTGTCGGAACATACATGTTGATCCCGAATTATAAATCTTTAATTGGTCGATGAATTGGATGTTTCTTGCGTGAGGCCAGCTTCGGGCTGAGGTGTCAGCGGCTCTGCTTTTGGTGCCAACAAATTGTAATGATGGCGTGTTTCCCCAGAGCTAACCGATAGTGTTAATGAGCCAGATTCTGACTGAGTCAAATCCCAACGGCCACTGAGGGTTGCATTGAGATCATCGGCATTGAGGTGAATTTCAGGGACGGTGATTGTGCCTCGATCAGCGGTGATTTGCATGGCGTCAACCATAAAGTCTTTTGGATCATGGGTATCAGGTAGTTGAAGTCGGCCATTTCTGATATCCAAATTCAACAGGCCACTTAAAGTGTGATTGATAATCACGGCGTCTCCGGAAAGCCCCTGCGCCGAACCGGACAGGTCCGCAAGCCCTTGTATACCGAGCGGAAGATGTTTGAACAGGTTGAGAGGAAGACTATCCGCATCAACTGAAAATTGCCACGGTGCACCTTTCGAGCCATATTGCCATTGTCCTTTAGCGGCCAGATATCCTTTGGCGAAAGGAAGAAATAGCCGATCCAGTATCCAGTTCTGCGCCTGACTGTGCATTTCGACTAATCCCTGCGATACCACGAACTGACCATAGCTAAGATTGTTGACGGAAATTCTTGCCGAACCCTGCCATAATCCCCACCGTTGAGCATTGAGCAGTTGCGCATGATCGATATCGGTATTAATGCCTGATAATTGCCAATACGGCTGGCGGGCGAGCTGGATAATCTGACTATTCCGAATTTTCAGTTGTTCCACATTTACTTGTTTGAATGATGGGATCAGCGATGCAAGCCAAGTGATATCAGGCTCAGAACCTGACTCGATAAACATTTTGATGCTCTGAAGCTGCAAATCCCGGATGGTCGCTGTCTCCGGTGTGATCGAGCCGGATGCATGGACTTGCCCGTCCATGAGGGTTGCACTAAAGTCATCAACATCGAACTGACCGGGCGTCAGAATGAGGTTGATACTCGGTTCTACCCACATCATTTTATCAAGGACAAGACTTTCTGCGTCCAATGATAGTTCTGCATGGTTCTGTTTCCAGAGCGATTCAGTGCCAGCCGGATGAAAATCAGTAAGTGATAAGTCGAAATTATTGAGCTGAATACGCGGCATATTGAACTGACTGTTTAACAGGTCAAGTCGATCAATCTGTGCGATGTGTGTTTCAATCAGACTGCTGAATTTATAAGAGAGTTGCTGAAATTGAGACAGAGATAGACTTAGTTTGTCTGTGGTTAAATTTTCTATTGACCAGCGTTGACCGTCGGCTTTGCCTTGTAAAGAGAGTGATGCCCCGCGCCATTTGGCGGTCAGGCTGTCAATCTGACTATGTTGTGATTGATGATTACCCGTGATGAGTAGATCGGTTAGCGTTTCCCCTTGCCAACTAACCTGAGACGCATACAACTGGATATCACCATCCGGCAGATAAGGATTTGTTGCATTCCACGTCGGATGCTGAATTTGTACATTGAGCCCGTGAATCATCAGATTGTCGGCCGTTGCAACAGAAAGGTTGCGCATCGCAAGCTGGTTGATTTTTAAGTGCTCTAATGGCTGGGGGAACGATGCTTGATCGTTGTCCAGTGTCAAGCCATCAATGAGCACACTATCGAATACCAGCTGATTGAGAGTGCTTTGGTACGGGTTCACCCAAACATCTACGGTTTGGATCGGCGCCTGATGTTGAGACAGTCTGACGTGCTCAAACTTCAGATGGAACGGATATTGGTAACTGATTTTTTGGGCATGAAACTCAGGGAGTCCTATTTTCTGGATGGTCCATTGAGCAACAGGTGTGATATAGCGAGACTGAATGACCACGATCCCGACGGTGATCCCTATCAGGATGAGTAGAATACATGTGAGGAATAGCCGGATAATACCTGTTTTCATTATTTAAGACCGCTGCTTCGTTCAGTCTAACAGATTGGAACAAAAATCGCTTGGCATCAACAAAATTCGTACTATTAAAAAAAGCCCCTGAAATAGGGGCTTAGTGAGACTTTTAATGACACATTAGTCGAGTTGTGGTCCGGCAGAAATCAGTGCCTTACCTTCATCATTATCGGTATATTTATCAAAATTTTTCACGAAACGAGAGGCAAGATCTTTGGCTTTGCTTTCCCATTGCAGGGCATCGACATAGGTATCCCGGGGATCAAGGATCTCAGGATTGACGTTCGGCAGTGACGTTGGGACTTCAAGGTTAAAGATCGGGATGGTTTTGGTTTGTGCCTTCTCAATCGAACCGTCAAGGATGGCATCAATGATTGCCCGGGTATCTTGGATTGAAATCCGTTTTCCTGTGCCATTCCAGCCTGTATTGACGAGGTACGCCTCTGCACCGGCTGCTTCCATCCGCTTGACAAGTACTTCCGCATATTTGGTTGGATGCAGAGTCAGGAATGCTGCACCGAAACAAGCCGAGAACGTCGGTGTCGGTTCAGTAATGCCTCGTTCTGTACCGGCTAATTTTGCGGTAAAACCGGAAAGGAAGTGATATTTGGTCTGCTCAGGGGTTAGTTTAGAAACCGGAGGCAGAACGCCGAACGCATCAGCAGACAGGAAGATAACTTTGCTGGCATGTCCGCCTTTCGAGACCGGTTTAACGATATTATCAATATGATAAATCGGATAAGAAACCCGGGTATTTTCCGTTTTGGAGCCATCATCGAAATCAACTGTCCCATCAGTACGCACGGTGACATTTTCAAGCAAGGCATCTCTGCGGATCGCGTGATAAATATCAGGCTCTGCTTCTTTCGAAAGTTTGATGGTTTTTGCATAGCATCCACCTTCAAAGTTGAAGACACCGTCATCATCCCAACCGTGTTCGTCATCACCAATCAGTGCGCGTTTAGGATCCGTCGATAATGTGGTCTTCCCAGTGCCGGACAGGCCAAAGAAAACTGCAACATCGCCATCTTTCGCCATATTGGCAGAGCAATGCATTGATGCAATACCTTTCAGCGGCAAGAAATAATTCATCATGGCGAAAATCCCTTTTTTCATTTCGCCACCGTACCAAGTTCCGCCAATCAGCTGCATTTTCTCGGTCAGATTAAAGACCGTGAAATTCTCTGAGTTCAGACCATGTGCTTTCCAGTTAGGGTTAGTACATTTTGCACCATTCATCACCACGAAACTGGGCTCGAATGTTGCCAGTTCTTCGTCACTAGGACGGATGAACATGTTTTTCACAAAATGTGCTTGCCAGGCAACTTCCGTAATAAAACGGACACAAAGGCGAGTATCGGGGTTGGCTCCACAGTAACCATCGACGACGAACAACCGTTTTCCTGAAAGCTGTTTGGTGACTAGCTGCTTCAGATCGTCCCAAACTGCCTGCGTGATAGGTTTGTTATCATTTTTTACTGTGTCAGACGTCCACCAAAAATTATCTTTGGTGGTGTCATCTTTCACGATGTATTTATCTTTCGGAGAACGGCCGGTAAAAATACCCGTATCAACAGCAACTGCCCCTAATTCAGTGACAATACCTTTTTCATAGCCCTCTAAGTGAGGGGCCGTTTCTTCTTCAAATAACTGCTCATAACTCGGGTTATGAATTACTTCAGTTACATCGGTGATGCCATAAGAGGTCAGATCCATATTTGCAGCCTTTATTTGTTCCATTACGGTCATAGGTGCTCCTTTGTAGGAATTGTAGAGATTTTGTAAGAATTCTTTTGTTATCTGTAAGCCATGCTAGCAACGAGGGCCATCTAAAACAGGGAGATGGTTCAAAAAATACCCACATTTCCTGTGAGTATTTAGGTGTCTCGTCACATATCTGGGTAAGTTATTCTAACGTATAGGAAGTAGTTTAGACTAGGTGACAGAAATTATTAATTTATGAAAATTAAGTGTTGATAAAATGTTGGTTTTTATGAAAGAAGTAGTTTTTTATATTAAGAAATAATAAATAAAGCCAGTTTTTCAACTGGCTTTGAAGTGCGAAAAAATTGCTTAATAATGAGCGGAAATTAATGAATGGTTTTGTTTTGTTCCAGTGCGCTGTAACGTAACTCTTTGATATCGTTTTCATCAAATTGGTAATCCGTTCCGCAGTATTCGCAATGAAGCGCAATGACAGGGTTTTCTGCCAGCATCTCTTGTACTTCTTCTTCGGGAAGTGTGATAATCGCAGCCCCACACCGTTGCCGAGAGCAACCACAGTGAAACGTCACTGGCTGGGGATCAAACAGCCGAACGGTTTCTTGGTTGTACAAACGATAGAGTAATTCATCGGCTTGCAGACAAAACAGTTCTTCATCTTTAATCGTATCGGTTAGCTGTTCAAGGTGTTCGAAATCGTCGGGAGACCCAGTGCCATCAGGCATAATTTGTAACAGCATTCCTGCTGCGCAGCGTTTCTCTTCTACTTGGCCCGTTCTGAGCCATAATCGTGTTTTTAACTGCTCAGACTGTTCAAAATAAGTTTCCAGAACATCGGCTAAGCAGTCGCCGTCCAAAGCAACAATTCCCTGATATCGTTCCCCTTTATCCGGATCGATAGTAATCACTAAATGCCCGTCGCCCATCAGTTGACGTAGGGTGGCTTCTTTAGGAATATCGCCTTTCCATCGGGCGACGCCCCGAACATTTTGTCCGTGATCGCCATTGATGACAGCCAGCGACACAGGGCCATTCCCCTGAATCTGCATAGTAATTGAACCTTCAAATTTGAGGGTTGCAGTTAAAAGAGAGGTTGCAACGAGTAGTTCTCCCAACAGAGATTGAATCGGGGCCGGATATTCCTGAGCGGATACGACTTGTTGGTAGACGTCATCCAGTTGTACCAGTTCGCCACGTACTGATAACTCGTCAAACAGGTAGCGATTTAACATATTGCTTGCCATGAAGGAAACTCCAGCTTTGTTCTTTATTGATGTTTAAATTTAATGATATCACGTCGTTGCTTTTTATCGGGACGCTTATCCGGACTTGGGTTATGCGCATTCAATTTACGTTGCATTGCATGGGCTTCACGTTTTTGAATGCTTGCTTCCGTCTCTGTATATAAGGTTTGAGCTTCGGGTGCGCCTCTGCGTTGGTCCGATATTTTGTCAATAATGACAACTTTTTCTTCTTGACCTTGTCTAAGGGTCACAGTTGCACCGACTTCTACGATTTTACTTGGTTTCGACCGTTGTCCATTATAATGGACTTTGCCACCGTCAACCATATTCCGGGCAATTGAACGGGTTTTATAAAATCGCGCAGCCCAGAGCCATTTATCTAGCCGTACCGGCTCTTCCATAGAACTCATCGCAAAATCGTCCTCTAAATATGTTGTTTTACTCAATAATAAAAGGGTAAATGGTGGTTTATACCTAGGTTTTCAAGAAAATGATGAAATTTGAGTATAAAACAGTGGATAGTAAAATGGGTGTGTTATATTAGTCAGGATCTTAATATGGCGTAACATAATTGATTACACCGATTAATCAGGGATAAATTCAAAGGGTTAGAGATTGCCACACGTTGACACACTAAAGAACTCAGTACCTGCGTTGTTCATGTCTTTATTGCGTTCTTTCATTCACTATCAATCATTATTCAGCACCATTATTTCTGCGGGAATATGGTTGGTTGCCGTCTGGATATTTGGTCAGTTGGTCTGGGCACCATTTGATACGATGCAGATTCAGTCATGGAAACCCTCTTCTGCTCAAGAAGTGCGAGGTTCCACCAATAGTTTTGACAGCGCATTTGTGAAAGAAAAGCAACTGTTTGGTCAACAACAAAAACAGAATGACAAACCAGTTGTTCAAGAACGTGTCGTCAATGCTCCGAAAACAAAATTAAATCTCAAACTTGTTGGTGTTGTCGTTAGTGATCATAACGCGGAAGATCTTGCCATCATTGATTATAAAGGTGTGCAGGCAACTTACGGATTGAATGAACGCATTGAAGGGACTCGGGTGACACTGGAGTCCGTTTTGAATGATCGAGTGATTATTCGTAATGCCGGTAGAAATGAAACACTCATGTTGGAAGATGTTGAGTACAGTCGTTTGGGGAATGTGAACATCCAACCCCATTCTGGGCTGAACAATCCGGCACCAGATGACTTTGTTAATTATGATACGGGTGAACTGAGTACTCAGCCCGAACGGTTGGCAGAAATCAAACATGAAATTGCGGAGAATCCGCAGACTTTGTTCCAATATGTTCGTTTGTCTCAAATGAAGCGTGACGATGATATTCTCGGTTACCGCTTGAGTCCCGGACGTTCACCAGAGTTATTTCAATCTGTCGGATTACAGAACGGTGATATTGCGGTTGCGTTAAATGATGTCGACTTAAGAAAGGAAAATGCAATGTCAGATATCGCCTCCGTTTTATCAGACCTTTCGAATGTAAAAATTACAGTCGAGAGAGATGGACAGACTCATGACATATATATTCAATTTTAATGCAGCGTCGCTAGGCATTGAGGGAGTGAAGACGTGAAGTATTGGCTAAAAAAAAGCACGTGGTTGTTACTGGGAAGTATGATGCTTTCTCCGGCAGCGTTGGCGAATGAGTACAGCGTCAATTTTAAAGGCACGGATATTCAGGAATTTATTAACATTGTCGGTCGTAACTTACATAAAACAATTATTGTTGACCCTTCTGTGCGAGGGAAAATCGACGTAAGAAGTTATGACACGCTCAGTGATGACCAATACTACGGTTTCTTTCTGAATGTTTTGGAAGTCTATGGTTTTGCCGTGGTTGAAATGGACAACGGTGTTCTGAAAGTCATTAAATCCAAAGATGCCAAAACCTCAGCAATCCCGGTCTTGGACTCATCCAGTAAAATAGATGCTGACAGTGTTATCACTCGGGTTGTCTCTGTTCACAATGTATCGGTGAAAGAGTTATCGCCGTTGTTGCGTCAGTTAGTGAACAATGCCGGCTCAGGTAACGTGGTTCATTATGAGCCTGCAAATATCATTTTGTTGACCGGACGGGCCGCTGTTGTTGACCGTTTGGCTCAGATTATTGATCGCGTTGACCAAGCCGGAAATACTGATATTGATGTGGTGACATTGACCAATGCTTCGGCACCGGAAATTGTGCGGATCGTCAGTGCACTCGACACCAATAAAGAGACGAGAAGTCTGCCACAAATTCTCCAGCCACAAGTGGTTGCCGATGATCGAACCAATTCGATTCTGATCTCCGGAGATCCGAAAGTCAGAAAACGGATCGTCCGGTTAATCAAACGACTCGATATTGAAATGGCGACCAAAAGCAACCATCGGGTTGTTTATCTAAAGTATGCAAAAGCTGAAGACTTGGTCGATGTATTGAAAGGGGTTTCCGATAACATTCAGTCGGAAAAACAGGGGGAGCAAAAGTCAGCGCCTTCGAGCCGGACTGACGTCACAATTGCCGCACACAAGGACACCAACTCTCTGATTCTCAGTGCGCCACAAGATATTATGAAACCTTTGCTGGATGTGATCAGCCAATTGGATATTCGGCGGGCGCAAGTACTGATTGAAGCCCTGATTGTCGAAATGTCTGAAGGCGAAGGGATTAATCTTGGAGTCCAATGGGGCTCGATTGAAAGTGGCTCGGCCATCCAGTTTGGTAATAGTGGTGCGTCTATCGGTAAGGTGATGGTTGGTCTTGAAGAAGCGAAAGAGCAGAAAAGTACCGAGTATTACACCGATAATAATGGTAATCGACGCCCCTACACGACCAGCAAATCGGGAGATTATAAGTCGTTATCTGATGCGCTGAGCGGTGTCGAAGGTGCTGCGGTCAGCCTCGTGATGGGCGATTGGACATCACTGATCAGTGCGGTTTCCAGAGACTCTAACTCAAATATTTTGTCATCACCGAGTATTACGGTCATGGATAACGGTGAGGCCTCATTTGTGGTGGGTGAAGAAGTGCCTGTATTAACTGGCGCGACGTCAAGCTCCGGTAATGACAACCCTTTCCAAACCGTTGACCGGAAAGAAGTCGGGATCAAATTGAAGGTTGTTCCCCAAATCAATGAAGGGGATTCGGTGATGCTCAAGATCGAGCAAGAAGTATCGAATGTTCTGGCCGCTGACGGTGCGGTTGATGTTCGCTTTGCCAAACGACAGTTGAATACCTCCGTGATGGTCAAAGATGGTCAAATGCTGGTTTTGGGCGGTATGATCGACGAACGCACTCAAGAAAGTGACTCCAAAGTTCCCATTCTAGGGGATATCCCTCTGTTAGGTTATCTATTCCGTTCAACGAGTACCAAAGTTGAGAAACGAAATCTGATGGTCTTTATCAAACCGACAATTATCCGTGATGGGATGACGGCAGATGGTGTAACTCAGCGGAAATATAATTTCATCCGGGCTGAGCAGCTTGTGAAAGCAGAGAAAGGTCTGAAATTGATGAATGGCAAGAAAACGCCGGTGATACCTGCGTTTAATTTACAGAACCATTATCCGGAAGAACTTCAGGCATTTCTTGATCAGATTCCTAAGGATCAGGAGTAGGGTTGTGCAGCGTTTACCTTTTAGTTTCGCAAACCGGTATAAGCTCGTATTTGACGCCTCACATGAAGATGAGACCCCCCATCTCTACTATGTTGAGCCGGTATCGATTGCGGCTGTGGCTGAGGCCAAACGGGTGTTGCAAAAATCGTTTGAGCTGGTGGCGCTTCCTGAAGCTGAGTTTGAGGCAAGACTGACGAAGGTCTATCAACGAGACACATCGGAAACTCGCCAGCTGATGGAAGATCTTGGTGCCGATAATGATGATTTCTTTGCCCTCGCGGAAGAGCTGCCCAATAATCAAGACTTGTTGGATTCAGATGATGATGCGCCAATTATCAAGCTGATTAATGCCATGTTGAGTGAAGCTATCAAGGAAGAAGCCTCTGATATCCATATTGAAACCTTTGAAACGTCTTTATCAATTCGTTTTCGGGTTGATGGCATGCTGCGTGAGGTATTATCTCCCAGCCGTAAGCTCGCCCCTTTATTGGTCTCGCGTGTCAAGGTCATGGCAAAGCTGGATATCGCAGAAAAGCGGGTTCCTCAAGATGGTCGTATTTCGCTGAGAATTGGTGGACGAGCTGTTGATGTTCGTGTTTCGACCATGCCTTCCTCACATGGGGAGCGGGTGGTCATGCGTATTTTGGATAAAAATGCGACTCAAATGGATCTCTATAGTCTGGGAATGACCGAGAAAATTTTTGTTCGATTCCGAGAGTTACTGCAGCGACCACATGGTATTTTATTGGTGACGGGACCGACCGGTTCCGGTAAGTCGACGACGCTCTATGCCGGCTTACAAGAATTGGATCGCAATGAGAAAAATATTCTGACGGTTGAAGACCCGATCGAATTTGATATTGACGGCATCGGCCAGACACAGGTCAATCCCAAAGTTGATATGACGTTTGCCCGAGGCTTGAGAGCTATTTTACGGCAAGACCCTGATGTCGTGATGGTCGGAGAAATCCGTGATTTAGAAACTGCACAAATTGCTGTGCAGGCGTCTCTCACCGGTCACTTGGTTCTTTCCACCTTACACACGAATACCGCGATTGGTGCGGTCACACGACTGAGAGATATGGGGATTGAATCTTTTCTGGTGTCATCATCTCTCGTTGGTGTATTGGCTCAGCGGTTAGTTCGTACGTTATGTCCCGATTGTAAACAGCCATTTGAGGCTGACAAAGAACAACGTGAATTATTCGATGTTCAAGCCGACGAACCTCTGACACTGTATGCTCCGAAAGGGTGTGAGAAATGCCATTACAAAGGCTACCGGGGACGAACCGGGATTCATGAGTTATTAGTGATTGATGAGAAAGTCAAATCACTGATCCATACCGAAGCGGGTGAGCAGGCAGTCGAACAGCAAGTTCGTGAGTCGTGTCCCAGTATTCGCATGGATGGGCTAAACAAGGTTCGGGCCGGGGTCACGACACTTGAAGAAGTGTTACGGGTCACTGAGGAGGTCTGATGGCAGCATTTGAATATCAGGCGCTTGATCTCAAAGGCAAACGAAAGAAAGGTGTGATCGAGGGCGATAGTGCCCGTCACGTTCGTCAGCGCTTGAAAGAGCAAGGGCTGACCCCAATTGCTGTTCAGGCCACACAAGCGCAGAAAAATAATCAAACGCAAAGCAGTCATACGTCGTGGAAAAGAGGCATTGGAGCGACGGATCTTGCGTTGTTAACCCGACAAATGTCGACATTACTCCAGTCAGGAATGCCGTTGGAAGCGTGTTTGCAAGCGGTGATTGAGCAAACAGAAAAACCACGGATTCGCAGTGTTCTCACCCGGGTGCGCTCGAAAGTGACTGAGGGGTTTTCCTTAGCGGACAGCATGGCAGATTACCCCCATATTTTTGATGGCTTGTTTCGTTCCATGATTGCCGCCGGGGAGAAATCCGGGCATCTGGATATGATTCTCAATCGATTAGCCAGCTATACAGAAAACCGGCAAAAGATGCGTTCTAAGTTATTACAGGCGCTGATTTATCCGATTGTGCTGGTTGTTTTTGCGGTGACGATCGTTGCATTTCTCTTAGCGGCTGTCGTGCCTAAAATTGTCGGACAATTCATTCAAATGGGGCAAACCCTGCCAACCTCGACTCAGCTTCTGTTGAATATGAGTCATTTTGTTCAGGAATGGGGATGGTTGGTTCTGTTGCTGGTTTTAGGCGGATGGGCATTCATCCAGTCTGCTTTAAAACGCCCTCATATCCGCTTTGCATTTCATCGTAAACTGATGAGTGTGCCCATGATTGGTAAAATTGTACGGGGTCTGAATACCTCTCGTTTTGCACGCACCCTAGCAATCTGTTCTTCGAGTAGTATTCCAATTCTCGATGCAATGCTTGTTGCCAAAGATGTTGTGGAAAACACCTATATGAAGCAAAAAGTACAAGAAGCGGCAGAATCAGTCCGAGAAGGTGCGAGTATTCGTAAATCTTTGCAACAAACTAAACTTTTTCCGCCGATGATGCTGCATATGATTGCCAGTGGTGAGCAAAGTGGCGAATTGGAGAAAATGCTGATTAGTGCTGCAGACAACCAGGATGAACAGTTTGAAGCAACCGTGAATATCGCTTTGGGACTGTTTACCCCAATGTTGATAGCATTAATGGCCGGATTAGTTTTATTTATCGTGATGGCAACCCTGATGCCAATTTTAGAAATGAACAATTTAATGACACGCTAGTCTTAGCTGTTCATTGGTTCGGAAACGTGAATGTTGGAGTTGGAATGAAAATAAGAAATCAAGTAAGCAAACAAGGTGGTTTTACGCTGTTAGAAGTGATGGTCGTGATTGTTATCCTTGGGCTTTTGGCAAGTTTTGTTGTCCCGAATCTATTGGGAAATAAAGAGAAAGCCGATCAGAAAAAAGCGATTGCGGATATTGTCTCTCTGGAAAATGCTCTGGATATGTACCGATTAGATAACAATGCATACCCAACCACCGACCAAGGGCTAGAAGCGTTAGTGAAAAAACCAACGAATCCTGAGCCGCGCAACTACCGTGAAGGTGGTTATATCAAGCGTTTACCACAAGACCCTTGGGGAAATGACTATCAATATTTAAGCCCTGGCGATAAGGGTAAAATTGATGTCTTTAGTTATGGTGCCGACGGTCAGGAAGGCGGCGAAGGCAATAATAGCGATATCGGTAACTGGAACCTGCTTGACTTCCAGTAATTGCGGATTCAGGCATCGTGGATTGGACGAATACTGCTCATGAAATACCACCGTGGTTTTACACTGCTGGAAATTATGTTGGTTCTGGTGGTCATTTCGCTGGGCAGTATGGTCGTCGTGATGTCACTGCCCAACAGGTCTCAGGATGAGGTGCAACAAACGGCAGAACGGCTTTACCAGCGATTGCAGCTTTTGAGTGAAGATGCGATTTTCAGTGGGCGGACTTATGGTCTTTATGTCGATGAGAAAAAACATGAGTTTCGCTTTTTACGGTTATCGGATAAAGGCTGGAAAGACCTTGAATCTCAGTCACCCATCAAAGGTAAGCTGACTGTCGAAGAGGGAACGACTTTCCGTTTTGAACGCGGTGGTGGCGTCTGGAATAATCCGGAGCGTCTGTTCAGTCAGGAATCTTTGTTTGAAGACATGGATTTTCCCGACCAGGACAAAGATGAGAAACCCATTCCGTCACCACAGGTCTTTATTCTCTCCAGTGGTGATATCACCCCATTTTCTATCCAGTTTTGGGCGGATTCTACACCCGATTCATTGTGGTTAGTGAAAACCTCTGAAGACGGCATTCTGCACATTCGGACTCCTTCGGATCAAGACGATGAAGCAAAGTAAGGGAATGACATTACTGGAAGTGCTGATTGCATTGGCTATCTTTGCAACGGCATCGATCAGCGTGATTAAAGCGGTCAGCCAACATGTCAATACAGTACACACACTCGAAGAAAAGATGTTTGCTGCCATGGTGGTTGATAATCAAATGGCTCGAATCATGCTTGCGCCGAAGACATTGTCTAATCAGGAAGGAACCGAAGAAATGGCGGGTACAACTTGGTATTGGAAAGTGTCTTTGGTTGAGACAAGCAACGATGTGCTGAAAGCCTTTGATGTGAGTGTTTCTCAAAGTAAATCCGGTCCGTCGGTGGTGATCGTAAGAAGTTATGTGGCAAATGAAGCGTCATAGTCGGGGATTCACTTTAATTGAGGTATTGGTCGCGCTGGCTATTTTGGCGAGTCTGACGATTGCTGCTTATCAGGTACTCAACCAAGTTCAGCGCAGCAATGTGGTCAGTAAGGAAAGTGAACAACGTTTGGGAGAAATTCAGAAGGCGTTGGCCATTATGGATAGTGATTTCCGCCAGATGGCATCCCGCCAGTTTCGTAATCAGGGAGAGGAACCCGGTTCCCAGTTATTCTGGATGCAGGACGGATTATTATCTTCAGATAGTGTCGGTATTCTTTTTACCCGACATGGCTGGGTGAACCCGCAAATGCAGTTCCCCCGTGGAGATATTATTAAAGTCGGCTACCGTTTAACCGGGGAGCGTTTGGAAAGAGTCTGGTGGCGTTATCCCGACACGGTTGCGGGAGATAATGGGATTGTTCGGCCATTATTGACACAGGTTGAATCGATAAGTTTTCGTTTATATCGTCATCATCAATGGGTTGACCAATGGGAAGACAAGGGTGTTTTACCGGAAGCAATCAGCGTAAAACTGACGCTGAAAGATTATGGGCAGATTGAGCGGATTTATCTGATTGCCGGAAGTGAGCTGAGTTTATCCAATGTATCCAAGTAGATCGTTGCAAAGGCAACGTGGTGTTGCCCTGATTCTGGTATTGCTGATATTGGCAATGATGGTTTCTATCGCCGCTACTATGTCTGAGCGTTTATTTACCCAGTACCACCGTGCGGGAAACCAAATCAGATATCAACAGGCATATTGGTATAGCCTCGGGGTTGAAGCCTTAGCCAAATCCGCGATTGAACAAAGTTACGAAGATAATGATGAGGCCGTTAATCTGAGCCAGCCTTGGGCTGTGAAAGATAAAAAATACCCGTTGGACTACGGTACTGTCGAAGGCAATATTAAGGATATGCAATCGTGCATTAACGTGAATGCCTTCGCTGGGATTAAATTGAGTCCAACGGATACCGGAGCACCTTACCTGGTGCAGGTATTACAACATCTGTTTGAAGCCGAAGGGATTGATAATTATCAGGCTGAGGTTGCTGCACACTCGACATGGGAATTTATTGATTCAGATCGCATCATTAATAGCGCCAGTGGTGTTGAAGACAGTTTCTACGAGTCGATGTCTCCTGCCTATGATCCACCGGACAGTTTATTGGCTGATGCAAGTGAGTTGCGTGCTGTTCAGGGTGTCAGTGGTGAAATAATGATGAAAAGTATGCCAAGTCTGTGTGCTTTGCCAACCAATGAGTGGCGGCTGAACGTCAATACCATTTCGGTGAAGCAGGCCAATATCTTAGTGGCGATGTTTTATCCTTATCTCAGTGAGTCATTGGCCGTTCAGTTAATTAAGGATCGTCCTTATTCGGGATGGGATAGTCTGGATGATTTCTGGGCACAAGGCGAGCTGAGCGGGCTGGATGAAACGATCAAATCCAATGCGACAGCTTTCCTTGGCGTTGATAGTAAGTATTTTGAATTGGATGCTCAGGTCATGGTTGATGATGCCCGGGTGAGAGTTCGGAGCTTAATGTTTAGTAAAGATAGAAAAACTGTGACGGTCATTCGCCGTCGCTATGGAGGAGAGCGTGAGCGAATATCTGCTCGTCCGGCTGAGTAAGCAACCCCAGGCCAAAGGGCATTGGTGGATCGGTGCTGAGCATGCGACAACGATTGAAAAGTCAGGAGACATAGCTTCCTGGACCAATATAGATGAGTTAGTTCCCCATGCTGAAGGGCGGCCGGTAATCGTCTTACTTTCTGGTGCTGATGTGGTGATGAAGACGGTTTCATTACCTGCTGGTGGTGCGCGTCAATATGAAAAAATGCTGCCATATTTAATTGAAGATGAATTAGCACAAGATGTGGATGGGCTGCATTTCTCGGTACTGGCGAAACAAGAGAATCAAGTTTATACCGTTGCGGTAGATCGGGACTGGCTCAGTTGTATTCTGGAACAGTTTGAAGCCTGTGGATTACAAGTAGAAAATGTTTTGCCGGATGTGTTGGCACTACCGACAGAAGAGAGCGCCACCGCAGTTCAATTGGGACATGAGTGGCTGATTCGTCAGGGGCAGTTTAGCGGTGTGTGTATTGAACATTCGTGGTTACCTATATTCACTCAGAATTATGACGATGGGAAGGAAAGTCCGGCCCTAGAGATTACATCTTACAGCCGGGCGCCTGAATTGAGTGATTCGAGTTCACAAGTCTGGACTGAGAAGCTGGTTGATTCCATTGACTTGCTGCTGTATCGCGGGGCTCTAAGCAGTCCGATCACGCTATTGACCGGTACATTTAAGAAATCTTCTTCGGTCATGAAATACTGGCAGGTTTGGCGCGGTAGTTTGATTGCTTTGGGCGCCTTGATGATTTTATTGCTGATCCATCATGCGGTTGATATCCGGCGCATGTCTCAAGAGGCCACTGCACTGAGAACCGAAAGTGAACATATTTTCAGAACGTTATTTCCGGAGCGGCACAAAATCCCGACGGTGAGTTATCTGAAAGGGCAGTTTACCAATGAGATTAAGACACTCTCTGGTGGCGAAGGGCAAGATTCTGCATTGTCCCTATTTACGTCGTTAGCAGAGACGATCGGCAGTAGCACCGGAATACAACTGCAACGGATTCATTATGATGGCGCCCGGGGCGATATTCGTATTGATGTGCGAGGGGCTGACTTTCCGGCAATTGAAGCAACGCGTCAGCAACTGTCCCAGAAGTTTGATGTACAACAAGGACCTCTCAATCGGGATAACAATCAGGTCTCAGGGTCTTTCATCTTAAAGAATAAGTAGGGAATCGGTATGAATCAATGGATGAATCGTGGCTATACTTGGTGGAAGACATTGTCCTCCAGAGAGCAGCGATTGTTACTGGTGACTGTCATTTTCAGTGTTTTGGCACTCCTGTATGGTGGGATTGTCCGTCCCATCCAAGAACAGCGAGTTCTGGCCCAAAATAAACTGACCGCAGAGCAAAATTTATATGCGTGGGTCAAAGACAAAGCGGATGTGTTGACTCAGCTTCGTGCGAGCGGTGGAAAGGGGACGGTGTCGAATGAACCGATGAATCAGGCTGTGGCAGGTTCTACCGGTAAATTTGGTATTCGGTTAATTCGCATGCAACCCAAAGGTGACGGCTTACAAATTTGGGTTGAACCGGTCTCGTTTAACCAGTTTATTGACTGGTTAGCCTTTTTACGGCAGCAGTATGGTATTCAGGTCATGGTCATGGATATCGACAAAGCGGAAAAAAATGGCATGGTTGATATAAAACGCCTGGAATTAGTTCGAGGTTAAATGAAGTGAAGAAAAAAATTATGTACGTCGTTGGTTTGTTGTTTGTGTTTGTGGTCAGTGTGCTGGCCCACTTACCGGCAAATATGGCTTTAAAGTTTATTCCTCAGCCCCGGGAGCTATTGTTGAGCGGCGTTGGTGGAACAATATGGCATGGCGAAGTTCAGTCGGCCAAATGGATGAACTATGATTTGGGCTCACTGGTATGGAATGTCCGGCCTCTTTCTTTGTTCAAGGGGAATATTGCTGCGGATATCGCTTTAGGCAAGCGGCATGAGGCTGCGTTACGCGGATCGGGAGAAGTCGGTATTGGTTTTTCCGGTATTTATGCCCGGGACTTGTCATTGACCGCGCCCGCCCGGTTTGTTGCCGAGAATATGCATTTACCTATGCCTGTCAGAGCGGATGGTGCATTCCGGCTTGTGATTGACAATTATCGATACCAGCCCCCGTTTTGTGCTCAGGGAGAAGGGCAAATCATTTGGACCAATGCACAGATTTCGATGCTCTCTCAATCGGTCCCATTGGAAAAAGTATCCGCCCAGCTTGCCTGTGAAAACGGCCGAATCAGTCTGAAAGGTCAGCAGTTGTCGGATGCACTACAAAGTGAGTATTCGATGGTGTTGACGCCACAGGATCAGTATGAGGTTCAAGGTTGGGTAAAACCGGGTGAACGTTTACCTAAAATGTTTAGTCAGTGGATTCAAACCTACGCATCGACAGATTCTCAAGGTCGATATTCATTTCAATCCAATGGAACCCTCACGAACTAAGCATCTTTCCATCGCTTATGATTCATGAATCATGCATTGGGGCATCAGCCCTTATGCATGAGAATTTCCTGCCAAGGCAGCGTCGGATCGCCAATCACAATAAAATTCGGATTTTCCAAAGTTTCTCTGAGGTTATAAGAGAGTGGCGAAAGTTTGGTACTCAGGATCTTCCCCCCGGCCTCTTCAACAATACATTGTGTTGCTGCGGTATCCCATTCGCCGGTTGGCCCCAGACGTAAATAACAGTCAACTGCGCCTTCTGCAACCAAACAAGCTTTTAATGCTGCAGAACCGAGCGGTACTAAGTCATAATTCCACTGGGTACTCAGTCGACTGGTGATCCGGTTGATATTTTGGCGACGGCTGATGGCAATTGAAATCGACTGACCGGGAAATTCATGCTGGTGAGTATGGATTCGCAAACTGTCGGATAAATCAGGGATCTTCCAGGCGCCTTTGCCCTGACAAGCATAGTATGTAACGCCAGATACCGGGCCATAAACCACGCCGATTACCGGTTGGTTGTCTTCAACCAGAGCGATGATTGTCGCAAAGTCACCACTACGAGCGATAAATTCCTGCGTCCCGTCCAGTGGATCAACTAACCAATAGCGAGACCATTCCGAACGTTTTTCCAGACTGATATCCGCGTCTTCTTCAGAGAGGACTGGAATGTCCGGTGTCAAGGCTTGGAGTTTTTCGGTAATGAGCTTATGTGCCGCTAAATCGGCACTCGTGACGGGGGTTTGATCGGACTTCGTGAATGCTTCGTAGGATTTTGTCTGGTAATAATCGAGAATCAGTTGCCCGGCAGAGCGGGCTATTTCAATGAGTTGTGGTAGCAGATGTGAATGATCCCGTTTCATAATGTATTCACCTCCGGAAGCAATTGATGTCGCTCCATATATTTTAAGGTGAGCAGCAGGGCCGTCACACTCCGGGCTTCGCAAAAGTCGAGATGTGTTAACAGCTCTTCAGCCTGAGATAACGGCCAACGAATGATTTCAAGCGGTTCTGGCTCATCACCAACGAGTTGCTCCGGGTATAAGTCTTGCGCGATAAACAGAGACATTTGTCCGGAAAAATAAGAGGGGGCGAGAATCAGATCTTTGAGATGAGTGAGCTGTTTCGCACCATATCCGACTTCTTCTTTGAGTTCTCGTACCGCCGCTTCTTCAGCATTCTCACCGGGGTCAATCAATCCTTTCGGAAAGCCCAGCTCATAGCGTTGTGTGCCTGCGGCAAATTCACGTACCAGCAGAATATCTCCCTGATCGGTTATGGGAACCATCATTACGGCATGGCGTCCGCTGGGGCGCATGCGTTCATAGGTGCGTTGTTCACCGTTGGAAAAACGCAGATCCAGAGATTCCACTGTAAAAAGACGCGATTGAGCAACCGTCGTGATATTCAGGATCTCTGGGTTTTTCTTGGACGTCATGCTGATATTCCTCCGTGATACTTATAGCTTAACTATATGAAAAAACTGATGGGGATGAAAACATTTGTCTGTCGATATTCACAATAGTTTTACCAACAAGAGTCACATAACAGAAAGTCGATGCCAAGGCATCGACTTTCTGTTGACATGTTTTAAAGCGGTCCACTTAGTAGTACGAGTGCTCACCACGGTCATGTTCGGTCAGATCCTTGACCGCATTCAGCTCACCGGCAAACTGCTCAAGCAGTTCTTTTTCGATGCCGTCTTTCAGGGTGACATCAACCATCGAACAACCATTGCATCCTCCACCAAATTGGATAATCGCAACACCGTCATCAGTAATTTCCAACAGTTGAATATGACCACCATGCCCGGCTAACTGAGGATTAACCTGGGTTTGGATGACATATTCAACACGATCAAGCAGTGGTGCATCATCGGCGACTTTACGCATCTTTGCATTTGGTGCTTTTAGAGTGAGCTGAGAACCCATTTTATCGGTCACATAGTCGATCACCGCATCTTCGAGAAAAGGAAGGCTCAGTTCATCAACATATGCCGAAAATGCCGAAAACGGGATTTCAGTATCAGCACTTTCTACCGCTTCAGGCGGACAATAAGAGACGCCACACTCAGCGTTCTGAGTACCGGGATTGACGACAAAGACCCGAATATTTGTCCCTTCCGGCTGTTGTTCGAGAAGTTTTGCGAAATGTTCCTGAGCGGATTCAGTAATAGTAATAGAATTTGACACGACGAATACCTGAGTAATTTTGTAGGCTATTAATTCACCATTTTACTCCTGAGAAATCAGAGATCCAATCCTTTTTACGGTAATTATTGATTGTGATATTCAGGAGTTCTGCATAAGCAATAAATATCAATGTATTCGACGCCAACTTCAAGCAATAGTTGGCATAATTGACTGATGGTACTCCCCGTTGTCACGACGTCATCAATGATCGCAATGTGTTTTGCCGTGGGGCGCTCGCGCAACATAAACGCTTTTCTCAGATTCCGTTCTCTTTCTCGTTTATGGAGTCCTTCTTGCGGTGGTGTTGCACGAACCCGTTGCAACAGTTTGCTTTGATAGGTGACGGCCAGTGTCTGACTGAGATGATGCGCCAGTAAGTCACTCTGGTTAAATCCGCGATAAAGGTAACGTCGCCAGTGCAGCGGAACCGGCAGTAATAGCGGGGCCGGAGAAGGTATAACTTGCGCCAAAAGTCTCGCGAGAGGCGGCATGAGCCAGAACTGTCGCCCATATTTTATTTGATGGATCATCGGTGCCAGCGGATAGGCATAATCGCCAAGACAATAAAGGGCGTTCCAAAGCGGCGGAGACTGAAGGCACTTCCCGCATTGGCTGGTTGAAAATGGCATCGACAAGCCGCATCGTGTACAACGGGGCGTGGGTTGAAAGTGTGCCAGACAGGTGGCACACCAGTGGTGTTCTCCGGCGGTTAATGGTAGCTCACAGAGTGCACATAATTGAGGGAGACGGCGACGGAAAGTCTGTTGAATGCGTTGCAATCGCATATGTTACTTCTCCGGTGGTTAAGAAAGGCGTTATATTGTACGGATGAACAAGGCGGCGAATGTATGAGTTTTGTAGGAGATAACGTGAACAGGGTTGCATCTTTGTACTGGCAGGTTGAAGGTCATGGAAAAGATCTGGTATTGGTCCACGGTTGGGGCATGAATGGGGGCGTCTGGCATCATATCGTTGATATTCTCAAACAAAATTTTCGCGTTCATGTTGTTGATTTACCGGGATATGGCCATAGTGCCGGTATTCATGCCGACACATTGGAAGAGATTGCTCAATTACTGATCCGGCAAGCGCCGAAGGATGCGATTTGGGTCGGCTGGTCGCTCGGCGGGTTGGTGGCGACGCATATTGCACTGCATCATACCGATTATGTCAGTCAGCTTGTGACGGTGGCCAGCTCGCCTAAATTTGCGGCTGAAAAAGGGTGGCGAGGTATTCAGCCACAAGTTTTGTCAGCGTTTACGGAACAACTGGTCGATGATTTCCAACTGACGATTGAGCGTTTTATGGCGCTGCAGGCGATGGGAAGCCCGACGGCCCGGCAAGATGTCAAACAGTTGAAACAAATGGTATTTTCTCGTCCGGCACCACAGCCGCAAGCGTTGATGGCGGGGTTAAATATGCTCGCGCATGTTGATTTGCGTGACCATATGGCCCGGATTCCCGTTCCGGTGTTACGCCTTTACGGCCGGCTCGATGGGTTGGTACCGGTACAGATTGCAGCACAATTGGACGAGATGGCACCGGACAGTCATTGCTATATTTTTCCCCAGTCTTCTCACGCGCCATTTATGACCGAAACAGAACAGTTTTGCCAGCAAATCCGCGGGTTCGCACAGTAGCTGAAGTTTGGCGATTGTCAGTTTTTTGTCATATTGTTTAAAATATCAGCGTTTGTTGTTAAATATTTGAACGGTTGGGTCGATATAGGTTCTAACTCATTCGGTGTTTGAATATTGAATGGGTCGGGCGATGCTGAAGGAGGTTTCGGCAATGATTGTGTCACCAAATAATATCAGTGTGCCACTTATCGCCCCATCGGTGAATGTGCCGACGGAACAGGCAGAGCATGACAATCGTGTCAGAGCGCCTGTCGTACCAACCGTACAACTGGAAAAAGCCAACGCAGAGCGGCGGTTGAAATCCGATGATAAGCAGCGCAAGCGCTCATCTTGGGATGCAGCAGAACATCCTCAGTATGAGATTGATTCTGAGCAGGAACAAGAAGTTGTGTCTTCCTATGAGGAAAAAGCACAAAGTGAGCTTGAGCGGCTTTTCAAATTGTTAGCTTTATCGACCTACAGTAAAGATCAGGGTAAAGGCTATACAATACGGTTCCGGTTACCGAAACACATCATTGATGCAGCGATAACCGAGGGACAGATGGCGCGAAGGCGGACGGTCATAAAATATCATTATGGTCATGCCATTGCTCCGAACACCCCTTCGGAGGTAATCGCAATATTGTAAACCTCAGTGTCACCGAGGAAGTCATATTGCTGCTATGAACTCCCTCACTTCATCTGAAGTGAGGGTTTTTTTATGAGAGAGATGAATTGCTGAAAAATAAGTTTCCCAGCCCAAGAGAATCGATTACTTTTTCGCTTTGGCAAAAGCTGCCGCGAAAGCGCCCCCCATCGCATTATTAGGTGCCGCCGTATCACGGCGCTGGGGTTTTTGCGCCGGACGCGCCGTTTGATTGCGCGCGGTTGCACGACTGGTTTGGCCCGGTTCATCTGACAGGCGCATCGACAGACCGATTCTCTTTCTCGCCACATCGACTTCCATCACTTTGACCTTGACGATATCACCGGCTTTGACCACTTCGCGCGGATCAGATACAAACCGATCTGTCAGGGCGGAGATGTGGACTAATCCGTCTTGGTGAACACCGATATCGACAAACGCGCCAAAGTTGGCCACATTGGAGACGACGCCTTCGAGTACCATGCCCGGCTCCAGATCAGCGATTTCATGAATGTCATCAGCAAACGTCGCGGTTTTAAACTCAGGCCGGGGATCGCGGCCGGGTTTATCGAGTTCTTTGATAATGTCGGTGACTGTCGGCAATCCGAAATGCTCATCGGTGTAATCTCTTGCATTGAGACTTCTGAGAAACTCGGTATTGCCAATCAACGCTTTCATCTCTTGCTGATTGCTCTTAGCAATGGCAGAAACTACCGGATAAGCCTCAGGGTGAACCGCTGAAGCATCCAGCGGGTTTTTCCCGTCCATTATTCTCAAAAAGCCAGCACACTGCTCGAATGCTTTGGGGCCGAGCCGGGGGACTTTCTTCAGGGTTGTGCGGCTCTCAAAGCGGCCATTTTCGTTCCGAAAAGCCACGATGTTATCTGCCAGTGTTGCAGAGAGCCCGGCAACACGAGTAAGCAAGGCCGGAGAAGCGGTGTTGACATCGACGCCGACGGCATTCACACAGTCTTCTACCACCGCGTCCAGACGCTTCGCAAGGAGTGACTGATTGACATCATGCTGGTACTGGCCGACTCCGATCGACTTCGGATCGATTTTAACCAACTCAGCCAGTGGATCTTGTAATCGTCGGGCAATCGATACTGCGCCACGTAGTGAAACGTCCATATCCGGAAATTCTTTGGCTGCCAGCTCAGAGGCAGAATAGACTGACGCGCCGGCTTCACTGACGACAATTTTTTGCACTTTGAGATTTCCCCGTTTGATCAGATCTGCGGCAAACAGATCGGTTTCACGCGAAGCGGTGCCGTTGCCGATCGCAATCAAATCAACATTGAATTTGCGCACCAGTCCGTCAATGATTTCAATGGATTTTTCATACTGCTTTTGCGGCTGATGGGGATAAATAGCCGTGGTTGCCAGTACCTTGCCGGTGGCATCGACAACGGCCACTTTACAGCCGGTACGCAAACCGGGATCCAGCCCAAGGGTCGCCCGTGGCCCTGCGGGAGCAGCCATCAGCAGATCTTTCAGATTGGTGGCGAAGACATCAATCGCTTCGATTTCAGCACGCTCTTTCATGGCGGACATCAGTTCGGTTTCCATATGCATGGAAACTTTTATCCGCCATGCCCAGCTGATGACTTGCTGACGCCATGCATCAGCCGGGGCGTCACTGAGATGCAGCCCGTAATGTTGTGCGATCAGGGTTTCGCAGTAAGAGCCGCGACGGCCTTCTTCTTGCTCCGGATCTGCATTGAGTGCCAGTGATAAAATGCCTTCATTACGGCCTCGTAACATGGCAAGTGCACGGTGAGAAGGGACTTTACTGATTGGCTCCTGATGCTCAAAATAATCTTTGAATTTCTCTCCTTCTTGCGCTTTGCCGTCGATTAGCGTCGAGACGAGCACCGCATGTTTGAGTAAATACTGGCGCAATTTTTCCAGAAGATTGGCATCTTCTGCGATCCGTTCCATCAGAATCGCCCGAGCGCCATCTAAGGCCGCTTTCGTATCATTGATACCCTGCTCGGGATTCAGATAAGCTTGTGCAGCTTGTTCCGGTTCGGTTTGCGGCTGTTCCCAGAGCTGATCGGCAAGCGGCGCCAAGCCGGCTTCAATGGCTATCTGTCCTTTGGTACGGCGTTTGGGTTTGTAAGGCAAGTAGAGATCTTCCAAGCGGGTTTTGCTGTCCGCCTGAATAATATCCTGC
The DNA here is from genome assembly GCF_024347095.1 of Vibrio rhizosphaerae. Taxonomy (NCBI): domain Bacteria; kingdom Pseudomonadati; phylum Pseudomonadota; class Gammaproteobacteria; order Vibrionales; family Vibrionaceae; genus Vibrio; species Vibrio rhizosphaerae. The sequence goes on along the minus strand of NZ_AP024903.1, from coordinate 3,247,549 downwards.
TCTAGCTCGGGGGTCAGTTTGCCTTGCTCTTGAATCGATTTCAGAATGGTCTGACGGCGGTCATCCATTTCGCGTAAATAGGAAAGCCGCGAGTCCAGTGTCCGTAGTTGGGTGTCGTCCAGCCCGCCCGTGACTTCTTTCCGGTAACGGGCGATAAAAGGGACGGTGCTGCCGTCGTCAATCAGGTTAACAGCGGCAATAACTTGTTCAGGGCGTACATTCAGCTCTGAAGCAATCGTATGACAGATAGCTTGGCTCATCCGTATATTTCTCTCTCGATGTCGTTAGTCTTGTCTATATTCGATGCGGTTGATAAACCACGCTTTCGGCCCTTGAGGCGTTTCTACCGTGAATTCATCGTCAGGTTCTTTTTTGAGCAGTGCCCGGGCCATTGGTGAGTCAATCGAAATGTAATTTTTGGCATCCCCGTAAATTTCATCCGGGCCAACAATACGAAAACAGCGTGTCTCACCGTCATCATTTTCAATTTCGACCCATGCTCCGAAAAAGACCTTGCCGTCCTGCTGGGGCGAGTAATCAATGATTTTGACTTGTTCCAGCCGTTTACGCAGATAACGGACACGCCGATCAATTTCCCGCAGGCGTTTTTTGTTGTATTGGTAATCTGCATTTTCACTCCGATCCCCGAGACTCGCCGCCCAAGTCACTTTTTGGGTCACCTCGGGGCGCTCTTTCTGCCAGAGAAAGTCGAGTTCTTGTTTCAGGCGATTATAGCCTTCACGGGTTATCAGGTTGGTTTTCATCAGTGGTGATTCATCGCAGATAGTGTTCGTTTATGGGGCTATACCTTAGCGAAAAATCGTAAAAAGGTTAATGGTTGTTTATCTGAGATGACGAAAGCTTGACGTACTCCGCCTTAACTATGCAGATTCTCTGGTGTTTTTGTTACACGTTTTTACAGAAGAAGAGGGGACATTAGTAGATATTCATATGTTCTGTTTATGTGGTGTAGTACTATCCGTTTAAAAATAACATCCATATAAAAATAACCTCCAACGTCATCGGCTTTTGTCAGAAAGGATACTGAGGAAAGCACTATGTCTAAATTAACCATCAAATCGCGTGTATATGCACTGTCTATTCTTCCCTTGCTATTGATTACGTTTGGGATGATTTTTATTTCATATCAACAAATGTCTGAGTTGAATCATCATCAACAGCAGTTGATTCAGCAACGATTGACTGAACAGAAACGGTCTGAGCTCAAGGCATATATTGATATTATTGATACTTCTTTAACGACGCTCAAAGAGCGTCATGCTGACCGACAAGATGTGGTTGAGACACTTTCTCGGATTCGTTTTGGTGACAATGGGTATGTGTTTGGATACGACAGCAAAGGGAATCGTTTTTTCTTAGGGGATACCGGTAAGGACATTGGTGAAAATTTCTGGGGCATGAAAGATACCAAGGGTAACTTCCTGATTCAAAATTTGATCAAACAAGCGAAGAATGGCGGAGGATTTTCGAGCTACTTTTTCCCGAAACCGGGTGAGAAAGTTGCTTCGGAAAAGCTGAGCTATTCTGTCTATGAACCGCAGTGGGATATGATCATCGGGATCGGTTTTTATATTGATGATGTGGAAGCGCTCACATCGCAAATGGCGGCCAGATCCGAGCAGGAAATGAAGCGGAGCTTTGTGTGGATGGCTTCCATTGGCGGGGGAATGTTGTTCATTGTGGCGATATTCACCATTCTGTTCAGTCGCGGTATTTTGGTGCCATTAAAACGATTTGACCAGTCGATTGCCCGGTTTGCCAATGGTGATGCTGATTTAACGGCCCGGATGGAAGTGTATTCGATTCCTGAATATGCTTCGCTGAGCCAGAATTTCAACCGCTTCGTCGAAAACCTCCAAAATATTATTCGTCAGCTGAGAGTGAGCAGTGATGTCATCAGTGATGAAAGCGGACGGATGCTTGAGCGTTCCAATCAGGTCGATCGGTTATCCAATACACAACGTGAAGAAACTGAGCAGGTTGCAACTGCAGTGACAGAAATGACGGCGACTGCCCATGATATTTCTCAGAATGCTTCCAGTGCTGCGTCTGCTGCACAGTCTGCCGATGGTAAAGCGAAAGAAGCGATGACCACTGTCGACTCCGCCGTTGATTCTGTCGCAGTTTTAGCGCGGAAGCTGGAATCTGCAAATGAGGTGATGGATAAGCTCGAAAGCAATGTCAGTAATATCTCCTCTTCACTGGATGTCATTCAGGATATTGCTGAGCAGACCAACTTACTGGCGCTCAATGCTGCCATTGAAGCGGCCCGGGCCGGTGAGCAAGGACGGGGATTTGCGGTGGTTGCCGATGAAGTGAGGAAACTGGCCAGCCGGACGCAACAGAGTACCGGTGATATTCACCACATCATTGAGCAATTGAAAGGTGCCACTCAGGAAGCGGTTCAGTCGATGCTGGACAGTCGTTCTCAAAGTGAAGATACGGTTGCAAAAGCGCATCAGGCCAGCCGTGCGTTGACCGAAATTATTGAGTCGGTCAGTATGATTATGGATATGAACACCTTGATTGCGACTGCTACCGAAGAGCAGAGTCAGGTGGGGCAGAATATTTCTGAACGCGTTGTGATTATCTCTGAGCAAAGTTTACGAGTGGCCGATGTCACGGATGAAAACCGTCAAGGCAGTCGTGATTTGCGGGATCAGACGCAAGAGCTTAAATCACTGGTGGATCGATTTAGCGTATAGGCGACTTTCGGGCATTAAATGCTTCGGAAATTAAACCCTCAAGTCGGTCTGTTGAGCAGGCCGATTTTTTTATATCAAAATAAAACCACCGCCTCTGTGGGCGGTGGTTGTGTATTCACTCAAGCGGGGAGATTATTTTTGCTCCCGGGCAATGGCGCGGTAACCGATATCATTGCGGTAGAACACGCCATCCCATTGAATCTGCTTGGCTAAGGCATAAGCACGTTGCTGTGCTTCCAAGACTGTATTGCCTAATGCTGTTGCACAAAGGACGCGTCCGCCATGAGTCACCACTTGACCGTCTTTTTCGCATGTACCGGCATGGAAGACTTTTTCACCTTCGGTGTCGGTTTGTGGTAAGCCTGAAATGACATCACCTTTGTTGTAATCACCGGGGTAGCCACCCGCAGCTAAAACAATCCCGATTGATGCGCGCTCGTCCCATTTGGACTCAGCTTGATCAAGGTTACCTGCAATTGCGATTTGGCAAAGTTCAACTAAATCTGACTGAAGACGCATCATGATCGGCTGCGTTTCCGGATCACCAAAGCGGCAGTTGTACTCGATCACTTTGGGATTACCTTGGCCGTCGATCATCAGACCGGCATACAAAAATCCGGTGTATGGATGGCCTTCTGCGGCCATGCCTTCTACCGTCGGATAAATGACCTGTTCCATGATGCGGTCATGAATGTCTTGCGTAACGACGGGGGCCGGAGAATATGCGCCCATACCACCTGTATTTGGCCCGGTATCCTGATCGCCGACCCGTTTATGGTCCTGACTGGTCGCCATTGGCAGGACGTTCTTACCGTCAACCATCACGATGAAGCTGGCTTCTTCGCCTTCCAGAAACTCTTCGATCACCACCCGGCTTCCTGCATTGCCAAAGGCATTACCAGCCAGCATGTCCTGAATCGCATCTTCAGCTTCTTGCAACGTCATGGCAACGATCACACCTTTCCCGGCGGCAAGCCCATCGGCTTTTACCACGATTGGTGCACCTTTTTCCCGGACATAAGCCAGAGCCGGCTCGATCTCGGTGAAATTGGCATAATCGGCGGTCGGAATCTGGTGGCGTGCCAGAAAGTCTTTGGTAAAAGCTTTGGAGCCTTCGAGTTGTGCCGCCCCTTTTGTCGGACCAAAAATGGGCAGGCCGGCGGCACGGAAGGCATCAACGACACCGATGACTAACGGCGCTTCCGGGCCAACAATGGTTAAATCGATCGCATTTTGCTGCGCGAAAGTCACTAAACCGGCAATGTCTTCAACGTCAATACTGACATTTTTGACTTTTTTCTCCAGCGCAGTGCCGGCATTACCGGGCGCAACAAAGATCGTTTCAACCTGTGGGTTTTGCGCGACTTTCCAGGAGAGTGCATGTTCACGTCCACCAGAACCGATAACAAGTACGTTCATAATGATGAATTCCTGTGTTCAAGTTGTTTGCCTTAATCAAAGACAACACGTTTAGAATAAAAGGTTCAGTGCCCTGAGCTGCGAACACTGACTAAGATTGAGCGTTTAACTTAGTGTCTGAAATGGCGCATACCAGTAAAGACCATCGCCATACCGTGTTCATCTGCAGCCGCAATGACTTCCTCGTCACGCATCGAGCCACCCGGTTGAATCACACAAGTGACGCCTGCTTCTGCCGCAGCATCAATGCCATCCCGGAATGGGAAAAAGGCGTCGGAAGCCATGACGGTTCCTGCCACTTTCAGATTTTCATCTGCGGCCTTAATCCCGGCAATTTTCGCCGAATAAACGCGGCTCATTTGGCCTGCCCCAACGCCAATCGTCATGTCACCTTTCGCGTAGACAATCGCATTTGATTTGACATATTTAGCGACTTTCCAGCAGAACAACGCATCTTTCAGTTCAGCTTCTGAAGGCTGGCGTTTTGAAACAATTTTCAAATCATCGACACTGACCATACCCTGATCTCGATCCTGAACCAGTAATCCGCCATTGACGCGCTTAAAGTCATAACCGGTGGTTTTATCCTGCCATTGACCACAGACCAGCAAGCGGACATTTTTCTTCGCCGCGACGACAGCGATCGCTTCATCAGCTACGCTCGGAGCAATAATGACTTCCACAAACTGACGTTCGACAATCGCTTGTGCAGTGGCTGCATCCAATTCACGGTTGAAGGCGATAATCCCGCCAAACGCAGAGGTTGGATCAGTCTGATAAGCGCGGTTATAGGCTTCAAGAATCGACTCACCTAAAGCAACACCGCATGGGTTGGCGTGTTTGACGATCACACAAGCGGGTTCAGCGAATTCTTTCACACACTCTAACGCGGCATCTATATCGGCAATATTGTTGTAGGAGAGGGCTTTCCCCTGAATCTGGCGAGCTGTCGCGACAGAGGCTTCTTGCGGCTGACTTTCAACATAAAATGCGGCAGACTGGTGACTGTTCTCACCGTAACGCATGTCTTGTTTTTTCTCGAACTGCATATTGAATGTGCGAGGGAATTTCGAATCGGCATCGCCTTCTTGGTTCTCACCGTAAGACGGAACCATCTTGCCAAAGTAGTTAGCGATCATGCCGTCGTAAGCCGCAGTATGTTCAAAGGCTGCAATTGCAAGATCAAAGCGAGTATCCAGCGTCAGTGAACCGCTGTTTGTATCCATTTCTGTAATCACGCGTTGGTAATCAGAGGCATTGACGATAATCGTCACATCTTTATGGTTTTTCGCGGCAGAACGCACCATAGTCGGACCGCCGATGTCAATATTTTCAACTGCGTCAGCCAGCGAACAGTCTGCTTTGGCAACGGTAGCTGCAAACGGATACAAGTTCACAACCACCATATCGATGGGCTGGATACCATGTTGAGCCATGATGTCGTCATCTTGTCCCCGGCGTCCTAATACGCCGCCATGGACTTTGGGGTGAAGGGTTTTGACACGACCATCCATCATTTCAGGGAATCCGGTATAGTCGGAAACTTCAGTCACAGAAATACCTTGTTCAGCTAAAAGGCGTGCGGTGCCACCGGTTGACAGAATGTCAACGCCACGGTCAGCGAGTGCTTTGGCAAATTCTACAATACCAGTTTTGTCTGATACGCTGATAAGCGCACGGCGAATGGGGCGAGCGTTATTCATGCTTCCTTCTTCCTCAAATTCACAGAGTTGATTGAACGAAATAGATGTCAAATTTTGTGGCGCACATTCTAGCGAATTAATCACTAAAAAGCTCGCGCAATCGTTTGGCATACGCAAAATAATTCTCAATTCGTTGATTTTTTACTGATGGTTCTGGGGGATCTGGCATCAGACCGATGCCAGAGAAGATGCGATTAAGACATGTTTGGGGGCTAGTTATACACTCGTGCAACCCGACCGGATGCATTGAGCCGGTAGGAACGGGCCGATGCCGGAATAAACGCCGACTGACCTTTGCTCAAAGTCAGTGTCAGACCACCTTCATGCTGTAAATGGACATCGGCATCGATGGCAAAAATGATTTCTGCGCTGGTCGTGGTGATAGGGGTGTTGCCCGGGGCTGAATAGATAGAGAATTTAAAGTCCTTGACCGGGACCGGATAATGACAAACATCCGCAGACTTTTCCGGTGCAATCAGCAGTGTTTCTTGCGGTTTAGGTTCGAAGGACGTGCATTTCGCCAGCTCTTCAACATCGATGTGTTTCGGGGTCAGCCCGGCCCGGAGCACATTATCCGAACTGGCCATCACTTCTAAACCGGTTCCTTTGAGATAGGCGTGAGGGGTTTTGGCATCCAGATACATCGCTTCGCCTGGCTGGAGAACGACATAATGGAGTAACAGCGCGGAAAACAGCCCGATGTCTCCGGGGTAGTCTTGCGCGAGGTCGAGGACCAACCGGGAGAGCGGGTCATCTTGTTGATGTTGTGTTGCGTCATCCAGTAATGCCGCAATTGCCTGTGTTTTCTGTTCTCCGGACAATGACAGTAAACGAATAAAGAATGACCGAAATCCGGTGGTACTTCTATCCGCTTGCAGTTGAGTGACCAGTGCTTCAATCGGCTGCAGATTCATTCTGGTCAGCGTCTGAATAATGTCGTCCAACGGACGGAACCCATTCAACGCATGATAAGGCGTTAAAGCATACACCAGCTCTGGTTTGTGGTTCGGATCTTTATAGTTGCGTTCGGGCGCATTGAGTGGGATGTGCTGCTGATTTTCGCGGGCATATCCGATCTCTGCATCGGCTTTACATGGATGCACCTGAATTGAAAGCGCTTTGTCTGCCGCGAGCACTTTAAATAAAAACGGCAGCTCCCCATAAGTCTGATGAATTTGGGCGGATAAACATGCATTTGGATGACGCTGGATGAACTCAGCAAGCGATTCCTGTTGATTACCGTCGATAAGCTGAGAGCAGCCACCGGGGTGCGCACCCATCCAAATTTCAGCCTGAGGGCAATTTTCCGGATTTGGGATATTAAATAGTTTGTGGATGGATTGTGTACTGCCCCAAGCATAATGTTGAATCACATTCTGCATTAAATAGAAGGGGAGCAGAGTTTTATCGTTCATGGTCATCCTGAATCAGTGACTGGTTTATAAAATAGGTATTGAATCACATTTATGGTATCCGACTTTGTACTTATATCAAATGTATCTACATTTATGCGGATACATTTTCAGTGAGTGTCCATCAACGGATGACCTGAAATTCTTTTCTTCCATTGGCTTAACAAAAAATTTTCTCTTGATAACCCTATAAGTCAATGCGTTTGTCGTCCGCTTCCTGAAAGCGAGAATCCGAAGAACTTCGTTTGGGATGAGCACAATGTTATTTTATAAATCATACGATATTTGCTGTGAGCACGGCCTGTCCTCAAATTACCGCGAATGGCTCAGGTTTTGAAAATACTAAAACTCTGACTTAACGACTGACTGTTTTGCAGCAGCCTTTGACTGGTGTTACCGACATCCCGTGCGCTTTCGGTGATTTGTTGACTGTGTTCGGCCAGATGAGTGAGGTTGTGACCGATGTCCTGACTGGCTGAGGACTGTTGCAGACAGGCGGCGGCAATATTTTCGTTGAGAGCCTGAATAGTATGAATTTGTTCATTGATGTCATTGAGCATCTCTTGTGCCTTACGTGTTTCTTGTTGTGTTTCGAGTGACTGCTGTTTGGTCTGCGCCATAGAGTCACTTAATTGACTTGCACGTTGTTGCAAGGCGGTAATGATCGTTTCAATTTCATCGGTACTTTTTTGCGTTCGGGTGGCGAGAGTGCGGACTTCATCAGCGACCACCGCAAATCCTCGTCCCTGTTCGCCGGCTCGAGCGGCTTCAATCGCGGCATTGAGTGCCAGCAGATTGGTCTGTTCAGCGACCCCCCGAATGACGTTCAATACTTCACCGACGTTATCTGCGTCTTTCGTCAAATGTTGGGTATTGTGCTCGGTTTCCGTCAGGATCTCAGACAGCGAGGTCATATATTGGGTGGCACTGATGAGTATCTGACGGCTGTCTTGGCTCTTTTGACTGGCAATTTGTGCTGCGTGAGCGGCTTCATCGGCAGCGGTTGACATATCTTGTGTGCTGGATTGTAACTGATTCATCGCCGAGGCCACTGAATTTGCGGCTTGTAACTGCTGTTCTGACTTCTCGATCGACTGTTCTGCGACGGTGTTGAGATCGGTTGCGGAATGGGTGAGGTGACTTGAAATCGGGGTGATGTTTTGGATCACGTCACGAATTTTAATCGTAAACCGGTTGAATGCTACGGCAATCTGAGAGAACTCGTCTTTACCATTGACGGGGAGCTGGCGGGTTAAATCACCTTCTCCCTGAGAGATATCATCCAGCGCCTGACGGGTGGCGTCGCAGGGGCGAGTGATACTCCGGATGATCAACGTTGATAAGGCAAGCAGCATTAACACAATGAACAGTCCGGACCATAAGGTGGTTGTGGTTCTCTCTGCTATCAACTGGTCGATATCATCCACATAAACCCCGGAGCCAATGACCCAGCCCCAAGGTTTGAAGAGTTTGACGTAGGAGACCTTTTCTATATCGGTTTCTGAGCCGGGTTTCGGCCACATGTAGTGAACCACGCCACCGCCTTGCTCCTTGGCAACTTGCACCATTTCGACAAAGAGTGCTTTTCCGGTCGGATCTTTGACCTGAGAAAGATTTTTGCCATCCAGCTGCGGTTTAAAAGGATGCATAATCATGGCCGGCGTCAGGTCGTTGATCCAAAAGTAATCATCCTGCCCATAGCGAAGATGTTTGACGGCCTGTTTCGCCTGTCGTTGTGCATCCTGACGGGTCAGGGTTCCCTCGGTTTCTAACTGATGATAGTAGGAGAGCAGGCTATAGGTACTTTCGATAAGATGCTGGGTCTTGACTTGCTTCTCTTCCATCAAGTCATGTTTATATTCAATGAGGAGTCTGGTGAATGGGAGCATCATTAATAAAATATTAACGAAGAGCAACAGATACAGACGCGTTCTTATTTTGGTTTGGCGTAGGCTGAAAGACATCACAACAATTCCTCTCGTTATAGAAATAGTGTTTCAGTCTAGATATATCAGATAATTGTTATCAAAATGAAAATAAATTGTTCTTTTTGTTAATCGAGTCTCGAATTATTCACTTAGATGCATTGTTTTGATACAGCAGCTTCAATACGGGTATGACTGGTTGTGTTGTGACTGAGCATGTCTTAATGAATTTTAAACAATTTTTTTAAGATCGGCAGTTCCACATGGCGTTTGGCTGTAATGGCATAGAAACTTTCGATGACCGATTCTAATGTGGCATAACTTTTCAGGATACCGGCCTGAATTTCATCCTGAACCACGACTTCGGGAATCACTGCGACGGCGCCTGCATCGCGGGTTAACAGGCGTAGCATCGCCATGTCATCGACCTCCGCATAAGGCGTGACGGACAATCCATGTTGTTCACAGTACAAGTCGAATTGAGTGCGGATCTCACTGTCCGGCCCCGGTAGCAGTAATTTGGTGCGCATCAGATCTTGTGGAAAGCGTAATGCCTCGAACTCAGGCATATTCGGCCCGACCAGACAGACGCCTTGCTGGGCAATCAACTTACAGCGCCATGGCGTTGTCGAGTCGGACGCCACAGGACGGTTGGATAGAATCAGGTCCAGCTTGTGCACGCGCAGTTGTTCCAGCAGATCATCAAAATTGGAAGAGCACAGTGCCAGCTTGATGTTGTCCCGGCCAATCACCGGCCGCAGAAAGTTCTCTTGAAAGTTCCGCGAGAGCGTTGCCACCGCCCCAATCCGCAGTTGCTCGACACGGTGTTGTTCACCGCTTTCCATCATCGACAGTAATTCACTGCCCAGATTAAAAATACTTTCTGCGTATTCCAGTACCAGATGCCCTACATCGGTCAGTAATAATGTGCGTCCCTGCCGATGGAACAGCGGATGACCGAGTTGCCCTTCTAACTGTTTTATCTGTGAGGAGAGGGCGGATTGGGAAACATTGAGTTTCTGTGCTGCCCGGGTCAGATGTCCCTCTTTAGCGACGGTCCAGAAGTAGTGTAGGTGATGAAAGTTGAGATTTCTCATTCTATTGTTCACTTAAAAAGAACGTTTTGTGAATATCTATCTATTTTACATCTCAAATCACTTGCTGCAACAATATGATCCAATTGATGCCCACTTTCTGGAGAGATAATTTGATCGATTTGACACTGAGCGGCTATTGGATTGCCGCTCTGTACGGACTCGGCTTCCTGACCTGTTTGGTAACCCGTCAGTATGATTGGGCGGTTGCCCGTATGACGTCACGCCTTGCGTTGCTCGCGAGTCTCGGCTTCCCGTTGATCTCGGGATTGTTGACTCAGAGCTTGCCGCCTGCGTTATCGACCCTGATGGGGGGACTGATCGCGTTACTGGGTTGGGTGATTATTGATTACGCTTCCCGCTATCTCGAAGGGGATACCGGCCAGCATCGCTTTGTCTGTGCGATGTTATTTACGCTCGGCTCGGTCGCCTTACTGGTAAAAAGTGACAATCTGTTATGGATGATGCTGGCGTGGAGCGCAACCAGTCTCAGCCTGCATTTTCTGCTCACTCATTACCGGGATCGTAAAGCAGCTAAAATCGTGGCGCATAAAAAATTTTTGGTCAGCCGCATGGCAGACGTCTGTTTAATCGCCGCATTAGTCTTGATTTATCAAACGCTGGGGAGCTTTTCACTCCCGGCACTCAATCAGCACCTGAGTCAGATGACGACACTCTCACCGGCATTAAACAGTGCAGCTTTATTGTTTGCTGTTGCTGCGATTCTCAAAACTGCCCAGTTACCGTTACATGGCTGGCTGATTCAGGTGATGGAAGCGCCAACCCCCGTATCAGCCCTGCTCCATGCCGGTGTAGTCAATATGGGTGGATTCGTATTGATTTCACTGGCAGCGCTGATCAATCTCTCGCCTTTGTCTCAGTCAGTCTTGGTGATTGTCGGCAGTACCACGGCTTTGCTGGCCGGATGGGTGATGATGACTCGCATCAGTATCAAGGTGCGTCTGGCATGGTCAACTTGCGCACAAATGGGATTCATGCTGATGGAGATCGGTCTTGGATTGTACGAGCTGGCATTGCTCCATCTGATCGCTCACTCGGTTTACAAAGCGTATAGTTTTCTCAGTGCAGGAGATGTGGTGGCACAGACGGTGCACAAAGATTATTTCCCGCCAGTGGTTCAGGTTCACGGGGTCTTGGCGGCAGTGTTGCTTTCAGCCGTGATTGTGATCGGACTGCCGATGCTGTGGCAACAGGTGTTGCCGAACTTGTCATTACCCGTTTCGGCCACGGTTATTCTGATCTTCGGCTGTGCGCCGCTGTTTTGGCACACGACAATCAAGACGACAGGCAATACCGTCACCAACACCGGACGTTCAGCCGTACGACTGGGGTTACTGCGTAGTCTCACCGTCTTACATCTCTATCTGCTCTGGCATAGTGCCTTTGCACAGATAGCGCCGCCAACCGGCCCGGAACAGATGGGATTACTGGGTTTTGTGAGTGTGGTGTTTATGTTGCTTTATCTTGGTCAGGTTGCGATTCGGTGTTATCCGCACAGTCGTGTGGTCAGACGCCTCTATCCCTGGGCCTATAACGGCTTCTATCTCGATGAAACTTTTACCCGTTTCACCTTTAAAGTCTGGCCAGCCAAACTCACGCTTGAGCAAGCGCAGACACAGGTCAACCGCAAGCATACCCCTACCGGAGAATCGATATGACCGCTTTATCTCGTGATGAAATCAATCCAGCCACAATGTTGAATCATGCGATTGAGGCCGCGTGTGACAGTATTGCGCCCAACTGGCCGCTGGACCGGATGATCGCCGTGAACCCGTATTGGTCATGGATTGATCGTCCCTTCAGCGAAGTGGCGCATCATCTTGCTCAGTTTGCAGGATCACCGATGGCGATGCCGTTAGCTTATTATCGTGAACGGTGGGAAAACGGGGCGATTATCGCTGCGGATCTGACGCAAGCGCTGAATTCACTTTCGTTGGCTGACGGCTGGGATCCGGCTGCCGCAGTCGCAGCATTACAAGATGAGGAATATCCGTTAACCCCGGCACCGCTGCTGTGCGATAGTATGGATAGTCAGCGCAATCTGAACAAAGAGCCAGCTTGGTGCGATACCATTACCCATCAGGTTGCCCAGTTTTGTGCTGCTTACTTCGATCAGGATCAGGCAGACTGGCATCCGCATAGCGGGGTGGGGTTATATCAAAGCTGGCGTGAGACCTTGTGCCACGATCACAGTGTGGCTTTACTGATGAAAGCGCCCTATATTCCTCAGCGCGCTGCCACGATGGCTGCGTCCCCGCGTGAGCAAATCCGCCAAGTCTTAGCGTTACTGGATATTGCTCCTGAGCAGTGGCAAGACTATTTACAGGCAGTGATGTACCGGGTCAGTGGCTGGGCGGCGTGGTGTGCCTATCTCAAGTGGCAGGCGCAGTTATCGCAACAAACCGACGAGACATTGATTGATTTACTGGCTGTTCGTTTGAGCTGGGAGTGGCTGGTGGATAATCAGGCACGTCATTCCGGGTCGGTCTGGCAGCACTGGCAACACCGTTGGCAGCAACATTTTCGGCAGTATCAGCCAGAGACGATCAACCGCCGGTTGATTTGGCAGCGGGCACACGAAATCAGTTATCAGCGCCAGCTCAGCCAAGCATTCACACAGCCCACGCCCATGCTCAAACATGTTCCGAAAGTTCAGGCCGCATTTTGTATTGATGTCCGTTCTGAAGTGATCCGCCGCCATCTTGAAGCCCAAGGAGAGGAGATTCATACCCTTGGATTTGCAGGTTTTTTCGGCTTACCTGTCCGTTATACACCATTGGGAACTGATATAAAGCGCCCTCAGCTTCCCGGCTTGCTGGCTCCCTCTTTCACGGTAAGCGAGAGTGCGGGTGATCATGAGCACGATACGGCGATCGCTGAACAACGACAGACAACATTGCAGCGCGAATCAGGCTGGTCGTGGTTCAATACCATGCCGGCATCAACCTTTACGTTGGTTGAATCCCTCGGTCTGGGATATGTGGGCAAACTGATCAAACGGGCATTGCCGCTTCACGGACATGCGGTGAAAGCACCGGGGTTGTCGGCGGCCAGTGCCAAGCAGCTGCGCCCGACATTGCTCGCTGATCCGGAGCAGCAGCTGACGCTGGCGGAAAATGTACTGAAAGGGATGGGGCTGACCACGGGGTTTGCACCGGTTGTCCTGTTGATCGGCCACGGCAGTGAAAGCGCCAATAACCCACACCGTGCCGGTCTGGATTGCGGTGCGTGTTGTGGTCAAACCGGAGAGGTCAATGTCCGGGCATTGGCCCGGTTATTGAACCAGTCGGCGGTGCGTGAAGGTTTAGCTCTGCGGGGGATTCCAGTACCAGAAACAACCTACTTTGTCGCCGGATTCCATAACACCACCACAGACGGATTGTCACTCTACGATACCGACGTTTTTGACCAACAGGTGCAACGCACGCTGGCAACATTACAAACGCAACTGGATGCGGCTTCTCTTGCGGCAAGGATGGAGCGAGCCCCACAACTCGGGTTGACACATCAGTCATTGCACTCGATTGAAAACCGGATCAACCGACGTGCCAATGACTGGGCTCAGACACGGCCTGAATGGGGACTGGCCAATAACGCGGCGTTTATTGTTGCCCCGAGAGAACGGACCCGTGGTATCCGGCTGGACGGGCGTACCTTCCTTCATGAATACCGCTATGAGCAGGATCAGGATGCCAGCGGGCTGGCGCAGATCATGACGGCACCGATGATCGTCACCAACTGGATCAACATGCAGTATTACGCCTCAACGGTCGATCATCATCGCTATGGTTCCGGTAATAAAACTTTGCACAATGTGGTCGGTGGCCGACTGGGTGTTTTTGAGGGCAACGGCGGTGACTTGCGTATCGGCTTGTCTCGTCAGTCGCTGCACGATGGTCAGCAGTGGCGACATGAGCCATTGCGCCTAACGGTGGTGATCGATGCGCCGGAAGCGGCGATTGAGTCAGTGTTGAACCGCCATCCGATGGTTAAACAACTGGTGGATAACCAGTGGCTTTATCTTGCCCGCTTTGACCAACACCAACTGGCTTTCTTCGACAATGGTGTATGGACTGTGAGAGACCGGACATGAAAACAGAAAGACTCAATGCGAATTCACCGGCGGATCAACAGCGTGCCGGAGAACTCTTAAAAGCTGGTCAACTGGTGGCTGTACCGACGGAAACCGTTTACGGACTTGCGGCTGATGCGAGTAACCCAGAGGCGGTTGCGCAGATTTTCACTGCCAAACAGCGACCGAGAAATCACCCGTTGATTACCCATATCGGCCATTTGGATCAACTTGGACGGTGGGTCAATCATGTACCGGATTGGGTTGCCCCGTTAGCTGATGCCTTCTGGCCCGGTCCGCTGACACTGATTTTTGAACGTCACCCGGCGGTCTCTGATGTCATCACCGGCGGATTGCCGACTATCGGCGTCAGAATGCCCAATCACCCGGTACTACTATCGTTATTACAGCAGTTCGATATGGCGGTAGCGGCTCCGTCCGCGAACCCTTATCAAAAGCTGAGCCCGACCAGCGCGGCACAGGTGATCCACGGTTTGGATGGTAAGATCGCAGCGATTCTCGACGGGGGAATCTGCAACATCGGGACTGAATCGACTATCTTGCGAGTCCGTGAGCATCAGGCTGAAATTTTACGTTGCGGGCCGTTATCCGCGGTAGATCTCCAGCCTTATTTGCCGTTTCCGATCCGCGTACCGGATAGCCATACCGAGTCCGTGTCGGGCAATCAGAAAGTCCATTATCAACCCAATGCCAAAGTTATCATCTGTCCGACCGAATCACTGGCAACCCTGTTGCAAGCGGCACCGCAGACCACCGGTATTTTAGTTTATTCACCGCGACTCCGTCAGCTTGATTGCCCCCATCGTATCGTCGCTGCCGATAATCACCCTGACTATCGCAAGGCGCTTTATGCTGCATTGCATCGCTTAGATCGGCCGGGGGTCGAGCAACTGCTTGTCGAAGCGCCGCCTCGTTTACCTGAGTGGGCCGATATCTGGGATCGATTAAGCCGTGCGGCTGGCTGAGGTGGGTGAGAACGGGGAGGGAGAGTGACCAGCCTGTATCGTATGTCATTACAACAGCAGCAAGCTTTAGCGGATGAAATCAAACGACAGTTCCCGAGACTCGATGTGATTTATATCAATGCCGGAGATGTGACACACAAGCCATTCGATGAATGGGATGAAGCAGCTTTTGATCGGGTCATGAATACCAATTTAAAAGGGCCTTTCTTTCTCATCCGGGCATTATTGCCGTTATTATCTGATTCAGCTTCGATCATTTTATGCGGGAGCGTTTCAGCACAAATCGGATTACCGCAAAGTAGCGTTTATGCTGCCAGTAAAGCCGGGCTTATTTCGCTTGCCCGGACATTATCGGGAGAGCTGAAACATCTGGGCATTCGTGTGAATACGCTGAGTCCGGGGCCCACATTGACAGAGGCGTTTGACAAATTTGGCTTACCGGAAGATGAACAGGCGGCTCTGATCGATCAAGTTAAAGAGTTGGTGCCATTGAAGCGCTTAGGGACACCTCTTGAACTGGCAAAAGCGGCCGTTTTTCTTGCCTCTGATGAGTCTTCTTATATGCTCGGGTCTGAACTGCTTGTTGATGGCGGTGTCGGGAATTTATGAGCTTCCCCTTGCTGAGCAACAAACGCATTCATCGCGATATGTTAGCTGGCTTCTGCCAGCTTTTTATATGGGGTGCTGACGCGGTGCTCAAATCACGATTAGACGTTTAATTCTTTTTGTAACCACGATTTAAATGCATTGACTCTCAGAACCCGTGAGGATGACGGATCACTAATGACTGAATAGCGAATTCCGGGGGTTAGCCCGATATTGAATGGCCTAACTAACAGACCTCGTTCAACAAAGTCAGCCGAAATACTCTCAGTCGCGAGACATGCGCCATGTCCGGCGACGACTGCATTGATCGCCATATCAAAGGTGCCGACTTCCATCCATTGAATCCCTTCTCTTTTTGCACTGACATTTGCGATGTGGAACCATTGCTCCCAGCTAAAAGGAGCAGCATGAAAATCAATTAACCAACATCTCAGGAGTTGCTCTGGGCTATCGAACTTCATTGATTCTGCGAGTTGCGGAGAACAATAAGGGTAGATGTCTTCTTCAAATAGCGTCTCTTGATCTAAATCCAGATGCTTTACATTTTCATTTCCTTGCCAGATTAATACATCCGTTTCGGTGTGGCGAATATCGATTTCCTTCACGCTTTGTACCCGAATCGGGATATGTGGGAACGCCATAGTGAACTTCCACAGTCTGGGCATTAACCAGCGCGTGGAGAATGAACGAGGCGCACTGACGTTCAGCATTCCTTCGAGTGGTTCATTTTGAATTCGGTTTAATCCAGTGATGATGTTTTTAAAACCGTCATTGACATGTTTCTGAAGTATCTGTCCCTTATCGGTCAGGTGCATTTCACGTCCACGACGGATGAATAATTTACATCCCAGACGGTCCTCAAGTTGTCGTAGCTTTTGGCTGATAGCTGCTTGTGTGACATGTAGTTCTTCCGCCGCTTTACTATAGCTTTTCAGACGAGAAGCCGATTCGAAAAAACGCAGTGCTGAAAGATAACGGAGTCGATTGTCCATAAGTTGTACTTATAGTTCCTGTAATGAATCGTTGTTCGTAACGGTAGTGATTAACATCGATAATAGCGGCATCGAATCAGTAATCAAGAGTAATACGATGCTGTTAACCGTACCTTACAAAAATATTTTTCCTTTCAAGATGTTGAAATTTATATATTTTAATGTTTTCCCTAATAAGGGGAGCCATAATATTACCGATATGAATAATCATCTTAAAAAAGATATTGGATTATGCCCTGAAGAGCAAGATGATCACCATCACTCAAATTTTTTATAACCTGAAATAATGGGAGCGCTAGCTTGGCTTCAGATGACAAATTCAGTGTCATGGTTGATTATGGGGTTGGTTCATCAGTAAAGGTTATAAGTGGAGAGAAGCTAATGATGAATATTATTATTGATGACTTATCGAGTGATGCTGTCATTAAACTGCTCGAAGAGCACCTCGCTGATATGTACGCGACTTCGCCCCCGGAAAGTGCTCACGCTCTTGATGTCGATAGCCTTCAATCTCCTGAAATTACATTGTTTAGTTGTTGGATTGACAATGAGTTACAAGGTTGTTTAGCAATGAAACAACTGACGCCAGATCACATCGAACTGAAATCTATGAGGACGTCTAATACGGCCAGACGGTCTGGTATTGCGAGTCATTTACTGACGCATGTGTTGAGTCTTGCGAGTGAAAAGGGGTATCGGCGGGTAAGTTTAGAGACCGGGTCTCAGGCGTTTTTCAAACCAGCCAGAAATCTATACAAAAAATTTGGATTTCGTTATTGCGGGCCTTTTGCCGGTTATAAAGAAGATCCCCATAGCCGCTTTATGACAAGAGAGCTTGGTTAATCCGTAAGTCTGTTCGTCATCAAAAGTGTTCAAACTGATGATGTAGTTGAATTGTATTTGGTTTATAGTCTTATTTTTCTGTGTATCGCTGCACTGATTCAGAGATTCGGTGCATCGGGTAAGGTGGTGGTATTGCATCAGTTTCGGTATCAAATGAGTCGAAAGACAACCTTCTGGTCTTTTATTTTCTCTGTGATTGGCATTGCGTATTTTTATCTGAAAAGCAACGGGAGTGTGTCGAATCCTAAGCTGGATTCAACTTTGTTTGTAGTCAGTGCCGGGGGCATGACTCTCCTTTGTATTCTCACCGTACTCTGTTATCTGATCTCATTGTATGTCATCCGGTACATTGAGGTGACTGCCGATGAAATACGAGTCCCAAAGTCGATTTTCTCGTCGCAGGTTAGAACCTATCGGTTTGAGGATATTCTGGCTGTTCATATTGGTAAAATCGGCTGGGCTCCTGTTGCGACCCTTTTCTTTGGCGATAAAAAGGAAATGGTTCTAGGGAGCCTGTTTCAATCGAAGCGAGATTTTGATCAATTTGTTGAGCTTTTACTAGAACGAATTCAAAGCTAGCCGCATCAAGAAGCTTTATGGATGGATGAGTGGGGCAATCGATACTGGCGGGTCAACTCTGCGATTGAATCTAATATCGATGTGTTGGCCAGAGCCGACACAACCAGAGCTGAGTTAGTGAATCATGGCATTGGTTGATTTTATTCCGGGAGCGTGAATGCATCGGTTGCCACTGAGCCTTATGTTGAACGTGAGCCTGTATCTCAACAACTTGTTGACCTGTAAGGTGGCAAGGTTGATACAGGAATATCAGATTGAGTGAATGTCCGGGGAAATAAGTTCTATATAATTCAGAGTCGCCTTGTGCGGCTCTTTTTCTATTAATGAGATAAAAACACCTCATCACTGACTAAAAATAGTACTGAGTGCTTTTGAGTGCCTGAGAAGCAATGCAACGTTTAATCGATCTAGTCATTGGATGATTCTGAACGACAGGAACGTCTATATACAAGGGTGTGCAAAATTTATTGTGTGTAGCAATGTGTGTAGCAAAAACAAAAACCCGAAGCAGATTTCTCTACTTCGGGCTTTAAATTCAAATGGCTAATGAACAGTGATTAGTTCATGCCGTATTTTTTCAGTTTCTTGCGAAGTGTTCCACGGTTGATACCCATCATGGTTGCTGCGCGGGTTTGGTTACCGCGAGTGTACTGCATGATTGTATCGAGCAGCGGCTGCTCAACTTCAGCTAGAACTAATTCGTATAATTCACTTACTTCTTGGCCATTTAACTGGGAAAGATAGTTTTTAAGAGATGCTTTAACGGAGTCACGCAGAGGTTTCTGAGTGATTTGGTCTTGTGAAGTAACGGTAGTAACGGTTAAAGCTTCTGAAGTCAGATTTTGTTCGAACATATTCGGTCTAGCTCTTCTCTTAATTTTATGATGCAACGTTATCAAAATAACCTTCGAGTGCTTCCAGTTGCAGCGGGGCCGCTTCTAGGGCATTGAAGGTCCGTCGAAACCCACTTGCTTGCTCATGTTCTTTGAGATACCACCCCACGTGTTTACGTGCGATTCGTGGTCCCAGATACGTTCCGTAAAATTGATGGAGCGCTTGTACATGACCAAGCAAAATGCTTTTGACTTCCGTAATCGGAAGCGCAGGCATTGTTGTGCCGGTTTCCAAAAAATGTTGGATTTCCTGAAAAATCCAGGGTCGTCCTTGGGCCGGGCGACCAATCATTAATGCGTCAGCGCCGGTGTATTCCAGTACATATTTGGCCTTTTCCGGACTATCGATGTCACCATTGGCGATCACCGGAATCGAGATGGCCTGTTTGACCGCTCTAATGCTGTCGTACTCTGCCATGCCGCGGTACAGGCAGGCTCTGGTTCTGCCGTGAAGCGCCAGTGCCTGAATGCCGCAATCTTCGGCCAGCTTCGCGATGTGAACACAGTTCTTATTCTCTGTATCCCAACCGGTTCGTGTTTTTAGCGTCACAGGCACACGAACAGCCTGAACTACCGTGGTGAGGATATCCTCAATTAAGTCCGGGTAGCGTAACAGGGCGGAACCTGCCAACTTCTTGTTCACTTTCTTTGCCGGACAACCCATGTTGATATCGATAATTTGCGCACCGTTCTCAACACTGAATTGCGCAGCTTCTGCCATTAACTGCGGGTCGGAACCTGCGATCTGAACCGAACGAATCCCAGATTCGCCCTCATGGACCATGCGCTGTTTCGACTTTGACGTTTTCCACAGTGCCGGATTGGATGACATCATTTCACTGACCGCCATTCCCGCACCATAGCGAAGACATAACTCGCGGAAAGGTCGATCGGTAACACCAGCCATGGGGGCAACGATCAGACGATTCTTGAGTTGGTAGTTTCCGATTTTTAACACGTCATTACAGTTATAAGGCAGCAAGGGCGCGCATTTTACGCATTTTTTCGCGGTGTGAAAAGACTAATATTTGAGCATTTACAATTTGTTTTTGTAAATCGTCGATTTTTCAGTCAATTAGTCAGCCACATTCGCCGTGGTTATTTTTTTCGACCAGAAATTCGGCACCATTCGTTATTTTCAATAATGGGTTCGATATCAAACTGGTTGCGATAGAAGCTGGCAACATCTTCGGCCTGAGTTTCTAATACGCCTGACATTGCCAGTTGTCCACCCGGGCGAACCAGAGACTGAATCACCGGAGAAAGCTCTTTGAGCGGGCCGGCCAGAATATTGGCGACGACGATATCTGCACTGAGGTTATCGGGTTGATTCTGTGGCAGGTAGACCTCTAGCTGGTTTTCAACACCATTGCGCTGAGCGTTATCTTTGGAAGCGAGCAGGGCTTGTGGATCGATATCGACACCAATGACTTGTTTGGCACCTAACTTAATGGCTGCAATCGCCAGAATGCCGGAGCCGCAGCCGAAATCAATCACGGTTTTGCCAGTGAGATCCAGCCCTTCCAGCCATTCTAAACATAAGGCGGTTGTCGGGTGTGTACCGGTGCCGAAGGCCAATCCGGGATCAAGCATCACATTGACTGCGTCCGGGTCCGGGATCTCTTTCCAGCTCGGGCAGATCCACAGGCGGCTGCCGAATTTCATCGGATGGAAGTTATCCATCCATTCCCGTTCCCAGTCTTTATCTTCAATCTGTTCGACTTTATAAGAGAAATCGGCAGGAAGAAGTTGACTGTTTTTGATTTGTGCCACGATGGTATCGGTGTCTGCTTCTGCATCATACAACGCAAGCACATCGGTATCGCCCCAAAGACGAGTTTCTCCCGGAAGGGGTTCAAAGACGGGCGTGTCTTTCGCATCAAGAAACGTGACGGATAACGCGCCTGTCTCTTCCATCAACATATCACCGATGGTTTCGGCATTGTCGTTGTTGGCATTGAGTTTAATTTGAATCCAAGGCATGTGATTGACTCTTTCCGTGGGTTGAATGGCCGAGAGTGTAGCAGATATTCATGTTTTGAATAGGGCTTGCCTGCGCTGAACAAAAAAACCTCCCCGAAGGGAGGCTTAGACTTTTGCTCATCTGCCGAACGGATTAATGATTGATGCCGAGTTTTTTCTCCAGATAGTGGATATTGGCACCACCATGCTGGAAGTTCTCATCATTCATGATTTTCAATTGGAGCGGGATGTTGGTTTTGATCCCTTCCACAATCATTTCATTGAGGGCATTTTTCATCCGTGCGATCGCGACGTCACGGTTTTCACCGTAGGCGATCAGCTTACCGATCATCGAATCATAGTGCGCAGGCACGGTATAGCCAGAATAAATGTGGGATTCCCAACGAATTCCCATCCCGCCGGCTGCGTGGAAGCGCTCGATTTTGCCCGGTGACGGGAGAAAACGTTCCGGATCTTCGGCGTTGATACGACATTCAATTGCATGGCCGCGTAGCTTGATATCATCCTGTGTGAATGACAGAGGCTGACCAGCTGCAACACGCAGTTGTTCTTTAATTAGATCAACACCGGTGACCATTTCTGTAACCGGGTGCTCAACCTGAATCCGAGTGTTCATTTCAATGAAATAGAACTCACCGTTTTCGTAAAGGAATTCGAATGTACCCGCACCACGGTAGCCGATTTCAACACAGGCACGTGTACAACGTTCACCGATGTATTTCCGCATTTCTTCGGTAATTCCCGGTGCCGGTGCTTCTTCCACCACTTTCTGGTGACGGCGCTGCATTGAGCAGTCCCGTTCGCCCAAGTGGATCGCACCACCCTGACCGTCGGCAATGACCTGAACTTCAACGTGACGTGGGTTTTCCAGGAATTTCTCCATGTAAACCATATCGTTGTTGAAAGCGGCTTTTGCTTCGGTACGGGTCATTGTGATGGACTGAATCAATTCAGCTTCACTACGAACCACACGCATACCACGACCGCCACCGCCACCGGAGGCTTTAATGATCACCGGATAGCCGATGCGCTTAGCGATGGATTTGTTTTTCTCGACATCGTCCCCAAGCGGGCCGTCTGAACCTGGTACACAAGGCACGCCTGCTTTCTTCATTGAGGAGATCGCAGAGACTTTATCACCCATCAGGCGGATAGTTTCTGCTTTCGGGCCGACAAAAATAAAGCCTGATTTTTCAACTTGTTCAGCAAAATCTGCGTTTTCAGACAGGAAGCCATAGCCCGGGTGAATGGCAACTGCCCCCGTGATTTCTGCTGCTGAGATAATGCGTGGAATATTTAAGTAGCTATCAATACTACGTGCCGGTCCGATACAGATGGATTCATCAGCAAGTAAGACATGTTTGAGGTCTCGGTCGGCTGTTGAATGGACAGCGACCGTTTTGATCCCTAGCTCTTTACAGGCGCGAAGAATTCGGAGTGCAATTTCACCCCGGTTCGCGATGACAACTTTATCTAGCATAAAATGACCTCAATTATTCAATGATAACAAGAGGCTGATCGAACTCGACTGGCTGACCGTTCTCAACGAGGATTGCTTTGACGACACCGGCTTTATCCGATTCGATTTGGTTCATCATTTTCATGGCTTCAACGATACACAGGGGTTCGCCGACAGCGACTTTCTGGCCCACTTTCACAAAGGGTGCTGAATCCGGGCTCGGAGAGCTGTAGAAGGTTCCCACCATTGGTGACAGAACTTTGTGGCCAGTTGGTTGCGCGGCTTCTGCCGGAGTACTGGCGGCTTCTGCTACCGGTGCAGGGGCTGCAGGGGCTGGTGCAGCTGGTGCAGGGGCATATTGTGCATATTGAACTGGTGCAGCAGGTGCACTGTGACGGCTGATGCGTACCGATTCTTCACCTTCAGAAATTTCCAGCTCAGCAATGCCTGACTCTTCAACTAATTCGATAAGTTTTTTTATTTTACGAATATCCATTGTCTTTTCTCTTTGATCTTGTGAATAAGACAACCCGAACAACTGCCGCGGGATGTCGAGTGTTTATTTTGCCTGCAGTTTTGTCATTGCTGCCGACAACGCAAATTCATAGCCTTGTGCGCCTAAACCACAAATCACCCCCTCTGCCTTGTCTGACAGATAAGAGTGATGGCGGAAAGGTTCACGGGCATGAACGTTAGAAAGATGTACCTCAATAAAAGGAATATTGACCCCCAAAAGCGCATCCCGCAGTGCAACACTGGTATGGGTGAATGCGGCCGGGTTGATAATGATGAAGTCAATGTTCTCGTATGCCTGATGAATCGCTTCAATCAGTTCATACTCACGATTCGATTGTAGATGCTCGAGTGCAACACCCGCTTGATCGGCCTGTTGACGGAGTCGGTCAATAATCTGAGGCAGCGTTTGAGAACCGTAATGTGCCGGTTCACGCAGGCCCAGTAGATTCAGGTTGGGACCATTTAGCACAAGAATGCGTAATTTTGTCGTCATTGTGTCGTCATCTTACTCAATAATGAGGTCTTATTTACATATTCCCATATTTTAGGTTTTTTCACACAATTTTTTTTCAAGAAAATCAAAAAACGGTGAATTGCTCCTGATTATAGCTAATTCAACACAAATGGCAGCAAATTACTGGTCTAATCACCGTTTCGGATGGTGTGAGAGGTCGCTGAGCCCAAGGTTGATGCGCTTTGCGGAAAATTGACCATTATATCGTTATCGTTTTATGACCATAAAGATTTGAAATGGTTTTGTTGAAGCAACAATAAATGATCGGCTCCGGAGACGATACAGAGAACCGTTATATACAAGGGATAACTGCCAGAAGGCTTGATGACACGGCTCTTACGCTACGATCAATTCGGTATCCGTCAGGCAAAAGACGGTTGAATTGATAAATTGTGATGTTCGTTCAGATAAGCGGGGCTGAGGAGTGTTGGCCGATCTGCATCGCGGTTGTTTGGAATGATCTGAAAAAAGTGAAGCCATCGGGCGATGGCTTCACGGTTCAGGAACATTTGTATGAATTTCGGGGGTTAACTTAGTGCCGCTTTCTCTGCAATCAGTTTATCGACCACACTTGGATCGGCAAGTGTTGATGTATCGCCAAGATTACTGGTATCTCCGGTGGCTATCTTACGCAGAATGCGGCGCATGATTTTACCGGAACGGGTTTTCGGCAGGGCATCGGTCCAGTGCAGTACATCCGGTGTGGCAATCGGGCCAATCTCTTTGCGCACCCAGTCTTTGACTTCTTTATGCAATTCAGAAGAAGGGTAGATGCCATCATTGAGTGTAATGTAGGCATAAATCGCCTGACCTTTAATGTCGTGCGGAATCCCGACAACGGCAGCTTCTGCAATCTTATCGAATGCCACCAGCGCGGATTCGACTTCTGCGGTCCCCATGCGGTGACCGGAAACATTGAGGACATCATCGACCCGTCCGGTTATCCAGTAATAGCCGTCTTCATCGCGGCGGGCACCATCACCGGTGAAATACATGCCTTTAAAGGTGGAGAAATAGGTCTGTTCAAAGCGTTCATGATCGCCGTATACCGTACGCATTTGCCCCGGCCATGAGTCAAGAATGACCAGATTACCTTCGGCTGCACCGTCAATGACATTGCCGACATTATCGACCAGCGCGGGTTGAACACCGAAAAATGGTCGGGTGGCTGAGCCGGGTTTTAATGCCGTCGCTCCGGGAAGCGGTGTGATCAGAATACCGCCGGTTTCTGTCTGCCACCATGTATCAACGATCGGAGATTTTTCATTACCGATGGTCCGGTAATACCATTCCCACGCTTCCGGGTTAATCGGCTCGCCGACCGAGCCCATAATCCGCAAACTGTCGCGAGAGGTGCCGTCAATGGCTTCATTGCCTTTGGCCATCAGGGCGCGAATTGCCGTCGGTGCGGTGTAGAGAATATTGACCTGATGTTTATCGACCACCTGACTCATGCGGTTGGTATCCGGGTAGTTGGGCACGCCTTCAAATAAAATGGTTTTGGCACCATTGGCAAGCGGGCCGTAAACCAGATAGGTATGGCCGGTAATCCAGCCGACATCTGCGGTACACCAGAAAACTTCGCCGGGCTGATAGTCGAAAACATATTTAAAGGTCATGGTGGCATAAACCAGATAGCCGCCCGTGGTATGCAATACGCCTTTCGGTTTGCCGGTGGAGCCGGAGGTGTAAAGAATGAACAGTGGATCTTCTGCTTTCATCGCCTCTGGCGGGCAGTGCTCAGAGGCTTTTGCCGTGGCTTCGTGCCACCAGATATCCCGGTGATCATGCCAGTCGATATTGCCACCGGTGCGTTTGAGTACGACCACTTTGCTGATGGTTTTGACATCCGGGTTGGTGAGGGCTTCATCGACATTCTTTTTCAATGGCACCGCTCGTCCGCCCCGGACACCTTCATCGGCCGTAATCACCATTTTTGCATCAGAGTCGATGATCCGTCCGGCGAGAGCTTCCGGAGAGAAGCCACCGAAGACCACCGTATGGACCGCACCGATACGGGTACAAGCCAGCATCGCGACGGCAGCTTCCGGTACCATCGGCATGTAAAGACAGACGACGTCACCCTTACGGACGCCTTGATCTTTCAGGACATTGGCAAAACGACAGACTTCCTGATGAAGTTGATTGAATGTCAGGGTTTTATCGTCATTTGGGTTATCGCCTTCCCAGATGATTGCGACATCATCTCCGTGCGCTGCAAGGTGTCGGTCAATACAGTTGGCTGAGACATTCAGGGTTCCGTCTTCAAACCAGCGGATATCCACATGGCCGGTATCAAATGAGGTTTGTTTAACTTTGGTGTATGGGGTGATCCAGTCAACGATTTTGCCGTGTTCTCCCCAGAATCCTTCGGGGTCGCTCACTGAGCGTTGGTACATCGATAAGTAAGTGTCGTTATCCGCGTGGGTATGTTCTTTAATATTGTTCTTGACCGGATAAACATGAACATCACTCATAGCTTCTTCTCCTTTTGAATGCAGTGATCGCTCCGGTTCATCATGATTGATTGGGCTTGTGATAAAGATTTCCGGAGGATCTGAAATTCTTGTACCCAAATGAACTCGAACTCACCCGAACGGAGTGCTTTGCGGTTACCTAGGTGTAATAACTCTTGTTCAGATACCCCCATTGCACAATTAGACTTTAGGCTAAATGAGATCTGTGAGTAAAAAATCATTGTGATTCAAGGCGTCACATACGTTGGGAATACGGTCTGTGCCGCACCGTTTCGGACGGGAAATCACCGTGTTCAGGCGGAAGAGAAGGCTGGCAGATCTCCTTGCGTCAGGCGGACAAATACCAGAGCCGCAGAAAGCGCATCCTGCAAGGCGTCGTGTTTATTTTGCAGTGGCAGATCCAGATGATGACAAATGGCTTCCAGACTGAGGTCGCAATAGGCATTCGGCAGCATTTTTTCCAGTTGTTCATGATAGAGCTGACTCACTTCAATCAGGCGGTTTGGCAGCGGAAAACCCAGATGCTTCCGGCAGGCAATATCAAGAATGGTCTTATCATAACGGATGTGATAACCAACCAGTGGCCGGTTACCGATAAAGTCCAGCAACTGGATCAGCGCTTGTGCTTCGGTCAAACCATCACTGAGATCCTGATGCCGGATCTGGTGAATACGGACTGAGTCGGCACTCAATGTTCTGGGCGCACATAGTTTCACTTCAAACGACTGACTGGTCAGAATACGATTGCCGATAATTTTCGTCGCAGCAATGGACACCAATTCCGCCTGTTGTGGATTGAGACTGGTTGTTTCACAATCCAGTGAAACAAATTCCTGATGATCCGGGGGTAAAAACAGGCTCCGGTAAGGGGAATCTTTGAGTTTGTAGTACCAGTAACGGCGTGTGATTCGGTTCATGGGCTTATTCTCTGATTTGGTAGTGGTACGACAACCACTGCTTGAATTTTTTGACGATATGCAAGCTGTGACGCAATAAGTCCCGTTCGGTGCTGTCGAGCGATTTGATGTCCAGATGGTTATGACGTTCCGGTTGTTGAAGCTGCTGTCGGAGCCGGAGTTTAAAAAACAGTTTCAGCGCTTCACTCAGATTGTCGGCGGTCTGTTGTTCCAGCACGCGTTTTTGAGTCAGTGCTTCAATGCGCTTAAACGTATTTTGTTCAGTCATTCGATACTCAAGGCTCAGGGCGCGGATGCCGTGGACAATCGGAAAAATCCCGCCTTGCTTGATATCCAGTCCTGATTTGGAGGATTTGACGTTGCCGAATAAGGTCAGCGGCAGGGAGAAGTTGAGCGCCGGGCGGGTGAAGGCGGACAGGATCAGTTCTTGATCGGCCATCAGCCCGGAGAGATGCTCCCGAACGGGCTGTAACAGCGCCCGATTGCCGGCGACGGCCTGAGCATCCGCCATAATGGCAATATTCATAATTTGCTCGGGTTTAGCCTGCTCCACCCATCGGGAGAGTGACGCTTGCCAACCCTTCTGTGTTTTGACCCACTGCGGATTGTTGACCATCACTTTGCCCGGGCAGACCGGATAGCCGAGTTGGAGAAGTGTATGGCTCAGTTTGTCCATGACCCGCTGACAATCCGGCCAGTCAGTTTCATCTTTGAGGATCAACGCGTTGTCCTGATCGGTTTTAAGAATCTGTTCTCCGCGTCCCTCTGATCCTAACACCAGCAGGCAGCACTGTTGTTGCATTACCGGTGGCACCGTGAGTTCAAACGCTTTTTCAATAATCTGTTCATTAACGGCGGCAATCAGTTCCATCATAAAACGGGTTCTGATGCCGTTGCTGACAAGGTTTTCGACCAATTTGTGCTGTTGGTTGGAAGCGATAGTCAGCTCTTCGATACTGGATGCTCTGGCAATGCTCAGCGTCAGCACGTGAGAGTGGGTTGAGAAGGTGCTGAGAATCTGGGTCATATCCAGCATACCGACGGCTTGGTTGCCGTCACACACCATAATTCGCTTGATCCGGTTGCGAATCATCATCACCATTGCATTAAACAAAAATTCCCCGTCATTGACATGCAGTACCGGGAAGGTGGCGATCTGACCGACCGGTGTGTTGACTGGCTGAGCGTCTAATGTCAAGGCATGGAGCATATCCGTCCGGGTGACAATGGCATACCGATGTGCATGTGGGGTTTGCGTCAGTCGAACATCATGCGCCGGGAGTTGTACCAAGGCGGCATCACTGTTGTTATCTTTGAGCAGCCCGGTGACATCCGCGATGGTTTGTGCGGGGGTGACGATGATCGGCGGATGATAAATCTCCCGATCCACTTTGGTCAGGATAAATTCTGCGAGGTTCTGTTGCTGTTGCGCATTTTCGAGCAATGCCTGACGGGTGGCGAGATTACTGTCGAAATACGCGGCAAATTCCCCGTTCTGATGATAAAAATCGACAAAAACTGACTTAGGTAATTGATAGACCAGTGTATCTTCCAGTGCGACGTATTGATGTTTTACCGTTCCGTCAAGCAGGGCCCGGACATCGAAAATATCTTCGCTCGCATAATGGGCAAAGACTTCCTGACCATCTTCTGAACGCTCTTCCACCACCCCTTTGATGAGAATGTGCAGATATTGGCCACTCTCGCCGCGACGCAGCAAGATATCTCTTGACCGAAAGTAAGCGACATCCAGCGCAGAGAGCAACTGCTGCTGTTGCGCCGGGGTCAGGCGGTCAAACGGGGGAGACTGAAGATTGAACTTGTCCGGCATGGCAACCTTTCTGGTCGGGGGCATCTGATTTAATTTTGGCTGAAATCTGATTTGCCTCCAGACGACTTTGGTCTAATGCGACTCAATGGCTGAAGTGACATCACGCACAGGCGACCATATCGCGTTCGGAAGATATTCGGTTCAGGGAGCATTCGGTTCAGGGAGCATTCGGTTCAGGGGATATCGTGTTCAGGTATGACTGTCTTTAGGAAATATGGTCTTTAGGAAAAATGGTATTTAGTAAGCATTATTTTTAGGAAAATGGCATTGAGGGAACCGATATGAGGAAACAAAGAGTTGAGTAATATTCCCTTTTCCTGATATGGCATTCAAAGCATAATAGGCGCGGTTAGCTATCTATATCCGTCATCCATCGCTTTTGCATCAGTAGGTCGTTATGCTCAGTATTTCTCCGTTCCGCTGGATCTCTCAGTATTATTTCGGTTTTTTCTTTGTCTATGGCATCTATACGCCATTTTGGGCTTTGTGGCTTAAAAGTGAAGGTGTCGCCTCAACCGATATCGGACTTATTATGGGACTTGCGTTCGGAACCCGCTGTCTGGCCAATTTACTGGTGACGCCGAGAATCCACCGCGCTGACTGGTATGTGCCGATGCTGAGAGTGCTGACTCTATTGTCGATAGGCTTGATTGCGGCACATCTCTTTGCGGTGCCGCATTTACTGTGGATTGCGCTGGCAACAGTGCTGTTTAATGCCTTTTTTGGACCGATTATCCCGCTGTCGGACACGTTAGCGAACTACTACACCAATATGAAAATACTCGATTACGGTCGCACTCGCTTGTGGGGTTCCGTGGCGTTTATCGTCGGTTCGCTGGTGGTTGGCTGGATTGTTGCGCATTGGGGAAATGACTGGATTCTGTATACGGCTTTGTTGGGGATGAGTGCGACATTTTTAATCAGCCTGCGTGCGCCGAATCCCAAGCCGGTAACGCAAACCGAAACCGAGGTGGTACGGCCTAAACTGGTCGAACTCCTGAAAAACAAACAAGTACTGAAGTTTTTGGCGCTGGTGTCATTGATTCAGGGGAGTCACGCGGCTTATTACAGTTTTAGTTCGGTGTATTGGAAATCGGTCGGACATTCAGAAGAGATTATTGGTTACCTGTGGAGTCTGGGGGTTATCGCAGAGATCTGTATTTTTGCGCTGAGTCGCCGCCTTTTCGGGGCGTGGTCAATTCGCGCTATGTTTCTGCTCTCTTCTTGTGCGGTTGTCGTACGATGGGGGGTGACCGCTTGCACAACGCATCTTGTGGCACTGGTGTTTATTCAATTGCTCCACAGCCTGACATTTGCGGTCGCGCATCTGGCGACGATTCGTTACATTCAACAGGCGGTGCCGGAGAGAATGGTCGCATTACAGTCGTTGTATAATGCCATTCCTCTGGGGGCGGTGATTGCCCTGATGACGGCGATCAGCGGTTGGGGATTTGAGCACTGGGGCGCTCATATTTTCTGGGTGATGGCACTGATGGGGGTGATGGCGCTGTTTGTCCGGCTGGATCCGACGCCATCGGTGCGTCAGATAGATCTGGCGAAGCGTCCCTCCTGATAAAGGGCACCCAGGCTGGCTTTGAGCAAGGGAATCGGTCTCTGAGTGTGGATGGCGGTTCCCAAAATTAAGTCAATATCAGTGACTTAACCGGGCAAGACGTCTATCCTTGATCGAGCATTAATTAGGGCCTGATTACAAGGATCGTTCTCATGCAGTCATGGATTGTCATCCCGGTTTTATTTCTCTATTTAGGACTGCTGTTCTTTATCGCATGGTATGGCGACAAAAATCTCAATTGGCTGGCACGTTTCCGGCCTTGGATTTATAGCTTATCGATCGGGGTTTACTGTACATCGTGGACGTTCTACGGCACGGTCGGACAAGCCACCAATCATGCATGGTCTTTTTTACCCATCTATCTCGCACCCATTCTGGTCTTCGTGTTTGGCTGGCGGATCCTTGCCCGTCTGATGCTGATTGCCAAACGCGAACATATTACTTCTATTGCGGATTTTATCGCCGCACGTTATGGCAAATCTCAAGGGCTGGCTGTGGCTGCAACCTTGATTGCCGTGATCGGGATTCTGCCTTATATCGCCCTGCAACTCCGTGGTGTGACGATGGGAATTCATGTCGTCACGTCTGATTTTCCTTTTCCTGAGCAGTTGACTGAGAGTCATATTTCTTGGTTTGTTGTGGTGGCTCTGGCGGTGTTTACCATGTTGTTCGGGACCCGGCATATTGATAATACCGAACACCACCGCGGTATGATGATGGCAATTGCTTTTGAGTCGTTGGTTAAGCTGGTGGCTTTTTTGTGGGTCGGCTTATTTATTGTCTACGTCGGTTGGCATCAGACATCAATCGATTTGGGAGATATTGTGCTCGAATCAATGGTGATACCGCATTGGCCGACCCTGATTATTCATCTTGTGTTGACGATGCTGGCGATTATTTGCCTGCCCCGTCAGTTCCATACCATGGTGGTTGAGAATGAAAAACCGCAGGATCTCCATATGGCCCGGCGGATATTTCCGGTTTATCTGATTTTGATGGGGCTGTTTGTTCTGCCGATCTCATGGGTTGGTAAGGGGATGATGGATGTCAGTTTAGCGGACTCCTTTGTGATTAGTATCCCCAAGGCGGTTGATTCTGACTTGATGGCGATGATTGCATTTCTGGGGGGAACATCGGCTGCGACCGGGATGGTGATCGTCTCGACCATTGCACTGACAATTATGGTGTCTAATGATCTGGTGGTGCCTTTCTTACTTCGACGGATGCGGTTTTCCCATCAGGGACATCGTCATTTCTCCCGCTTGTTACTCAGAATTCGCCGCGGATTAATTTTAGTTTTACTGGCTTGTGCCTGGGGATTCTACCGCGTATTGGATGCGGTTCCTTCACTGTCTGCGATTGGTTTTCTTTCCTTTGCTGCGATTGCTCAGTTTGCTCCGGCATTGATTGGCGGGATTTACTGGCGTGATGGCAATAAAAAAGGCGTCTACGTCGGTTTGGCGGTCGGATTTTCACTCTGGCTGATTACCTTAATGGTTCAGACGCATTTGTTGGCCGGAGATGCGCAGTCTAACCCGCTGATTTGGCTGATTAGCCCTCCTGAGGCGATTGCCGGTTTAGGCATCTCAAGATCGGACTGGGGCATGATCCTCAGTGTTGTACTCAATGCACTCTGTTACTGGAATATTTCTATCATTACACGTCCGAGCCTGAGTGAGCGCTTACAGTCAGCGACCTTTGTCGGCACACCGTTTCCTGATAACGAAAATATGACGTTATACCAGAGCCGTGTTTCTGTCGCGGAACTGGAGATGTTGGTCGCCCGTTTTGTCGGGCGAGGGCGAATGAAGACGGCCTTCGAGCAATTCTGGGCTCAGCAACACAAGCGTTATTTACCCAACCAGCAGGCACCTGCGGCCCTGATTCGCCATGCAGAGCGGGTATTGGCTGGTGTGTTTGGTGCCTCTTCCGCGAAGTTAGTGCTTTCTTCGGCGTTGCAGGGAAAAAATATGCACCTCGAAGAGGTTGCCGCCATTGTCGATGAAGCATCAGAGCTGTATGACTTCAGCCGAAGCCTGCTGCAAGGAGCGATTGAGCATATTGGGCAAGGGTTGGCGGTGGTCGATAAGCAGTTACGTCTGGTCGCTTGGAATCAGCGCTATCTGGAGTTGTTTTCTTATCCGCCGGGGTTGATTCAGGTTGGCCGGCCGATTGCCGATATTATTCGTCATAACGCACGACAGGGATTGTGTGGGCCGGGCGACATTGAAACCCATGTCCGCAAGCGGGTCGATCATTTAGAGAAAGGGACCCGGCACACATCGTCGCGAGTCAGACCGGACGGGAGAGTGGTTGAAGTACAAGGCAATCCGATGCCCGGTGGTGGGTTTGTGATGAGTTTTACCGATATTACCGCATTCCGGGAAGCGGAAGATGCCCTCAAACAGGCCAATGAGTCGCTGGAAGAACGTGTACATCAACGAACGAAGGAGCTGGAAAAACTCAATCGCCAGTTGGTTCAGGAGACACAACGGGCGGAGCGCGAATCCCGTTCAAAATCCCGTTTTCTGGCTGCGGTCAGTCATGATTTGATGCAGCCGCTCAATGCGGCCCGGCTCTTTGCATCCTCTTTGTCGGAGATCGCCAGAGAAACCGAGGTACAGCGGCTCTCGGCACATATTGAAAGCGCACTCGGAGCGGCCGAAGAATTAATCGGGGATTTGCTGGATATTTCCAGACTCGAATCCGGCAAGCTGGATATCAATATTCACAGCTTTGCGATTCATGATGTATTGGTGAATTTGAATGCTGAGTTTCATGCGATTGCCAGACAGCAGGGGATCGATTTTACGATGGTGCCTTCATCGGTGGTCGTTCAGTCCGATCCGAAGTTGCTTCGCCGCATTATCCAAAACTTCCTGACCAATGCGTTCCGTTATGCACCGCATGGAAAAGTGGTACTCGGTATTCGTCATGTCGGTGAGAACATCCGGATTGAAGTCTGGGACAACGGGATCGGCATTGAGCCCGATAAGCAGCATGAAATTTTTGAAGAATTTAACCGCGGCGGACAAGTCCGTTCAGAGCAGGGGCTTGGTCTCGGATTGGCAATATCGAAAGGGATTGCTTATGTGTTGGGGCATGAAATCTCAATGCGTTCATGGCCCGGACATGGCAGTGTTTTTTCGTTATCCCTGCCGCGCTCACATCCCCGGGATGTCGCAGAAAAAGTCATGCCGGCTGCCAATGACATGACGGATTTGTCGCAAATTAAAGTGTTATGTGTCGATAATGAAGTGGATATTCTGGTGGGAATGTCTGACCTGTTGTCCCGGTGGGGATGTGATATCCGTACCTCAACCAACTTGGTCGAGAGCCTGAGAGCATTGGATGATGCATGGATTCCGGATGTTATCCTCTCTGATTACCGGTTGGATCTCGGGCGGACAGGGCTGGAAGTTCTGCAACAGTGTCGTTTACGTTTAGGTCGACAGTTTGAAGGTATTATTATCAGCGCTGATCGAACCCAAGAGATGATGGATGCGATTCAGTCAAATGGATTCAGCTTTTTACCGAAGCCA
This sequence comes from Vibrio rhizosphaerae, assembly GCF_024347095.1. Lineage (NCBI taxonomy): Bacteria > Pseudomonadati > Pseudomonadota > Gammaproteobacteria > Vibrionales > Vibrionaceae > Vibrio > Vibrio rhizosphaerae. The sequence goes on along the minus strand of NZ_AP024903.1, from coordinate 3,213,466 downwards.
GTGAAACCTTTGAAATTACGGGCCGTTCTCAACCGTATCCGACAGCAAACCAGTACGCATGTGTGAGGTGGTGTGCCGGTCAGCGCAGGGGACGCGGATGATTCAGAGCCGGATGGCGGCACAGACCCGACCGGTTCGGTCGGGTCTGTGAGCGGGCGCTTTCTGTAAAGGCCTGTTTGTAAAATGGCTTACTGTGGACAGTAAAACCTGAAACCATTGAATATGTTAGGTGTGGGCGACGACTTCCAGTGGCCATCCCATATCGGTTTGTCGGTTGGCTTCGATTTCCAGCTCTGCTTTCGTCAGCGGGTTGGCATCGAGCCATTGGGCATCAAGAGATAATTGGAGAGCGTCTTCCGAGCATGTCAGCTTCACATGCGGTTCGAGCGCTGAATTGCGTCGATGACTGAGTAAAACGGCAAGACGTAACAGTCTGAGTAAGCGTTTACTACTGGCGCCTGAAAGAGCGTATTGTTCTGGCATTGAGGTGATATTGTCGCGATAACGACGAACCAGTTCACCTAGACAATAACGCTGCGCACGGGTAAAGCCGGGGAGTTCTGAATGCTGGATCAAATAAGCGCTGTGTTCTCCGCCTTTTTTATAATCTACCGCTAAACCAATTTCGTGTAACTGTGCCGCGGCTTTGAGCAGCATCTCGGCTTGTGGTTCAATAATCCATGCTGCACCACCGCACTGGTTAAACAATTTACTGGCGAGGTCGGAGACCTGAGTGGCGTATACCGTATCGATTTGATAGCGACTCTGAATGCTGTGGATTGTGCGCTCCCGGATATTATCCTGACGTAATCCATCAATCATTTCATAAACCAGACCTTCCCGAAGTGCTCCCCCTGCCAGCGTCATGGCTTCGATCTCGAATTCCTCAAATATGGCAATCAGGATGGACAGACCGCTTGGAAAGACCAGCGCTCTTTCCAATGTGAGCCCTTCGATTTCCAGTTCTTCGAGATGATCGGCCCGCATGGCCTGATTTTGTAAACGCTTCAGTTTGGCCAGTGTAATTACTTCGTCCATCCCCTGAGCCAGCATAATCTCTTGCAACGCTTGAACCGTACCACTTGCTCCGACACAGATGTCCCAGCCGATGGTTCGGTATTGTTGTAGGATCGGCGTTAGCGTCATCTTCGCTTTTGCGATGGCATGCTCAAAGTTTTCTTTAGAGAGCTGACGGTCTCTGAAGTGTTTTTCAAGCCAAGTGACACAGCCCATCTTTAAACTGGTTAAGGCTTTGGCCTCGAAACCTTCGCCAATAATCAGTTCGGTACTTGCTCCGCCGATATCGACCACGAATCGGCGTCCGCTTCCGCCCGAGGTATGGGCAACCCCTTTATAGATGGTGGCCGCTTCTTCTTCACCTGAAATGATTTCGATCGGATGTCCGAGTATCTGATTGGCCTGTCGCAAAAATACATCCACATTGATGGCTGTCCGCAGTGTTGCGGTACCGACAATACGAATATTTGCCGTGGGAATATCCTGTAACCGTTCTGCGAACAGACTCAGGCAATCCCAGCCTCGTTGCATTGCCTCCAGACTGAGAGCGTTGTTTTCATCCAGTCCGGCGGCAAGTCTCACTTTTCGTTTAATTTTGGCCATCGTCTGTATGCTGCCTTCAACATGCCGGACAATCAGCATGTGAAAGCTGTTTGATCCGAGATCGATGGCAGCATAGAGTGGTGAAGATACGGCTTGGCTCATAGATTCACTCAGCTATTTCTATTCGGGGTGTTGTTTTGTCGCGGACGTTTTCTGGATGAATGATTACCTCGTCCATTTTGTCGTCCTGATCTTGAACCCCCGGTATTGGTTCTTCTTGATGTTTTTGATGGTGCCAGTCTTAACGGACTGGGTAAATCAGTCAGTAATGCTGATGCATCATAATCAGAAACCGGAATAGAATGTTCGATATACGTTTCGATTCCCGGTAAGTTGATTGCGTATTCTTCGCAGGCGAAACTAATCGAATGACCACTCGCTCCTGCTCGACCCGTCCGCCCAATCCGGTGGACATAATCTTCACTGTCATCGGGTAAATCATAGTTAAACACGTGCGTCACTTGAGGGATATGGAGTCCTCGTGCAGCCACGTCGGTTGCAACTAAAATATCCAATTGACCCTGAGTAAACTGCTCCAGAATACGTTCGCGTTTTTTCTGCGGTACATCACCGGTCAGCAGTCCGACGCGATGACCATCGGCAGCCAGATGTCCCCAGACCCGTTCACATTTATGTTTGGTATTGGCAAAAATGATTGCTCTGTCTGGCCACTCTTCTTCAATGAGGGTTTGCAACAACGCCATTTTGTGCTCATTTGACGGATAAAACAGTTCTTCTTTAATCCGATGTCCGGTTTTCTGGGATGGTTCAACCACCACATGTTCCGGACTGTTCATGTGCTCAAATGCCAATTCCTGGACCCGATAAGAGAGAGTGGCAGAAAATAACATGTTCAGCCGATTCGCCGGTGGTGGCATACGACGGAACAGAAAACGAATATCTTTGATAAAACCAAGATCAAACATTCGATCCGCTTCATCGAGCACGACAACCTGAATATGGTTCAGATGAAAGACTTTTTGTTTGTAGAAATCGATAATCCGACCGGTAGTTCCGATAAGGATATCAACACCTTGTTGTAACTTGGACTGCTGTTTATCGTAACTTTCACCACCATAAGCCAGTGCGACTTTTAAGCCGGTACTTTGCACAAGTGGTTCTGCGTCGTTAAAAATTTGTATCGCTAACTCACGAGTTGGTGCCATAATAATTGCTCGTGGCTGAGTTGGCTCCCGCTCCTCTGGGGCAGGTGCTGTTAGCAGATGATTAAAGGTTGCAGTAAGAAACGCAAGCGTTTTACCAGTCCCTGTTTGGGCCTGGCCTGCAATGTCACGGCCGGAGAGCACTACCGGCAGCGCCAAGGCTTGGATCGGGGTACAATAATCAAACCCTTTTTGTTCCAAACCTGCTGTAACTTGAGGGGCTAACCCCAAGTCGGCGAATTTTTGCTCTGTGATATGCGTCTTTTTCATCACTATAGAATATCAGCTTAAGCTTGCAATACGGAAGTAAATACATTCCAATAGAGCATCAAAATTACTGGTTGTTATGCAACCGGTCCAAGAAAACACATTGGAGTTAAAGATGAGTGATAAGATTTTGCAGCTCACCGATGACGCGTTTGAAAGTAGTGTAATCAATGCTGAAGTCCCTGTGCTTGTTGATTTCTGGGCAGAATGGTGTGGTCCATGCAAAATGATTGCGCCGATTTTGGATGAAATTGCTAATGAGTACGAAGGTAAGCTCACGATCGCTAAATTAAATATCGATCAAAATGCGGGTACACCACCAAGATTCGGTATTCGTGGTATCCCAACATTACTACTGTTTAAAGATGGTAATGTCGCAGGAACAAAAGTTGGCGCGTTGTCAAAGACTCAGCTCAAAGAGTTTTTAGACGCCAATTTATAATGGCTGAAAACCGTACATAGAGATATGTACGGTTTTGCACATGGAAATAAAACAAAATCTAGACTAGTCTGATAAATAGTGCTAGGTTATCGCACACTAATGAATCATATGTTCACTTCTTGGTCAATCCTGAGGCCAAATCCATCTTAACACTACTAAACAGATCCTAATTTTGACTAAACAAGTATCCACCACAATGAATTTAACAGAATTAAAGAACAAACCTGTGTCTGAGCTCGTGCAGCTGGGTGAGAGCCTGGGGCTTGAAAACCTCGCGCGTTTAAGAAAACAAGACATTATCTTCTCTATTTTAAAAGCTCACGCAAAAAGTGGTGAAGACATCTTTGGTGATGGTGTATTAGAAATTCTCCAGGACGGCTTTGGTTTTTTGCGTAGTGCAGACAGCTCTTATCTGGCTGGACCTGACGACATTTATGTGTCACCGAGTCAGATTCGTCGTTTCAACCTGCGTACTGGTGATTCGATTGCCGGAAAGATTCGACCACCCAAAGAAGGTGAGCGCTACTTTGCGTTGCTGAAAGTTAATACAGTCAATGATGATAAACCGGATAACGCCAGAAATAAGATTCTGTTTGAAAACCTGACACCGCTGCATGCCAATGAACGAATGGTGATGGAGCGAGGCAATGGTTCAACTGAAGATATCACAGCGCGTGTTTTGGATTTAGCATCACCGATCGGTAAAGGTCAGCGTGGATTGATTGTTGCACCACCAAAGGCGGGTAAGACAATGCTGCTGCAAAACATTGCTCAAAGTATTGCTTACAACCATCCTGAGTGTATTTTGATGGTACTGTTGATTGACGAACGTCCGGAAGAAGTAACAGAAATGCAACGTCTGGTCAAAGGTGAAGTAGTTGCTTCTACGTTTGATGAACCGGCATCTCGCCACGTTCAGGTGGCAGAAATGGTGATTGAAAAGGCGAAACGTCTGGTTGAACATAAGAAAGATGTTGTGATCTTATTGGATTCAATTACACGTTTGGCTCGTGCATATAACACGGTCGTTCCTTCTTCGGGTAAAGTTCTGACAGGTGGTGTTGATGCGAATGCGCTCCATCGTCCGAAGCGTTTCTTTGGTGCGGCTCGTAATGTCGAAGAAGGCGGTAGTCTGACAATTATCGCGACAGCGCTGGTTGATACCGGTTCGAAGATGGATGAAGTCATCTATGAAGAGTTTAAAGGGACAGGGAATATGGAATTGCACCTGAACCGTAAAATTGCAGAGAAACGAGTGTTCCCCGCAATCGACTTCAACCGCTCAGGAACGCGCCGTGAAGAGTTACTGACCAAAACGGATGAATTACAAAAAATGTGGATTTTGCGCAAAATCGTTCACCCAATGGGAGAAACCGATGCGATGGAATGCCTCATTGATAAACTGGCGATGACAAAGACCAACGATGAGTTCTTTGATGCGATGAGACGTCAGTAACGAGTCTCAATGATTCGTGAGAATAGAGAAGCGCCACCGGAAACGGTGGCGCTTTTTCTTGCATTTCACAAAATATCCACCGAAAATGAAAATTAGATGTTACATGGAGGTTAATACATGCCACAAGGATCGTGGGTATCGCAACTCCTACTCTGTTGTTGTTTTATTTGCTTTTCGGTTTCTGCGCAATCACTGGATGAATCAAGTCGTAACCAACTGCTGCAGGCACCGACGATTCAGCACAAAGTTGCAGCATTCAAACAGCTGATTATCGATGACGAAATCGATTCACTCAATTTTGCTTTGCAACGGTTGGCCTTGCTACAACAAGAAGCCGTGCGCTTTTTGTTACTCCGGACGCTCGAACAAGAAAAAACGATCTTTTCTGCATCGGTTGAACGCTTTGTCGAACAACAGCGTTTGATTCCACCTGTTTATTATCTCACCAATCAAGGGGAAGGGTTCGAATTCTCTACGCCCGCATTTGATTATCCTTCTGTGGCCAGTCGCTTAGTGAAAACCTGGCAACAAGAAAAAGGGATCCTCGACTTTGTGATGAAGGTTGAACAACATGAGCTGTCTTTACCACAATGGTTATCCAAAAATAAACGCCAGTATCATGCCCGGGAATCTTTATTGATCCAGGAGTTGGGGAGCTTATCGGAGTCGGGGGTGGATTACTTGGTAAAGCAAGTCATTGATGCCAGTATTCGTAGCTGGTTACCTTCGACGCGAGTCATGGTCGCGTTGGCCCGGGCAAGTCAGAATCAAGATATCTATCGGTTATTGTGGTTAATGAAATCAGATGAATATTCTGAAGCAGAGTTGACCCGGCTATCTGGTCTGAATGATGACTTCTCTGTACAGCAAGTCATGGCTGCCAGCCATAACCCGAGTCTGAAAGCTCAGGCTATCGAGGCTTTAGTCCAACTCAATCCAATGCCAGAAACGGTCAAAACCTATTTGGTTCAGACATTGAGTCAGGAAGAGGCACCCTATGTCGCACAGATCTTGGTGAAAGCCGGGTATGGTAATTGGCTGGATGAGTTGTTAAAAGCAAACCGCCAGATGAAACTTCGTGTCCTGAGTCAGGCATTGAGATAGTCATACCAGATCGTCCGTTTGCGCGATTGTTTCATGGTTGTGCTACTCCAGAATATCAACAAATAGAAAAAAGAAAATTCAGAGTTGTTTCGTTTTTGTTATACTGCCTTGGATATCACATTCAGGCAGAAGTCTTATGATTTTTAAGGATTTACGCGATTTTATCGACTATTTAGAAAAGCATGGTCAATTGAAACGTATTCAACATCCGATTGACCCTCAGTATGAAATGACCGAAATCTGTGATCGAACTTTAAGAGCAGGTGGGCCTGCACTTTTATTTGAGAATCCAGTAGGTTATGACATGCCGGTGCTGGCAAATCTGTTTGGAACACCCCAACGCGTCGCGATGGGGATGGGACGAGTCGATGTCAGTGAGCTCCGTGAAATCGGTCAGTTGCTTGCTTATCTGAAAGAGCCTGAGCCTCCCAAAGGTTTTCGGGATGCGATCGATAAACTTCCGGTCTTTAAGCAAGTTTTGAATATGCCGGTTAAGCGTTTGAAAAAGGCCCCTTGTCAGGAAATTATCTGGCAAGGTGATGATGTTGATCTGGATAAAATTCCGGTGATGCGTTGTTGGCCGGGTGATGTCGCACCGCTATTGACCTGGGGATTGACGATTACCAAGGGGCCGACCAAAAAACGGCAGAACCTCGGCATTTACCGACAGCAGAAACTCAGTAAAAATAAAGTCATCATGCGGTGGTTTAAACATCGTGGTGGTGCATTAGATTTTCGGGATTGGCAGGTTGAGCATCCCGGAGAACCATTTCCGGTTTCTGTGGCTTTCGGTGCCGATCCGGCAACCATTCTCGGTGCGGTGACGCCAGTGCCCGACACACTTTCCGAATATGCATTTGCCGGATTGTTGAGAGGCAGTAAGACCGAAGTGGTTCAATCGATGAGTAATGATCTGGAAGTGCCTGCCAGTGCGGAAATTGTTCTCGAAGGGTATATTGATCCGAATGAATACGCAGACGAAGGACCTTATGGCGATCATACCGGCTATTTTAACGAAGTTGAGCGCCATCATGTCTTTACTGTGACCCATGTGACAATGAGAAAGCAGCCCATCTACCATAGTACCTATACGGGAAGACCACCGGATGAACCCGCTGTTCTCGGAGAAGCATTGAACGAGGTGTTCGTGCCGATTTTACAGAAGCAGTTTCCGGAAATCGTCGATTTTTATCTTCCTCCGGAAGGGTGTTCTTATCGGATGGCTGTGGTCACGATTAAGAAGCAGTATCCCGGTCATGCCAAGCGAGTCATGATGGGCGTGTGGTCTTTCTTGCGTCAATTTATGTATACCAAGTTTGTGATTGTCTGTGATGATGATATCAATGCGCGAGACTGGAAAGATGTCATTTGGGCAATTACCACACGCATGGACCCTGCCCGGGATACGACTCTGGTTGAAAATACCCCGATCGATTCTCTGGATTTTGCCTCTCCAGTGTCAGGGCTCGGCTCTAAAATGGGATTGGATGCAACCAATAAATGGGAAGGCGAGACGACCAGAGAGTGGGGGAAAGAGATCCGTAAAGATCCGGAAATTGTCAGCAAGATCGATGCGATCTGGGATGAGTTAGGAATCTTATGACCTTTACGGTACGTATGTTACCCGAAAATATTGAGTTTACCGTAGAACGGGGCCAAACCGTATTGGATGCGGCAATTGGTCAGCAAATTCCTTTCCCACATCGTTGTCGGGTCGGTGCGTGTGGGATGTGTTTGTGCAAAAAACTTTCGGGAGACGTTTCCTATCAACTCGAACCGATGCTGACGGAAGAAGAGCAGTCGCAGGGATGGATATTTTCCTGTCAGGCTTATGCTCAAAGTCATTTAGTCCTTACTTGGGATGAGTAAGGAAGAGGAATCACAATGATCATAACATGTAAAGTAAACTCAGTTCAGCCTTTAGCCAGTAATACATATCGTATTCTTCTCCAACCTGCGTCACCCGTTGATTTTCATGCGGGTCAGTACCTGATGGTCGTCATGGCAGAGGGAGATAAACGTCCGTTCTCAATTGCCAGTAGCCCATGCCGGGAAAGTGGCGAACTGGAATTACACATTGGGGCAGCGGAACATAACGCTTATGCCAGTGAAGTCGTTGATGCGATGAAGACCGCATTGCAGAACGATGGCGAGATCACGATCGATGTACCTCATGGGGATGCCTGGTTGAAAGAAGATACGACGCGTCCTTTATTACTGATTGCCGGTGGTACAGGGTTTAGTTATGTCCGTTCTATTCTGGACCATTGCCTGAACCAGAATATTCAGCGTGACATTTTTCTCTATTGGGGGGCAAAAGATGTTCTCCAGCTCTATGCATTAGACGAATTACGTGACTTAGCCTCTCAACATAGCAAACTCACGTTTATACCGGTTGTGGAGATATCAACTGATCCACAGTGGGACGGGAAAGTCGGTAATGTGTTGCAAGCGGTCAGTACGGATTTTGAATCACTGGAAGCATTTGATATTTATATCGCAGGCCGGTTTGATATGGCGGGTGCCGCTCGCGAACAGTTTACTCAAAATAAGCACGCGAAAAGTGAACGTATTTATGGCGATGCATTTGCGTTTATCTGAGCCTCACGGGTCAGCAGCGTATAAAAAGCCTCCGGATGGAGGCTTTTTAATGGGTGAAACAGAGGCTTGGAATCGTCTAAAGAATCTGTTTTAAGATTCGGTCGGCTTTTACCCGACGAATCCGTTTCAATAAGCGCTGAACTTCAGCCGGATAGTTCTCGAAGTCGTCTAACTGCTTATAAGTACAAACTAACTGTGTGTGCTGCAGGATATTGTCGAATTCACGTTCAAACTGCGTTTGCAGATGGGCATGATGATCCTGAATCAGAATGCCATTTTCCAGATCCAGTTTCCACGCTCTCGGATTCAGGTTGTTTCCGGTAATGAGCATATAACGTTTATCGACCCAGACGCCTTTCAAGTGAAAACTGTTGTCATCATGTTTCCACAAATGAATCGATAATTGTCGGCTGGCAATTCTGGCTTCATTCGATTTAGCAAAACGGCGCAGATTCAATTCATATAAGTAGGGTAATCCACCGATAGTCTTAAATGTCTCTTCTGGCGGGATATAAAAATCATTCGCGGTTTTGTCTCCGACGATAATATGAATTTTTACCCCACGCTTGAGAGCCTTTTTGACCTGATTGGCAATATTATTCGGGAAATTAAAATAAGGCGTACAGATCGTAATTTCTTCCTGCGCCTGAGCAATCAGGTGACTGATATATTGATTCAGACGATTACTTCGCTTACCAAGCCCAACCAATGGTGTCAGGCCAATCTGCTCCTGTGTAACAGGCTGATCCGGTACCTGATAGGTTGCTTGTGCCAACTGGGCTCGGAACTGGCGAATCAACGTTTTTAAATCTTTTGTTGCAGGACGTGACGGATTGGCCAGATTATTGACTGCCGGATGAGACAAGAGATGATCACAGATAAATTTGACCATCGCGTCGGCAAGATGTCGGCTGTGAAATGAGTGATAACGATCAAAACGATAACGATTTTGATAATGCAGATAAATGTTGTTCAGACTTGCACCACTGTAGATCACTTCATCATCGACGATGAAACCTTTGAGGTGGAGGACGCCAAACACTTCCCGTCCTCGGACCGGGATACCATACACAGGGATGGGATGTTCACTGTCTTGGGCAAATGATTCATACATCACCGCATTCCCCTGAGAATGCTTCGCACCGATCAGGCCTCGCTGAGCGCGGTGCCAGTCAACGCAAATCACAATATCGAGTTGAGGATTTCTTTGCTTGGCGGCATAAAGCTCAGAAAGAATTTCCTGACCGGCATCATCTGCTTCAAGGTAAAGTGCAACAATATAAATTCTGTGATTGGCCTGTCGAATCGCCTGAATTAAGTGATGCCGAAACTGTTCTGCGGAGTACAGGACTTGAAAATCTTTCGGCTCTAGCGCAATTGTGGGGAGCTGTTCGAATAGATTTCTACGAGCAATCATCGTGGATGCGGTACCTTCAATTCAAGTGGATGCGATATAGCAAAGCCCCGATACTATCAAATTCAATGAATGAATGGCTATATCTATGTCACGTCAGGCCGATCATTTCCGTTTGTCGGCATTGAGCAGAATCAGAAATAATCGTGTCTTATTCCTGAATAGGCGGACAATAGCGCATCGGTATGATATCTCTGCCTTGATGGTGATACCGTTGGTAGAGCGTGTTGATTTCTCCCGGCAGCGCCTGTGGTGCCTGAACCACAAAATGATGACTTTGATAAAAACTTTCTAAATGACGATAAGCAAAACAGAAGACATTGTGATTGAGAACATGGTCCTCGCAGAAGCTCAGTAACTGATGACCGATACCTTGAGAGCGCCGCTCTTTAGCGACTGTCATACCTGTTAACAGCTGAAATGAGGCACCGATATCACGAAAACGCACCACGGCACAGAATTGATTGGCAAGGCTCGCAGTATAAATGCTTTCATGACGTTTCGGTTTTGCTGTCGGGTAGTGCTGCTTATAAAAGCGTTGCACCAAAGGAAGTTTGAGTGGGTCTAACATTTCGAAAGATAAATGATCCATAGGATGTCTGAACGGTCATCATCTGATATAGAATAGTCGTAGTTTATGTGATTTAAAGAAAACCATGCAAATATATCTCAACGAAAATCTCAGTGCTTATCATACCTTTGGTATTCAACAGTCTTGTCAGGTGTTGGTTGTCGTCGACACGGTTGCAGAATTAATGGATGTCTATCGTCGTCCTGAATGGCAATCGTTGCCAAAAATTGTGCTCGGTAAAGGGAGTAATGTACTGTTTACCGAATTCTACCAAGGGGTTGTGATTATCAATCGTCTGCGTGGCATTGATGTCCGCGAAGATGAAAATCACTATTTCCTGCATGTTCAGGGAGGAGAAGACTGGCCTGAATTAGTCAAATGGAGTGTGTCACAACAACTGCCCGGGCTCGAAAATTTAGCCATGATTCCCGGATGTGCCGGGAGTGCGCCGATCCAGAATATCGGTGCCTATGGGATCGAATTTCAGGATGTGTGTGACTACGTTGATTATCTCTGTCTCAAGACTTTTCAAGTCATTCGCTTGAGTCGTGCTGAATGCTCATTTGGCTATCGTGACTCAATTTTCAAACATCGGCTCTACCAGCAGGCGGTTGTTGTCGGGATTGGACTCAAACTGGCGAAAGCGTGGCAGCCTCATCTGAAATATGGACCATTGCAACAACTGGCGGGCAATTGCTCTCCCACCGAAGTTTTTGACTGTATCTGTGATATCCGTACCCGTAAACTGCCCGATCCGAAACAGGTGGGTAATGCCGGTAGCTTTTTCAAAAACCCGGTGTTGACCGAAGCTCAGTTTCAAACGTTGGCCGCCAATTATCCGGATGTTGTGAGTTACCCTGCTTCGTCAGGTGTGAAAGTCGCCGCCGGTTGGTTGATCGATCAGTGTGGCCTGAAAGGTTTCCAAATCGGCGGGGCTGCGATTCACGAGCAACAGGCGTTGGTCCTGATTAATTGTCAGCACGCAACAGCATCGGATGTTATCCGGCTTGCAACCCATGTATACCGTTGTGTCCATGAAAAATACGGTGTCGCTTTGGAACACGAAGTGCGATTTATCGGACGCAGTAGCGAAGTTTATTTGGATATGTGGCTGAAGGAGCAACAGTCATGAAAGAACACCATGTCAAGCTGACTATTTTGTCAACCTTAGCCGATGGTGGTTTTCATTCAGGTGAAGCATTGGGGGCTGCTTTAGGGATTTCCCGGGCTGCAATCAGCAAACATATCCGGGGAATTCAGGCGTGGGGTGTTGATATATTTCGCGTTCAGGGAAAAGGTTATCAATTAGCCCAGCCAATGCAATTATTGGATCAACACTATATTCAGAGCCATGTTTCTACGCCTGTGCATTTGCAGCCGATCATTGACTCGACCAATCAGTATTTACTGGATCGTGTCGGGTCATTAACCTCCGGAACGGTTTGTCTTGCTGAATATCAGCAAAAAGGCCGGGGACGGCGGGGCAGACACTGGCTCTCTCCGTTTGGGGCCAACCTGTATTTCTCAATGTACTGGCGACTGGATGCCGGTATGGCTGCGGCGATGGGACTGAGTTTGGTGGTCGGGGTTGCCGTTGTCGACGCACTGAAAACGCTTGGTGTTGATGACATTAAACTGAAATGGCCCAATGATTTGTATTATCAGGATAAGAAACTGGCTGGTATTTTAGTCGAGGTTTCAGGGCAAGCCGGTGAAGCGGCGCATTTGATCATTGGGATGGGGATGAATTTATCTATGACGTCGCAGACGCAACAGATTGATCAACCCTGGAGTAGTCTGGCTCAGGTAATTGGCTACGAGCATATTGATCGTAATGCGTTGGCTGTGGCTTTAATTCAGTCCTGGGCTCAGGCGCTGGAGACCTACGAGAGAGAAGGCATGACGAATTTCGTTGAAAGATGGAATCAGGTCGATAACTTCATTGGTCGTCCCGTTAAACTATTAATGGGAGAGCGTGTGATTACCGGGATTGAACGTGGTATTAATGCCCATGGCGCCGTGTTATTGGAAACAGAGCAGGGCATTGAAAGTTATGTCGGCGGGGAGATCTCTCTACGTAGTAATGAGCCCCACTAAAAGCTATTGTCGCAGCAAAATTTCTTCAACAGTGTGGTTGATGCCCTTACGTAGGATCAACTGCGCTCTTTCCCGCGTTGGTAGAATGTTTTCCTGCAAGTTTTTCCCATTGATCGCCTGCCAGATATTTCTCGCGATAGAATGAGCTTCCGACTCACTCAGTTTTGTATAGTGACTGAAGTAGGAGCCCGGCCTTTTAAAGGCACCATGGCGAAACTTCATGAAGCGTTCGATATACCATTTTTCAATCAGAGACGATTCAGCGTCGACATAGATAGAGAAATCGAGAAAATCTGAAATAAAAACACGGTGTGGTGCGTGAGGATAATCCATCCCACTTTGCAGAACATTAAGGCCTTCAATCAGCAAAATATCGGGTGCATGAACCGTTTTTAATTCCTCGGTAATATCATAGGTGAGGTGAGAATATACCGGCGCTGTAACATTTTTCTTGCCCGATTTGACATCGGAAACAAATTGCACCAAGCGTTTAATATCATAGGACTCGGGGAATCCTTTTTTCTGCATGATGCCTTTTTCTAACAGCACTTCATTTGGATAAAGGAATCCGTCGGTGGTAATCAGCTCAACTTTAGGGTGATTTTCCCAGCGAGATAAGAGGGCTCGTAGCAATCTGGCGGTGGTACTTTTGCCAACCGCGACGCTGCCTGCGATACCAATAATAAAAGGTGGCGCAATATCGGTATGGCCCAAAAATTGGTTTAAAACAGTATTACGACTCTGTCTTGCTGCCACATACAAGTTTAATAAACGCGCTAAAGGTAAGTAGATTTCAACAGCTTCCTTCATACTTAATGATTCGTTGATACCTTGTAGTTCAACTAAATCATCTTCTGACAAAGTCATGGGAACGGAATTACGTAGATCCGACCACTGGCGTCTGTCGAATGAGAGATAAGGATCCATAATCTTTCCAATGGTTGAAATCGGATAAAAGAGCAACATACCTCAAGAAGAAGATAAAGCAACACAGAATGGCGATATATTTCTTCAGTTTCGACGAAAACTGTTTGAAAAAACAACAAATAGATAAAAACCAGATAAATTTGTATTTTTTTTTCTTGAAACACTTGCAAGCAAAGAAATCATTCAATAGAATTCGCCCCACTTATGTGCGCCGACTTAGCTCAGTAGGTAGAGCAACTGACTTGTAATCAGTAGGTCGCCAGTTCGATTCCGGCAGTCGGCACCATCTTCTTATTCAGTATAGATGAGAAGATTTGAAAATCTGGAGGGGTTCCCGAGTGGCCAAAGGGAGCAGACTGTAAATCTGCCGGCACTGCCTTCGATGGTTCGAATCCGTCCCCCTCCACCATATTCTTAAGGAAATAGCTCTTAGGGTTAAATACGTGTGCGGGCATCGTATAATGGCTATTACCTCAGCCTTCCAAGCTGATGATGCGGGTTCGATTCCCGCTGCCCGCTCCAACCTTTCCGAGTGCTGATATAGCTCAGTCGGTAGAGCGCACCCTTGGTAAGGGTGAGGTCCCCAGTTCAAATCTGGGTATCAGCACCACTCTAAGCAATTATTTCCTTTTGTTATATACTTTACTACCAGTAAATTTTGGTTGCGTGGTCATGAAAGCCACCTTAATCCGTACCTAGAGGGACAACTGATGTCTAAAGAAAAATTTGAACGTACGAAACCGCACGTAAACGTTGGTACTATCGGCCACGTTGACCACGGTAAAACAACATTAACAGCAGCAATCTGTACAGTACTTTCTAAAGTATACGGCGGAGCAGCACGTGACTTTGCGTCAATCGATAACGCCCCAGAAGAGCGTGAGCGCGGCATCACGATCTCTACTTCACACGTAGAGTATGATACACCGACACGTCACTACGCACACGTAGACTGTCCTGGACACGCGGACTATGTTAAAAACATGATCACCGGTGCAGCACAGATGGACGGTGGTATCCTAGTTGTTGCTGCGACAGATGGCCCAATGCCACAAACTCGTGAGCACATTCTCTTAGGCCGTCAGGTTGGTATTCCTTACATCATCGTTTTCATGAACAAATGTGACATGGTTGATGATGAAGAGCTGCTAGAACTTGTAGAAATGGAAGTTCGTGAACTGCTTTCAGAATACGATTTCCCAGGAGATGACCTACCAGTTATCCAAGGTTCAGCACTGGGTGCACTGAACGGTGAAGAGCAGTGGGAGAAGAAGATTGTTGAGTTGGCAGAAGCTCTTGACAGCTACATCCCAGAGCCAGAGCGTGTGATCGACCAAGCATTCCTGCTGCCAATCGAAGATGTATTCTCAATCCAAGGCCGTGGTACAGTTGTGACAGGTCGTGTAGAGCAGGGAATCATCCGAGTTGGTGACGAAGTTGAAATCATTGGTGTGAAAGATACGACGAAGACAACATGTACAGGTGTAGAGATGTTCCGTAAGCTGCTTGACGAAGGTCGTGCAGGTGAGAACGTTGGTGTGTTGCTCCGTGGAACGAAGCGTGACGAAGTAGAACGTGGTCAGGTACTGGCTAAACCAGGTTCAATCACGCCACACACGAAATTCGAATCAGAAGTATACGTGTTGTCAAAAGATGAAGGTGGTCGTCATACGCCATTCTTCAAAGGTTATCGTCCACAGTTCTACTTCCGTACAACGGACGTTACAGGTAGCATCGAGTTGCCAGCAGGCGTAGAGATGGTTATGCCAGGCGATAACATTCAGATGACTGTTGAACTGATTGCGCCAATCGCGATGGACGAAGGTCTACGTTTTGCGATCCGTGAAGGTGGCCGTACAGTTGGCGCTGGTGTTGTAGCAAAAATCATTGCATAATGATTTGACTCCGCACTAGTAAAAAGGGCATCATTTGATGCCCTTTTTCTGCACTGAAGATTTATTTTGACGGTTTGTTAGTCAAAAGTAAAAGGTTTGAAACAGAGAAATTGTCTTTGTTTCTGAAAATAGGCATCGAACGCTTATTTTTGTTAGTTAGCCCTGCAACAGTGGGGTTTATTGTCGTCTATATTTAGATTTGTGACAGGTTGGGTTATGAAAGCAAATCATGCTGAAACTCCTGAGAGCTCAAATGCAGCAGATAAACTGAAATGGTTGATCGCGATTGTTCTGTTGGCTGCCGCTGTTGTGGGTAACTCCTTTTATGGTGAAACGGTTTCTGTCGTTATTCGTTCTGCTGGTGTTATTGTCTTAATTGCTGCCGCATTAGGTATTGCAGCGATTACCGTGAAAGGTAAAGAAGCGGTGAGCTTCGCGCGAGAAGCGCGGATGGAAATTCGCAAAGTAATATGGCCTACACGTCAGGAAACCGTACAAACCACATTAATTGTGTTGGCTGTCTGTGTTGTGATGGCTTTAGCTCTATGGGGCATTGACGGTATTATGGTTCGCCTTGTTGCATTTGCGACTGGAGTATAGAGGGTTTAATTCATGAGTGAAGCTCCCAAAAAACGCTGGTATGTTGTTCAAGCCTTTTCTGGCTTTGAAGGACGCGTGGCACAGTCACTGCGGGAACATATCAAAATGCATGGTATGGAAGAGTTGTTTGGTGAAGTATTAGTACCAACGGAAGAAGTCGTCGAAATGCGTGCCGGTCAGCGCCGCAAAAGTGAAAGAAAATTCTTCCCGGGTTATGTGCTTGTCCAGATGATCATGAATGATGAATCCTGGCACTTAGTGCGTAGTGTCCCTCGGGTCATGGGATTTATTGGCGGGACGTCTGATCGTCCGGCACCGATTACCGATAAAGAAGCTGATGCGATATTGAATCGCTTAGAGAAAGCGAGCGAAGCGCCACGGCCGAAAACGATGTTTGAAGCCGGTGAAGTTGTTCGGGTTAACGATGGACCATTTGCTGACTTCAACGGTACTGTTGAAGAGGTTGATTACGAGAAGAGCCGTTTGAAAGTCTCTGTCTCTATATTTGGTCGAGCAACGCCTGTTGAGCTTGAATTTGGTCAGGTTGAAAAACTAGATTAAAAAACCATCTTTTTAGACTTGTTTAAGGCGCGAAATTTGACTATAATTTCGCGCCTTTTTACAGGTCTTCACTAGAAACGGGGAGCTGATCAGTCGATTAGCGTTAGTACCCATTATGTAGGAAATATCATGGCTAAGAAAGTTGAAGCTTATATCAAGCTGCAAGTTGCAGCAGGTATGGCAAACCCAAGTCCACCAGTTGGTCCAGCACTGGGTCAGCGTGGTGTTAACATCATGGAATTCTGTAAAGCGTTTAACGCAAAAACAGAATCTGTCGAGAAAGGTCTTCCGATTCCAGTTGTTATCACTGTATACAGTGACCGTTCTTTCACTTTTGAAACGAAAACACCACCAGCAGCGGTTCTGCTGAAGAAAGCAGCCGGCATCAAGTCTGGTTCTGGTCGTCCGAATACAGAAAAAGTGGGTACAATCACTGACGCGCAAATTCAGGAAATCGCAGAAACAAAAGCTGCGGATATGACTGGTGCAGATATCGAAGCAATGAAGCGTTCTATCGCGGGTACTGCTCGTTCAATGGGTCTAGTGGTAGAGGGTTAATATCATGGCAAAACTAACTAAGCGTATGCGTACTATCCGCGAAAAAGTGGATGTGACTAAAGAGTATGATATCAACGAAGCAGTTGCATTGCTGAAAGAACTGGCAACCGCGAAATTTGTTGAATCAGTTGATGTTGCTGTGAACCTGGGTATCGATGCTCGTAAATCTGACCAGAACGTTCGTGGTGCAACTGTTCTGCCTCATGGTACTGGCCGTGAAGTCCGTGTTGCTGTTTTCACTCAAGGTGCAAACGCTGACGCAGCAAAAGAAGCGGGTGCTGATCTGGTTGGTATGGAAGATCTTGCTGAGCAAGTGAAAAAAGGCGAACTGAACTTTGACGTTGTTGTTGCATCTCCAGATGCAATGCGTGTTGTCGGTCAGTTAGGGACTATTCTTGGTCCTCGCGGTCTGATGCCAAACCCTAAAGTTGGTACTGTAACTCCTAACGTTGCTGAAGCGGTTAAGAACGCGAAGGCTGGTCAGGTTCGTTACCGTAATGACAAAAATGGGATCATCCATACAACAATCGGTAAAGTTTCTTTTGACGCAGAACAGCTGAAAGAAAACTTAGAAGCACTGATTGTTGCACTGAAAAAAGCAAAACCATCAACTTCTAAAGGCTCTTACGTGAAGAAAGTTAGTCTTTCTACAACGATGGGCGCTGGTGTTGCTATTGATCAGGCAACTTTAAGCACTCAAGCTTAATCTATTTGCTAAGGCGTAAAATTTATGTATAATTTTGCGCCTAATATTTGTGGTTGGGGCTGAACCTTGGTTCTTTGAACTATAATCCAGTCTCCGTCCAAGACCGTAGGCGTCGTCTCTGACGGCTTAATCAAACCTACGTAGATGGTGCCCGAACTGACGAAAGCTCTATTTTTATAACTTTCTTCTTGGACTGCACCTAAAAAGCTCTCACTGTTGATAAAAATGGTGAGTGGTGTAACGACAACCAGGAGTAAATCCAAGATGGCTTTAAATCTTCAAGACAAAAAAGCAATTGTTGCTGAAGTCAACGAAGCAGCCAGTGGTGCACTTTCTGCAGTTGTTGCTGATTCTCGTGGTGTTGAAGTAAGTGCGATGACTTCTCTGCGTAAACAGGCTCGTGAAGCCGGTGTTTATGTGAGAGTTGTTCGTAACACACTAGCACGCCGCGCAGTTGAAGGCACAGACTACGAATGTCTGAAAGATGTATTCGTAGGTCCTACTTTGATCGGTTTCTCTACTGAGCACCCAGGTGCCGCAGCACGTCTTTTTAAAGACTTTGCGAAAGAGAATAAAGATTTTGAGATCAAAGCAGCTGCATTCGAAGGTTCTATCGCTGATGTCGAAGTACTCGCAACGCTACCAACTTACGACGAAGCTATTGCACGTCTGATGATGTGCATGAAAGAAGCTTCTGCTGGCAAGTTGGCACGTACTATCGCTGCTATCCGCGACCAAAAACAAGAAGCTGCATAAGGCTTGCTTTTTACTGGTTGCTTATTAAACTAATTGTTGACTTAGAAGAGAATTGTTATGTCTATTACTAACGAGCAAATCCTAGACGCTATTGCAGAAATGTCTGTAATGCAAGTTGTTGAACTAATCGAAGCAATGGAAGAGAAATTTGGTGTTTCTGCTGCCGCTGCTGTTGTTGCTGGTGGCGCTGCTGCTGGTGGTGAAGCTGCTGCTGAACAAACTGAATTTAACGTTATCCTAGCTTCTGCTGGCGCGAACAAAGTTGCTGTAATCAAAGCAGTTCGTGGCGCAACTGGTCTGGGTCTGAAAGAAGCGAAAGCTCTTGTTGACGGCGCTCCAGCTCCGATCAAAGAAGGCATTGAGAAAGCAGAAGCTGAAGCTCTTAAAGCACAACTTGAAGAAGCTGGTGCAACTGTTGAGCTTAAGTAATTCTTACTTAATCGCTTAGCCGAAAGGCTAATGGCTGGTGGTTTATTGACCACCGGCCTTTTTGCGCTGTAGGGTGTCGATGAATTTTCCTACTGTTTAGTCATTCGACATCCGTGCAAAAAACGTTTATCTCAACGTGGTTAAACGTCACTACAGTAAACAGTTAGTTAGTCACTGCCGTTTCCCTTTAATGTAAAGGCGGGCAGTTTGGGTCACTTATCAGCGAGCTGAGGAACCCCATGGTTTACTCCTATACCGAGAAAAAGCGCATCCGCAAGGACTTTGGTACTCGTCCACAAGTGTTGGACATTCCATACCTGCTATCGATCCAGCTCGATTCGTTCGATAAATTTATCGAACAGGATCCTGAAGGACAATATGGTCTAGAGGCTGCTTTTCGTTCTGTGTTTCCTATCCAGAGCTATAATGGCAACTCTGAGCTGCAATACGTTAGCTACCGTCTTGGTGAGCCAGTTTTTGATGTTAAAGAATGTCAAATTCGTGGTGTAACTTATTCAAAACCTCTGCGTGTAAAATTGCGCTTGGTTATTTTTGATAAAGACGCACCGGCCGGTACTGTCAAAGATATTAAAGAACAAGAAGTCTACATGGGTGAGATTCCACTCATGACGGATAATGGTACTTTTGTAATTAATGGTACCGAGAGGGTTATCGTATCCCAGCTGCACCGAAGCCCCGGCGTGTTCTTCGACAGCGATAAGGGTAAGACCCACTCATCTGGAAAAGTTCTCTATAACGCACGTATCATTCCTTACCGTGGTTCGTGGCTTGATTTCGAATTCGATCCGAAAGACAACCTGTATGTTCGTATCGACCGTCGTCGCAAACTACCAGCTTCTATTATTCTGCGTGCGTTAGGTAAAACAACAGAAGAGATTCTGGATATTTTCTTCGAAAAAATTCATTTCGAAGTGAAAGATCAAACGCTGATGATGGCTTTGATTCCTGAACGTTTACGTGGTGAAACTGCCAGCTTTGATATCGAAGCAAACGGAAAGGTTTATATCGAAAAAGGACGTCGCGTTACTGCGCGTCATATTCGTCAGCTGGAAAAAGACGCCGTTGAATTTATCGAAGTTCCTGTCGAATATATTGTCGGCAAGGTTGCAGCGAAAGATTATGTCAATGAAGCGACAGGAGAGCTGATTGTTGCAGCCAACCAAGAGCTAAGTCTTGAAGCGTTAGCGAATCTCTCTCAAGCAGGTTACAAGCAGATTGAGGTTCTATATACAAATGACCTTGATCACGGCTCATTTATGTCGGATACATTGCGTATCGACAGCACCTCTGATCGTATTTCAGCGCTGGTTGAAATCTATCGAATGATGCGCCCTGGTGAGCCACCAACAAAAGAAGCGGCAGAAACTCTGTTTGAAAGTCTGTTCTTCTCTGAAGATCGTTATGATCTTTCAACGGTTGGACGGATGAAGTTCAACAGTTCTATTGAAAGAGATGATGCAGAAGATCTCGGTACGCTTGACGAATTTGATATCATCGAAGTGATGAAAAAACTGATCGCGATCCGTAATGGTATCGGTGAAGTTGATGATATTGACCATTTGGGCAACCGTCGTATTCGTAGCGTCGGTGAAATGGCAGAGAACCAATTCCGTGTTGGTCTTGTTCGTGTTGAGCGTGCGGTCAAAGAGCGTTTAAGTCTGGGTGATCTAGACAACGTGATGCCACAAGATCTGATCAATGCCAAACCAATTTCGGCAGCAGTGAAAGAATTCTTCGGCTCTTCTCAGCTTTCTCAGTTTATGGACCAGAACAACCCATTGTCGGAAGTGACGCATAAGCGTCGTATTTCTGCATTAGGTCCCGGCGGTCTGACGCGTGAGCGTGCAGGCTTTGAAGTGCGAGACGTTCACGTGACGCACTACGGTCGTTTATGTCCAATTGAAACGCCAGAAGGACCAAACATCGGTCTGATCAACTCATTATCTGCGTTTGCACGCTGTAATGAGTATGGCTTCCTTGAAACACCTTACCGCCGTGTTGTTGATGGTGTGGTAACGGATGAAGTCGAATACTTATCTGCAATCGAAGAAGGTCAATTTGTTATTGCTCAGGCAAACGCAAAACTGACTGACGAAAGTACTTTTGCTGATGAATTGATCACGGCTCGCCAGAAAGGTGAATCAGGTTTGCACCCGCGTGAACACGTCAACTATATGGACGTTGCGACAAACCAGGTTGTTTCGATTGCGGCATCATTAATTCCATTCCTTGAGCACGATGATGCGAACCGTGCCTTGATGGGTGCGAACATGCAACGTCAAGCAGTACCAACTCTGCGCGCTGATAAGCCGTTGGTCGGTACCGGTATTGAACGTAATGTTGCTGTCGATTCTGGTGTGACTGCTGTTGCGAAACGTGGCGGACATGTTCAGTCAGTTGATGCATCGCGTATTGTTATCAAAGTCAATGAAGATGAATTGATTCCGGGCGAAGCGGGTATTGATATCTATAACCTGACCAAATATACGCGCTCTAACCAAAACACATGTATTAACCAGCGTCCTTGTGTGATGCCGGGTGAACCTGTGGCACGTGGCGATGTGCTTGCTGATGGTCCTTCAACCGATCTTGGTGAACTTGCTCTTGGGCAAAATATGCGTATCGCATTCATGCCTTGGAACGGTTATAACTTCGAAGACTCGATCCTTGTTTCTGAGCGTGTTGTTCAGGAAGACCGGTTCACAACGATTCACATTCAGGAGCTTTCCTGTGTGGCTCGTGATACTAAGTTAGGTGCGGAAGAGATTACTGCTGATATTCCAAACGTTGGTGAAGCGGCACTGTCTAAACTCGATGAGTCTGGCATTGTCTACATCGGTGCGGAAGTGAAAGGCGGCGATATTCTGGTTGGTAAAGTCACGCCAAAAGGTGAGACACAACTGACACCGGAAGAGAAGCTCCTGCGTGCGATCTTTGGTGAAAAAGCATCTGATGTGAAAGATACATCATTGCGTGTACCAAACTCTGTTTCAGGAACGGTTATTGACGTTCAAGTCTTCACTCGTGATGGCGTTGAAAAAGATAAGCGTGCACTTGAAATCGAACAGATGCAGTTAAAAGAAGCTAAAAAAGATCTGACAGAAGAGTTCCAAATTCTGGAAGGTGGCTTGCTTGCCCGTGTTAAATCGGTTCTGTTGTCTGGCGGTTATTCTGAAGCAAAACTTGATTCTATTGAGCGCAAGAGATGGCTGGAACAAACTCTGGAAGATGATGAGCTTCAGTCACAACTTGAACAGCTTGCAGAACAGTGGGATGAGCTAAAAGCTGATTTCGATAAGAAATTTGAAGCGAAGCGTCGCAAGATCACACAAGGTGATGATCTCGCCCCTGGTGTTCTGAAAATCGTCAAAGTTTATTTAGCGGTCAAACGTCGTATTCAGCCTGGTGATAAAATGGCTGGTCGTCATGGTAACAAGGGTGTTATTTCAAAAATTAACCCTGTAGAAGACATGCCATATGACGAAAATGGTCGTCCTGTTGATATCGTACTGAACCCACTGGGTGTACCATCTCGGATGAACATCGGTCAGATTCTTGAAGTTCACTTAGGTGCCGCTGCAAAAGGAATCGGTGACAAGATCAACCAGATGGTGAAAGAGCAGCAAGAGATTGCCAAACTGCGTGAGTTCTTGCAGGAAGTTTATACATTAGGTAATGACATTCGTCAGAAAGTGGATATTTCAGCCCTTTCAGATGATGACGTTCGTACTTTAGCGAATAACTTACGTAATGGTCTTCCAGTTGCAACGCCGGTATTCGACGGTGCGACAGAGCCAGAAATCAAGCAACTGCTGAAGTTGGCAGATCTGCCTGAGTCTGGACAGTTGACATTGTTTGATGGTCGTACCGGTGATGCTTTCGAGCGTCCGGTTACTGTCGGCTACATGTACATGCTGAAACTGAACCACTTGGTTGACGATAAGATGCATGCACGTTCAACCGGTTCTTACAGCCTGGTAACTCAGCAACCACTTGGTGGTAAAGCTCAGTTCGGTGGTCAGCGATTCGGTGAGATGGAAGTGTGGGCACTGGAAGCTTATGGTGCTGCTTATACACTTCAAGAAATGCTGACGGTGAAATCTGATGACGTGAATGGTCGGACGAAGATGTATAAAAACATCGTTGACGGCAATCACAGCATGGAACCGGGTATGCCAGAATCATTCAACGTATTGTTGAAAGAGATTCGCTCACTGGGTATCAACATTGAGCTAGAAGACGAAGAGTAATTCTGTTCTGAATCAGAATAGAGTTATCTGGTAGAAAGGCGCGACCTAGCGCCTTTTAACTCCTTACAGGAGCTGATTGTGAAAGACTTATTAAACTTTCTGAAAGCACAGCACAAGACCGAAGAATTTGATGCAATCAAAATCGGTCTTTCTTCACCGGATATGATTCGTTCATGGTCATTTGGTGAAGTGAAAAAACCTGAAACTATCAACTACCGGACGTTCAAACCGGAGCGTGACGGTTTGTTTTGTGCGCGTATTTTTGGTCCGGTAAAAGACTATGAGTGTCTTTGCGGAAAGTACAAGCGTTTGAAACACCGTGGTGTGATTTGTGAAAAATGTGGCGTTGAAGTCACGCAGACTAAAGTTCGTCGTGACCGGATGGGACACATTGAACTGGCGTCTCCAGTTGCGCACATCTGGTTTTTGAAATCGCTTCCGTCTCGTATCGGCCTCTTGATGGATATGCCGCTGCGTGATATTGAGCGTGTTCTTTATTTTGAAATGTATGTCGTTACCGAACCCGGTATGACTGATCTGGAAAAAGGTCAGTTACTGACTGAAGAAGAATATCTGGATCGTCTGGAAGAGTGGGGCGACGAATTTACAGCGAAAATGGGCGCTGAAGCCATTAAGGACCTGTTGGGTTCAATGGATATGCACCATGAAGCTGAAGTGATGCGTGAAGAGTTAAATACAACAAACTCTGAAACAAAACGTAAAAAAGTGACAAAGCGTTTGAAGCTGGTTGAAGCATTTATTGCTTCAGGAAACAATCCTGAGTGGATGATTCTGACCGTGCTGCCTGTTTTGCCACCGGATTTACGTCCTTTGGTTCCTTTGGATGGTGGCCGTTTTGCGACCTCTGATCTGAACGATTTATATCGCCGAGTGATCAACCGTAACAACCGTTTGAAGCGTCTGCTTGAACTTGCAGCGCCGGATATTATTGTCCGTAACGAAAAACGGATGCTACAGGAGTCTGTTGACGCATTGTTAGATAACGGACGTCGTGGACGTGCGATTACCGGTTCGAACAAGCGCCCGCTGAAATCGCTTGCGGATATGATCAAAGGTAAACAAGGTCGTTTCCGTC
Source organism: Vibrio rhizosphaerae (assembly GCF_024347095.1). NCBI lineage: Bacteria > Pseudomonadati > Pseudomonadota > Gammaproteobacteria > Vibrionales > Vibrionaceae > Vibrio > Vibrio rhizosphaerae. The sequence continues at coordinate 3,188,932 of NZ_AP024903.1, read as the reverse complement.
AGAACCTGCTGGGTAAACGTGTTGACTACTCTGGTCGTTCTGTTATCACCGTTGGTCCATACCTGCGTTTACATCAGTGTGGTCTGCCGAAGAAAATGGCTTTGGAACTGTTTAAACCATTTATTTACAGCAAGTTAGAGACTCGTGGCCTTGCAACGACGATCAAAGCTGCGAAGAAAATGGTTGAGCGTGAAGAGCCGGTCGTATGGGATATTCTCGATGAAGTCATTCGTGAACACCCAGTCCTACTGAACCGTGCGCCAACACTTCACCGTTTGGGTATTCAGGCATTTGAACCTGTTCTGATCGAAGGAAAAGCGATCCAGCTACACCCACTGGTGTGTGCGGCATATAACGCTGACTTCGATGGTGACCAAATGGCGGTTCACGTACCATTGACTCTCGAAGCTCAGCTTGAAGCGCGTACATTGATGATGTCAACCAACAACATCCTGTCGCCAGCATCAGGTGATCCAATTATCGTTCCATCACAGGACGTTGTTTTGGGTCTCTACTATATGACGCGTGAGAAGATTAATGCGCCGGGTGAGGGCATGTACCTTGCTGGTCCTGCAGAAGCAGAGAAAGCATACCGTACTAAATCTGCGGCACTTCATGCGCGTGTAAAAGTCCGCATCACTGAAACTGTTCGTGATGAAGACGGCCATGAAACGACAGAAACCAAAATGGTTGATACGACCATCGGTCGTGCGATGTTGTGGCAAATTGTACCGAGAGGTCTGCCATTTAGCATTGTGAACCAAAAACTAGGCAAAAAGCAGATTTCGAATCTGTTGAATGAGGCCTACCGTAAACTGGGTCTGAAAGATACGGTTATCTTTGCTGACCAGATTATGTATACCGGTTTTGCTTATGCAGCGCTGTCTGGTGTTTCTGTTGGTATCGATGATATGGTTGTACCACCAGCAAAATACACTGAGATCTCTGAAGCTGAAGAAGAAGTTCGTGAAATTCAGGAACAATTCCAGTCTGGTCTTGTAACTGCCGGTGAACGTTATAACAAAGTGATCGATATCTGGGCTTCAACCAATGATCGTGTTGCAAAAGCCATGATGGAAAACTTGTCTTCTGAAACCGTACTTAACCGTGATGGTGAAGAAGAGAAGCAAGAGTCATTTAACAGTATTTATATGATGGCTGACTCCGGTGCCCGGGGTTCTGCTGCTCAGATTCGTCAGTTGGCGGGGATGCGTGGTCTGATGGCTCGTCCGGATGGTTCGATCATCGAAACACCGATCACAGCGAACTTTAAAGAGGGTCTGAACGTTCTTCAGTACTTTATCTCAACGCACGGTGCTCGTAAGGGTCTGGCGGATACAGCACTGAAAACGGCGAACTCAGGTTATCTGACTCGTCGTCTGGTTGACGTAGCACAAGATGTTGTTGTTACTGAGCATGACTGTGGCACACACGAAGGTGTCGAGATGATGCCGCATATCGAAGGTGGTGATGTTAAAGTTGCTTTGACTGAGCTAGCCCTTGGACGTGTTGTTGCTGACGATGTGCTCAAGCCTGGTACGGAAGAGATTCTGATTCCTCGTAACACATTGATCGACGAAAAATGGTGTCAGATCATCGATGAAAACTCAGTGGATCAATTGAGAGTTCGTTCGGTTGTTACTTGTGATTCTGACTTCGGTTGTTGTGCTCAGTGTTATGGTCGTGATCTTGCTCGCGGTCACTTGGTTAACCAAGGTGAATCTGTTGGGGTTATCGCAGCTCAGTCTATCGGTGAGCCGGGTACTCAGTTAACGATGCGTACGTTCCACATCGGTGGTGCAGCATCAACAGCAGCGGCCGAAAACAGCATTCAGACGAAGAACAAAGGTTCTGTGAAACTGAATAATGCGAAATTCGTAACCAACAAAAACGGTAAGCTTGTTATCACTTCTCGTGCGACTGAACTGACGATTATCGATGAGTTCGGCCGGACAAAAGAGAAACACAAACTACCTTATGGTTCTTTGTTGAGCAAAGCTGACGGTGACTTAGTTGACACGGGTGAAGTGGTTGCAAACTGGGAAGCTCACACCATGCCAATCATTACCGAAGTATCGGGTCGTGTTCAATATGTGGACATGATTGATGGTGTAACGGTTTCTCGTCAAATGGATGACTTAACCGGTCTGTCTTCAAGTGAAGTCACAGAAGCGGCTGCCCGTCCTTCTGCCGGTAAAGATATGCGTCCAGCAATCAAACTGGTTGATGAGCAAGGCCGTGATGTGATGATTCCTGGTACAGATATGCCAGCACAGTACTTCCTGCCGGGTAAAGCAATTGTCAACCTAGAAGATGGTGCGGAAGTGGGTGTCGGTGATACGCTGGCTCGTATTCCTCAGAAATCTGGCGGTAACCGGGATATTACCGGTGGTCTGCCTCGGGTTGCGGATCTGTTTGAAGCTCGTAAACCAAAAGAACCTGCGATTCTGGCTGAACACACGGGTACAGTATCATTCGGTAAAGAAACCAAAGGTAAGCGTCGTTTGATCATCACACGTGAAGGTGGGGATACTTATGAGGAAATGATTCCTAAGCATCGTCAGCTTAATGTATTTGAAGGTGAGAAAGTCGAACGTGGTGATGTGATTGCCGATGGTCCTGAGTCTCCACATGATATCTTGCGCTTGCGTGGTATCCATGCTGTGACACAGTACATTGCGAATGAAGTTCAGGAAGTTTATCGCTTACAAGGCGTTAAAATCAATGACAAGCACATTGAGACAATCGTTCGCCAGATGCTACGTAAATGTACCATCACTTTTGCTGGTGACTCTGAGTTCCTCGCAGGAGAACAGGTTGAGTACTCTCAGGTGAAAATTGCCAACCGTCAATTGGTTGCCGAAGGTAAAGAACCTGCACGTTACGAACGCGAACTGTTAGGAATTACCAAAGCATCTTTGGCTACGGAATCGTTCATCTCTGCTGCGTCGTTCCAGGAAACGACTCGCGTTCTGACAGAAGCTGCAGTTTCTGGTAAACGTGATGACTTACGTGGTCTGAAAGAGAACGTTATTGTTGGTCGATTGATCCCAGCAGGTACTGGTTTTGCTTACCATCAGGAACGTCATGCAAGACGTGATGCACAGAAAGAAGGTCCATCTGCTGAACAGGCAACGGACAACTTAGCTGCATTGCTGAATGCGGGTTTCTCTTCTGATGAGTAATCATTAAACAGCACCTAAAAAGGCGCCTTCTGGCGCCTTTTTTATGTCTGTTGATTTAGTGTCGGTGCATGCTGAGTGACGGGTTAGTCACTCGATTGCTCAAGAACTCATGCTCCGGGAGGAACGGATAAGCTATCGGCAATCATCTGGATCAGTTCATCCTCAAGCTCAAATCGTGCCTCTAAAGTTTCCCCCAAATGAGATAAATCGCGGTCAAAATTTTCCAGATGCTCATCGTCTTTAATATCTAAATACTTATCTGCAAAATTGAGCAGGGGATCGGTTGTATCAACAATTGAAAAATAAGTTTGATTGATCTCGTCCGTCGCGGTAAACCCAGTTGATTCCCACTTGGCTTTGACAGTATCGTAGATCTTAAAGTGCCCTGTAGAAATATAATCGACCAGTTTTCGGCAAAACTCGTGAATATCATTGGCTGATGGGAGTTCACTGAGAGCCGCTTTAGAAGTACAGGGCTGCAATGAGGCAAGTTTACAATATTTTACGAGCAACATTTGTCGGGAATCTAGCCATTGATCAATAACATCACTGGAACCTCCCCATTGCTCTTGTATTCTCTTGAATTTTTTAAGCATGGCCATGCCCTCATGATCTGCTCCCCGTGGGGAGAACCTGCTTTGGCAGTTGTGCTCAGAGGCACAATATCTTATTCATACGAGAGGGTTATAACATGGTACACTTCCCACTCTGGTATGAAACTAGATTGCCAGTAAAATAGTCAGACTGCAAGGATATAGGAGCGATCATGTTAGAAAATAGTGAAGTCGGAAACGCTTACTGGTGTGTTGTTTCTGGAAGTGAACTTTGGACTGTAGATAATATGCTGCCCTTTGGAACTGCAGATGATTGGTCTCTCCCTGAAGATCAAGCTGTTAAGATTGCAGACTATGACGGACACCCTGTTTTTTGGTTGAATGAAGCAGACTTGGAGCAGCGTTTGCCAATGTCATCGCTGAGAACCTTACTCAATGTCTCTGAATCATTGTTTCTTGCCGCAAGTAAGGCAGTCCAGTATGGGCACATGACACAAACACAACGGTTTTGTGCACAATGTGGAGGACGAAATTACTTTCATCACCACGAGTTAGCAATGCAATGCCATGAGTGCCGGACGATTCATTATCCACGCATTTTTCCCTGTATCATTGTTGCAGTTCGTCGTGATAATCAAATCCTGTTGGCGCAACATGCCCGCCATCAGGGAGGGATGTATACGGTGATTGCCGGATTTGTTGAGGCCGGAGAGACATTGGAACAGACGGTTGCCCGTGAAGTCTTTGAAGAGACGGGCATCCAAGTGAAGAATATTCGCTATTTCGGCAGCCAGCCATGGGCTTTCCCTTCAAGTATGATGGTTGCTTTTTTAGCAGACTATGCATCAGGGACGATTCAGATCGATGAGCATGAAATTAGTCATGCGAACTGGTTTTCTCCACAAGATATACCGGAGATTGCGCCGAAAGGGACAATTGCCAGAGCGCTGATAGAACAGACACTAGCGGATATTCATTCGGTCAGTGTCTGATCAAAATGATAAAAAAAACCTCCGTATAGACGGAGGGGTAAGTAAGATGTCGTTATGAGATGTTGAGTAGCAAGTACTCTATTTATTATTATTAATAATTTTCATTGTTAAACAAATTTTTAACACTTAAGCTCAATTGTTGCAAACAATCTGATTTTCTTTTCTTCTGGAACATGATCTTGCTTGCAAAGAATTAAAAAATTTATCTGATATAAGAAGCGATAAAGCCCTGATTGGAAGATTAAAAATGACTGAATTAAAGAATGACCGTTATCTGCGTGCGTTATTGAGGCAGCCCGTTGATCGAACGCCTATATGGATGATGCGCCAGGCAGGGCGCTATCTGCCTGAGTACCGTGAAGTAAGAGCTCAGGCCGGGGATTTTATGACTTTATGTAAAAATCCTGAATTGGCCTCAGAAGTCACGTTGCAACCGCTACGTCGTTTCTCTCTCGATGCCGCAATCCTGTTTTCTGATATTTTAACTATTCCAGATGCGATGGGGCTCGGGCTCTATTTTGAAGCAGGTGAAGGGCCCAAGTTTAAGCATCCGATTCAACGCCGGGCAGATATCGATAAAATTGGCATCCCAGATCCTGAACATGAGCTGCAATATGTGATGAATGCGGTTCGACAGATCCGTCATGATTTACAGGGCGAGGTCCCTCTAATCGGGTTTTCCGGTAGTCCTTGGACACTTGCGACCTATATGGTAGAAGGTGGCAGTTCAAAGGCGTTTACCAAAATCAAGAAGATGATGTACGCTGAGCCAGAGACGTTGCATGCATTACTCGATAAACTTGCTGAAAGCGTCATCCTATACCTGAATGCTCAAATTAAAGCGGGTGCACAGTCTGTCATGGTGTTTGATACATGGGGCGGTGTACTGACCCCGCGTGATTATCGTGATTTTTCGCTTCAATATATGCATAAAATCGTCGATGGTTTGATCAAAGAAAATGATGGTTATAAAGTGCCTGTCACGCTTTTTACGAAAAATGGCGGGATGTGGCTGGAACAAATTGCTGCAACGGGTTGTGATGCGATTGGACTTGACTGGACAATCAATATTGAAGATGCCAAAGCCCGGGTTGGCGAACAAGTTGCTTTGCAGGGGAATATGGACCCTTCAATGCTGTACGCGCCAGCGCAGCGAATTCGGGATGAGGTGGCACAAATTCTGGCAGGATTTGGTCAGGGCAGTGGTCATGTGTTCAATTTAGGGCATGGAATTCACTTAGATGTGCCGCCTGAAAATGTTGATATTTTTGTGAATGCTGTTCATGAGTTGTCAGCGACTTACCACAAATAGTCTCAACTCATTATGGGGTACTTCGTGCGGTGCCATGATGAAAACGTGTGGAACTTGGTCAGATTATGTCTGGTATGAAAACGAAAGATCGAATTATTTTTGCAGCGCTGGAGCTTTTCAACGAACAGGGCGAACGTACGGTAACAACAAATCATATTGCCGCTCACATCCAAATCAGCCCGGGGAATTTGTATTATCATTTCCGGAATAAGCAGGAGATTGTCAGAGCGATTTTTGAGCTTTATTCCCATGAACTACTTGAGCGCTTTGCTCCGCCTCATGGGCATAAAGAGAGCCTGTCACTTCTGAAACATTATTTGGATTCTATTTTTACACTGATGTGGAAATATCGTTTTTTCTACGCCAATTTGCCGGAAATTCTCCAAAGAGATGAGATGCTACATGGCTCTTATATTCGTGTGCAGGAAAAACTAAGACATAATTTGGTGAGTATTGTCAATCGGTTCATCGAGATCGAATTGCTTGATATACCTGAGCCTGAGATGGAATCTTTTGTAACGACACTCCATATGATTACTGCAAACTGGTTGAGTTATCGCGCTGCGATGTCACAAAAAGCGCAAGTGACCGAAGAAGTGATTCATCAAGGTATGTTACATGTGATTGCGGTGGTCAAGCCGAGAGCGACAATCGGTGGTGCAGAACAGTTACAGATTCTGGAAGAGGGTGTCAGAGCCATGCATACGGAATAAAGGCCAATTCTATATTGCTTGAGAATCCACAGTGCTGGTGATAAAGACAGCCCTGTGGATTTTTTATCGTGTGGCAAACGTATTTTATTGCAACCAACGCAGTGGATTCGAAGCCTTACTATTTCGACGGACTTCAAAATAGAGTGAAGGAACGGGTTGTCCGCCGGTATCGCCGGCCAGAGCGATCGTTTCTCCTGCGGTCACCTTATCCCCTTCTTTTTTGAGCAGTGTTTGGTTGAAACCATACAGTGTCATATCGCCTTGGCCATGGTCGATTAAGACAACAAGCCCGTATCCTCGTAGATAATCAGAAAAAACGACACTCCCGGGATAAACCGCTTTGACCGGTTGCCCGTATGCGGCATTAATGACAATACCTTTCCAGTTGATCTGACCCGTTTGATGGGTGCCGAAACGGTGCAATAACTTCCCTTGGATTGGCCAAGGAAGTTTTCCTCTCTGTCGAGAAAATCCATCCATTGGGACTTGGTTACGTTTAGCCGCTTTCGCGATTTCTGCTTTCAGTCTGGATTCATTGCGTTGTAATTCCGCCAGATAATTTTTATCACTGGATATTCGTGAACGGATTTTATTCACTGTATTTTTGCGATCGCGCTGGGTTTGTTGCAGTTGATTCCGCTTCTGAGTCTGTTGGGAGAGAAGTGATTGAATCTGTGCCTGTTCTTGTGTGAGTTGTTGTTCATGTTGATGCAACTGCTGCTTTGTTTGTTCTAATTGGTTGATCATCTCTGAACGGGCTTTTGCCAGATGCTGGTAGTACTGGCTCATACGATCTTCATCTGCATCATCTTTCAACAGACCGGATAAATGATTTGACTGCCGCGTGATGTAATAAGTATGCAGCAGTTGTTTCAGTCGTTCTGACTGTGCTTTCTGCTGTTGTGCCAGTGCTGTCATGCGCTCTTTCAATTGGTTCAGATTGTGCGTTGAACGTTTGAGCTGGATCTGAGTCTGGGAGATTTGTTTTTCTAATGAAACGATCTCCAGCTCTTGACCTTTCAGCGTGTTTTGTAAGTTATCCAGCTGTTTCGTCTGAGAATCAAGTGACTGCTGCTGTCGGGATATTTCATTTTTAACCCCTTGTAACTCTTGCTTTGATGCGGCAGTGCTACAAAAGGGGAATAACAGCGTGATGAGTAAAATACTAATATGACGCGGCTTCAAATAACGCGAAAATGTGAAAAATCGAATCGTCAAAAACGGCACCATGCTCTTGTATTATGTTTCATTGAAGAAGATGTTCTTCAGTATACAGAAACAATGAAGCGCCTCGACACTGAAATGTAAAAAACTTTCTCTGGCTCTAAAAATAACAGCCCTATATGTACATACAGGGCTGTTGTTTTTCATTTTCCGGTTTGAGTCTAAAGCATCAACACTTAAAACAAGACTTTCCCGGACATTTCGGCAGGAATTTCCATCTCGGTCAGAGCAAGCATGGTTGGCGCCAAATCTGACAGTTTCCCATTGTCTTTGAGCTGGATGTCTTGATTACCGACATAGATAAGTGGCACCGGCAGATTGGTATGTGCTGTATGTGTTCCGCCGGTTTCCGGGTTGACCATCATCTCAGCATTACCATGGTCTGCAGTAATGAGCAGTTGCCCATCGACTTCTTTGATGGCTTCAACCACTCGACCAATACATTTATCGACAGCTTCACAAGCTTGAACCGCTGCATCGTAAACGCCAGTATGACCAACCATATCGCCATTCGGATAATTACAGATGATGGCGTCGTATTTACCAGAGCGGATTGCGGCGACCAATTTGTCGGTTAGTTCTTCTGAACTCATTTCAGGCTGTAGATCGTAAGTCGCAACTTTTGGTGAAGCAACGAGTTGACGTTCTTCGCCTTCAAATTCGGTTTCGACACCGCCGTTGAAGAAGAAAGTTACGTGGGCATATTTCTCAGTCTCAGAAATCCGGAGCTGAGTTTTTCCTGATTTAGACAACCATTCGCCATAGGTATTGGTTAAAGATTCAGGTGGATAAGCACAGTTAAGTGGGATGTCTGCTGCGTATTGCGTCAGCATCACAAATTCAGCTGCCGGGAATTTCTCCCGTTCAAAACCGGCAAAATCAGCGACAAACGTCCGTGTGATTTCACGCGCACGGTCAGCACGATAGTTCATGAAGATTACCGTATCACCATCTTCAATTGCCGCTGATGCTTCTCCGTCAGCCTGAATAACAGTCGCCTGAACAAACTCATCGTTTTCTTCACGGCTATAGGCAGCTTCAAGACCGGCTACTGCACTAGCATAAGTGAATTCACTTTTTGCCTGCGTGAGCAGGTCATAAGCTTTTTGGACGCGATCCCAGTTATTGTCACGATCCATAGCATAGTAGCGTCCGACTAAGGAAGCTATCCGGCCTTTGCCGAGTTTTGCAAAGAGTTCGTCAAAGCGTTTAAGTGAATCTTCAGCACTGCGTGGCGGTGTGTCACGTCCGTCAAGGAAACAGTGCAGGTAAATCTTCTCTGCACCACGATCCGCGGCCAGTTCAACAGCTGCATAGATATGATCTTCGTGTGAGTGAACACCACCCGGAGACATCAGGCCCATCAGATGAACCGCTTTTCCTGCCGCAACAGCTTTATCAATTGCAGCGACCAGTGTCTCATTGGTCTGGAACTCGCCGTCGGCAATCGCTTTGGTAATCCGAGTCAAATCTTGGTAAACAATCCGTCCGGCACCAATATTGGTATGACCGACTTCTGAATTTCCCATTTGACCATCGGGCAGACCCACATCCAGACCGGAAGCTGAGATCAGGGTATTCGGGTTGTTTGCAACCAGACTATCTAGTACCGGGGTTTTCGCGTTGTTAATCGCGTTACTTGCGTTGTCTTCACGGTAACCCCAACCGTCAAGAATGACCAGAGCCATTGGCTTCTTTGATGACATAGTGATGACCTCGTCAAATATTGAAATCTAAATGAAAAACTAACGTAATTTTACTACATTTTATCCAGTGTGATGAGGGTTAAGATCAATGATTCTCCCTATCAATTCAATCCATAGTACCTTACCGATAATAAATCACACTATTTTATTTTGTTGTTTTTATACTGCCAGAGTGCAACGTATCAGTATACTAACATGCCAGTCCCGAGAACGGCGATGATAGCTCCGACCCAAGCAAACCGGTTCGGACGTTGTTTGGTATAAAACCATAAGATCGGTAGTAACATAATGGGTGTCGTTGATGAAAGTAACGCAACCATTCCCACGTTCCCTTCCCGAAGTGCGTATAGAATCAGGGTCATTCCCAGAGCCATCGCAAGGAAAGCATTGAGTAGTGTTGTAGAAAATATTTTACTATTCATGGCTTGGGTCGGTCTTGCGATCCGCGCGCCGGATAGAAATAAAACACCGTGTGCAATGAATGCTGAAATCATCCGTAGTGCAGATGCAGCAACCGGATCAACCGATGTTTGCATCACCGGTTTGGCCAATATTCCCCCGAGAGCCTGACAGAACGCCGCCAGTAACCCCAGTGCGACTGCGATCCAGACATTACCATGAACCATCTCGAGGGTACCTGGCTGGGATTTACGGAAGAATATGGCAATGATAACCCCACTAAACACAAGTGCTGAACCGAGTAGTTCTCCGGAGGTCATGGTTTCCTGAAACAGGAAGTAGCCGAGAATGGCAGAAAATACGGCATGACACGAAAAAAGTAGACCGGCCTGTCTCGGTCCCATTCGGTTCAGACAGGCAAATAATGCGGTGTCACCGATGAAGATGCCAATGAAACCGGATAGCATCATCGGAATCATATGCGTCGATTCGACAGTGGCCCATCCGTGATTAAACCAGGCAAACAGTCCCAGCATGAGAGAAGTGCAACCCATACGCCAGCGACTATAGGAAAAGGTCCCCAGATGTCGTGCCGGGGTCACTGAAAGTATACCGGCGATAGCCCATAAAAAAGCAGCAGCAAGTGCTAACCACTCGTAACCCATAGATATCTCTCTGCGTGTCGAAACTTGTCAAACAGCGCATCAATATGCCTGAAGCAGATGTGAAAACAAAGTAGTTTATACGGGTTATTTTGACGCCTTTTTAAGGGGTTGGAGAGGGGGAAGGGATGAACTGACGTGTTACTCGGCAAGATAAGTAACACGCCTTGGTTGGGGAGCTTGCCATGTCCTGATGAGGCAGTTGTCGTTCAGGTGAGTATCCAAACTGCAGTATAGACGATCAGCAAGCCAATCATGCCAATGAGTGTGCCGGTTTTCGCCATATCTTTACTTTCAATTAAACCCGTCGAGTAAGCCAATGAGTTGGGTGGTGTAGACACGGGCAGAATCATCCCTAGTGAGGCGGAAAATGCAACCACTACGAGCAATCCTTGTAATCCCCCGATGGTTTGCAGACTCGTCATCGAGCTGCCAATCGCCGCCGCGATAGGCATTAATAAATTCGCGGTTGCCGTATTGGACATAAAATTGGCCATCAGCCAGCAGACCAGCGATAACGAAATCACCACGGACATGGGCGATAGATTTTGATAATTGATTGAATGGGCTAATGCTTTGGCGAGCCCAGTTTCTTCTAAACCAATCCCGATTGCGATTCCCCCGGCGACCAGCCAGAGTACATCCCAGTTAATCTGTTTCAGTTCCTCTTTCCCCATAATTCCCGTCAAGGTGAAGACCGCCAGTGGAATAATCGCAACCACATAGGTATTCATGCCATGGAGGGATGTGGTCATCCACAATAAAATGGTGACCGCGAAAGTGATATAAACGGTCATTGCTCGCCATGTTGTTTTAAATTGTCCCTCCAGATTCAGTATCAGATGGCTTTGCGACGATGGAAAAAATTTTTGCAGTAAAAACCATGCAATAGTCATCTGTATCAACACGAATGGCATCCCCATGAGCAGCCAAGACAGAAAGCTGATGCTATTTTCTCCGGTTAGGTATTGCAGTGCGATTGCATTGGGTGGGGTACCGATTGGTGTCGCGATTCCTCCGGTATTGGCCGCGATTGGAATACAAAGTACCAACGCTTTGATGCCTTTATCTCCCGGTTGGGCAGATGCCACTATCGGCCCCAGTAGTGCCAGCATCATGACCGTTGTCGCTGTATTGGACATAAACATCGAAAAACAGGCCGTGATGAGCATCAGACCGAGCATAATGAATTTGGGCTGAGTTCCGAATGGTCTGAGTAGTACACGGGCTAGATTATTGTCGAGTTCATATTTCGAGGCTGCAATCGCCAGTGCAAATCCTCCCATAAATAAAATGATGATCGGTGAAGAAAAAGCACTGAATATATCGGTATAAGGAATCAGCTCACCAAACGCATGGCCTTCCGGCGGTTTACGGAACCAATGTAAGCCCTTATTTGAAATCATAATGAGTTCAAGCGTGATGATGAGAATTGAGGTGGCGAAAACAGGGACGGGTTCCAGAATCCACAATAGGGCCGCCAATAGGAAAATTGCGAGCAGTCGATGCTGAATCAAGGTCATTTCCGGAATTGGAATCGCATCAATCGGTATCCAGAGCAGAATGAGCGGTGGAAGAAAGCAGAGAAGTAATTTGGTGAGTTTGTTGAGATCGATATTTTTCATAAACGACACCCATATTTGGAATCTACGCATTAGGATAATTTATAGACGGATATCGGTCTTAGAGAGAGTTAATATTTTTTGAGACTCAGCGCCTGAGGATGTGATCCAACGTTGACTAGGAGAGAAAATATATGGATGACCGTTAAGCTGGTTTGGGCTGAATCGTTGAGTCGCTTAGAAAATGCGGTTGTTGAGTCTCAGTTAAGTGATTTAACTGAGACCTGAGGAAGATTACTGTGATTTTCGGTGCGCATAGATACCGCCCATTAGGGTGGGCAGTGTAACATCCATCGCATCATCAAAACGGATTTGATCTTTTGCAAATAAATTGATGACGGTAGAGCCGAGTTTAAATCGTCCCATTTCCTGACCTTTTTTCAGATGAACCGCTGTGTGCCCTTCCGATGGATAATCCCAACGATAAATCGAATTTCCTCGTGGTGGTGTGATACAGCCATCCCAAACACACTCAATGCTGCCGACGATGGTCGCACCAACCAGAACCTGAGCTAAAGGACCAAATGGTGTATCAAAAATACAAACCACACGCTCATTACGTGCGAACAGATTCGGGACATTTTCTGCCGTGAGTGGGTTGACCGAAAATAAATCGCCCGGGATGTAAATCATTTGTCGCAATGTACCATCACAGGGCATGTGAACACGGTGATAATCACGGGGTGATAAATATAAGGTCGCGAACCCACCACCCGTGAATTGCTCTGCCAACGCCGGGTCGCCGCCAAGGAGTTCAAGTGCCGAGTATGTATGACCTTTTGCTTGAATGAGTTGGCCGTCCATGATGGGCCCGAATTGACTGATACAAGCATCCGCAGGATAGACTAATATATCGTCGCCTTCGGTGATGGGTCTGGCTTCAGGTTTCAATTCACGGACAAAGAAGTCATTAAAGGTTTTGAAATGAGACGGCTCAGTGTGCAAGGCCTCATGCATGTTGACGCGATAGTGTTTGATAAACCAGCGGATGACTGAAGTCGTCAGAATTCCGGCCTTTGCGGAAGCAAGTTTTCCCATCAGGCGTGTTAACGCATGTTGAGGTAACCAGTATTGTAATCCAATTTTAAATTTATCCATGGTTTTCATCCGGTCTCAGAGACTCCATATCAATTAAACGGCGGCATGTTACTGAATATCTGTCAGGATGTCAGTAGTCACGATTTTACAGATCCGCTTTTTTATTTCTTGAATACTGTCGATTGGCTTTATGCTCGTTCATGCTTTCCAGAATTCGGTGATAGTTTTCGTAGCGAATCTCACTAATTTCACCGTTTTCTACCGCTTCACGAATAATACAGCCGGGGTCATCATCATGTTTACAGTCACGGAATTTACACCCGCCTAAATACGGACGGAATTCAACATAAGCTTGCGTGACTTCTTCAGGGGTTAAATGCCAGAGTCCGAATTCTCGAACCCCGGGAGAATCGATCAAGTCACCGCCAGTCGGAATATGATAAAGTCTTGCTGTCGTGGTGGTGTGCTGTCCCAATCCGGAATTGGCAGACACATCACCTTCTTCAATCACCGTGTCCAGATTCGGTAGAATGGCATTGACGAGGCTGGACTTACCGACGCCGGACTGACCGACAAACACATTGATTTTGTCTTTCAGGCAGGATTCAAGTTGTTCGAGCCCTTCTCCTGTTTTCCGGCTGACGAACAGAGACGGGTAGCCCAACTGTTCATACGTTGTCATCCAATCTTGAAATTCCAGCTTCTCTTCAGCGTCGAGCAAATCAACTTTATTTAAGACCAAAAGCGGTTGAATGTTCAGGGTTTCCGCAACGATCAAGTATCGATCGATGATGTTCAGTGATAGTTCAGGAAGCACAGAAGAGACAATAATGATTTGATCAATATTGGCGGCGACCGGTTTTAAACCATCATAGTAATCAGGACGGGTCAGAATTGAATGTCTCGGTTCGACGGCTTCAACCACACCGGAAATACCAGCCATGATATCGAGCCCCGCACGCCAGATGACTTGATCGCCGGAGACTAAGGTTTCGATGCCCCGACGCAAGTTACAGCGATGAATTTCCCGGGTTTGTAAATCCTCAATATCGGCATGTTGACCAAAGCGGCTGATCACGAGTCCCTGCTTGGCAGCACCGAGCATCGATTCATCCCATTCCACGGTCGTCTCTTGTTTTAAGCGTTTTGTCTGGTTATGCCGGACACGACGAACTTGCCCTTTCGTTAATTTTTTCTTTTTGCCCACAATATTACTTTCACTGTGTTAAAGCTGAGTGATAAGAACCACTGATTCGCTGATAGCATCACTGGTTCAAACTATCTCACCGCGTATAATTTGGGTATAGTACATTTTTTATTATCAAACCTATACAGGTAAGTGTAATGGCTTTAAATGATCAAAATCTGATTTGGATTGATTTAGAGATGACAGGTCTCGATCCGGAAGTACACAAGATTATTGAAATTGCCACGATTGTGACCGATAGCGAATTGAACATTCTGGCTGAAGGGCCGGTACTCGCGATTCATCAATCAGAACAGGAACTGTCCAAAATGGATGAATGGTGTGTGACTACACATACCCAAAGTGGTTTGGTTGAACGGGTCCGGCAAAGTCAGGTGAGTGAAGCTGAAGCGGTCCGATTGACGATCGCGTTTTTAGAACAGTGGGTTCCCAAAGGAAAATCGCCAATCTGTGGAAACAGTATTGGTCAGGATCGTCGTTTTCTGGTGAAGTATATGCCAGAGTTGGAAGCTTATTTTCACTATCGTTATCTCGATGTGAGCACACTGAAAGAACTCACCAAGCGCTGGCAGCCAGACATTTTGGATGGATTTCAGAAAAAAGGTAGTCATCTGGCGCTCGATGATATCCGAGAATCTATTGCCGAATTGCAATACTACCGGAAAACAATATTGACGATTTGAATGATTTGAGAGCATGACAATGCGATATTGTTCGCTTTTTCTGCAATCTCAAAAAAAACTTAACTTTTTTAAATGAAAAGCTTGCATCACAAAAAAATGCTCTTATAATTCGCAGCCCTGAACGACGTAAAGCGTTGTTTTGTGCGACACTAGCTCAGTTGGTAGAGCGCAACCTTGCCAAGGTTGAGGTCACGGGTTCGAACCCCGTGTGTCGCTCCAGAATTTGTATTATTGCTTGAGTAATAATATCGATCATGGACGCGGGATGGAGCAGCTTGGTAGCTCGTCGGGCTCATAACCCGAAGGTCGTCGGTTCAAATCCGGCTCCCGCAACCAATTTTTATATAGTAAAGAATATGCGACACTAGCTCAGTTGGTAGAGCGCAACCTTGCCAAGGTTGAGGTCACGGGTTCGAACCCCGTGTGTCGCTCCAGATTTCATATTATCGCTTGAGCGGTAATATCACGGACGCGGGATGGAGCAGCTTGGTAGCTCGTCGGGCTCATAACCCGAAGGTCGTCGGTTCAAATCCGGCTCCCGCAACCATTTTTAATTTAGTAAAGAACATGCGACACTAGCTCAGTTGGTAGAGCGCAACCTTGCCAAGGTTGAGGTCACGGGTTCGAACCCCGTGTGTCGCTCCAGTTCAATGGATACTAAATTTTATCACGCTCTTTCTTCATGCTGCGAAGCATAAACTCCTTACAAAAATATCCAGTCAAACAGGGTCTCTTAAAGTACGCCTGTTTTTGCCCAATCTGTACACTGATGAACCCTGATGAAATCAGTGCTGCACATGCGATTCCTAATTTTCGCTAACAGAGTTATCCACAAAATATTTCTTGTGGATAAGTCGGTGGGTAATCTGTTTTTGATGAGTCGGAGAAAGGAGATAGCAAAAGATCTTGTAAAATGACTGAGTTATAGTTGGAAATGCTTATTGTTTTAACTATATGTTTTTTAATAACTTTAGCGGTTGTCTTTCATCACGCTCAGTATTTAAAGTTGATCTTTTGTATGATATGCATTGATCCTTGTCATATCTTTGTAATGTGGTTAACTCTTCCGATAACAAACAAAAAAAGTGAAAGTGAAAGTTTTTTCCACATCAAAATATTTGGGCATCATGTCAAAAAAAGTTGTAATTTTTTCTAAGTGAATCGCTTGACGAGGCAGTGTATCAGGCGTCTCTGGGCAATCCCTTCTGAATAATACGAATCAGCCGCTCATGCTGCCGATTTTGTTCTTGCCGTTGTTTCTGTTGATGTTGCTCTAACGACCAACGGATATGGACATCCAATAATTCTGTTTCCCCCAGCCGCTTTTCTAAGGCTAGCACAATCTGTTCAGAGTAGGGGGCATTCCCCATGGCGATAGCAATATTTCTTAACCATTGTTGGTGACCGATTCGTCGAATCGCGGAACCTTCGGTATTTTGTAAGAAAGTTTCTTCCTCCCATGCAAACAGCTCAACCAAATCAGGGTGAGAAAATACATCTCTACGATGAAAGTCTGGCTGACTGGTGAGATGAGCTGAACGATTCCATGGGCAAACCAACTGACAATCATCACATCCATAAATACGATTTCCAATGGCCTTACGAAACTCAAGCGGAATGACGCCCGAAAACTCAATGGTGAGATATGAAATGCAGCGTCTTGCGTCAACAACACCATCAGCAACGATAGCACCCGTCGGGCAAGAAGTAATACAAGATCGACAAGTACCACATTGGTTCTGGCTGGGCTGATCAACCGGTAGTGGAATATCAACCAGGAGTTCTCCAAGGAAAAACCATGAACCTGCATCCTGATCCAGAATCAGTGAGTGTTTGCCCGTCCAGCCTAGTCCGGCTTTTTGAGCAAGAGGACGTTCCAGAATCGGGGCTGAATCAACAAAAGGCCGATCATTGAGTTCGCCGACTTCCTGTCTGATTTTATCCCCGAGCTTTTTCAGCTGTTTCCTCACCAGCTTATGATAATCACGTCCCAGCGCATAGCGACTAATATAGGCATGTGTCGGTGTATCCAGATTACTGGCAAAGTGAGCTTGTGGTGGTAAGTAATTCATCCGCACGCTGATAACGCGGATGGTTCCCGGATGAAGTTCTTGAGGTCTTGCTCGCAACATCCCGTGACGAGCCATCCAGTCCATTTCTCCGTGATATCCGGCATCGAGCCAGCGTTGCAGTTCTGCCTCATGTTCAGTGAGATCAACATCACAGATACCGACTTTTTCAAATCCAAGCGCCTGAGCCCAGATTTTGATTTTGTCTGCTAATGCCTGATAGTCCATGACGTTCACTCGGTAAAATGGGACAAGGATCTTAACGGATCCATATAGGCAGATCCAGTGAGTGGGCCGGTGAATTATGGAGAGAGTCAGAAACGTTTTTTCCAATCCCTTACAGAAGAATACTTGTCTCTTGATTCCAACCCAGTTTACTATCGGAGACCCTAAATGAATTTGTTAACAATAAGAGATCGAATTGATGAAGACGAAGACACTGTTATTAAAGGATGAGACTGAAACCGTTAGACTGGGCAGTCATCTTGCTTTGATATGTTCTCGTCAAACAACGTTCTATTTGCATGGTGATTTAGGGGCAGGGAAAACAACATTTTGCAGAGGGTTTATTCAAGCGTTAGGACATCAGGGGAATGTGAAGAGCCCGACTTACACTTTGGTCGAGCCATACCAACTCGATCGATGGCAAGTCTATCACTTTGATCTCTATCGTCTGGCTGATCCTGAAGAGTTGGAGTTTATGGGGATCCGAGATTATTTTTCCCCGGATGCAATTTGTCTGGTTGAGTGGCCGGAAAAGGGCGCCGGCTTATTACCCTCGGCTGATATAGAAATAGAGATTCGCTATGACGGAGAGAGCAGGGTTGCTGTTCTGTCTGCAAACAGTGAATATGGACGAACGTTACTGAATCAGTTGGAGTTATGAGAAACGTTAAGTACCTTTATTCTTTTATTTTTGTCTTTTTGGGGTTCGTAACCTTATCTGTTAGCCAGTTTGCGCAGGCGAATTCAATTCAAGGGATTCGAGTTTGGCCCTCTCCGGATGAAACACGTGTTGTTATCGACCTGACTGAAGAAGCTCATTACAGCTATTTCACGTTGAGCCACCCTCATCGGCTGGTGGTTGACCTGCTGGATACGGGCGTTCGGGCTAAGCTTCCGGTCTCAGTCAGTGACAGTGATGTGTTGAAAAAAATCAGAAAGAGTTCTCCGCCAAAGTCGGGGACTTATCGTCTGGTGTTTGAGCTCAAGAAAAAAGTCTCACCACAAATATTTAAACTGGCTCCCACGCCAAAACAGGAATATGGGCATCGTTTGGTGATTGACTTGCCTCATGATGAATCGAGTTCAAATTCAGGTACATCCTCTTCCTCTTCTTCGGCTGCTCAGGTCGCGAAAGATGCATCTCAGTATCAAGGAAATGCCGATATTGTCGTTGCAATTGATGCCGGACACGGCGGGGAAGACCCCGGTTCTATCGGGCCAAAGGGCAAGTACGAGAAAAATGTCACATTAAGTGTCGCGAAAAAGCTGGCTGCTCAGTTGAATGCTGTTCCTGGTATGAAAGCTGTCCTGACCCGTAAAGGGGATTATTTTGTCAATCTCAACCGACGGTCTGAGATTGCCAGAAAGAATAAAGCTCATCTGTTGATTTCCATTCATGCGGATGCTTTTACGTCTCCGCAGCCCAGAGGGGCTTCAGTTTTTGTGCTGAATACTCGTCGTGCCAATACCGAAATTGCCAAATGGGTCGAAGATCATGAACGACAATCTGAGTTACTCGGTGGGGCCGGGCAAGTCTTAGCGAAGAGAAATAACGACAAAAACATTAGTCAGACGCTGTTGGATTTGCAATTTAGTCATTCTCAGAAAGAAGGTTATACCGTTGCCAAAGATATCTTGAAAGAGTTAGGGAAGGTTGCCCGGTTACATAAAAAGACACCGGTCAATGCCAGTCTCGCGGTACTGAAATCTCCGGATATTCCGTCTGTTCTGGTTGAAACGGGCTTCATTTCTAACCCGATAGAGGAAAGACTACTATTTCAGAGTAGCCACCAGAATAAGCTTTCAGAAGCGATCGCTAAAGCGGTTGTCAACTATTTTGAAGACCGGCCACCGGAAGGGACATTGTTTGCCAGCCGTAAAAAAGCCAGAAAACATGTAGTGCAGGCGGGAGAATCTTTATCCGTAATCGCCCAGAAATATGGGGTGACCACCGAGACATTAAAACGTGAGAATCACTTACGTTCATCGACATTGAAGGTGGGACAGGCTCTTATCATTCCAAGTAGTCATACGAATCCGATTGTGGTGCCTGAAATTAAAAACCCGGTTGAAACGGAAGTGATTACTCACACTGTTAAATCCGGCGAATATTTAGGGGCGATTGCCAATAAATATAAAGTGAGCGTTGATGCGATACGTCAAGAGAATCGACTTCGCTCATCGGTGTTACATGTCGGACAAAAGCTAAAAATTACGGTAAGTCTGAAAGACAAGCCATTGCGCAAACACCAAGTCAAACGAGGTGAGTATTTGAGCCAGATTGCTAAAGACTATGGTGTGAGTGTTGACAGTATCCGTCAGGCAAACCAATTACATTCTGACCAGTTAGCCATTAAACAGATACTCATTATTCCTAATAGATAATCCTATGACGATAAAAATTTTACCTGCTCGGCTGGCAAACCAGATTGCGGCCGGAGAAGTTGTTGAGAGACCTGCCTCAGTCGTAAAAGAGTTGGTTGAAAATAGTCTGGATTCCGGCGCTACCCGAATTGATGTTGATATTGAGAAAGGTGGGGCGAAGCTGATTCGTGTCAGAGATAACGGGCATGGCATTGAAAAAGATGAACTGACGTTGGCACTCAGCCGTCACGCAACCTCGAAAATTCATACGCTCGATGATCTGGAAGCGATTATCAGTCTGGGATTTCGGGGCGAAGCTCTTGCCAGTATCAGCTCCGTTTCTCGTCTGTCGTTAACATCGCGTCCGGTCACACAGGATGAGGCGTGGCTGGCTTACAGTGAAGGCCGGGATATGGCGGTGCAATTACAACCGGCTGCCCATCCGATTGGAACAACGGTTGAAGTTTTGGATCTGTTTTTTAATACGCCAGCCAGAAGAAAATTTTTACGGACAGAAAAAACCGAATTTACTCATATTGAGGAAGTGCTCAAGCGGATTGCATTAAGTCGCTTTGATGTCACTATTTTTCTGAAACATAATGGCAAAATGGTACGTCAGTACCGAGCTGCACAGACAGAACAACAAAAAGAAAAACGCATTGCTGCAGTCTGTGGCCAGCCATTTGTCCGGCATATGTTAAAGGTTGAGCTTGAGCATCAAGGCCTGATATTACATGGATGGATCTCGACCCCAGAAGGGGCGAGACAACAAAGTGACTTGCAATACTGCTATGTCAACGGTCGCATGATGAAAGATAAATTGATCAATCATGCCATCCGCCAGAGTTACGAAAGGAGTCTGAACCCAGATCAGTATGCGGCCTACGTGCTGTACATTGAGTTAGATCCAAGACAGGTTGATGTCAACGTCCATCCGGCAAAACATGAAGTGCGTTTTCATCAGGCCCGTCTGGTTCATGATTTTATCTATCAGGCGATCAGCAGTGCACTTGCACAAGGGCAACACATTGATGAACCTGAAGTCAGTCGATCTGCATTTCATCATCAGAATCCGGATGATACGTCAGAACCGGCTAAGCTTTCACCGCAATTACTGAATGCGATTGATAATACCCCTTCTTACCCGGGAAGAGCGAGTTCAGGTCACGCTCGTGATAGTATCCGGGAAAATACGTCTACCCAGCTTTGGCAGCCGCAAAACCGTCGCTCGGTTTCTGCTGCGGGCGGGGGAATTTCAGACCAGCGGCATCAAACCAAAGCGACTTCCCTGAAAGAGGCGAAAATCTATCAGCAATTGATGAGCGTCTCCCACGATGTATCTGATGAGTCATCATCTCCGGCAGAGCAACATGATATTCCGCAAGTGTCTGATCGTATGGAGAGCGGCGCAGTCATGGCATTGGGAAAGGCGGTTGCCGTGATTCAAGGGCAGTTTCTATTAATGAGTTCCGGGACGTCTTGCTGTATGGTTGCACTTGCGAGAGCCAATCACTTGAAACTGCAAAAACAGTTGGATGCAACTTCCCAACCACGTAAAGGCCAACCGCTTTTAGTCCCCCTGTCTTTGAAATTAACGCATGAGCAGTTATCTTGCGCGATATCGTGTCAGGATGTTTTTTTGCGACTCGGTATCGAGCTGAAAAAGCGTTCAACAGATACCCTCATGGTGATGAGTGTTCCGCAACCGCTTCGGCAACAGAATTTGCAGCAATTAATTCCAGATCTGGTATCTTACGCCTCTTGTTTAAACCCGAACGATCCATCTGCAGCGTTAGCCTGTATGACTGAATGGCTCGCTGATTATGCGAATACCGTTCAGAGTGACTACACTTTGTCACAAGCCATTCAGCTCATTGCTGAAGTTGAGCAGCTTTATTTTGAGCAATTGCCTTTAGATGACAGAGCATTTGTTCGACCCGTGGATTTTTCGGCAACGATTACAGCATTTAACTCATGAGCCAACAAAGACCTCTGGCCTTATTTTTAATGGGGCCTACCGCGTCAGGAAAAACTGACTTAGCTATCCGGTTATGTCAGCATTTTCCAATTGAAATTATTAGTGTGGATTCCGCATTGATTTACCGGGGAATGGATATAGGGACAGCAAAGCCTACGGCAGCAGAGTTGGCACTGGCACCCCATCGGCTAATCGATATTCTGGACCCGGAAATGGCCTATTCTGCGGCTGATTTTCGTCGGGATGCGCTTCAGCATATGCATGACATTGTGCAAAGCGGTAAGATCCCGCTCTTGGTCGGTGGCACGATGCTTTATTTTAAAGCGTTACTTGAAGGATTATCTCCCTTACCGGCCGCCGATGCCGAGATTCGACGGCAGATTGAACAAGAAGCTGCCGATTTGGGATGGTCGGTACTTCACCAACAATTGGCTGAGATTGATCCGGAATCGGCTGCGCGGATTCACCCCAATGATCCGCAACGGTTGTCCAGAGCATTAGAAGTTCATCGAATTTCTGGAAAAACTTTAACAGAATTGACGCGAACAAAAGGAGAAGTGCTACCATTTGATGTGGTACAGTTCGCGATTGCGCCTCAGGAACGCTCCGAGCTTCATCGGCGAATTGAAATTCGTTTCAGCAAGATGATTGAAGCCGGATTTGAAGATGAGGTCAAAGCGTTATATGCTCGTCAAGAGCTCCATGCGGATTTGCCTTCTATTCGTTGTGTCGGTTATCGGCAGATGTGGGAGTATTTAGACGGAAGCTGTTCGCTTGATGAAGCAATTTATCGTGGTATATGTGCCACTCGTCAATTAGCCAAACGCCAGATCACATGGCTTCGTAGCTGGAATGATCTGACTTGGCTGGATAGCGAGAATATTGAACAAGCGTATGAAATTATATCGAATTCGATAGCTTCTTATCGAGTACGCTGTGTATAATGTGATCGTTTTTGTGTCGTACATCCTTGTACATCCTTTATGGACATGTCACTTGAAATTTTGGTCCAGAAGCGCCATAACTTGAGTGTCTCAGGATGTTACTTTATTCGTTTAGCTCGGATGCAAAGGCTGCACAAAGCTTGGTGTACCACTAGCTAAATAATTAATACAAATAGAAAATAAGGAAAATAAAATGGCTAAGGGGCAATCTCTACAAGACCCATTCTTAAATGCATTACGTCGCGAGCGTATTCCTGTATCCATTTATTTGGTTAATGGTATTAAACTGCAGGGACAGATCGAATCGTTTGATCAGTTTGTCATTCTGTTGAAAAACACAGTGAATCAGATGGTCTATAAGCACGCTATTTCAACGGTTGTTCCAGCCCGTGCGGTAAGCCATCATGGTGATCGTCCTGCTAACGAGCGTTCATCAGATAAATCGGACGATTAATCATATACAAATATCTTATAAGGAGTTGATAGCTTGTTTGACCGTTATGAAGCCGGTGAGCGAGCCGTACTTGTTCATATCAACTTTACGCAAGAAGGGGAGTGGGAAGATCTCAGTGAATGTGAAATGCTGGTTAGTTCCGCTGGAGTCACGACACTACAAGTGATCACAGGTAGTCGTCAGGCTCCACACCCCAAGTACTACGTCGGTGAGGGTAAAGCTCAGGAAATTGCACAAGCGGTAATACAAACTGAAGCAGACGTTGTCATCTTCAACCATGCCCTTTCTCCTGCCCAAGAGCGCAATCTTGAAAAGTTGTGTCAATGTCGAGTGATTGATCGTACCGGATTGATCCTGGATATCTTTGCTCAGCGAGCACGAACCCATGAAGGGAAGCTTCAGGTCGAATTGGCTCAGCTTCGTCATTTGTCTACACGGCTTGTCCGGGGGTGGACACACCTTGAACGCCAGAAAGGCGGGATTGGTCTTCGTGGGCCCGGAGAAACGCAGTTAGAAACCGACCGACGTTTATTGCGTGAACGAATTAAAGCGATATTACGTCGCTTAGAAAAAGTTGCGAAGCAGCGAGAACAAGGGCGTAGAGCGCGTAACCGAGCTGAAGTACCGACGATATCTCTCGTTGGTTATACGAATGCTGGTAAATCGACACTATTTAACCGCATTACCGAAGCCGGTGTTTATGCTGCCGATCAGTTATTTGCCACATTGGATCCCACATTACGCAGAATTCAACTTGAAGATGTGGGTAATGCAATTTTGGCCGATACAGTAGGATTTATTCGTCATTTGCCCCACGATTTAGTGGCCGCTTTTAAAGCAACATTACAAGAAACTCAAGAAGCTGACATTTTGTTACATGTTGTAGATGCAAGTGATGAGCGTTTTCGCGACAATATAAGAGCTGTCGATGATGTACTTGCTGAAATTGAAGCAGATGAAGTTCCGGTTCTGTTGGTGATGAACAAGATCGACAATATGGAAAGTCAGCAACCCAGAATTGAACGAGATGATGAAGGCATCCCTCGGGTCGTTTGGGTTTCAGCAATGGAAGGACTTGGTATTGAGTTACTTTTCCAAGCGCTGACAGAACGGTTAGCCGGACAAATCGTTCAATATCAACTGTGTATCCCACCTGAACATCAGGGGCGCATGCGCAGCATCTTCTTCAAGAATCGGTCAATTTTGCAGGAATCATATGATCAACAAGGAAATTTATTAATTTCTATTCGTATGCAACAGGCGGATTGGTCTAGACTAGAAAAAAGAGAACACGCAGTTTTGTGTGACTTTATAGTTACTTAAAGGACTGCTACAGTATAACGTCATATCAAATGATGGAGATTACTAATGGCGTGGAATGAGCCTGGTAATAACGGTAATGGTAATAATGACCGTGACAAAGATCCGTGGGGCAATAAAGACCATGGTGATCGTGGTGGACGTGATCAGGGACCACCGGATCTGGATGAAGTCTTCAATAAATTGAGCCAAAAGATTAGCGGTAAATTTGGTAAGAAAGGAGGCGGTAACGGCAATAAAGGTTCCTCTTTTCCCGGTGGTGGTTCTATTGGATTTGGAATCATTGCTGTTATTGCTGTTGCAATTTGGTTTTTCTCCGGATTTTATACTATCGGTGAAGCCGAACGCGGCGTTTTACTGAGATTGGGTAAGTTTGATCACATCGTCAGTCCTGGTTTGAACTGGCGGGCCCGCTTTATTGATGAAGTGGAACCTGTCAATGTGCAGGCTATCCGTTCGTTACGGGCAACCGGTCTGATGCTGACAAAAGATGAGAATGTGGTCACCGTTGCGATGGATATTCAGTATCGGGTAGCCGATCCGTACAAATATCTCTATCAAGTCACAAGTGCTGACGATAGTTTACGTCAGGCAACGGACTCGGCATTGCGTGCCGTCATTGGTGACTCATTGATGGATAGCATTCTGACCAGTGGTCGTCAGCAGATTCGTGAAACGACTCAAAACACATTAAACGACATCATTAAGAAATATGATATGGGCTTAACGATTGTTGATGTGAACTTCCAGTCTGCACGTCCACCGGAGCAAGTTAAAGATGCATTTGATGACGCCATCGCAGCCCGAGAAGATGAAGAGCGTTTCATTCGTGAAGCGGAAGCCTATAAGAATGAGGTACTTCCTAAAGCAACCGGTCGTGCTGAGCGTCTGAAGAAAGAAGCGCAAGGGTATAGCGAGCGAGTGTTGAATGAAGCTTATGGTCAGGTTGCTCAGTTTGCCAAGCTCCTGCCTGAATATAAGGCTGCGCCAGAAGTGACAAGAAATCGTTTGTATATTGATACTATGCAGGCTGTCTATTCTCATTCATCGAAAGTTCTGATTGATTCGAAGTCGAGTGGTAATTTGCTCTATCTGCCAATTGATAAATTGTCAGGGAAGGGGGAAACGCAAACCAAGAGAGATTTGAAGTCATCCCCACTTTATGATCATATCGAACTTGAATCTCAGAAAAGTGATAATCAAGATGATGCTCAGTCACGCACTGGTTCACGACAAGGGAGATACTAAGAATGCGTAAGTTAATAATCCCTGTATTGGTGCTCCTTCTGATCGTTTTCCTCATGTCTGTGTTCGTCATTCATGAAGGAGAACGCGGTATTGTCGTTCGCTTTGGACGCGTTTTAAAAGATGGTGAAATTGCCCGTATCTATGATCCAGGCCTGCATTTTAAAATGCCTTTATTTGACCGGGTAAAAGTGCTTGAAGCCCGAATCCAGACCATGGATGGACGTTCTGACCGCTTTGTGACGGCCGAGAAAAAAGATGTCATTATCGATTCTTATGTGAAATGGCGGATTCAGGATTTTGGTACTTATTATCTGGCAACGGGAGGCGGGAGTTCTTTAACGGCTGAAGCGTTGTTGGAGAGAAAGGTAACGGACGTATTACGTTCGGAGATCGGTTCTCGAGAGATCAAACAGATCGTATCCGGTCCGCTGGATGATAATAATGTTTTACCTGACAGCGAGAATGCAGACGTCGTGACAACGGAAGCAGCAAAAGAAGCTTTGAAAATTGATGGTCAGCGTGACCAGATTATGGAAGAAGTTTTGCTGAGTACCCGTGAAAGTGCGATGAAAGATTTAGGTGTTTACGTTGTTGATTTTCGGATGAAAAAGATCAACTTGCCAGATGAAATCAGTGAGTCGATTTATAAACGGATGAGAGCGGAACGTGAGTCAGTCGCTCGTAAACACCGTTCTCAAGGCCGTGAGAAAGCGGAAATCATCAAGGCTCAGGCAGAGCTTGAGGTAGCAACGATTCTGGCTGAGGCCGATAAAACGGCTCGTGTAACCCGTGGTGAAGCAGATGCGAAAGCTGCTAAAATTTATGCGGATTCATACAGTCAAGATCCTGAGTTCTTTACTTTCCTGCGTTCTTTAAAGGCTTATGAAGAGTCTTTCAACCAGAAAAGTGATATTTTGGTGCTTGATCCGGACAGTGAGTTTTTCCGTTATATGAAAAACTCAAAAGGTAAAAATACAAAATAAGAACCAAGCATAGTATAAAGGCTCCTTTCGGAGCCTTTATTTATGGAATCAAATTTTATGTCGCATTCAATATGGTTAGCCGTCGGTTTATTGCTGATTGCTGAAGGACTTGGTCCATTACTGACGCCCGATGGCTGGCGCCGCATGATCTCCCAGTTAAGCCAACAACCCAATTCTTTGCTACGACGAATCGGCGGTTGCCTCGTTGTTGCCGGGATTGTGATTGTCTATTTTTATCTGTATTAGATAACTCAGGTGTTGGCTTATTATTGGTTAAGTCAATAATGGGGTGGCGGGGTCTCTTGGGATTGATCTGCAACCGGTGATTCGCCAACGTTTTTGAGCTTTCCGGCAATGAACTTCATTTGATCCTGCATCCGGGAAATCGTTTGCTGCTGCTGGCTGAGTGCTTGATTGAGTGCCTCAACAGTATCTTCCTGAAATGCCAACTGGCACTCCAAATCATTGATTCGAGCTTCTAGTCGTTCTATTTCTGCGGCGGCCATTTTATTACTCATTCAGTTCCCAAGCTTCTGCAATACCAGCTGAGTTTGCTGATATGACACGATGCTGTTGATCAAAGGCCACATCATACACGACAGAACGTGGTGGTGGATCTACTTTTGGCGGTTCCGTTGAAAATTTAGCAAGTTGTTTACCGCTTTGTGTATCCCAGACGGCAACATAGCCGGAAGGCGTCCCGGTAATGAGCTGTGCCCCATCATCAGAAAATCGAACGGTAGAAAATATAAGTTGTCTGGCAAAACTGTGGAGATGGGATACTTCTTGACCTGAATGTAAATCCCACACTCTGGCCTCATTTCCGCCATCGGATGTAAATGCAAACTTGCCGTCTCTCTGCAATGCGACCCGCACAACACGTTGTTCATGTTCAAACTTTCTTAGTATTTGACCTGATTTTGTATCCCATAGATAAGCCTGATAGTCGTTACCGCCGGTTAGGGCAAAACGTCCATTGGGGGATAATGCAACAGAGTTCACTTTCTCGTGATGTGCAAGGAACTCCATGCGTCTTCCGCTGACTAAGTCCACGTAAATGGCTTTTCCATTGGATAGACCCATAAGAACTTGTTCTCCATCTTTTGAGAGATCAATATCTCTGATGAGTCCGTCTGAAATAGACCAGAGCCCTTTAGACTGTGTCCAAGCTAAGTCCCAGACCGCGAAGTTATTCTGTCCGGCTGTAACGGCATAGCGATCGTTGTCTGAAATTCTAATTTTGGTCACAGTGCTATTTTGTTGATCGAGGGAGCCAAGTAGCGCGAGCCGCTTGTTTTCGGAAAGATCCCAGAGCTGGAGCTGATTTTTTTGAGAATAGGTCAGAGCAAAGCGACCATCTCGACTTAGGCCGAAAGCCGTTGCGCCTTCTGGGGTGATCTCCCATTTTTGAACAGGAGATGTGAAGAAAAAGCACCCATTTAACGTCACACTGACAATTAACATGAATAGATAAAGGGAAAATATTCGCATCAGTCTGAATTTCCATTGAGAGTTAAAGACATTCGAATCACATCACGTTATATTTATATAACAATGTGTTGCTCATCAGTTTTAGTCAAGAAATTATGAGTAATTACAAAAGGTTTGCCCACGTATTTGGAGAATTGAATGAAATCATTGTTAAAAGTATCGTTTCTTGCGGCCGCTGTAATACTTGCAGCTGGTTGCCAAGATAAAGAAAAACAAGAAACTCAAGCTGCAACTCAAGATGCAGCTAAACCAGCAGCGGTCCAGTTTAAGTCAGATGATGAAAAAGCAGCGTATGCTATCGGTGTCTCTTTTGCTAATTATCTGAATACAAGTC
This sequence comes from Vibrio rhizosphaerae, assembly GCF_024347095.1. Taxonomy (NCBI): domain Bacteria; kingdom Pseudomonadati; phylum Pseudomonadota; class Gammaproteobacteria; order Vibrionales; family Vibrionaceae; genus Vibrio; species Vibrio rhizosphaerae. The sequence goes on along the minus strand of NZ_AP024903.1, from coordinate 3,160,225 downwards.
TTGAAAAGCCGAAAGAATATGGCATTACTCTGGACAAAGATATCGTGCTGCAAGGGATTCAAAATGCCTTCGCTGATAAATCAGCGATGACAGATGAAGATGCTCGTAAAGCATTGGAAGATTTCGATAAACGGCTAAATACATTGGCAACAACAAAAGCCAAAGAGAAAGCTGAAGCGAACAAAAAAGCCGGTGATGATTTCCGTGCCAAATTTGAAAAACAAGATGGTGTGAAGAAAACCAAGTCAGGACTGTTGTATCAAGTGATCACAAAAGGGACTGGTGAGACACCAAAAGCGACCGATACAGTTCAAGTCCATTATAAAGGGACATTGATCGATGGGACTCAGTTCGATAGCTCTTATGATCGTGGTGAACCTGCTACATTCCCGCTGGACCGTGTCATTCCCGGTTGGACGGAAGGTGTTCAGCTGATGAAAGTTGGCGCTAAATACAAGTTTGTCATTCCACCTGAACTGGCTTATGGCGACAGAGATACTCCGTCGATTCCTGCTGATTCAACCCTGGTGTTTGAAGTTGAGTTGTTGAAAGTTGAAAAAGCGGATGCCGCTAAGAAGACGAGTAAATAACAAGCAGTCATGGTGAAATAGCCGTTCTGAACAATTTATATGATGAAAGAGGTCTGATTATTCGGGCCTCTTTTTTTCGTGTGATGGATATAAATTTGTCTTAAATCAGTTGTTGATACGATAGCTTAGCAATACTTTAAAATTTTCTGATAAACTTACATTCATTTGTTGATATTTTTGAAGGCTGGGACAAAGTGGCGACGACAGAGACACTCAATGCTGACATGTTACTGGAAATTGAATCTGTGCATGTAAAACCGTTTACAGAGCATGATCAAATCATTCTCCGTTCTTATGAGGCTATTGTAGATGGTCTGGCAAGCCTAATCGGCCCTTTTTGTGAAATCGTATTACATTCACTGGAAGACTTGAATACATCTGCGATCAAAATCGCCAATGGTGAGAATACCGGTCGTCAGGTCGGTTCACCGATTACAGATTTAGCGTTAAAAATGCTGAAAGATATTGAAGGGTCTGAACGGAATTTTTCCCGCTCTTACTTTACCCGGGCAAAAGGTGGTGTATTAATGAAATCCATCACAATTGCGATTCGTAACGGTGATAATCGCGTGATTGGATTGTTGTGCATTAACGTGAATCTCGATGCGCCATTTTCCCAGATTCTGCAGTCATTTATGCCTAATCAAGATGCACAGGATGCGGCATCATCTGTCAATTTTGCCAGTGATGTTGAAGAATTGGTTGATCAGACCGTTGAGCGGACGATCGAAGAAATCAATGCGGATAAATCCGTGTCGAATAATACCAAGAATCGACAGATTGTGATGGCTTTATACGATAAAGGCATCTTTGATATTAAAGACGCGATCAATCGTGTTGCTGATCGTCTGAACATATCGAAACATACCGTGTACCTTTATATTCGTCAGCGTAAAACAGAGGACGATGAAAAGTGAGTGCTCTGACTTACACATTGGTTGTCAATGGACCACTGTACGGTACCCAGTCAGCCCGGAGTGCCTATCAGTTTGCACGCGCTTTACTCCAGAAAGGTCATACGCTGGTGAGCGTGTTTTTCTATCAGGACGGCGTGACGAACGGGACTTCATTATCTGTCCCAGCCAATGATGAGTTTGACCTGGCCAAAGCTTGGCAAAGTTTAGCGAAAGAACATTGTGTCAGTCTTGAAACTTGTGTCGCAGCTGCTTTGAGGCGAGGGATTTTGAGTGAAAAGGAAGCGACCCAACATTGTGTTTTTAAAGATAATCTGGCAGACGAGTTTGTGCAGGCCGGTCTTGGGAGCTTAGCCGAGGCCATGTTGACACAAGATAGGATCATACAATTTTGAATCGTTTGATTTATGTTTTTCAGCACGCACCTCATGGTCGAAGTTCCGGAAGAGAAGGTGTGGATGCGCTGTTAGCAGCCTCTGCTTATAGTGAAAACATTGCTGTCGTTTTCATTGGGGATGGTGTGCTGCAACTTCTTCAGGGGCAAGAAACAGACGAGATTCTCAGCAAAAACTATGCACCGATGCTCAAATTACTCGATTTGTACGACATCGATCAGGTCTTTGTGTCTCAGAGGGCATTAACCCAACGAGGTGTGACACAAGATGATTTGATCATCCCTGTGACGGTTGTGCAGGACGACACACTGACAGAAATATTGCATCAGGCCGATAAAATTTTGAGTTTTTGAGAAATATTATGCTCCATGTGATAAAAACAGATACCGCATTAAAACAAGTAACTCCCTACTATTCAGCGCAAGATGTTCTCCTTCTGATTGAAGACGCCGTATATGCTGCAAATCCGCTGCACTATGCATTCGAATGGTTGGCAGGAAAAACGGTATTTGTGCTAGAAGCCGATGTAAAAGCTCGAGGGATTTATCATCGGGTCAGTCCTTTGGCAACGATCATCGACTATTTGGGATTTGTTGAATTGACGGAACAACACCACACCACAATGACTTGGGAATAACTTTTCCTGCCTGCCTAAAAAAAAACTGTATATTTCTTGACACATCTAGCCGCGGTGCATAGAATTTTGCGTCCCTATTTGTATAGGGCATAGATTTTTCACAAAGCTTACTTTCAGTAAATCAGGAGCTAGTTAATGGCAACTATTAACCAGTTGGTTCGCAAACCTCGTGTGAAGCAAGTTGCAAAAAGCAACGTGCCAGCACTAGAAGCGTGCCCACAAAAACGTGGTGTATGTACTCGTGTATACACTACTACACCAAAAAAACCTAACTCAGCACTTCGTAAAGTATGTCGTGTACGTTTAACTAACGGTTTTGAAGTTACTTCATATATCGGTGGTGAAGGTCACAACCTACAAGAGCACAGTGTTGTGTTGATCCGTGGTGGTCGTGTTAAAGACCTTCCGGGTGTTCGTTACCACACTGTTCGTGGCGCACTTGACTGTGCGGGCGTTAATGACCGTAAACAAGGTCGTTCTAAGTACGGTGTGAAGCGTCCTAAATCTTAATGTTTCTCTGTTGAAATAAGCGTTAAGTAAGGCCAAACACTAATTTAAATATTAATTTTTGAAGAAACTGAAAAGTTTTGGATAACCTGAAGAAGACAACGGAGAATATCCATGCCACGTCGTCGCGTAATTGGTCAGCGTAAGATCCTTCCAGATCCGAAGTTCAAGTCTGAACTGCTGGCAAAATTCGTCAACATCCTTATGGTTGACGGAAAAAAATCAGTTGCAGAAAAGATTGTTTACACTGCATTAGATACTATGGCTGAGAAATCTGGTAAAGATCACTTAGCTGTATTCGAAGAAGCTCTTGAAAATGTTCGTCCAGCGGTTGAGGTTAAATCTCGTCGTGTGGGTGGTTCAACTTACCAAGTGCCTGTAGAAGTTCGTCCGGTTCGCCGTAACGCACTTGCTATGCGTTGGTTGGTTGAAGCTGCGCGTAAGCGTGGTGAGAAATCTATGGCTGCTCGTCTGGCTGCTGAAATGCTGGATGCTGCAGAAAACAAAGGCTCTGCGGTTAAGAAACGTGAAGACGTTCACCGTATGGCTGAAGCAAACAAAGCGTTTGCTCATTACCGTTGGTAATACCTCCTGTACTGCGGGGATACCCGCAGTACTTTTCTATTTTCTAAGGTCCACCTTAGTTAAGAGGATACAACCGTGGCTCGTAAAACTCCTATCGAGCGCTACCGTAACATCGGTATATGTGCTCATGTAGACGCAGGAAAAACAACCACTACTGAGCGTATTCTGTTCTACACCGGCCTGTCTCATAAAATCGGCGAAGTTCACGATGGTGCAGCAACCATGGACTGGATGGAGCAAGAGCAGGAACGCGGTATCACCATTACTTCTGCAGCAACGACCACATTCTGGCGTGGTATGCAGGCGCAATTCCCCGATCATCGCATCAATATTATCGATACTCCCGGACACGTTGACTTTACGATTGAAGTTGAGCGTTCTCTTCGTGTACTTGATGGTGCTGTGGTCGTTTTTTGTGGTGCCTCTGGTGTTGAACCTCAGTCTGAAACAGTATGGCGTCAGGCGGATAAATATCATGTTCCGAGATTAGTTTTCGTGAACAAGATGGACCGTGCTGGTGCAGATTTCTTGCGTGTGGTAAATCAAATTAAAGATCGACTAGGCGCAACACCTGTACCGATTCAGTTAAATATCGGTGCAGAAGATGAATTTAAAGGTGTTATTGACCTATTCAAAATGAAAGCCATCAACTGGAATGATGAAGATCAGGGCATGACTTTCACTTATGAGGATATCCCGGCGGATATGCTCGAACTGGCTGAAGAATGGCGTAGCCATATGGTGGAATCTGCCGCTGAAGCCAATGAAGAATTGATGGACAAATACCTTGAAGAGGGCGAGTTAAGCGAAGACGAGATTAAACTTGGTTTGCGGACTCGGACTCTGAATAATGAAATTGTTCTGGCGACTTGCGGTAGTGCATTTAAAAACAAAGGGGTTCAGGCTGTTCTGGATGCCGTCATCGAATTTTTACCATCACCTATTGATGTTCCATCAATTAAAGGTGTTGATGATCATGAAAATGAGATTGAGCGCCATGCCGATGATACTGAACCGTTTTCAGCACTTGCATTTAAGATCGCAACGGACCCATTTGTGGGTACTTTGACCTTCGTTCGGGTTTATTCCGGTGTATTAAATTCTGGTGATGCAGTTTATAACTCGGTCAAACAAAAGCGTGAACGGGTTGGACGTATCGTTCAGATGCATTCAAACAAACGTGAAGAAGTCAAAGAAGTTCGTGCCGGTGATATTGCTGCCGCGATTGGCTTGAAAGACGTCACCACTGGTGACACGCTTTGCGATCAGAATCATAAGGTTATTCTGGAACGCATGGAGTTCCCAGAACCGGTGATTCAAATCGCTGTAGAGCCACGCTCTAAAGCGGATCAGGAAAAGATGGGGATTGCGCTAGGAAAACTGGCGGCTGAAGATCCATCATTCCGCGTTGAAACTGATGCTGAAACGGGTCAGACTCTGATATCTGGTATGGGTGAACTTCACTTGGATATCATTGTTGACCGGATGAAGCGTGAGTTTAGCGTGGATTGCAACGTGGGCAAACCTCAGGTTGCTTATCGTGAAACCATTCGTGGTCGAACGGAAGTCGAAGGCAAGTTTGTTCGTCAGTCTGGTGGACGTGGTCAATATGGTCATGTATGGCTGAAAATTGAGCCCTCAGAACCGGGTGAAGGTTTTGTCTTTGTTGACGAAATTGTGGGTGGGGCAATTCCGAAGGAATTCATTAATCCAGTCGCAAAAGGTATCGAGGAACAAATGAATAACGGTGTGCTCGCTGGTTATCCTGTCTTGGATATCAAAGCAACACTGTTTGATGGTTCATTCCACGATGTCGATTCAAGTGAGATGGCGTTTAAGATCGCTGGCTCAATGGCATTCAAGAAAGGTGCGCTGCAAGCAAACCCAGTGATTCTTGAACCGCTGATGAAAGTTGAAGTAACTACACCAGAAGATTGGATGGGGGATGTCGTCGGTGATTTGAACCGTCGTCGTGGTCTCATTGAAGGTATGGATGATGGCCCTGCGGGACTGAAAATTATTCATGCCAAAGTACCACTTTCTGAGATGTTTGGTTACGCAACAGACCTGCGTTCTGCGACTCAAGGCCGCGCTTCGTATTCGATGGAATTCTCTGAATACGCAGAAGTGCCGAAAAACATTGCTGATGCAATTGTCGCTGAGCGTGGTTAACCTTTATTTGTCGCAAATAGTGGTTAATAACGAATCTATTGCGTTGACGTACGTTGACGCATAAAATAGCAATTTCTGGCGCACTTTAAGTGTACGTTACTTAGAGTGAATCATAACTAGGAAGGAACACGATCGTGTCTAAAGAAAAATTTGAACGTACGAAACCGCACGTAAACGTTGGTACTATCGGCCACGTTGACCACGGTAAAACAACATTAACAGCAGCAATCTGTACAGTACTTTCTAAAGTATACGGCGGAGCAGCACGTGACTTTGCGTCAATCGATAACGCCCCAGAAGAGCGTGAGCGCGGCATCACGATCTCTACTTCACACGTAGAGTACGATACACCGACACGTCACTACGCACACGTAGACTGTCCTGGACACGCGGACTATGTTAAAAACATGATCACCGGTGCAGCACAGATGGACGGTGGTATCCTAGTTGTTGCTGCGACAGATGGCCCAATGCCACAAACTCGTGAGCACATTCTCTTAGGCCGTCAGGTTGGTATTCCTTACATCATCGTTTTCATGAACAAATGTGACATGGTTGATGATGAAGAGCTGCTAGAACTTGTAGAAATGGAAGTTCGTGAACTGCTTTCAGAATACGATTTCCCAGGAGATGACCTACCAGTTATCCAAGGTTCAGCACTGGGTGCACTGAACGGTGAAGAGCAGTGGGAGAAGAAGATTGTTGAGTTGGCAGAAGCTCTTGACAGCTACATCCCAGAGCCAGAGCGTGTGATCGACCAAGCATTCCTGCTGCCAATCGAAGATGTATTCTCAATCCAAGGCCGTGGTACAGTTGTGACAGGTCGTGTAGAGCAGGGAATCATCCGAGTTGGTGACGAAGTTGAAATCATTGGTGTGAAAGATACGACGAAGACAACATGTACAGGTGTAGAGATGTTCCGTAAGCTGCTTGACGAAGGTCGTGCAGGTGAGAACGTTGGTGTGTTGCTCCGTGGAACGAAGCGTGACGAAGTAGAACGTGGTCAGGTACTGGCTAAACCAGGTTCAATCACGCCACACACGAAATTCGAATCAGAAGTATACGTGTTGTCAAAAGATGAAGGTGGTCGTCATACGCCATTCTTCAAAGGTTATCGTCCACAGTTCTACTTCCGTACAACGGACGTTACAGGTAGCATCGAGTTGCCAGCAGGCGTAGAGATGGTTATGCCAGGCGATAACATTCAGATGACAGTTGAACTGATTGCGCCAATCGCGATGGACGAAGGTCTACGTTTTGCGATCCGTGAAGGTGGCCGTACAGTTGGCGCTGGTGTTGTAGCAAAAATCATCGCATAATGATTTGAGCTCGATACGAGTTAGAAAAAGGGAAACCAATGGTTTCCCTTTTTTACTGTTATTGTCCCGGACGAAAACAGGCTGGTATAAACATAGAATAACCCCATCCGAGAATAGTACTAGGTCACGGTTCAAAGCAGTGACATCTAATCTTCCTTTGCGAAAATATTGCCATTCACAGTGACTCTCCGCCAACATCGTGTTCTATCGTTATAAAAGACTGAAATTCAGATATGGAAATAGTAACGATTATCGTTTATATTTGTATTGTGTTTTCCATATAGTGTTGTGCCGTTATGATTGTTTGTCTTTGTCATTCTGTTTCTGATAAAAAACTGCGACAGCTCGTTCTTGAAGAGGGTATCAGTGATATGAAAGGAATTCGGCGCTGTACTGCACTAGGGAGTCAATGCGGAAAGTGTGTTCGTCACGCTAAGGATATATTGAACGAAACGGTTGCATCGCAGTATAAACAAGTGAGTTAGTTAAAACTAATCGTCTGTTTTTACAGATTAAAAATTGACACTTCTCTATTGGGTTGTAAAGTTAATAGACTCAAAGAGGAGATTTTGTCATGAAAGGCGATCCAGTAATTATTCAACATCTGAACAAAATTCTGGCCAATGAGCTGATTGCAATCAACCAGTATTTTCTACATGCTCGAATGTATAAAGATTGGGGACTCAAACAGCTGGCAGACAAAGAGTATCATGAGTCTATCGATGAGATGAAACATGCTGATCATTTGATTGAGCGGATACTATTCTTAGAAGGGCTCCCAAACCTGCAGGATTTGGGAAAACTTATGATTGGTGAAGATACCAAAGAAATGCTCGAGTGTGATCTTAAATTAGAGATGACCGCGATTCCTGATTTGAAAGAGGCGATAGCTTACGCTGAAAACATCCGCGATTATGTTTCCAGAGATCTGTTTCTCGATATCCTGGCTGATGAAGAAGAACATGTTGACTGGCTTGAAACCCAGCTTGGTTTAATTGAAATGACTGGGTTAGAAAACTATCTTCAAGCACAGTTTGTTGATGAAGATTAATCGGATGAATAGCTAGGACGAGCCATCGGCTCGTCCTTTGTTTTATGGTACTTCTGTCTCACATTTCTCTTGCTAATACTGCTTCCTTTCTGTACTATTCGTCCTCTTAAATTCCTGGTCACTTACTTTATCGTTCCTTGCTTCCTCTGGACGACCGGGCCAATTGTGGAAGCTGAATAATCCGTAAGGAGCAAACATGCGTCATTACGAAATCGTATTCATGGTGCACCCAGATCAAAGCGAGCAAGTTGCTGGCATGATCGAGCGTTACACTGGTTCTATCACTGAAGCTGGCGGTACAATTCACCGTCTAGAAGATTGGGGACGTCGTCAACTTGCATACCCAATTAATAAACTGCACAAAGCTCACTATGTTCTGATGAATGTAGAAGCTGAGCAGTCAGTTGTTGATGAACTGGAAACTGCTTTCCGTTTTAACGATGCAGTTCTGCGTAACATGATTATGCGTACTAAGTCAGCTGTAACTGAACCATCAATCATGCTGAAAGCTCGTGAAGAGCGTTCTAAGCGTGATGAAGTGAGATCAGAAGACAACAATGCAGAGGCTGCTGAGTAATTGAATCTATGACCAATCGAATGGAACTTAGCGGTACGATTGTCAAGCATCCCATTCGAAGCCAGAGTCCGTCAGGCATCGAACATTGTCGCTTTTGGTTAGAGCATCGTTCGGTTGCTGTTGAAGCGGATTTACCTAGACAGGTTTATTGTCGAATGCCCGTCGTGGTTAGTGGTCAGAGGTCACAGTCTTTCACTCACAACTTAGTACAGGGCAGCAGTATCAAGGTAAGTGGTTTTGTCACTTATCAGACCGACCGGAATGGTGTTGGAAAATTGGTACTTCATGCTCAAGAGATTACTCAAATTTAGATCAGGAGATAGCCCATGGCTCGTTTCTTCCGTCGTCGTAAATTCTGCCGTTTTACTGCAGAAGGCGTCCAAGAGATTGATTACAAAGATGTAGCAACTCTTAAAAACTATATTACTGAAGCTGGTAAAATCGTACCAAGCCGTATCACTGGTACTAGCGCTAAATATCAGCGTCAGCTAGCTCGTGCTATTAAGCGTGCTCGCTACCTAGCTCTATTGCCATACACTGACAAGCATCAGTAATCGGCACCGTTTATTAAGAAAGAGGATTAAACAATGCAAGTTATTCTACTTGATAAAATCGGTAACCTAGGTGGTCTTGGTGATACAGTCAACGTAAAATCTGGTTATGCTCGTAACTTTCTTATCCCTCAAGGTAAAGCAGTTATGGCAACTAAAGCAAACGTTGAGATGTTTGAGCACCGTCGTGCCGAATTAGAAGCCCAAGTTGCTGAGCAACTGGCTGCTGCACAATCACGCGCGGACAAAGTAAACGCTCTGGAAGCGGTTGTGATTGCATCAAAATCTGGCGAAGAAGGTAAACTGTTCGGTTCTATCGGTACTCGCGATATTGCTGATGCAGTAACTGCTGCTGGTGTTCAAGTGAGCAAGAGTGAAGTTCGTCTTCCTGAAGGTGCTCTACGTAACGTCGGTGAGTATGACATCAGCATTCAACTTCATTCTGAAGTGTTTGCAGAAGTTAAACTACAGGTTGTTGCTGAATAATTTTCCAGCCGTTTCCGTATAAAAACACCAGCTTAGGCTGGTGTTTTTTTATGTCTTTAGAAACCGGATAATGCTGTTTCGGTGTTCAAAAATGGTAGACCACATTGATCGATGTTGCACTGTCCGCTTTTTTAAGGCTATCTGGAACACGTGAGTGATAGGAGCGCGAGTAATCGAGCTTTAAGGCGAGATTTTGGGTGATATCATTGGTCAGACTGACATTGGTGGTCATGAGTGTGTTGCTGTCACCGGAGACGACAGTAATATCGCTGCCTAGTGTCACGGTTTTTGTCAAACTCCAGTCGATTCTGGCATTTCCTCGAACAATGGGTTCCCTGACTGTTTCCGGGAAAATCAGGTCTTTAGAACTAAGTTCGTCGAGGTTCGGCTTTTGATACCGATAACCGGGACCCAGCTCAAGCTCAATGGTGAGTTGATCGGTATGTGTCAATTGATAACCGTAACCTGCCGAGAAGGTATAGTCCTTAAAATAAGCACTGTATTTGGAATCAATTCCGTTAAAACTTCCATACACATAACCTTTCGGGCTGACTTTGTAGTCGGACTGGAGCGTATAAGTGGATTTTCTCTTGTATTCACCACCATATTTATCCAGTCGGTAAAACTCCCATTTGCCTGTCGTCCGGTGTCTTCCTTCGGTATATTCAGCCAATATATTCACATTGAGCGATTCTGTATTGGTATTACCTGAATGCCTCTGGTAGCCGAGCTCGACCTGCCCCTGAAGCGGAGAAGGCAACTCTTGCTCTTTTGATTCTTCTTCTGCATGAACAGTACTGATAACACAAAGACTGAAGGGTATCAGCCAACACCTAAACACACGAGACCTCTAAAGACTGACCATTATTAAGCTAGGAACAATACTAGAGTGAATCACTTGGTCAATAGTCAGTTCTGGGTTAATTCTGCATGAGATAATTACAAATACGATATTCTCGTTATAATGGGCACACTTTGTCGAGCTATTGAGAAAAGTCATGGTTAATACCAAGTTTGAAAACAGAAATCGTAAGCAAACTGACGCCCAAGTTGAAGGTATCAAAATGCCTCCCCATTCACTGGAAGCGGAGCAATCCGTTCTGGGAGGATTACTACTGGATAATGAGCGGTGGGACACCGTGGCCGAACGTGTCGTGACCAGTGACTTTTTCAGCCGTCCACATCGTTTGATCTTTGATGGGATTAAATCGATTCTGGAAGGGGGCAAACCGCTGGATCTGATTACACTCTCTGAGTTTCTGGAACAACGTGAACAACTGGAAGATGTCGGTGGTTTTGCCTACCTGACCGACCTGGCTAAAAATACGCCGAGTGCTGCAAATATTAATGCATATGCAGATATTGTGGCTGAGCGAGCTTTGGTACGTAACCTCATTGGGGTTGCGAATGAAATTGCTGATGCCGGCTATGATCCGCAGGGCCGCAGTTCAGAGGATCTGTTGGACTTTGCGGAAAGTAAAGTTTTTGCCATTGCAGAGTCTCGGACCAATGAAAATGAAGGCCCGCAAAATGTCGATTCGATTTTAGAGAAAACGTTAGAGAGAATCGAAATTTTGTATAAAAGCCCTCAGGATGGTGTTACGGGGGTGAATACCGGTTTTACTGATTTGAACAAAAAGACGGCTGGTTTGCAGCCCTCAGACTTAATTATTGTCGCTGCGCGTCCATCAATGGGGAAAACAACCTTCGCGATGAACTTGTGTGAAAATGCGGCGATGGAGCAAGATAAACCCGTTTTAATTTTTTCTCTGGAGATGCCTTCTGAGCAGATCATGATGCGGATGCTGGCGTCTTTATCTCGTGTCGATCAAACCAAGATTCGAACCGGTAATCTGGATGATGAGGATTGGGCCAGAATTTCGTCCACCATGGGAATTCTCATGGAAAAGAAAAATATGTTCATTGATGACAGCTCGGGCCTGACCCCCACTGAACTTCGTTCACGAGCACGCCGGGTTGCACGGGAGCATGGCGGATTATCACTCATCATGGTTGACTACCTGCAATTGATGCGGGTTCCGGCGCTGTCCGATAACCGGACGCTGGAAATTGCAGAAATCTCTCGCTCCCTGAAAGCATTGGCGAAAGAGTTAAATGTCCCTGTGGTCGCTCTGTCTCAGTTAAACCGCTCGCTGGAGCAACGGGCAGACAAACGACCGGTTAACTCGGATCTGAGGGAATCGGGGTCTATCGAGCAGGATGCCGACTTGATTATGTTTATTTACCGTGATGAAGTCTATCATCCGGATAGTGCCATGAAAGGCACCGCTGAAATCATTCTCGGTAAGCAACGGAATGGTCCGATTGGTTCGGTACGCTTAACATTTCAGGGGCAATATTCCCGTTTTGATAACTACGCAGGGCCTGCATTTGATTTTGATGATGAGTGATGATTTTCACTCATCAAGCTGATCGTTCAGATAAAAGACGACGGTTATTCTCCTGAGATGGTTGCAATAAGCTTGCGCTGTCCGCCATGATTTCTATGTTCCCCCAAATAGATTCCCTGCCAGATTCCCATTGCCAGCTCTCCCTGAGTAATCGGGATCGTCAGGCTTGCCCCCAGCGTGGATGATTTTATATGAGCGGGCATGTCATCATCCCCTTCATAGGTGTGTCGATAGTATGGTGCTCTTTCTGGAATACTGCGGTTAAAGTGGGCTTCCATATCATCCCGAACCGTCGGATCCGCGTTTTCATTAATACTTAAACTGGCTGATGTATGCTGAATAAACAAATGGAGCAGACCGACAGAAATCGACTGAAGTTGGGGGAGTTGTTCGACCACTTCGTCTGTAATCAGATGAAATCCTCGTTGTTTCTCCTGAAGATAGATGATGGTTTGTGACCACATTGTAAGCACCTGTTAGAACGATTGTTAATTTCACGCGTGTCTGTATAGTGGGATGTTTCTAGTTACCGTACAATCACTTTTTTGTACCAATGGAATAAAAATTGACTCGTCTGATTTGAGCTAAAACATAATTTCGCTCTGAAAATTAAGTATAATCAGCGAATCGGATACAAATCGAAATATAGCTGTGACCTTGTTAGGTGTATTGGTGCGCATGCTGCAATTGGTTTGTTTTTTGTCTTTGGAATTCTGTAACGATCGCTCATGCTGCTCGGCAGAATAGGACCTATTAAATTCGGGATAGATACCATGCTAAAAAATATCAACCCAACAGAAACACAGGCCTGGAAAGCACTGTCTGCTCATTTTGAATCAATGAAAGGTGTCGACTTAAAAACACTTTTCAGCCAAGACAGTCAGCGCTTTGAAACGTTCTCTCTACGTTTTGGCGATGATATTCTGGTCGATTATTCTAAAAACCTCATCAATGAAGAGACGCTGAAACTCTTATTGGCGCTGGCAGAAGAAACAGACCTGAAAAGCGCAATGGAAGCGATGTTCAGTGGTGAAAAAATTAACCGGACAGAAGACCGGTCTGTGTTGCATGTAGCGTTGCGGAATCGTTCCAATACACCAATTTATTCAGATGGTGAAGACGTGATGCCGGCAGTCAATGCTGTGCTGGAGAAAATGAAGCACTTCTCCGAACGGATTATTTCCGGTGAGTGGAAAGGGTATACCGGCAAGGCAATCACGGATGTTGTGAACATCGGTATCGGCGGTTCTGATTTAGGACCATATATGGTTACGGAAGCTCTGAAGCCATATAAAAATCACCTGAATATGCATTTTGTCTCTAATGTTGACGGCACACATATCGTTGAAGTGCTCAAGCAGGTTAATCCAGAAACAACATTATTCCTCGTTGCGTCTAAAACATTTACGACTCAGGAAACAATGACCAATGCGCACACCGCACGTGATTGGTTCCTTGCCGAAGCAAAAGATGAATCTCAAGTCGCGAAGCACTTTGCAGCACTTTCAACCAATGCTGAAGCCGTTGCTGCTTTTGGGATTGATACCGACAATATGTTCGAGTTCTGGAACTGGGTTGGTGGCCGTTATTCTTTATGGTCTGCCATTGGCTTGTCGATCATTTTGGGGATTGGTTTTGATAACTTTGTCGAATTACTTGCTGGTGCCCATGAAGTCGATCAGGCATTCGTATCGACACCGTTTGAGAAAAATATCCCGGTATTATTGGCACTGATTGGTATTTGGTACAACAACTTCTACGGTGCTGAGTCGGAAGCAATTCTGCCTTATGATCAGTATATGCACCGTTTTGCGGCCTATTTCCAGCAGGGGAATATGGAATCGAATGGTAAATATGTCGATCGTAATGGTCAGCCGGTTGATTATCAGACCGGGCCGATTATCTGGGGTGAACCGGGTACCAATGGTCAACATGCTTTCTATCAGTTGATTCACCAAGGTACAAAAATGATTCCTTGTGATTTTATTGCCCCAGCGGTTTCACATAATCCGACATCGGATCATCATCCGAAACTGTTGTCTAACTTCTTCGCACAAACAGAAGCTTTGGCGTTTGGTAAAACCAAAGAACAAGTGGAAGCTGAATTCATTGCCGCTGGCAAAACCGCAGAGGAAGTCGCTGAACTTGTTCCGTTTAAAGTATTTGAAGGGAATCGTCCGACGAACTCCATCTTGGTGAAGCAAATCACTCCGCGTGTACTGGGTCAGTTGATTGCCATCTATGAACATAAGATCTTCACACAGGGAGCAATCTGGAACATCTTCACTTTTGATCAGTGGGGTGTTGAACTCGGTAAGCAACTAGCCAATGCAATTTTGCCTGAGTTGGAAAGTGATGAGCAAGTGACATCTCATGACAGTTCAACCAATGGACTGATTAATGCGTATAAAGCCCTTCGTTAAGACGAACATTTAGCGTGATATAAAAGTAAACAGGAGCTGGCAAAACCAGCTCCTGTTTTTACATCGGTATGAATCGAAAACTACTCGAAGCAGATCTCGATAAATGCATTTCCCCAAGTCGAGGTGAAAGGCATGATAATAATTGCCCCTTCGCACTTGTGACGAATCGTGTGGCCACGACCTGATACGACAACCGGCGTTGCCATATTGAAATCGAAGCCACTTTCAGCGAGGATTCTTTTAGCTCCGCCTGTCACCATATTGGTGATTTCACCCACCATATCCGTCACTTCTTCATTCAAGCCATTCGGGCGTTCGCCCAACATGTTTTGCATGATTTCCAGTGCGAGGCTTTCATCAAAAGTAATCGACATCGATCCCCGGGTTTGATCGCCAACCATCCCGATCAGTCCCGAAATATCACCTCGAGCAATTTCATCTTTTTTTACTCTTGGCTTTTGAGGTTTCAATTCAAGTGAAGCCATGGTTTTTAACACGTTCATCAGAGACGCTAAAAACGGATTTACAAACTCAGCGCGCATAATCTTTTACTGTTTCTCTCTTTGTTTCTGAGGAGCACGTTTGGCAAATACCATGAGATTCAATGACATGGTTTGTAATCTTAAATCCGTGCTTCTCTGCATTATGTTCCAGAGATAAGACCAATGTCTCATCCTGAAGTTCGGTCACATCACTACATTGTTTGCAGATTAAAAGATGTGAGAAGTGTTTATGTGCATTACAAGAGCAACATGAAATGTAGCTGTTGGTTGACTCTACACGGTGGATAAAGCCCTGTCCCATCAGAAAATCGAGCGCCCGATAAACGGTCGGTGGTTTTGCCTGAGGTTCACTTTGCTGTAACGCTTCAAGCAGCTCATAGGCACTGGATGCCTTTCTACTGGAACAGATAAGCTCAAACACTCGCTTACGTTGAGATGTCAACCGGACACCTCTTGCGGCACATATCTCTTCTATCTGTTTAGTTAAATTGTGGTCCAAATTCATCACCATAACCACTGGAGTCTTTTAATAATATACTATTTCAACTGTAATATCGTTCAACTTTTCTAATATTTCCTAGTGTAACAGCTATTATCCTGTCAGTAGAGCAAGATTCTCTCAGATGTGTTTGAGACATCGTTATTCAGGTAAAAGGAATGAGCTATCTGACTCCCTCCTTTATACCGTATATCTGGGTTCATAGTTTTGTCCGTGATCCAATTTATTTAAAAGCACTGTGTCGTTTTGTACCTATCAGAAGCAGAAGGCAAATTTTCAGATGCCTTTCTGGTGGCGAATACCTTTCCCTGAGTGATGTGGTTGTGCGGTTTGCCTGAACGAGACGTAAAGAGAGATGGTTTCAGATGATAATGTATTTTAATTCATATGCGAACATTGATTATTGTTGTCCGTTCACTCGTAGAGTATGGCATATAAGTTCGGTCTGAAACTGAAAAGTTTTTATTAGATAAAAGATGATTCTATTTTTATATTGATCATATTTAATATTGTTGTTTTTAATGGGGTGGAATTAATAATATTCACTCGTATCAGTATGTTGTTTTTATATGTATGTTTTATGAATTTTTTACGAAATAACATATAAAACAAATTTCACTTATCTAGTTTTTTTCGAGTTTTTACACTAATTACGTTGGTGGTATTGATGTGTTTTTAAAATGTATCTACCGAGATGGTTCTTTTTTGTTGTCATATTAAATATGATTTTTGTCATTATCTGATTTTATTTTAAACAATGAGCAAAAAATAAGCTTTAACCTTTCTCTCTCATTCAATGATTCGATGGGTTTATATTTGAAATATCTCGGTGGATATCATGAAAAATATGAAAAATCGGTAATTATATTTGAAGGTGATCAAGTTTTTAAAAAATAATCTTTGTTTCAGTTGAGAATTACGAAATGTGAGATACGGCAATCATAGAAGCTAAACCATTTTATATGTTGATTTTTTGTTTCATGTTGGTTTTTTGTTTTTCTTTAGTGTTGATTTTGTTTATTTAATTCTTATTTTTGATCTGGTTAGACCATAAGTTGAAGTATAATTCTTTTATATTCATAAATTATAAATCGTTGGGTTCTTATCTATCTATTTGTTTTTAAAGGGTTGAGATGGTTTTTGTGTCAGTTTGTCTTCATCGGTGTGATTTGCGTTCAGTTAAAATTTTTTTGCATTTTATTATGTAAATCTATCATTAATAATTTGTGGATAATTTTG
The DNA here is from genome assembly GCF_024347095.1 of Vibrio rhizosphaerae. Lineage (NCBI taxonomy): Bacteria > Pseudomonadati > Pseudomonadota > Gammaproteobacteria > Vibrionales > Vibrionaceae > Vibrio > Vibrio rhizosphaerae. The sequence goes on along the minus strand of NZ_AP024903.1, from coordinate 3,143,366 downwards.
GTTTTTGAACGGTGTGTTTTAAGTTGAAAAATATCTTTTTGATTGTTTTATTATTATATCATGATGATTATGATTGTTTTTAAAGGATAGGTTCTTGTTATTTCTTATTGGCTTTGACCAAATTATGGAGTTTTTAGTTCATCCCAATGGTGTCAGAATAATATAACTTGATTGTCAGAGAATGAATGAGGTAATTTGGGCTGTAAATGTCATCATTAGGTCAAATTCATTTTAAATTATAAAAGTAAAGAGAAAAGCATAATTAAATAATACATTTATCATTAATTGATTGTCACTTTTGATTACGTCATATCTAGCATATATGAGGTTTTAGTATCTGGTATTACATATATCAGGTGCACTTTGTCTTATGCGTAAAATACAAATAATAAAAAAATAACAAATGAAGGTTGGTGCTATATGAATACGAATACTCGCGAAGCAAGTAAGCAAAATTCTCTTCTCCATACTCCGTCAAATGTATCTTCTCCTTTACCACTCTCGACACCACAGAAAGGAATCTGGTTCGCCCAGCATATTGTGAATCATATCGGACCCCGAGTATTCAAAGTGGCCGGATATCTGGACCTGCCGGGTAACATTCATCCAGAGATGATGGAATCTGCGGTAAGGCAAGGTGTCGGGGAAGCCGACACATTCCATATCAAAGCCGGTTACTATCAAGAAGAATTACAACAAACAGTTGAGTATTTTGGGGATTGGGAACTGCCTTTCATTGATTTTTCTCAGGAAGCGGATGCCGATGCTTTAGCGATGACATGGATGGAGAAACGGCTTGACCATCCGGTCTCCGCTGGCGACAGAACACTCCTGTTTGAGTTTGCTTTGCTAAAAGTTCATGCCGAACAATATTATCTTTATTGTAGTGCCGACCATATAACCACTGACGGATATGGTTTTATGATGCTGGTGGGGCGTTTTGCCGAAATATATTCTGCATTACATGCCGGTCAGGCGGTGCCAGAGAGTCAGCTATTAGGGATTGAGGCCTTGTTGGAGGCTGAAAACACGTATCGTGATTCAACGGGGTTTGTACGTGACCGCGAATTCTGGCTGAACTATATGGCGCAGATTCAGGCGTATCAGCCAGTTTGTCTGGCAGGGCAGAGTACTTCGTGTTCTCAGGTACTCAGTGAGCGTAAGCAGATCCCCCTTGATATCTATGAACGTTTACTTGGTGTTGCCGAACATTACAAGACGACACTGGCAACACTGATCACCGCACTGACCTCCGTTTATCTCCACCTGATGACCGGAGAGTCGTCCATGCTGCTCGGTTTTACACATCGTGGAAGAATGGGGCGGACATTACGTAGAACCACAGGTCTTGCTGTCAATATTTTGCCGTTGGGGGTACAGATCGATACAGAGACCACATTGAGTCAACTGCTGGAACAAGTTGCTCTCCATGTCGGCAAAACATCACGTCATTCTCGCTATTACAGTGAGGATCTGCGTCAAGAATTGAAACACGGAGACAATCAAGGCTGGTACAGCACCGTACTGAATTTCGTGCCTTCTGAATACGAACTGTTTTTCGGGGATGTCTCTGCAACGGTGGTCAATACCGCGATTGGTCCGGTTGACGATCTGTCGTTTACATTTTATGACCGAGGGCCGCAGCAAGGGTTGACCCTGTATCTCAATGCGAACCATGACTTGTATGAAAGGCATGAAATTCAGCGTCATTTGAGTCGTCTGGAATCCTTTTTGAGTGAATGTGTTCGTGCCGAATCTGATATGACTTACCCGGCACGTCTGAGTGTGCTGTCTCAGGATGAACGTGATTTAGTGCTCGATACTTTTAACCAGACAGCGATGGCATATCCTGAGCAAGCGTGCCTTCATCACTTATTTGAAACGCAAGTGATTCAAACCCCGGATGCAACGGCTGTCATTTCAGAGGATGAGACCCTGAGCTATGCCGCACTGAATACCCAAGCCAATCAGTTAGCGCATCGCCTGATTAGACTCGGTGTGACCCCTGGCTGTTACGTGGCGGTAATGGTTGAGCGTCGTTGCTCTATGGTCTCGGCATTACTGGCGACGCTAAAAGCGGGCGGGACTTATGTTCCGCTCGATCCGCTGTTTCCGTCTGAGCGGTTGCAATACATGATCGCCAATAGCCGTCCGGTGGTACTGATTACCGATGGTACTGTCGATGTCGAACAGATATTTGCTGAGCGGGCAGCACAGTTGAAAGTCTTGGATCTCAGTCAGGAAGTGCTGAGTGATGAGGCGGCTGATAACCCAGTGATTGCGTCCCTGACCAGTGAGCATCTGGCCTATGTCATTTATACCTCCGGTTCGACCGGGCTACCGAAGGGCGTGATGGTGCCGCATCGCGGTGTGGTCAATTTCTTGATCAGCCAGCAGCAGCAACATGCAGTGAGCTCCAATGACCGGTTACTGGCGATCACCACCATTTCATTTGATATACACGTTCTTGAAATTTACCTGCCACTTATCAGTGGTGCCACTTTACATTTGGCTGATAAAGCCTTGTCGCGAGACGGTGAAGCGTTAGCGGCTTACCTCGACAGCCAAGATATCACCATTTTTCAGGCAACACCGGCGACATGGAAACTCTTACTGGCTGCAAGCTGGCAAGGTTCCCCGCGATTAAGTGGGCTGATCGGTGGCGAATCATTTTCAAAAATACTGGCCGATGAGCTACTTCATCGTGTCGGCCGGTTGTGGAATATGTACGGTCCGACGGAGACAACTGTCTGGTCGACAACACATCCACTGAGCCTGACGGACGATGGGGTACTGATTGGGCAACCCATTGGCAATACCCGGATTTATATTCTCGATCAGCACCATAACCCCGTGCCTGTCGGTGTCAGTGGTGAAATTTATATTGCCGGAGCCGGGGTGACAGCCGGGTATCTCAACCGGGAAGACCTGACCGCAGAGCGGTTTATCCCTGATCCGTTTGTGACCGAAACCGGAGCGTTGATGTATCAAACCGGAGACTTAGGGCGTTGGGACAGTCAAGGGCGTATCACCTGTTTAGGCCGGAGTGATTTTCAGGTCAAGATCCGGGGCTTCCGCATCGAGCTGGGTGAAATTGAATCGCTGATGCAAGGGTATGACGGGATTGCTGATGCCGTCGTGACAGCACCGACCATGGCTGATGGTGAGCCGCGTTTGGTGGGGTATTATGTGGCTGAAGATTCGACGCAATCCGGGGAAACATTTGAGGAAGGTTTAAAGGCTGAATTACGGCGTCGTCTGCCGGATTATATGGTGCCGGGGCTCTATGTTGTAATGGATACCTTCCCGCTGACACCGAGCGGTAAGGTGGATCGAAAAGCGTTACCCGCAGTTGATGAATCAGTACTTCCGCGGCAGACGTATGAAGCACCCGAAGGTGAAATTGAAACCAAACTGGCCGAAATTTGGTCGGATCTTTTGGGGGTTACCCCGGTCGGGCGTCATGACAATTTCTTCGAACTCGGCGGTTATTCGTTGGTTGCGATGCAATTGATTTCTCGGATTCGTCAGCAATTTCAGGTTGAACTGGCATTAGCCACAGTATTCAGCCAACCGATGCTATCTGCATTGGCCCGTACGCTTGAAAAGGCCTCTCCGACGCCAGTGAAAACCAGCATTGAACCATTAGGCAGCGATGTCATTCCCCCCTTATCGCTTGCACAGCGGCGGTTATGGCTTTTATCTCAAATTGATGATGTGGCAACAACCGCGTATTTGATGGTCGGGCGGTTTACCTTGCGGGGGCAATTGGATATCGGGGCTTTGCAACAAGCGCTTGATCACCTGATCTCCCGCCATCACATTTTACGGACATGTATTGATATCCGTGATGGCGAGCCGGTGCAGAAAATTCTGCCGGAAGGGCAACGGATGATGCTCACCCAGATCGAGGCACATGATGTTCAAGCGATTGCATCATTTGCCACAGATATGGATTTATCTGCCGGGCCACTATTTCAGGGGCAATTGATCGCGATTGATACAGAGACACATATTTTGCGTCTGGCGATGCATCACATGATTACCGACGGTTGGTCGATCAACCTCTTAATGCGAGAAGTTAGTCAGCTTTATCGTGCTTTGGTTGAAAATACTCCCAACCCATTGCCACCGTTAACGATTCAGTATGGTGATTATGCTGCATGGCAACAACAGAACATACAGGATGAACTGCTGCAACAGCAGAGCGAGTATTGGGTAGAACAGCTACGCGGGATCCCTGAATGTCTGACATTACCGACCGATCGTGCGCGTCCTGCCAAACAGTCCTTTGATGGTGCCGAAATAAAATGCGTGCTGGATAAAGAATTAACCACAGCACTGCAAACATTAAGCCGGGCGCATGGTTGTACGCTTTACATGACCTTATTGGCTGGCTGGTCGGTATTAATGGGACGCCTCGCCAATCAGGAGGATGTGGTGATCGGCTCTCCGATCGCGGGCCGGAACCGCGCTGAACTGGAGCAACTGATCGGTATGTTCGTCAATACGCAGGCGATGCGGATCGATCTGTCTGCCAACCCGAACACGATGGATCTGCTGGCACAGGTCAAAACCACAGCGCTGGCAGCGCAGGCACATCAGGACATCCCGTTTGAGCAGGTGGTGGAATCTGTGGCACCGCAACGAAGCTTAGCTCATTCTCCGATTTTCCAAGTGATGTTCGCTTTACAGAATGTCCCTGATGGCAATTTGCAGTTACCCGGTTTGTCGATTTCAGCGGTGGAAGCCGAAGTGTCAACTGTCCAGTTTGATTTAAATCTCTTTGTCTATCCGTCAGGTGATCAGCTTGAGGTGACACTCCACTATGCCACGGCACTGTTTGATGCCGCCACAGTGGAGCGTTATCTCGGCTACTGGCAAGCGTTGTTACAGCAGATGATAGCGGCACCGACACAAGCGGTCGGCTCCTTGAATATCCTTACGGACGCTGAACGTGACTTGGTGCTCAATCAGTTCAACCAAACGGAGACTACATTCCCCGATGATACCTGCCTGCATACCCTGATTGAAGCGCAGGTGGCGCGCAGCCCGGATGCAACCGCCGTTATCTTCGAAGACCAGACTCTCAGTTACGCCGAACTGAATGCCCGGGCCAACCAACTGGCGCACTGGCTGATTGAGCAGGGTGTGCGTCCTGACAGCCGGGTCGCAGTGTGTCTGGAACGAAGCTGTGAGCTGGTGGTTTCCCTGCTGGCGATTCTCAAAGCGGGCGGTGCCTATGTGCCGCTTGACCCGGGGTATCCGACCGAGCGGCTCACTTATATGTTGTCCGACAGTGCGCCGGTGGCTTTGCTGACCACAGGTGCATTGCGCGATGTATTGGGCGAAATCCCGGCCAGTACCCGTCTGGTGGATTTAGCCTCAGTAGTGCAGCCGTGGCTGGATTGCCCGCAGACCAACCCTGAAGTGGCGGAGCTGACCAATCGTCATCTGGCGTACATCATTTACACCTCCGGCTCCACCGGTTTACCCAAAGGGGTGATGAATGAGCACCGTGGCGTGGTCAACCGTCTGGACTGGATGCAACAAGACTACGGCTTTGGCAGTGATGATGTGGTGTTGCAGAAAACCCCGTTCAGTTTTGATGTGTCGGTGTGGGAGTTCTTCTGTCCGTTATGGTCGGGAGCGACGCTGTTAATGGCCAAGCCGGAAGGACACAAAGACCCGGATTACCTGAAATCCCTTATCACCCGTCAAGGGGTGACCATCCTGCACTTTGTGCCGCCGATGTTGCAGAGCTTCCTTGAGGTGGTGAGTCCCAATGATTGTCCGAGTCTGCGGCTGGTGTTCTGTAGTGGAGAAGCCCTGCCAGCGGAAGCGATTCGTAAGAGCTATGCGCGTTTACCACAGATTGAATTACATAACCTGTATGGTCCGACGGAAGCGGCGGTGGATGTTACTGCGTGGCACTGTCCGCGGCAACTGGAAGGTGACCGGGTTTCGATTGGTCATCCGGTGGCAAATACCCGGATGTATGTGCTCGACAGTGCCGGTCATCCGGTTCCGGTCGGTGTTGAAGGGGAGTTGTACATTGGCGGAGTGCAGGTGGCCCGCGGCTATCTGAACCGCGATGAGCTGACCGCAGAGCGGTTTGTTGCCAATCCGTACGACAACACCTATCCGGTGATGTACCGCACCGGTGATGTGGGTTGCTGGTTAGCGGACGGGACGATTGAGTATCGGGGCCGTAATGATGACCAGGTGAAAATCCGCGGTTTCCGGATTGAGCTGGGTGAAATCAGCTCGGCGTTACAAAGCTGCACGGGGGTGCAGGATGCGGTGGTGATTGCCCGAGCCTTTGGCGAGAGCGGCGACAAACAGCTTGTCGGTTACTATACCGCGGCGAATCAAGACGCGGTGCCGGATGTGGCGACGTTGAAAGCTGAATTGTCTGAGCGTTTACCGGCACATATGGTACCGGCCGTGAATGTTTTGATTGATGCGATGCCATTGACGCCGAACGGCAAAGTGAACCGTAAGGCGCTGCCTGCGCCGGATATCGACTCGGTGGTGCGGCACGAATATCAGGCACCGGTGGGCGATGCCGAGGAAAAACTGGCGGCGATTTGGTCTGAGTTACTGGGCGTTGAGCAAGTGGGCCGTGCCGATAACTTCTTTGAGCTGGGCGGTCACTCTTTGCTGGCAGTACGGATGGCGGAGCGGCTGCGTCAGCAAGGGTATCAGCTCGTGATCCGTCATCTGTTCTCTCAAATTACATTGGCAGAGCTGGCTGAAACCTTGATCGTGCAAGCGGCGGGTGCCGAGAGCGAGATTCCAGCGAACCGGATCCCGGCCAATTGCCAACATATCACCCCGGAGATGTTACCGTTGGTGTCTCTGGATCAGAAGGCCATCGATGTGATAGGTCAGACCGTCGATGGCGGTGTAACCAACATTCAGGATATTTATCCATTGGCTCCGCTCCAGGAGGGTATTTTGTTCCATCATCTGTTGGAACAACAAGGCGATCCTTACGTGACGCGGGTGGTGCAAAGCTTCCAGAATGAAGCGGATATCACAACCTTTATTACGGCGCTGCAACATGTCATTCAGCGGCATGATATTTTGCGCACGGCGGTGGTCTGGGATGGTCTGGAAACGCCGGTTCAGGTGGTCTGGCGTAAAGCGCCGGTGGTTTTACATGCTCTTGCGGCAGACGAACTGGATGATGCTGATAAGGTGGATAATGTCGCCGTCCGGTTGTGCCAGCACTTTGACCCGGCTCATACCCGGATGGATATTCAGCGGGCACCGATGATTGAGGCTTACAAAGTGGCCGATCCGGCGCAAGAGCGTTGGTTACTGTGCTTCCTGCTACATCACTTGTGTAATGACCACACCACGCTGGAGCTCCTGATTGAAGAGGTGCAGGCCTATATCAGCGGCCGTGAAGCGGAGCTGCCAAAGCCGTTGCCGTTCCGTAACTTTGTTGCCCAAACCACACTCAATGCCAATCAAGAGGCACATCTGAATTATTTCCGCACGTTGCTGGGTGATGTGGATGAGCCCTGTGATCCGTTTGGGTTGCAGGCTGCCGGTGATGATGCGCATGTCGAAGCAACCCATGTGGTGATTACTGATGATGTCGCACAGACGATCCGTGTACTCTCCCGGCGTTTCAGTATCAGCCCGGCAGCACTGTTCCATCTGGCGTGGGGGGTTGTGGTTCAGCGTGCTACCGGACAGGATGATGTGGTTTTCGGCACGGTATTATTCGGTCGGATGGCCGGCGGTGACGGGGCGGATCGGGTGTTGGGCATGTTCCTCAATACTTTACCACTGCGCCTCGCGTTAGCCGATACCTCAGTTGAATCAGCACTGATGCAGACTCAGCAACGGTTGGCTGAATTACTCGAACATGAACATACCTCGCTCGCGCTGGCACAGCAATGCAGTGGTTTGAGCAATCACACCCCGCTGTTCAGTTCGCTGCTCAACTACCGTTATCAAGGTGGCAGTGCTCAAACGGCTGCAGATCAAGAGACATTGGGCACTCTTGAAGTCGCAGCTGAAAATACCAACTATCCGTTAACGGTGGCGGTCAACGATATTGTCGACGGCGGATTCTCGTTAGATATCCATATCAGTCCGCGCCTCAGTGGCGAGCGGGTCGGCTCAATGTTGACGGTCGCTTTGGCCGAACTGGTGGGGGCTCTGTCTGTACCGTCTGATCAACCCGTCAGCCAACTCAATATTCTTGCCGATGCTGAACGTGACTTGGTGCTCAATCAGTTCAACCAAACGGAGACTACATTCCCGGACGATACCTGCCTGCATACCCTGATTGAAGCGCAGGTGGCGCGCAACCCGGATGCAACCGCCGTTATCTTCGAAGAGCAGACCCTCAGTTACGCCGAACTGAATGCCCGGGCCAACCAACTGGCCCACTGGCTGATTGAGCAGGGTGTGCGTCCTGACAGCCGGGTCGCAGTGTGTCTGGAACGAAGCTGTGAGCTGGTGGTTTCCCTGCTGGCGATTCTCAAAGCGGGCGGTGCTTATGTGCCGCTTGACCCGGGGTATCCGACCGAGCGGCTCACTTATATGTTGTCCGACAGTGCGCCGGTGGCTTTGCTGACCACAGGTGCATTGCGCGATGTATTGGGCGAAATCCCGGCCAGTACCCGTCTGGTGGATTTAGCCTCAGTAGTGCAGCCGTGGCTGGATTGCCCGCAGACCAACCCTGAAGTGGCGGAGCTGACCAATCGTCATCTGGCGTACATCATTTACACCTCCGGCTCCACTGGTTTACCCAAAGGGGTGATGAACGAGCACCGTGGTGTGGTCAACCGGCTGTACTGGATGCAACAAGACTACGGCTTTGGTAGTGATGATGTGGTGTTGCAGAAAACCCCGTTCAGTTTTGATGTCTCGGTGTGGGAGTTCTTCTGTCCGTTATGGTCGGGTGCAACCCTGTTGATGGCCAAGCCGGAAGGACACAAAGACCCTGATTACCTGAAATCTCTTATCACCCGTCAAGGGGTGACCATCCTGCACTTTGTACCGCCGATGTTGCAGAGCTTCCTTGAGGTGGTGAGTCCCAATGATTGTCCGACTCTGCGGCTGGTGTTCTGTAGTGGAGAAGCGCTGCCGGCGGAAGCGATTCGTAAGAGCTATGCGCGTTTACCACAGATTGAATTACATAACCTGTATGGTCCGACGGAAGCGGCGGTGGATGTCACCGCATGGCACTGTCCGCGACAACTGGAAGGTGACCGGGTGTCGATTGGTCATCCGGTAGCAAATACCCGGATGTATGTACTCGACAGTGCCGGTCATCCGGTTCCGGTCGGTGTTGAAGGGGAGTTGTACATTGGCGGAGTGCAGGTGGCCCGCGGCTATCTGAACCGCGATGAGCTGACCGCAGAGCGGTTTGTTGCCAATCCGTACGACAACACCTATCCGGTGATGTACCGCACCGGTGATGTCGGTTGCTGGTTAGCGGACGGGACGATTGAGTATCGGGGCCGTAATGATGACCAGGTGAAAATCCGTGGTTTCCGGATTGAGCTGGGTGAAATCAGCTCGGCGTTACAAAGCTGCACGGGTGTGCAGGATGCGGTGGTGATTGCCCGAGCCTTTGGCGAGAGCGGCGACAAACAGCTTGTCGGTTACTACACTGCGGCGAATCAAGACGCGGTGCCGGATGTGGCGGCGTTGAAAGCTGAATTGTCTGAGCGTTTACCGGCACATATGGTACCGGCCGTGAATGTTTTGATTGATGCGATGCCATTGACGCCGAACGGCAAAGTGAACCGTAAGGCGCTGCCTGCGCCGGATATCGATTCAGTGGTGCGGCACGAATATCAGGCACCGATGGGCGATGCCGAGGAAAAACTGGCGGCGATTTGGTCTGAGTTACTGGGCGTCGAGCAAGTGGGCCGTGCCGATAACTTCTTTGAGCTGGGCGGTCACTCTTTGCTGGCAGTGCGGATGGTGTCTCGGGTACGCGAACAGCTCGGGCGTGAATTATCACTGGCGACGCTGTTCTCTCATGCGACCTTACATGAAGTCGCTGCTCAGCTTGATGAGGCGCAAGGTGCGACATTACCTGCGATTACCCCGTTGGCTGAAGGACAAGCGATTCCCTTGTCACTGGCACAGAAACGGTTGTGGTTCTTATCTCAGATGGATCCTGATGCGGTCTCTGCGTATGTGATCACCGGCGGGGTGCGATTGGAAGGGCCGTTAAATATTGATGCATTACAGCGAGCACTGAATCGAATTGTTGCCCGTCATGCGCCATTACGGACACATTTTGCTGATCTCGATGGCGTGCCTGTACAGATGATTGGCAAAACCTGGCATGAGTTTCCAATGAGCTGGCTGGATGGTGAATCATTAATTGATGAATTGTCGCCATTCCTGCCCCAATTTGATTTAACCCAAGGCCCGTTAGTTCAGGGACAACTGATCCGTATCCATGAACACGAGCATTGGCTGCGGATTGCGATGCACCATATGATTGCTGATGGCTGGTCGATTGGGGTGCTGACGCGTGAACTGTCGGCATTGTATCGTGCATTTACTCAGGGACAACCCGATCCATTGCCACCGTTACGCATTCAGTATGGCGACTATGCGGCTTGGCAGCAGACCCATTTACAGGGCGAAGTGTTGCAACGTCAGCAACAGTATTGGACCGAACAACTCCGTGATATTCCTGACTGCTTAACCTTGCCGATGGATCGGCCTCGTCCGGTGACTCAGGATTATTCGGGGGCTGCAATTCCGGTCTGTTTCGATGCATCACTGACGGCATCTTTACGTGAGTTCAGCCAGCGACACCGTAGTACGCTCTACATGACCTTGCTGGCCGGCTGGTCTGTGGTGATGAGCCGTCTTGCCGGGCAGGACGATATTGTGGTGGGTTCTCCGGTTGCCGGACGGACACAAACCGAGCTGGAAGATTTGATCGGAATGTTTGTCAATACTCAGGCACTACGAGTCAATCTGAGTGAGCAGCCGGATAGTGTGACATTGCTGAACCAGATCAAAACCACTTCGTTACAGGCTCAGGCACATCAGGATATTCCGTTTGAGCAGGTGGTTGAAGCGGTTGCTCCGACACGAAGTCTTGCTTACAGCCCCATTTTTCAGGTGCTGTTTGCCTTACAAAACTTACCGGAAGAACGGATTGAGCTCGATGGGATGTGTCTGTCGTTATTAGCGGAAGAATCCAGTCGTGCTCAGTTTGATCTCAGCCTGATCGTTCATGAATCAGCGGATCGCATTGAAGGGACGCTGAATTATGCAACGGCATTATTTGAACCGGAAACGGTACAGCGTTACCTCAGTTACTGGATCACCCTGTTAGAAAACATGGTGCGTCAGCCTGAGCAACCGGTGACCGCACTAGCGATGCTCACAGAAAGTGAGCAGCAACACATGCTGCACCACTTGAATCAGACTCACAACGCCTATCCGTCCGATTGTGGTATTCATACGTTGTTCAGTCGACAGGCCAGTGAAACCCCTGATGCTATTGCTGTCATCGCGGCAGAAGAAGGGTGGCGTTATGCGCAGGTTAATGCCCGGGCCAATGCATTGGCACACCGGCTACAAACCTTGGGTGTGACGCCCGGACAGCGGGTTGCGATCTGCTTACCCCGTTCGGCCGCTCTGGTGGTGGCAGAACTGGCAATTCTCAAATGTGGCGGGGTCTATGTACCGCTCGATCCGGCGGCACCGGCAGAGCGACTGGACTATGTGCTCCGCGACAGTGGGGCAACGATTGTGCTCGCAGAAGCCGGTACGGCGGATGATTATCCGTCGCTGCACGTCTTAGAGATGACACCGTCGCTGCTTAATGAAACCCGTGATGAACCAGTCTCGGTATCTGTCAACGGGGATGCGCCGGCCTATGTGATGTACACGTCCGGCTCAACCGGTCAGCCGAAAGGAGTTGTCGTCCCTCATCGCGGGATTGCCCGTCTGGTGCTGAACAATGGTTATATGGCGGTACAACCGTCAGACCGGGTGGCATTCGCGGCTAACCCGGCCTTTGATGCGACCACGCTCGAAGTCTGGGCACCGCTGCTCAATGGCGCTGCGGTGGTGGTGATTGAGCAGGAAACGTTACTCGATGTGGCGGCCTTTGCCCAAGCGTTGAGTGCCCATCAGGTCAGTATTCTGTGGCTGACGGTCGGCTTGTTCAATCAGTATGCGCAAGGTTTAAAAGCCGTGTTACCAAGCCTGCGTTATCTGCTGGTGGGCGGCGATGCCCTTGACCCGGCAGTGATTCGTCGGGTGCTGGCAGAGAGTGCACCACAACATCTGCTCAACGGTTACGGCCCGACAGAAACCACGACTTTTGCCTTAACTCATGAAATCACGGCTGTCGATGCCGATGCGGTGAGCATTCCGCTGGGTCGTCCGATAGGTAACACCCAAGTGTATCTGCTTAACGCGCACGGTCAGCCGGTGCCACAAGGGGTGGTCGGTGAGCTGCATATCGGTGGTCACGGGGTTGCGTTGGGGTATCTCAATCAGGATGAGCTGACGGCCGAGCGGTTTATCCCGGACCCGTATGCCCCGGGCCCGAATGCGCGGATGTACCGGACAGGAGACTTAGGTTATTTGCGAGCGGACGGAACCATTGAGTTTGTCGGCCGGAATGATTTTCAGGTCAAGGTGAGGGGTTTCCGGATTGAGCTGGGCGAGATTGAGTCGGCGCTGGTGTCATGTGGTGTGGCGTCAGCGGTGGTGATTGCGACGGGTGATTCGGCTTCGAAACGACTGGTGGCGTATTTCACCCCGGGTGATGAAGCATTGACGGCCAGTGATCTGAAATCGCGTTTGGCGAGTCATTTACCGGATTACATGGTCCCGGCGGCTTATGTTGCGCTGGCAGAGATGCCGCTGACGGCCAACGGTAAGGTGGACCGTAAAGCCCTGCCTGAGCCGGATGAAAGCGCCTTAGTTCGTCGCGAGTATGAAGCGCCGTTAGGTGAGCTCGAAGAAATGGTGGCCGACATTTGGCAATCCTTACTGGATGTGGCAGCCGTCGGTCGTCAGGACAGCTTCTTTGAATTAGGCGGTCACTCACTGCTGGCGGCCCAATTAATTTCAAGAATTCGTCAGGAACTGGACTTGGAAGTGCCATTGGTTGAGCTTTTCTCTCATCCCACATTAGCCGCCTTCAGTCAACGTGTGGCTTATATCGGTCTTGCTGAGTTTGATGTCAGCGATTTAATGGATTTAGCAGAATAATGGGAGACATACATCATGAGTACAAATGATGATTTGGGTGCATCAATGAAAAATTTGTCTGGCGATGACGTCGTCAAATTATTTGAGCTGGCAAAAGCCCGCGGCCTGAAACGGAAAAAGAAAGACAAGCCTGCAGCGATTGAGCCGGTGCCCCGTTCTCCCGAAGGGGAACCGTTAGCACTGGCACAGCGCCGCATCTGGTTTTTATCTGCAATGGAACAGCGTGCATCCGACGCTTACATTATTAACGGGGCCTTTCGACTGAAAGGTCAGCTTGATGTCGCCATCTTGCGGGAAACACTGGATCAGATGGTTTCCCGTCATGAAGCGCTCAGAACAATTTTCACGACTCAGGATGGTCAGCCTTTGCAGCGGATTATGCCTGCAGATTCGGGGTTTTTACTGGAGGAAATCCCTCTCGAACAAGCGAATCTGGTTGATCTCTCACAACCTTATCTGCCCCATTTTGATTTATCGACAGGCCCCTTGGTGAGGGCGGAATTAGTCCATGTTCAGTCACATGAATATGTGCTGCGTGTGGCACTACATCATGCTATTGCCGATGGGTGGTCGATGAGCGTGTTTATTCGGGAAGTGGGTATTTTATATGCCGCCTTGTGTCAGGGGCGCAGTAACCCGCTGCCACCGTTACCGATTCAGTTTGCCGATTATGCGCACTGGCAACAGGCTTTGGCTGAATCCGTGATTCCGCGTCAACGGGAGTACTGGGTTGAGCAATTAAAAGATGCACCCGAGTGTCTGGCGCTCAGAACTGATTTTCCACGTCCGGCAGAACAAAATCATGCCGGGGACAGTGTGAATTTCACGTTAGATCGCACCTTAACTGCCGCCCTGAAAGCACTGGGACAGCGTCATGATACCACGTTGTTTATGACGCTATTTGCCAGTTGGGCGACGTTAATGAGCCGTCTGGCCAGTCAGGATGATGTGGTGATCGGTGCACCGGTCGCCGGGCGTAATCGCACTGAGTTGGAAGGCCTGATCGGGATGTTTGTGAATACACAGGCCTTACGGGTGGACTTAAGTCAACAACCCGATACTCCGGCGTTACTGGCACAAGTGAAAGCCACAGCACTGGCGGCACAGTCGAATCAGGATATACCGTTTGAGCAAGTGGTTGAAGCGGTGCTGACCAACCGTCATCCGGCGTATACACCGCTGTTTCAGGTGATTTTCGCATTACAGAATTTGCCAGACTCGACCTTGACGCTGCCCGATATTTCTCTCGCGCCTGAAGAGGAACCGTTTCAAACCGCGAAGTTTGACTTAAGTCTGCTACTCAGTGAGTCGGGGGACACCCTGTCCGGTTATCTCAATTATGCAACCGCTCTGTTTGAAAAAGCGACGATTGAACGTTATCTCGGTTATTGGATTCGCTTATTGCAAGGCATGGTTGAGCAGCCCGATTTACCCGTGACAGCTCTGCCGATTTTGGGTGAGGATGAATTCCAAACGGTCATTCATCAATACAATCAGACCCATTATGCTTATCCCGCCAAAGAAGGGATTCACACCCTGTTTGCGCGACAGGCCCGGCTCTCTCCTGAGGCGATTGCGGTGGTCACTGACGAAGGTCAATGGTCATACGCGATGTTAGATGCCCGGGCAAATGCGCTGGCAAATCGATTGCAAACTCTTGGTATTCAGGCCGGGCAGCGCGTCGCGATTCTGCTGCCGCGCTCCGCGGCTTTGATTCAGGCTGAGCTGGCAATTCTCAAAGTCGGAGCCGTGTATGTGCCGCTTGACCCGGCCGCCCCGGCAGACCGACGGGATTATGTATTACATGATAGTGAAGTCACCGTCTTGATTGCTGAGCCCGGTACGGCTGGCGATTATCCATCGTTGCAGGTTGTGGAGAT
This sequence comes from Vibrio rhizosphaerae, assembly GCF_024347095.1. Taxonomy (NCBI): domain Bacteria; kingdom Pseudomonadati; phylum Pseudomonadota; class Gammaproteobacteria; order Vibrionales; family Vibrionaceae; genus Vibrio; species Vibrio rhizosphaerae. The sequence continues at coordinate 3,128,253 of NZ_AP024903.1, read as the reverse complement.
GACTGATGCCCTGATTGAGGAGACTCGCGATGAAACTGTGTCTGTGTCGGTCAGTGGTGAGGCTCCGGCTTATGTGATGTACACCTCTGGCTCAACAGGACAGCCCAAAGGCGTTGTCGTATCCCACAGAGGGATTTCACGACTGGTGATCAATAATGGTTATATGACGGTGCGCACCGCTGACCGTTTTTCGTTTGCAGCCAACCCTGCCTTTGATGCGACCACCTTTGAAGTGTGGGCTCCGCTGCTCAATGGCGCGACGGTGGTGGTCATTGACCAGGAGACGTTACTGAATGTTCAGGCGCTTGAGCAGGCATTGCTCAATCACCAAGTCAGCGTGTTGTGGATGACGATTGGCTTGTTCAATCAGTATGCACAAGATTTAAAAACGGTGTTACCGGGACTACGCTATCTACTATTTGGCGGGGATTCACCTGATCCAATGGTGATCCGACGCGTGCTGTCCGAGGGAGCGCCACAGCATGTGGTGCACTGCTATGGTCCGACAGAAACTACCACCTTTGCTGCAACACATGAAGTGATCGCCGTCGATGAGGATGCCGTGAACATCCCGCTTGGCTATCCGATTGGCAATACACAGATATATCTGCTGAACAGTCAGGGACAACCTGTCCCACAAGGCGTGGTCGGTGAATTATATATCGGTGGTGACGGGGTCGCATTAGGGTATCTCAATCAAGATGAGTTGACCGCTGAACGTTTTATTCCAGATCCATACTCACCGCAGCCAAATGCACGGATGTATAAAACCGGTGATTTAGGTTACAGACACCCGGACGGCACGATCGAATTTATCGGCCGGAACGATTTTCAGGTCAAGATTCGCGGATTCCGGATTGAATTGGGTGAAATCGAAGTCGCATTGATCTCAAGTGGTGCTGATAGTGCGGTTGTACTTGCCCAAGGTTCGGATGCCGGTTCGAAACGTCTTGTCGCTTATTTTACGACACAAGATCAGCAGGTCACGGCCGCCGAACTGAAATCGCGATTAGCTGAGCGTTTGCCCGATTACATGGTGCCGAAAGCATATGTTGCACTGGATAAAATGCCGATCAACGCTAACGGTAAAGTTGACCGTAAAGCTCTGCCTGAGCCGGATGAAAGTGCTTTTGTCCGTCAGGCGTTTGCCGCGCCCGAAGGTGTCGTTGAATCCACTTTGGCTGATATTTGGTCTGCGTTACTCGGTGTAGAACTCGTAGGGCGGGATGATAACTTCTTCGAACTCGGCGGACAGTCGTTACTGGCGGTACAAATGATCGAGCGGTTACGTCAGCAGGGCTATCAGATGGTGATTCGGGATCTGTTTGCCCGGCCGACAATGGCTGCACTGGCAGAAACACTGGTTGTACTAAACCCGGCTCAGCAGCATGACATTCCGCCCAATCTCATTCCGGTGGATTGTCAGCACATTACCCCGGAGATGTTACCGTTGGTGACACTGAACCAGTCAGAGATCGATCTGATCAGTGAGACTGTGGCTGGCGGTGCGGCCAATATTCAAGATATTTATCCGCTGGCACCACTTCAGGAGGGGATCTTATTCCACCATTTACTGGCCGAACAAGGTGACCCATACATTACCCGGTTTATTCAAAGTTTCAGGAATGAAGCGGAAATCGAGACGTTCATGAGCGCACTGCAGCAGGTGGTGCAGCGCCATGACATTTTGCGCACCGCCGTCGTTTGGGATGGCCTGAATATGCCCGTCCAGGTGGTGTGGCGTGAAGCTCCGGTGGTACTGAAAACCCTTGATGCTTCTCAGCTTGAGCACGTTGCACAGACCGATGATGTGGCCGAGGCGTTGAGCCGTCATTTTGACCCGGCTCGTACCCGGATGGATATTCAGCGCGCGCCGATGATTGAAATCTATCAAGTCGCAGATCCGGCGCAAGACCGTTGGTTGCTGTGCTTTTTATTCCACCATCTGTGTAATGACCACACCACGCTGGAATTACTGGTTGAAGAGGTGCAGTCTTACGTGACGGGGCAGGAAGCGCTGCTGCCTAAGCCGCTACCGTTCCGTAATTTTGTCGCGCAAACCACGCTGAAGCAGTCTGACCGCGATGACCATTTGCGTTATTTCCAAGCGTTGCTGGGTGACCTTGATGAACCTTGTGTACCATTCGGACTACAGACACAAAGTGAGCTGGAAGAAGGCGTTCACGTCGCGATTGAGCCGCATCTGGCGCAGCAGTTGCGTGTGCTGGCGCGTCAGAAAGGCCTGAGTCCGGCTGCGTTATTCCACCTCGCATGGGGATTAGTGGTGCGTATGGCCACGGGGCAGGATGATGTGGTTTTCGGCACCGTGCTGTTCGGTCGTATGGCTGGTGGGGAAGGGGCTGATCGCGTGCTCGGGATGTTCCTCAATACCCTGCCGTTACGGCTTTCTTTTGCCGGAGCATCGGCTGAATCGGCACTGAGCCAGACTCAACAACGGTTGGGTGAATTACTCGAACATGAGCATACTTCATTAGCTTTGGCTCAGCAGTGTAGTGGCCTGAGCAATCAGACGCCATTATTCAGCTCGCTGCTCAACTACCGCCATCAAGGCGGCAGTGCACAGCATACCGAAGAGACCGATGCGCTGGGTTCGGTGGTTTTCGCTGCTGAAAATACCAACTATCCGTTAACGGTGGCGGTGAACGATATTATCAACGGCGGATTTTCGTTAGATATTCACGTCAGTCGGCGCATCGGTGGCGAGCGGATCGGCGCGATGATCGTGACTGCACTGCACGGGTTGGTGAGCACACTGATGACCCAGCCCGATACATCCGTTAGTCAATTGGATCTTTTACCTGTTGATGAACGTGACAATGTACTGAACCGCTTTAACCAGACCGCAATGCCATATCCTGAGCAAGCGTGTCTTCACCAGTTATTCGAAAAGCAAGCCGAGCAGAGCCCTGATGCACTGGCTGTGGTCTCGGGCGATGACTCCTTAAGCTATGCCGCGCTGAATACTCAGGCCAATCAGTTAGCCCATCGCCTGATTGCACTCGGAGTCACTCCGGGCAGTTATGTTGCGGTGATGGTCGAGCGTAGTTGTGCCATGGTCACGACTTTACTGGCAACGCTCAAAGCGGGCGGGGCTTATGTGCCGCTTGACCCGTTGTTCCCGTCCGAGCGGCTACAATACATGGTGGCCGACAGTCGCCCGGTGGTACTGATTACCGACGGGACGGTTGATATTGCCGCGACATTCGGTGCGCAGGCATCGCAGTTACAGGTACTGGCGCTCAATCGGGAATCATTGGCGGATGAGCCGACAGATAACCCGGTGGTTCCGACCCTGACCAGCAACCATCTGGCGTATGTGATTTACACCTCCGGCTCAACCGGACAACCGAAAGGGGTGATGGTACCGCATCGCTCGGTGGTCAACTTCCTGACCAGTCAGCAGCAACAGCATCAGGTCAGCGGGGATGATCGCTTACTGGCGGTCACCACGATTTCATTTGATATTCATGTGCTGGAAATCTACCTGCCGCTCTTAAGTGGTGCCGCACTGCATCTGGCGGACAAAGCATTGTCACGGGACGGTGAAGCGCTGGCAGCTTATCTGGATAATCAGGATATCACGCTGTTTCAGGCGACGCCGGCAACGTGGAAGCTGTTGTTGGCGGCTGGCTGGCAGGGCTCTCAACGGTTAAGCGGTCTGATTGGCGGCGAGTCATTCTCGAAAGTTTTGGCGGATGAGATTCTCACTCGCGTCGCTCGGCTATGGAATATGTATGGCCCGACAGAGACCACCGTCTGGTCTGCGACACATCCGTTGAGTTTAACGGATGAGGGGGTATTGATAGGCAAACCGATTGGCAACACCCGGATTTATATTTTGGATGCGTCTCACCAGCCAGTGCCTGTCGGAGTCAGTGGAGAGATTTATATTGCGGGTGCAGGGGTAACGGACGGGTATCTTAACCGTGATGATTTAACCGCAGAGCGGTTTATCCCTGACCCGTTTGTGACTGAATCTGGCGAGCTGATGTACCAAACCGGTGATTTGGGTCGCTGGGACAGTGAAGGCCGGATTACCTGTTTAGGCCGGAGTGATTTTCAGGTCAAAATCCGGGGATTCCGAATTGAGCTGGGAGAAATTGAATCCCTGATGCAGGGATATAACGGGATCGCAGATGCGGTGGTTGCTGCACCGGTGATGGCCGACGGTGAGCCCCGGTTAGTGGGTTACTATGTGGCAGAAGCAGGTGTGGCAGAAGCAGGTGTGGCAGCAGGTGCGCAATCCGGAGAGGATTTCGAGGACGGTTTAAAAGCTGAATTACAGCGACGTTTACCGGATTACATGGTACCGGGGATATATATAGCGTTGGATGCATTCCCGCTGACCCCGAATGGCAAGGTAGACCGCAAAGCATTACCTGAAGTCGATGCTTCGTCGCTGCCGCGCCGCACGTATGAAGCACCGCAGGGAGATGTTGAAGTCAAGCTGGCTGAGATTTGGTCTGAGTTATTGGGGGTTGAGCAAGTCGGTCGTCATGACGACTTCTTCGCACTCGGCGGACACTCCTTGATCGCTATCCAGCTGGTGTCTCGGATCCGCGTTGCGCTTGGATTTGAAATATCGCTCACGACACTGTTTACCCATTCGGTATTGTCTGAGCTCGCTGCCATATTGCAAGACGGTCACCTTGCGTCTGCACAGCAGCACTTACCCACGATTACGCCACACTCAGATCAGCAAACACCGCCGTTGTCGTTGGCACAACAACGGTTATGGTTCTTGTCACAGATGAATCCGGCAGCATCATCAGCTTATGTCATTGCCGGGGGAACCAGACTATGCGGTCAATTAGATGTTGCAGCACTTCAGCAGGCGCTGGATCGAATTGTGGCCCGGCATGAAATTCTACGCACGCATTTCACAGAATGTGACGGGCTGGCAACTCAGGTGGTCGAATCTGAAGCGGTTGGTTTTCCACTGGTGATAGCAACCCAAACTGACGCCCCGTTCCAACCGCAATTCAGCCTCGACAGCGGACGCCTGCTACAGGGGCAACTGATTCGTGTCAGTGATGAAGAACATTGGTTGCGAATTGCGATGCACCACATGATTTCCGATGGTTGGTCGGTTAACGTTTTCATCCGGGAACTGGGGGAACTGTATAATGCCTTTACCCACGGTGCTGCGGATCCGTTGCCAGCGCTAACCATTCAGTATGGTGATTTTGCAGCATGGCAACAGCGCTACCTGCAAGGAGACGTTCTGCAACAGCAACAAGCCTATTGGATGCAGCAGTTGCAGGGCATTCCTGACTGTCTGACCTTACCGACGGATCGCAGCAGACCGGCTTATCAGTCTTATGCCGGCGCAGTCATTCCGGTTCAGCTTGATCAGGCAATCACCGACGGGCTCAAAGATTTGAGTCGTCGTCATGGCTGTACACTGTACATGACGTTACTCGCGAGCTGGTCTGCCTTGATGGGACGTCTCGCCAGTCAGGATGATGTGGTGATCGGCACGCCGATTGCCGGACGTACCCGTGCCGAAGTCGAACCTTTGATCGGTATGTTCGTCAATACACAGGCGATCCGGGTTGATCTGTCTGATCGTCCGAACGCGATTGATCTGCTGGCGCAGGTCAAAACCACCACACTGGCAGCACAGGCGCATCAGGACATTCCGTTCGAGCAGGTGGTGGAATCGGTCGCGCCAACGAGAAACATGTCTCATCCGCCCCTGTTCCAAGTGATGCTGAGTTTGCAAAATACCCCTCAAGAGGCGCAAGCGCTGTCTGGCGTCACACTCTCGTTACTGGAAACAGAACGTCGGACCGCGCAGTTTGATCTGACATTGGATCTCTTTGAAATGGATGGTCAGCTTTCCGGAACGCTGAACTACGCCACAGCACTATTTGATGCCGCCACAGTGGAGCGTTATCTCGGCTACTGGCAAGCGTTGTTGCAGCAGATGATAGCGGCACCGACACAAGCGGTCGGCTCCCTGAATATCCTTACGGACGCAGAACGTGACTTGGTGCTCAATCAGTTCAACCAAACGGAGACTACATTCCCGGACGATACCTGCCTGCATACCCTGATTGAAGCGCAGGTGGCGCGCAGCCCGGATGCAACCGCCGTTATCTTCGAAGAGCAGACCCTCAGTTACGCCGATCTGAATACCCGGGCCAACCAACTGGCCCACTGGCTGATTGAGCAGGGCGTGCGTCCCGACAGCCGGGTGGCAGTGTGTCTGGAGCGCAGTTGTGAGCTGGTGGTGTCCTTGCTGGCGATTCTCAAAGCGGGCGGGGCGTATGTGCCGCTTGACCCGGGGTATCCGGCGGAGCGGCTGACCTATATGTTGTCCGACAGTGCGCCGGTGGCTTTACTGACCACAGGCTCACTGCGTGATGTGTTGGGTGAAATCCCGGCCAGTACCCGTCTGGTGGACTTAGCCTCGGCAGTGCAGCCGTGGCTGGATTGCCCGCAGACCAACCCGGAAGTTGCCGGGCTGACCAATCGTCATCTGGCGTACATCATTTACACCTCCGGCTCCACCGGTTTACCCAAAGGGGTGATGAATGAGCACCGTAGTGTGGTCAACCGTCTGGACTGGATGCAACAAGACTACGGCTTTGGCAGTGATGATGTGGTGTTGCAGAAAACCCCGTTCAGTTTTGATGTGTCGGTATGGGAATTCTTCTGTCCGTTGTGGTCGGGAGCGACGCTGTTAATGGCCAAGCCCGAAGGACACAAAGACCCGGATTACCTGAAATCCCTTATCACCCGTCAAGGGGTGACCATCCTGCACTTTGTACCGCCGATGTTGCAGAGCTTCCTTGAGGTGGTGACACCGGGTGATTGTCCGAGTCTGCGGCTGGTGTTCTGTAGTGGAGAAGCCCTGCCGGCTGAAGCGATTCGTAAGAGCTATGCGCGTCTGCCACAGATTGAATTACATAACCTGTATGGTCCGACGGAAGCGGCGGTGGATGTCACCGCATGGCACTGTCCACGACAACTGGAAGGTGACCGGGTGTCGATTGGTCATCCGGTGGCAAATACCCGGATGTATGTGCTCGACAGTGCCGGTCATCCGGTCCCGGTCGGGGTTGAAGGGGAGTTGTACATTGGCGGGGTACAGGTGGCCCGCGGCTATCTGAACCGCGATGAGCTGACCGCAGAGCGGTTTGTTGCCAATCCATATGATTCTGATTATCCGGTGATGTACCGCACCGGTGATGTCGGTTGCTGGTTAGCGGACGGGACGATTGAGTATCGGGGCCGTAATGATGACCAGGTGAAAATCCGCGGTTTCCGGATTGAGCTGGGTGAAATCAGCTCGGCGTTACAAAGCTGCACGGGTGTGCAGGATGCGGTGGTGATTGCCCGGGTCTTTGGCGAGAGCGGCGACAAACAGCTTGTCGGTTACTACACCGCGGCGAATCAAGACGCGGTGCCGGATGTGGCGGCGTTGAAAGCTGAATTGTCTGAGCGTTTACCGGCACATATGGTACCGGCCGTGAATGTTTTGATTGATGCGATGCCATTGACGCCGAACGGCAAAGTGAACCGTAAGGCGCTGCCTGCGCCGGATATCGACTCGGTGGTGCGGCACGAATATCAGGCACCGGTGGGCGATGCCGAGGAAAAACTGGCGGCGATTTGGTCTGAGTTACTGGGCGTTGAGCAAGTGGGCCGTGCCGATAACTTCTTTGAGCTGGGCGGTCACTCTTTGCTGGCAGTACGGATGGTGTCTCGGGTACGCGAACAGCTCGGGCGTGAATTATCACTGGTGACGCTGTTCTCTCATGCGACTTTACAGGAGATGGCGGCACTGCTTGATAACGCGGCGCGGGTCTCATTACCTGCAATTACGCCATTACCTGAAGGACAAGCGATTCCCTTGTCACTGGCACAGAAACGGCTGTGGTTCTTATCTCAGATGGATACACAAGCGACAGCAGCTTATACCGTGCCAAGAAGTGTCCGTTTGCAAGGCAAGCTGGATGCGGATGCATTACAACGGGCGTTGGATCAGATTGTCGCCCGGCACTCGGCACTACGAACCCATTTTGTTTTAGTGGATGGTGAACCCGTGCAAGTGGTCAGTGCACCGACGGTTGGTTTCACGCTCACTTATCTGGATGGGGAAGGCGTGATGGATGAGCTGGCACCTTTTTCACCGACATTCGATCTTACTCAGGGGCCTTTGATTCAAGGGCAACTGATTCGTGTTGCTGATCAGGAGCATTGGTTACGGATTGTGATGCATCACATGATTACCGATGGCTGGTCGATGGATATTTTTCATACCGAACTGGCAGCACTGTATACCGCAAATTGTCATGGTCAGTCGGCCTCTCTGGCTCCTTTGGCCATCCAGTATGGTGACTATGCGGCATGGCAGCAGACCCATTTACAGGGTGAGGTATTGCAACGTCAGCAACAGTATTGGACCGAACAACTCCGTGATATCCCGGATTGTCTGACATTGCCAACTGATCATCCCCGCCCGGCGCATCAGGATTACCGGGGGGCAAGTGTGCCGGTAACGCTCAGTCAGGATCTGACCGAACAGTTACGTCAATTGAGTCAGCAGCATGGCTGTACACTTTATATGACTTTGCTGGCCGGATGGTCCGTTGCGATGAGCCGTCTTGCCGGTCAGGAGGATGTCGTGATTGGTTCGCCCGTCGCCGGACGAACGCAAAGCGAACTGGAAAGTTTGATCGGCATGTTTGTCAACAGTATGGCAATGCGGATTCAACTGACCGAACAACTTAATACCCCAGCATTACTGGCACAAGTCAAAGAGACCGCACTGGCCGCACAAGCGAATCAGGATATGCCATTCGAACAAGTGGTTGAGGCGGTTGCTCCGGCACGACGTTTATCTCATGCGCCGGTGTTCCAAGTGATGTTTGCCTTGCAAAATACACCAGCAAGTCAAATACAACTACCAACGCTGACACTGGCGGCTCTCGAAAGTGAAATATCAACCGCCCAGTTTGATCTGAGCCTTGAAGTTCATGAATACGACGGTGGGCTGCGCGGCTATCTGACCTACGCAACCGCCTTGTTTGAGCCGGAAACAGTGCAGCGCTACCTCAGCTACTGGATCACCCTGCTAGAAGGGATGGTGCGTCAGCCGACGTTGCCGGTCACCGCCCTGCCGATGCTGACCCATCATGAACAGTTACATCTGCTGCAACATGTGAACCAGACCCACCATGATTACCCGTCCGATTGTGGTATTCATACGTTGTTCAGCCAACAGGCCAGTGAAACCCCAGAGGCGATTGCGGTGCTCACCCAGACGGGTTCATGGCGATATGCCGAGTTAGAGGCGCGTGCGAATGCACTGGCGCATCAATTGCGAACCCTTGGGGTGACTGCCGGTCAGCACGTGGCAATCTGTCTGCCGCGTTCTGCAACCCTGATCGCCGCCGAACTGGCGGTTTTGAAATGTGGTGGTGTGTATGTGCCTTTAGATCCGAATGCACCGGCAGAACGCCTGCGCTATGTACTGGATGATTGTGGCGCCGGCGTCCTGATTACTGCATCAGAAAACAGTGCGGCCAACCTGCCACTCACCGTCTTAGCGCTGAATGAATCACGATTGGAGCAACTGCTGAGTGAGTCTCAGGATGAGCCGGTAAGCACTGTGGTCGCCGGGGATTCTCCGGCCTATGTGATGTACACGTCCGGTTCAACCGGTCAGCCGAAAGGAGTGGTCGTCCCTCATCGCGGGATTGCCCGTCTGGTGCTGAACAATGGTTATATGGCGGTGCAACCGTCAGACCGGGTGGCATTCGCGGCTAACCCGGCCTTTGATGCGACCACGCTCGAAGTCTGGGCACCGCTGCTCAATGGCGCTGCGGTGGTGGTGATTGAGCAGGAGACGTTACTCGATGTGGCAGTCTTTGCCCAAGCGTTGAGTGCCCATCAGGTCAGTATTCTGTGGCTGACGGTCGGCTTGTTCAATCAGTATGCGCAAGGTTTAAAAGCCGTGTTACCAAGCCTGCGTTATCTGCTGGTGGGCGGCGATGCCCTTGACCCGGCAGTGATTCGTCGGGTGCTGGCAGAAAGTGCACCACAACATCTGCTCAACGGTTATGGCCCGACAGAAACCACGACTTTTGCCTTAACTCATGAAATCACGGCTGTCGATGCCGATGCGGTGAGCATTCCGCTGGGTCGTCCGATAGGTAACACCCAAGTGTATCTGCTTAACGCGCACGGTCAGCCGGTGCCACAAGGGGTGGTCGGTGAGCTGCATATCGGTGGTCACGGGGTTGCGTTGGGGTATCTCAATCAGGATGAGCTGACGGCCGAGCGGTTTATCCCGGACCCGTATGCCCCGGGCCCGAATGCGCGGATGTACCGGACAGGAGACTTAGGTTATTTGCGAGCGGACGGAACCATTGAGTTCGTTGGCCGGAATGATTTTCAGGTCAAGGTGAGGGGTTTCCGGATTGAGCTGGGCGAGATTGAGTCGGCGCTGGTGTCATGTGGTGTGGCATCAGCGGTGGTGATTGCGACGGGTGATTCGGCTTCGAAACGACTGGTGGCCTATTTCACCCCGGGTGATGAAGCATTGACGGCCAGTGATCTGAAATCGCGTTTGGCGAGTCATTTACCGGATTACATGGTCCCGGCGGCTTATGTTGCGCTGGCAGAGATGCCGCTGACGGCCAACGGTAAGGTGGACCGTAAAGCCCTGCCTGAGCCGGATGAAACGGCTTTTGTCGTACAGCAATATGAAGCGCCGAAGAATGCTATGGAGACGACGCTGGCAGAGATCTGGAGTCAGTTACTCAATGTTGAACGGGTTGGTCGCCACGATGATTTCTTTGAACTGGGGGGACACTCGTTGTTAGCGGTGCGGCTGATTTCAGAGATACAACATCGTCTTCGGATTGAGGTGACGATTACCGAACTGTTTGAGCACTCGGTGCTCTCTGCGTTAGCGATGAAGCTGGCTTATATCAAACTTTCTGCTTTTGCATCACAAGACATCGAAAATGTGGCGCAGCGTTTAGCCAAAGGGAAGAAATAATCATGACAGATACACGTTTTTCTATCGATGAATTGTCACCGGAAGAAATGATGGCAATTCTGGAACAACTTGAACAGGACGGCTCATCACAGACGACGCTTCCCGGGCAAGATATGATCGTGGCTGCCGATGAGAATCAACGGGAATTTCCGCTTTCGCTGGCTCAGCAGCGGTTATGGGTCATGTCTCAGATGGATTCAGCGACGACGGCTGCTTATGTAATTGCCGCCGGATTACGTATTGAAGGGCCGCTGGACATGACGGCCTTAACTCAGGCCTTGGATCAACTGGTCGTTCGCCATGCGGCTTTACGCACCCATATTGAGGTGCGTGACGGTCAGCCGATGCAAATGATTGCGCCACCAGAGTGTGGTTTTCCGTTAGAGATCTGCCATCACCGGACGGGTGAGCCTGAACTGGCTTATGCCGCGCCCGAGTTTGATTTGACTCGCGGACCATTGGTACAAGGACGGTTAATTCGTCAGCAAGAGAATGATCATACGCTGTATATCATGATGCATCATATTGTTGCTGATGGCTGGTCGATGGGAATCCTGACCGAAGAGTTAAGTGTGCTATACCGTGCCTATCGAGAAGATGGGGCGGATCCGCTGCCGCATCCGATGATTCAGTTCGGTGATTATGCCCAGTGGCAGCAGGACCATATTCAGGGTGAGGTGCTTGAGCAACAACAGCAATATTGGATGTCTCACTTGCAAGGCGCACCTGAACTACTGGCACTGCCAACCGATCGTCCCCGGCCAGAACAGCGGGACTATCTCGGTGACAATGTGCCTATCACTTTGGATGCCGAGCTGACCGCAGGCCTGAGGGCTCTCAGTCAGCGTTATGGCTGTACGTTATATATGACGTTGTTTGCCAGTTGGTCGGTGCTGATGGGACGTTTAGCCGGACAAGATGATGTGGTGATCGGCACGCCGGTTGCCGGCCGGACTCGTAAAGAAGTCAGCCATCTGGTTGGGATGTTCGTGAATACTCAGGCGCTGCGGGTTGATTTATCACAACCGTTAAGTACCGAAGCATTACTGGCTCAGGTGAAAGCTACGTCACTGGCAGCCCAGTCCAATCAGGATATTCCGTTTGAGCAAGTGGTTGAGGCTGTTGCACCGCAGCGCAGTCTGTCTTATTCACCAGTATTTCAGGTGCTGTTTACCCTGCAGAATCAGCCACATACAGAAGTTGAAATGGACGAAATGCGCCTGTCGCATATTGATGTGCCAGATAACTCGGCGAAAGTCGATTTAGCGTTGATTATGACCGAATGTGATGACCATCTGTCCGGTACACTCAACTATGCGACTGCGCTGTTTGATTCCGCGACCATCGAACGCTATTTCAGTTACTGGAAATGCCTGTTACACGGCATGCTCGCAGAGCGTGATGCCGATGTCCGAACGTTACCGATTTTGCCGCAATCCGAGCGGGAATACCTGCTCAAAACGTTAAATCAGACGGCGATGGATTTTCCCGGCGATGCTTGTATTCATCAGCTGTTTGAATCGTTTGCTGATGAAACGCCGGATGCCACCGCCTTGGTCACAGAATGTGAATCGCTGACCTATGGTCAGCTCAATGCTCAGGCTAACCAACTGGCGCACTGGTTGATTGAACAAGGTGTTCGTCCCGATAGCCGGGTCGCGATTTCCTTACCCCGGAGTGCTGATCTGTTGATGGCGATGTTAGCCACCATGAAAGCCGGCGGGGTCTATGTGCCGATGGATCCCAATTATCCTGACGGGCGTCTGACCCATATGCTGACCGACAGTGCACCGCAGGTATTAATCACGAATGACGATGTGCGGCCGCGTCTCGGAGAGATTGCGTCGGACTGCACGGTGGTTGATCTAGAGGCACACCGTCATCTCTGGGCTGATTATGCGACAACCAATATCGATGCTGCCGCGCTGGGTCTGACAGCACAACATCTGGCTTATATCATTTATACCTCGGGTTCGACCGGTAAACCGAAAGGAGTGATGATTGCCCATCAAGGGCTATGCAATGTGTCATACGCGCAACGAAAGATGCTTGAAGTCGGCCAAGAGAGCCGGGTACTCCAGTTTGGATCAATCAGTTTTGATGCCAGCTTGTTTGAAATGGTATTGGGGATCTGCTCGGGCGCGGCGTTACATTTTGCCGGCCCCGATCAGCCACTCGGCGAAGCATTACTGACAATTCTCAAATCTCGTCGGATTACTCATGCGCCACTCCCGCCGGCGGCATTGGCGAGTTTGCGTACCGATGTTCCGTTACCGGATTTAAAAATGCTGCTGACCGCCGGTGAAGCGGTTACCCGCAGCGTGATTGAACCTTGGCTGACGGAAGGACGTTTAGTCTATAACGGGTATGGCCCGACTGAAACCACTATTTGGGGGACGACGTGTGCCTTACATCAGGGATTTGACGGTCAGCCACCGATTGGATTACCGCGACCCAACGGTACGATTTATATCCTTGATGCCCGGGGTGAACCGGTGCCGCTTGGGGTCACCGGTGAAATTTATATTGGCGGAACCGGGATTGCCCGCGGTTATCTCAATCGCCCTGAACTGACCGAAGAACGTTTCTTGCCTGATCCATTTTCGAGCCAACCCGGTGCGCGGATGTATCGTACCGGTGACTTAGGCTGCTGGAAGCAAGACGGACTGATTCACTATCAGGGACGCTGTGATAATCAGGTCAAGATCCGGGGCTATCGGATTGAACTGGGCGAAATTGAAACCGCATTACACCGCTGTCGCGGTATTCAGGATGCTGTTGTTATCGCGCAAAAAGATCAGCGGGGTAATCAACGTTTGGTCGGCTATTACACACAAGCTACCGGAGAAAAGGTTGACTTGGTTGCGCTGAAATCCCGACTGCATGAGACATTGCCGGATTACATGATTCCGTCTGCTTATATGTGTCTGGCTCAGTTACCCCTGACACCGAATGGTAAAGTGGATCATAAAGCCTTGCCCGCAGCCGATGAAAGTGCCTTTGCTCACCGGACCTATGAAGCACCACAAACGGCCGTGGAGCAGTTACTTGCCGCCATTTGGGGGGATTTATTAGGGATTGAGAAAATCGGTCGTCAGGATCATTTCTTTGAACTGGGTGGTCATTCCCTGTTGTCGGTTCAACTGATTGAGCAGTTACGTCAGCGTGGGTATCACCTGAGTGTCAAAGCCTTGTTTAATCATCCGACACTGGCCGAACTCGCCACTGTACTGAGCGAGGATATGACACCACCGACGGCGCGCATCACAGAGAATTTAATTCCTGAGGGATGCACACAAATTTTGCCGGAAATGTTGCCGCTGACGGAATTAACAGTCGCAGAAATCGAGGTGATTACCGCGAGCGTTGCCGGCGGAGCAGCGAATATTCAGGATATTTACCCACTCGCCCCGTTGCAGGAAGGCATTCTGTATCACCATATCCTGCAAAAAGATCGTGATCCTTATATTACGCCGGTGATTCTCACGTTTGATCAGCAATCGCGGATGACGGATTTTCTCAATGCGTTACAGGCTGTGATTCAGCGCCACGATATTTTACGGACCGGCATCGTCTGGGACGGACTGCGTGAAGCTCAGCAGGTGGTTTGGCGCAAAGCGCCGCTTGCGATGCATGAACTTCAGGCTGAGCAATTGCTGCCTCTGGCTGCTGAAGAAAATATAACCGACTGCGGCGCAGAAATATCGCACGATATCGTCCGGCAATTACAGACTCATTTTGCTCCGTCCCGTGTACAGATGGATGTCTCTCAAGCCCCGATGTTGGCTGTCTATTATGTTGCAGACCCGGCTCAGGAACGGTGGGTAATGTGTCTGCTTCAGCACCATTTGTGTATGGATCACACCACACTGGAACTGGTGATTGAAGAAGTTCAGGCGCATTTGCTCGGGCAGGAACATGCGCTGCCCCGGCCAATCCCATTCCGTAATTTTGTTGCTCAGGCTCGCCGTGAGTTGAGTCAGCAGACATATGTTGATTATTTCCGGGCGCAATTAGCCGATATCGAAGTTCCCTCTGCGCCGTTTGATTTGCTGGAGACACAGAGCCACGGTGGTGAGATAGAATCGCTCCGGCATCCGGTCAGTGACCAACTGGCACAGCAAATTCGTGTACAGGCGCGTCACTATGGCGTCAGTGCAGCCAGCCTGTTCCATCTGGCTTGGGGATTAGTCGTGCGTGCAACTACTGGCCGGGATGAGGTGGTCTTTGGCACCGTCTTGTTCGGTCGGATGGCCGGTGGTGACGGTGCAGATCGTGCGTTGGGGATGTTTCTCAATACCTTACCGCTGCGCCTGTCTCTGGCCGAGATGGCGGTTGAGGACGCCGTTGTCAATACTCATCAGCGACTGGCTGAATTACTTAACTATGAACATGCGCCGTTATCTCAGGTGCAGCAATGCAGTGGGGTCAGCGCGCCAGCGCCGTTATTCACGTCATTATTAAATTACCGTTATCAGGGCGGTAGTGCGCAAACCGGAACCGATAGCGTACAGTCGGCCTCTGCCTGGCATGGAATTGAGATGGTTGCCAATGAAGAGCGGACCAACTACCCGGTCGGCCTGTCGGTCGATGATCTGGCGGGGCAGGGCTTCAGTCTGGATTTCAAAGTCGATGCGCGTATCGGTGCCGGGCGGTTGGCGGTGATGGTTGAGCAAACGCTGACCGCATTGATGACCGCGTTAACGGATGACCCGGCACGTCCGGTCAGCCAGTTAGCGGTTCTGCCTCACGCTGAACAAAACTTGGTGCTCAATCAGTTCAACCAAACGGAGACTACATTCCCGGACGATACCTGCCTGCATACCCTGATTGAAGCGCAGGTGGCGCGCAGCCCGGATGCAACCGCCGTTATCTTCGAAGACCAGACTCTCAGTTACGCCGAGCTGAATGCCCGGGCCAACCAACTGGCCCACTGGCTGATTGAGCAGGGCGTGCGTCCTGACAGCCGGGTGGCAGTGTGTCTGGAACGAAGCTGTGAGCTGGTGGTGTCCTTGCTGGCGATTCTTAAAGCGGGCGGTGCCTATGTGCCGCTTGACCCGGGTTATCCGACTGAGCGGCTGACCTATATGTTATCCGACAGTGCGCCGGTCGCTTTGCTGACCACGGGGGCATTGCGCGACGTGTTGGGAGAAATCCCGACGACTACGCGTTTGGTCGATTTAGCCTCAGTGGTGCAGCCGTGGGAGGACTGCCCGCAGACCAACCCGGAAGTGGCGGAGCTGACCAATCGTCATCTGGCGTACATCATTTACACCTCCGGCTCCACCGGTTTACCCAAAGGGGTGATGAACGAGCACCGTGGCGTGGTCAACCGTCTGGACTGGATGCAACAAGACTACGGCTTTGGCAGTGATGATGTGGTGTTGCAGAAAACCCCGTTCAGTTTTGATGTGTCGGTGTGGGAGTTCTTCTGTCCGTTGTGGTCGGGAGCGACGCTGTTAATGGCCAAGCCGGAAGGACACAAAGACCCGGATTACCTGAAATCCCTAATCACCCGTCAAGGGGTGACCATCTTGCACTTTGTGCCACCGATGTTGCAGAGCTTCCTTGAGGTGGTGACACCGGGTGATTGTCCGAGTCTGCGGCTGGTGTTCTGTAGTGGTGAAGCGCTGCCGGCAGAAGCGATTCGTAAGAGCTATGCGCGACTGCCACAGATTGAATTACATAACCTGTATGGTCCGACGGAAGCGGCGGTGGATGTCACCGCATGGCACTGTCCGCGACAACTGGAAGGTGACCGGGTGTCAATCGGTCATCCGGTAGCGAATACCCGGATGTATGTGCTCGACAGTGCCGGTCATCCGGTCCCGGTCGGGGTTGAAGGGGAGTTGTACATTGGCGGGGTGCAGGTGGCCCGCGGCTATCTGAACCGCGATGAGCTGACCGCAGAGCGGTTTGTTGCCAATCCGTACGACAACACTTATCCGGTGATGTACCGCACCGGTGATGTCGGTTGCTGGTTAGCGGACGGGACGATTGAGTATCGGGGTCGTAATGATGACCAGGTGAAAATCCGCGGTTTCCGGATTGAGCTGGGTGAAATCAGCTCGGCATTACAAAGCTGCACGGGTGTACAGGATGCGGTGGTGATTGCCCGAGCCTTTGGCGAGAGCGGCGACAAACAGCTTGTCGGTTACTACACTGCGGTGAATCAAGACGCGGTGCCGGATGTGGCGGCGTTGAAAGCTGAATTGTCTGAGCGTTTACCGGCACATATGGTACCGGCCGTGTATGTCTTGATTGATGCGATGCCATTGACGCCGAACGGCAAAGTGAACCGTAAGGCGCTGCCTGCGCCGGATATCGACTCGGTGGTGCGGCATGAATATCAGGCACCGATGGGCGATGCCGAGGAAAAACTGGCGGCGATTTGGTCTGAGTTACTGGGCGTCGAGCAAGTGGGCCGTGCCGATAACTTCTTTGAGCTGGGCGGTCACTCTTTGCTGGCAGTACGGATGGTCGGAGAAGCCCAACGACAGGGCATCGCTTTGGATTTGGCAACCTTGATGACCATGCCTGTTTTGCATCAACTGGCAGCAACCGTGGGCGAGTCTCAGGATTCGGCGGTGCAAACAGCGGCTAATCCGGCGTTACCCGATCAAGTCATCCCATTCCGCACGACAGGGAAACAGTTGCCGCTGTTTATCGTGCCCGAATTCAGCGGAGAGTTGTTATACGGAACGGCATTGACCGCGAATATCGATCCGGATGTCCCCGTCTATGGCCTCTCAGCTCCGGATCGGATGCAGCCATCACTGAAAACCTATCAGCGCATGGCAGAACGTTATGTCCGCATGATCCGCCGGACGCAGCCCCAAGGGCCATACCGTCTGTTCGGCTGGTCTTCCGGCGGGGTATTGGCTTATGAGATCGCCGCGCAATTACTGGGACAGGATCAGCATGTTGAATTTATAGGCCTGTTAGATAGTTGGGTTCCGGGAATGATTGAACAACCGATACAGAGCGATGATGAGATGATCGCCGCGCTGAGTCATAATATGGTTGCGTATCTTGCCGGCCAAATGCACGGTGTACCGGTTGAACTGCCGCAGCAAGATCACTGGCGGGACTATTATCAAATCGGATGTGCCAAGGGATATCTCCCTCAAGTGTGGACAGAAACGTACTTTCATCAGATGTTGATTCACCAGAAAGACTTCCTCCGGGCGGAATATCAGCCATTGCCTTTACCGCTGTATATCGACCTAATCGCGACAGAGCCGTCACGGGCCATCGAGCCATTACTGGGATGGTCGCAGGTATTGCCCGCGGAGAATATCCACTGTGTCACTGTGCCCGGAACCCATTATGAGTTAATGAATGCCCCTTATATTGCAGATGTCGGTGGCGCGATTTCACAGGCTATTCACCGTCGTACCGAGTTTTACCGGCACAACCCAAGACAGCTTTTGTCTGATGAATCGCCAGTGATGAAACTACAAAACGGCCAACCGGGAAAACCGCAGGTCGTGTGTATCCCCGGCGCCGGAGATAATGTGTTCTCCTTTGTTGATTTTGTTCAGACCATGCCATCTGACTGGACGGTTCTGGCGATTCAACCTCGGGGATTATGGGGGGGCGGTATTCCGCACAGCAGTGTTGAAGCGGCTGCATCTTTCTATCTTGATGCATTGCGGGAGCTGTCGGGAGAGCAAGAACTGCATATTGTCGGACACTCATTTGGCGGCTGGGTTGCTTTAGCGCTGGTGACTCAGATGGAAGCGCAGGGGATCGCTGTACGCTCATTGACTATCGCTGATTCCCGGGTACCACAGCGTTCATATCATCAGGAATATAGTGATCTGCAAGCCTTGATTCGACTGATTGAGTTATTTGAAATGCGAGGCTGTTCACTTGATCTGAATGAAGCGACGCTGGCATCGCTGTCTTATCATGAACGGTTGACGGTGACGTTAAGTCGTTTGATTGACAACGGACAACTGCCGAAAAATACCCGCAACAGTGATTTTGCCGCGATTTATCGCTCGTTTGCGACACAGATTCGGATCTGGTTTACACCGGAGATTTTACCGCAAACCCCGACCACGCTGGTGATCGCGCAAGGTTCATCACCGGAACGTTTGACGGGATGGCAAACCCTGATGCCTGAAGCAACCGTATTACACAGTCAAGGCAACCATATGACATTATTAAAGCAACCCAACGTTCAGTTATTGACTGATGCGGTACAGGGTAAGACTGCTATTTAACTGAAGATGTTGTGGCCGCTGTATTCGATAGCGCAGTCACATTCAAACAGATGAGGAATTGAGATGTTTAAATCCATTTTAAGTCGTTTTAAATGGCAGGTTTTTGCGGCAACTGTGCTGAGTGTCGTTGGTGCGTTAGCCGGAATTATGATGCTGAGAATCATCACCGCGCAGGTTAGCCTGATTGGTGCCGGAAAAGCGCCCGGCCCGCACGCGTTTTTGATTTTTGTCGGTGTGGTGGCAACGGTGTTGTTATTTAGCCTCGCATCCCGTTATCTGCTGGCAAAATTGAGTGCCCGGGTGGTGTATGAGTTTCGGGATTCACTGGCGAAGCGGCTGCTTTCAACATCCTATGCGATGCTGGAACAGATTGGCGGGCACCGCGTGATGGCGGCGATGAAAACCGATGCGGCGAAGTTATCTGACGGGCTGTTAATGTTACCCGGTTTTATCTACAGCTTGGTGACGGTGATGCTGTGTCTCGGATATATGGTGTATACCTCATGGGAACTGTTCTCGGTGGTCTTCGTGTTGATCGCACTGATTGTGGTGATTGCCAAGTTCTTCCTGAAACGCGGATTTCATCATTACATGCTGCTGCGTGAGTATGAAGATGACATGTTCAGTGGTCTGAAAACTTTGGTGGACGGGATTAAAGAGCTGAGTATCAATGCTAACCGGCGTCGTTTTACTTACAATCAGATTCTTGAACCGAACTTTAAAGCGATTCGTGAGCGGAGCGTTAAAGTGTCGGTGATCTTTACCATGATGGGGAGTATGGCTTCAACGCTGGTTTTCTTCGTGATTGGGATCATCGTCTTCGGCAGTCGGGTTTACTTCCCCAACGTGCCATTGGAAGTGATCGTGACGTTTGTATTAACCATTCTGTATATGGTTAATCCATTGCAGGGGGTGATTGATTCGATGAGCCGCTTCAGTGACTGTTCCAGTTCTTACCGGAATATTGAAAGTCTCGATCTGGCAGAGTTGGATGATTTCCATCGTACCACTGACGGGGAGAAAAAACCGCAGGCGGAACCTGAGTCGTGGCAGCGTCTGACCGTCCGGGATCTGATGTTTCAATATCAGTCCGAGGATGATGAATATTCGTTCCATGTCGGTCCGGTCAATGCTGAGTTTCACCGTGGTGAGGCGATTTTCCTCACCGGTGGCAATGGCAGTGGGAAATCAACCTTCGCTAAATTGCTGGTCGGATTGTATCGTCCGAACCAAGGGACAATTCAGCTGGACGATAAAGTGGTCTCGGAAGCGATTGATACCCACGAGTATCAGCAGATGTTTTCGACTATCTTCTCGGATTTCCATTTATTCGAGCACGTGCTGAACAGTGAGGGCGAACCGGAAAGTGATGAAGTGATCCAAAAATATCTGGCTGATCTGGAGCTGACCAGCAAAGTGACCTCCAAAGACGGTAAGTTATCTTCGGTGGCGATGTCTCAGGGGCAGAAAAAGCGCCTCGCATTATTGATGTCCTATATCGAAGATACACCGATTTGCCTGTATGACGAATGGGCGGCAGATCAAGACCCGCGTTTCCGCGAGATCTTTTATACCCGGATCATTCCCGAACTGAAACGTCAGAACAAATTGGTGTTGGTGATCAGCCATGATGACCGGTATTTCCACCTTGCTGATCAGTTGATTAAGTTCGAAAGCGGCAATATTGTCGAGAATATCACCGCGAATCAGACTCCAATTGATGCCGTGGCAGCAGAAGAAAATGAACTGATGTCAATATCGTTTTGATACCAAAAGTAAATGGAACCGAAATGATTCAGGGTGGCAGTTATTGCCGCCCTGAATATATTGAGGCCCGGTAAACCGCGTTTTTGTAACATGAACGATTCACCGTCTCTTTTCCCACGAATAACCGGTCCAGTTCGTCGAGACTGAAAGGTTATCAATATGCATCAAATGTTACTCAGTGGTATTGAAATTGTAATGGTTTCACTTTAGTATTTTTCGGATTACGCAATTGTTTGCATTTTAAGTCACAAACATAATGATTTTTATAGATAAATTAATTCAAGGCTGGGGAACGGTGATGTCAATTCACGAAAGCTCACTTACCGATGACGAATATAGCGAGTTTTTGAATCGCTACTTCAAACCATCGGTCATTCAGTTTGTGGGGCGCTCTTTGCTGTCAACTCTGATTGCTTTTATTCTTACTGTCAGTGCTGCTATTTATTGGCATGAGAATCAGATGACGACATGGATCCTAGCGGTGGTTGCCGTGGTTTCATTCGCGGTTCATCTTCGGTTTCAGGAAAATTTAGTCCATAGCGGCAGCCATTACTGTGTGAGCCATAATCCCGTCGCCAATGACCTGTTGGTGAATATTTTCGCTGGCTTACAAGTCGCTCAGCAGGTAAAAGCTTACCGGTTGAGTCACTCGATGCACCATACTTATTTCGGTTCAGACAATGATCCGTGCAAAGCACGTTATGAAAATCAGCACCGACCATTGCGTAATATGCTGTCAATGACACTCAGCTTTTATCAACAGATTAACGCCAATAAAATTGCTGTGCTCATGACAGTTCTCTATTACACCGGTCTCTATGCTCTGGTTGTACAAACTGTTTCCGTTGAGATTGCAACAAGGTTGCTGATGTTGGTTCTCATGGCCTTCTTTTTGGTCTTACCTGTGATCCGTTACATTGCTGAGATGGCAGAGCACGATTATGCCTTATCTGATTCTGAATTCGGTTCTACGTTCAATAACTTATCTGTAGTTGACCGGTGGTTGTTTCACCCGGCTGCGGATGGTTATCATCTGTTGCACCATCTTTATCCCGCCATCCCGTTTTGGCAGCACAAAAAAGCCCACAGATTCTTAATGGAGCGAGATGAGCAGTATGTCAACGGGCACCACAAAACATCAACAGTTGAAAAGTTTAGGTTATTCATCGGAGAAAAAAGCTAATGGACGCATTTGTTGCAGGAATTACTTTAGGCTTTAGCCTGATTTTAGCGATTGGTTCACAGAATGCTTTTGTACTGAAGCAAGGTTTAAAGCAGCAATATGTCTTCTCTATCTGTGCGGTTTGTGCCTTATCAGATGCGATTCTTATTACCATCGGTGTGTATGGGATGACAACAATAGTGTCATTCGTCCCCAAGTTTTCTTTGTTTGCTAAATATTTTGGGATTACTTTTCTGCTGTTTTATGGCATCCAAAACCTGCGCTCAGCCATTTGGCATAGCGGATCATCTATGACCGGTGAGGGCGCGGATAGTTTGCCATTCGCCAAAGTCATTCTGACCTGTTTAGCGTTTACATGGCTTAATCCACATGTTTATCTCGATACGGTGCTTTTGATTGGGTCTGTATCAACCAACTATGCGGAACAACAGTTCTTTTTTACTGTGGGCGCCGTGCTCGCCTCATTCATTTTCTTCTTTATGCTGGGTTTCGGCGCAAGATTGCTGACGCCGATATTTTCCAAACCCATGTATTGGCGTGTGCTCGACGGCATTATTGGTATCTTTATGCTGTCTATCGCCTATAAACTGATGTTAATGGATATATAACAATGTTCGGACTATTCAAAAAAATACAGGTTGATATCGATGGCACAACCTATCCGGCAGCTAAGAATTCAACCCTGCTTCGGGTATGCCTGAGTCATGGCATCAATATTCAGTATAAATGTCAGAGTGGTGTCTGTGGCAAATGTGCCGTCATTGAACATACCAGTCAAGGCGATATCCCCACGCTTGCATGTCAGAAGGTTATTTCGCCCAGTGAGACCGGGCGATTCAGTACGATTCGATAAGAGAGTAAACCGAGTTATCAACGCCAGTGATAGCATACTGGCGTGATGATTTGTCAACCACTGATATCCTATTTGTTACCCAAGGAATGATTGCATGATCACCGTTGTCCCGCATATTGATCCACGTATTGCTCATATCACGCCAAATTTCAGGGCCTTGAGTATTTCAGTCAAAGGCACTGAGATTCAAAATCCTCAATATGCCGTACAGGTTTTGCAACAGGCATGTCAATGTGTCATGGAGAATGATCATGCATGGGCTGAGTCCCATATCAATGCTTGGGGAGCGGTGTTTCGTCAATTTGGTGCTAAGCCGAATAAAACCCCATGTTCTGCTGCGGCGCTACGTAAGCGAGTATTAAAGCAGGGGGAGATACCGAGCATCGCTCCGATCGTGGATATCTACAATGCAATTAGCATTCAATATGCGATCCCGGTTGGCGGAGAGAATCTGGATGCCTACCAAGGTACACCGACACTCACCATTGCCGATGGCACTGAAGCCTTTGAAACCATCAAGGATGGGGCTCCCATTGTTGAAAGTCCGGATGCCGGAGAAATCATCTGGCGGGATGATATCGGTGTCACTTGCCGGCGCTGGAACTGGCGACAAGGACTCAGGACTCGCATTGAGTCAGAGACACGCAATATGTGGTTCATTTTAGAGAGCTTACCTGAAATGCCGTTGGACTGTTTACAACAAGCCGGAGCAGAGATGATAAAGCACTTACAGATACTGATGCCGGATGCGATGATTCAACACCATATGGCGTCTGTGGCTGGGTGAGATGTAAGGCTTCGTTGTTGCGAAGCCTTACATTTAGCTGGAAATATTTATGTGTTAGATGCAATAGAAACCGAAAGGTAATTCGACTTTTGTTTTTCCTACAGGGCATTCACCTCTTTTTTCCGCTTCTTTTTCAATAACTTCTGCTACTGCTTTTTCAAAGTCGGAAAGATTGCTACTCACATGAAGGACTTTTCCACCAGAAAGTGAAGACAGTTTTTCCGCAGTACTTGCTGAGTCTGAAGCTAAATTTGATTTATTTTCAGGTAAAAGTGACTCTAATTGTCCACTAAATCCCTGTAATTGATTGGAGCGTTCGATGAGTTCCATAAGTTGCTCATGAGTCGAACTTTGTGCAGATTTATGTTTTGCTGCAACGAGTGGATCTGGTGTCACTGTATAAATAGCGGGTAACTCCGAATAGGCAAGTACCATATCTATAAAGGATGCCGGTTTATTGACAACACCTTTATAGGGGTAGTTATCTTCAGCTGTCGGGTCATTATGGTAGACCAGAGGTGATGTAAAATGAATAACGATTTTTGTTACATCTGGGTCATTACTCCACCCCATCTTTTGTGGCTTGATATCACCTAGATCATCGTAGCTACCGTTACCATTCAAGTCTCGACCTGTTCCTTTGATGGCCTGATATACGGCTTCCAACTGAGATTCTTTTGCATCACCACCTGATCCAGACCTTAACGCTTTTAAACTCAATAAGATATCTTGTGTTTCATGTGTGAGCGGATGAACCATCTTGTAAGCGTAATCCCCCGAAGTGCCATAGGGAGACATTGGGAAGTCGACATGAGCCGCTAACCCAAAACGTGTCTCAGGATCTTCGTATAAGAACGGAGCAAATACCTTGCTTTCCATATTTCTCTGCCATGTCGGTAATAAAGCGC
The DNA here is from genome assembly GCF_024347095.1 of Vibrio rhizosphaerae. NCBI lineage: Bacteria > Pseudomonadati > Pseudomonadota > Gammaproteobacteria > Vibrionales > Vibrionaceae > Vibrio > Vibrio rhizosphaerae. The sequence goes on along the minus strand of NZ_AP024903.1, from coordinate 3,103,486 downwards.
CTGTACTACCACTAGTATCGATTATCAACACAACATCGGTTGCTGAATTTGCCGTCTGAGTTGTGAACAGACTTAAACTGCATATCATGCCTGCTAGTAAAGTTTTTATTTTCATCGTATTCACCTAATCCTAACCAATGATTATCTTGTTTATTCAATATAAATTAGAGAGGACACATATCAATAATATTATTAAATGTGTTTCATATATAGTAGTGAGCATTCGTCTATAGTCAAACTGGTCAGTATGTTTGTTTTCTAGCCTTTGATATTCATCGCAGAGAGCGATAGTTTCCTGCTCTTCGTGGTCATATGGCAGACGTAAGCTGATTAGCATTGATGCGATAGCTGCTGCTGGCTATAATTCGCGCCACAAAGAACCCCTTTAGGGGACTTCTCATGTTTTTCATCCATTCACCAGTGTTAAAATCGGCTCAAAATGGGCGGGATATATTGCAATGCCCTTAATTGGTTTTTGCTGTAATTTTTTTATACTTAAGGAGTTTTACAATATGTATCCATCTTGCCGTTTCTCCGTCGCCCCCATGCTCGACTGGACTGATCGTCACTGTCGCTACTTCCATCGATTGCTGACTTCGCAGGCGCTGTTATATACCGAGATGGTGACGACGGGGGCGATTATTCATGGCAAAGGCGATTTTCTGGCTTATAACCATGAGGAGCATCCGGTTGCCTTACAATTGGGTGGTTCGAATCCACAGGATCTGGCGACTTGTGCAAAACTGGCGGCTGAACGTGGCTATGATGAGATTAATCTCAATGTCGGTTGTCCGTCAGATCGCGTCCAGAATGGACGGTTCGGGGCGTGTCTGATGGTTGAGCCCCAGTTGGTTGCTGAATGCGTGGCTGCGATGAAAGCTGAAGTTGATATCCCGGTGACCGTGAAAACAAGAATCGGTATTGATGAGCAGGACTCTTATCAGTTTCTGACCGATTTCGTCACAATTGTTGCTGAACAAGGTGGCTGCGAACAGTTTACGATTCATGCACGTAAAGCATGGTTGAATGGTCTGAGCCCAAAAGAGAACCGGGAAATTCCCCCGTTAGATTATCCCAGAGCCTATCAATTGAAACGAGATTTCCCCCATTTACAGATTGCCGTTAATGGTGGCATCAAGAGCCTTGAAGAAACGAAAGAACATCTTACACAACTCGATGGGGTGATGATTGGTCGTGAAGTATATCAGAACCCATATCTGCTGGCCGAAGTGGATCAACAGATTTTTGGTCTGAAAACGCCGGTGAAAAAGCGCTCTCAGGTTGTCGAAGAGATGTATCCGTATATTGACTCGCAATTATCGCAAGGTGCTTATCTCGGTCACATCTCTCGCCATATGATCGGGCTGTTTCAGAATATGCCGGGTGCCCGGCAATGGCGTCGTTATATTAGTGAAAATGCGCATAAGAAAGGCGCAGGAATCGAAGTAATTCAAACAGCACTATTGAAAATCCCTGAATCTTTAAATGTGTAAATTTGACCTGAGATTCGTCAGATTGACCAATTGTCGGTGAACGATTTGGCATAGGGTGATGTGAATAGTCGGAAAATCAGCGAGTTCAGACGGTGCTGAGTTGGCCTGATTTCTGCTTATTGATAGGAAAACGAAGGAGAATCATAATGATTGAAGTGCTGTATTTGCTGATTTTTGCTGGGGTGTTATTTTTTACCGGTGTGACGCTGTTTGGTGTGATGTTGTCGATTGGGGTGTCATTCTTGTTTATTTTGGCATTTGGCATGTTCGCTATCTTTATTAAGATGCTGCCTTGGTTACTTATGATCATGCTTGGCATTTGGCTGTTGAAAAAATTCGCATAGTTCATATTTTATTCAGTTATCAATATCTGTTTCTATATTTTATTTCCTTATAATTATCGGGAAAAGCTTAACTTTTCGAGTATCATCTTCCATGATGAAATGAGCATGTTGAGGAGTAAGGTGGAGAAATAAAAGATGACGCTTGAAGCCCTGAGAGCCCTTTATCTGGACAATCTTCTGGTTGAAGCGATTGTCGAGCCTTGTTCTGACAATGGCATGTGGATGGTTGAATTCAAACATACCAATGACAGTTTGATTATTTTAACGGATGAAGAAGGCGAAGAGTGCCACTACATCGATTCTGATCTGGCCTCTAAATCCGCGATGGAGGTTGGTTTTCGAAATGTCAGGGTTGAATCGTTAGATTTATAGTCGTTCTTACTCCCAAAAGTTATAAAACATTCTCTTCTATTCTTTCTTGTTATTAGTGAGCTTGGTTACTCTATCGTCATGCAATGAATAGGGAAGTCGTGACGATGTCTTCAGCGAATAACAATAGTTCTAATAATAGTGGTTTATTATCAAGCCCACTTAACGATATGCAGCTCGGTCAGTTGCAACAGACAGTTTCACAGTTGTCACCACAGCAATTAGCCTGGGTGAGCGGATATTTCTGGGGATTGAGTCAGTCTCAGGCGGGAAATCCTTCTGGTGCGGCTGCTTTATCACCGCTCGCGGCTGCAAAACCTGCCGATAAACTTACCATCATTTATGCTTCTCAGACGGGGAATGCCAAGGGTGTTGCAGAAGCGTTGGAGCATGAAGCTCAAGCGCAGGGACTCCCGGTACAGATTTTTGATGCCAGTGACTATAAAGGGAAAGATCTCGCCAAAGAAACCTATGTGGTGATCGTGGCTTCGACCAATGGCGAGGGAGAAGCTCCGGATAATGCTCTTGAGCTACATGAATTTTTGCAGTCGAAAAAAGCACCGAAACTGCCGAATCTTCAATATGGTGTTATTGCTCTGGGGGACTCTAGTTATGAGTTTTTCTGTCAGACGGGTAAAGACTTCGATGCGTTTCTCTCCAAATTAGGGGCTAAACCGTTTTTGGCACGATTGGACTGCGATGTGGACTACGATGCGCCAGCGGCTGAATGGCGTCAGAAAGCATTGGATATTCTCAAAGATTCAATGTCGGAAGGGCAGGCAGAGGTCGTGCAGTTACCGATTCAATCTGCGAGTAGTGCTTCCGCCGAATATACGAAGTTGAAACCATATACCGCTACGCTGCTGACCAATCAGAAAATTACCGGACGTGATTCAGGCAAAGATGTTCGTCATATTGAGATTGATCTCGAAGGTTCCGGGATTACTTATCAACCGGGCGATGCTCTCGGGGTTTGGTATGAAAATGATGCGGCGTTATCTAGCCAGATTCTGAGCTGTGTCGGACTTTCCGGTGTGGAGAGTGTTGAAGTCGATGGTGAAAGTATTTCCATTCACAGTGCGTTAATTCATCAGTTTGAAATCACATCGTCCAATCCTCAGTTTATTACTCGCGTGGCAGAGATCTCTGAATCGATATTCTTAAAAGAACTGGTCGCAGACAAAGAGAAATTACGTGAGTATTCCGCACAAACCCAAATTATCGACATATTAAAACAAGCTGCGGTGAAGCTATCAGCAGATGAGCTGGTGGGATTATTACGTCGTTTGACCCCGCGTCTTTATTCGATTGCATCGAGTCAGACTGAAGTCGATGACGAAGTTCATCTGACGGTTGGTGTGGTTGAATATGATCAAGAGGGTGAAGCGCGTCAGGGCGGAGCCTCCGGATTTTTGACGCATCGTCTTGAAGAAGGCGAAAACGTCAAAGTTTTCATTGAACATAATAATAACTTCAAACTTCCTCAGGATGATAATACGGCGATCATTATGATTGGTCCGGGAACGGGGATTGCGCCATTCAGAAGTTTTATTCAGGAAAGAGATAACCGGGGAGCTTCAGGCCAGAATTGGTTGTTCTTTGGTGACCGGACGTTTACGCAGGACTTTCTCTATCAGGTCGAATGGCAGAAATATTTGAAATCGGGTGCTTTGACTCAGATGGATGTTGCTTTTAGCCGTGATCAGGCAGAAAAAGTCTATGTTCAACATCGTATTCTGGAAAAAGCCGAACAACTTTGGGATTGGCTACAAAATGGCGCTTATCTTTACGTCTGTGGTGATGCTACCCATATGGCAAAAGATGTACACGAAGCCTTCATTACCATTGCTGAACAACAAGGTGGTTTGGCGCGTGAACAAGCCGAAGAATATATTAATGAATTGCGTAAAGCGAAGCGTTATCAAAGGGATGTCTACTAATGAGTACGAATCAAGAAACCAAAAACCAAGAAGTCTTAGGACAAGATCTGGGGCCATTGTCTGATAACGAGCGCTTGAAAAGAGAAAGTAACTTTTTACGCGGGACGATCACACAAGATCTTCAGGATCCATTAACTGGCGGGTTTACGGCGGATAACTTCCAGTTGATTCGTTTTCACGGAATGTATCAGCAAGATGATCGTGATATTCGGGCTGAGCGGACCAAGCAGAAGCTGGAACCATTACATAATGTCATGTTGCGTGCCCGGATGCCCGGAGGGATTATTCAGCCGCAACAATGGCTCGCTATCGATAAATTTGCTACCGAACACACCCTGTATGGCAGTATTCGTTTGACGACTCGGCAAACCTTCCAGTTTCATGGGGTGCTCAAACCTAAAATCAAGCTGATGCATCAGACGCTCAATCAAATCGGGATCGATTCGATTGCCACAGCCGGTGATGTAAACCGCAATGTATTGTGTACGTCGAATCCGGTTGAATCTGAGCTTCACCAGGAAGCTTATGAGTGGGCGAAGAAGATCAGTGAACATTTGTTGCCGAAAACTCGCGCTTATGCCGAAATCTGGCTCGATGGTGAAAAGCTGGAAACGACAGATGAAGAACCGATTCTGGGCAGCAACTACTTACCTCGGAAGTTTAAAACAACCGTAGTGATTCCACCGCACAATGATATCGATGTACACGCCAATGATTTAAATTTTGTGGCGATCGCGGAAGCTGGCAAGTTGATTGGATTCAATGTGCTGGTGGGTGGTGGTCTAGCGATGACGCATGGGGATACATCAACTTATCCTCGTCGTGCTGATGATTTTGGCTTCATTCCGCTGGAAAATACACTGGATGTCGCCGCCGCTGTCGTTTCGACGCAGAGAGATTGGGGAAACCGTTCTAACCGGAAGAACGCGAAGACCAAGTACACTCTCGACCGTGTCGGCATTGATGTCTTTAAGTCCGAAGTTGAAAAACGGGCCGGAGTCAATTTTGCTGACAGCCGACCTTATGAATTCACCAGCCGTGGTGATCGGATCGGATGGGTTGAAGGGATAGATGGTAAATTCCACCTGACCCTCTTCATTGAGAATGGTCGGTTACTGGATTATCCGGGTAAGCCATTAAAAACTGGTGTTGCTGAAATTGCCAAAATTCACCAAGGTGATTTTCGTATGACGGCCAATCAAAATCTGATTATTGCAGGTGTAACCGCCGAACAAAAAGAGCAGATTGAATTAATCGCCAGAGCTCATGGTCTGATGGATGATGGAGTCAGTGAGCAACGTAAAAACTCAATGGCGTGCGTATCATTTCCAACATGTCCGCTCGCAATGGCGGAAGCTGAGCGATTCTTACCTGCATTTGTGACAGACGTTGAAGGCATTCTGGAAAAACATCAGTTAGGCAAAGATGAAAATATCATTCTCCGGGTGACGGGGTGCCCGAACGGATGCGGTCGCGCCATGCTTGCTGAAATCGGGCTGGTTGGTAAAGCTCCCGGACGCTATAACTTGCACCTCGGTGGAAACCGAGCCGGGACTCGTATCCCGAAAATGTACAAAGAAAATATTACGGAGCAACAAATATTAGCAGAGATCGACCAGCTGGTCGCTCGCTGGTCGAAAGAACGCCATGAAGGTGAATACTTCGGTGACTTTGTGATTCGTAGTGGAATCATTGAAGAAGTCGTGGTTTCAAAGAGGGATTTCTATGCCTGATAGTGTGCTATATCGGCCACAGCTTTCTGAGTTACTCAATATGACCAAAGTGGAGCAATCGCTTCACTTGGCTGAATTGAATGGCTATCTGGAAAGTTTGTCGGCGCAAGAACGAATCATCTGGGCGTTTGAGAACTTACAAGGAACATTTGCAGTCTCTTCTAGTTTTGGGATTCAAGCTGCATTGATGTTACATATGGTTTCTCAAGTCAAACATGATGTTCCGGTCATTCTCACCGATACGGGATACATGTTTCCCGAAACGTATCAGTTTATTGACCTGCTGACGGAAAAGTTGAACCTGAACCTGAAGATATATCGCGCCGAACATACACCTGCCTGGCAGGAAGCGCGGTACGGGAAATTATGGGAGCAGGATGTTGAAGGTATTGAACAGTATAACCGCCTCAACAAAGTGGAGCCGATGAGAAGAGCGCTTCGAGAATTGGAAGTAGGGACTTGGTTCTCCGGATTACGTCGCGAGCAGTCAAAATCTCGTGCTAATCTGCCGGTATTGGCAGTCCAAAATGGTGTATTTAAGTTCTTGCCGGTTATCGACTGGACGAATAAAGAGGTCCACTACTATCTAAAAGAGTATGACTTGCCTTACCACCCATTATGGGATGAGGGGTATCTCTCCGTCGGTGATGTACACACAACCCGAAAATGGGAACCGGGGATGGCAGAAGAAGAAACGCGTTTCTTTGGTTTAAAAAGAGAATGCGGTCTTCATGAAGATGATGGTGAAGCCGATGGTTCTGGCATTTAATCCTCACTCAATCCAAAAAGCTGCGATTTGCAGCTTTTTTTGTCTCTCACCCAAGTCAAAAAGGATAAATCTGTGGATAAGTTGTGATTTATCTTTGAGTAAATAGGTATAAATAAGCCATTGAAGGATTATTCATCGATTAGCAGTTATTTTTACATTTTTTGCAAAAAAAGACTTGCGGATGTGAACGGGATCTCTATAATGCGCACTCGTTGACAGGCAAGGCTTCTACGGAATTTGAGCCAAGTTAACAAGGTTATCAAAATTGCTGGTAAAATCTGAAAAAAGTGTTTGACACCAAGATTTATCTCGCTAGAATGACCGCCTCTTCAAACGGAGAACGTTGTGAAGAAAGCTCTTTAACAATATAGACCAATCAATCTGTGTGGGCACTCGTCGATAAATATCCAAAAAGATTTTATCAATGAATCGAGTGACCAAATCAAGTTGGATACAGGCAACTGTCATTCAACAAGAGCACAGTCAATTCAACATTACTTATGTAATGTCACTTTTTGCTTCTGCTTTTAAAGCAGAGACAAAAAGCAGTATTCATTGAGCCGACACTTTGGTGTCACCAAAACTTTAATTGAAGAGTTTGATCATGGCTCAGATTGAACGCTGGCGGCAGGCCTAACACATGCAAGTCGAGCGGAAACGAGAGAAAGCTTGCTTTCTCGTCGTCGAGCGGCGGACGGGTGAGTAAAGCCTGGGAAATTGCCCTGATGTGGGGGATAACCATTGGAAACGATGGCTAATACCGCATGATGTCTACGGACCAAAGAGGGGGACCTTCGGGCCTCTCGCGTCAGGATATGCCCAGGTGGGATTAGCTAGTTGGTGAGGTAATGGCTCACCAAGGCGACGATCCCTAGCTGGTCTGAGAGGATGATCAGCCACACTGGAACTGAGACACGGTCCAGACTCCTACGGGAGGCAGCAGTGGGGAATATTGCACAATGGGCGCAAGCCTGATGCAGCCATGCCGCGTGTATGAAGAAGGCCTTCGGGTTGTAAAGTACTTTCAGCAGTGAGGAAGGATGTAGTTTTAACAGAGCTGCATTTTGACGTTAGCTGCAGAAGAAGCACCGGCTAACTCCGTGCCAGCAGCCGCGGTAATACGGAGGGTGCGAGCGTTAATCGGAATTACTGGGCGTAAAGCGCATGCAGGTGGTCTGTTAAGTCAGATGTGAAAGCCCGGGGCTTAACCCCGGAGTTGCATTTGAAACTGGCAGGCTAGAGTACTGTAGAGGGGGGTAGAATTTCAGGTGTAGCGGTGAAATGCGTAGAGATCTGAAGGAATACCGGTGGCGAAGGCGGCCCCCTGGACAGATACTGACACTCAGATGCGAAAGCGTGGGGAGCAAACAGGATTAGATACCCTGGTAGTCCACGCCGTAAACGATGTCTACTTGGAGGTTGTGACCTAGAGTCGTGGCTTTCGGAGCTAACGCGTTAAGTAGACCGCCTGGGGAGTACGGTCGCAAGATTAAAACTCAAATGAATTGACGGGGGCCCGCACAAGCGGTGGAGCATGTGGTTTAATTCGATGCAACGCGAAGAACCTTACCTACTCTTGACATCCAGAGAAGCCGGAAGAGATTCTGGTGTGCCTTCGGGAGCTCTGAGACAGGTGCTGCATGGCTGTCGTCAGCTCGTGTTGTGAAATGTTGGGTTAAGTCCCGCAACGAGCGCAACCCTTATCCTTGATTGCCAGCACTTCGGGTGGGAACTTCAGGGAGACTGCCGGTGATAAACCGGAGGAAGGTGGGGACGACGTCAAGTCATCATGGCCCTTACGAGTAGGGCTACACACGTGCTACAATGGCATATACAGAGGGCGGCTAACTTGCGAGAGTGTGCGAATCCCAAAAAGTATGTCGTAGTCCGGATTGGAGTCTGCAACTCGACTCCATGAAGTCGGAATCGCTAGTAATCGTAGATCAGAATGCTACGGTGAATACGTTCCCGGGCCTTGTACACACCGCCCGTCACACCATGGGAGTGGGCTGCAAAAGAAGCAGGTAGTTTAACCTTCGGGAGGACGCTTGCCACTTTGTGGTTCATGACTGGGGTGAAGTCGTAACAAGGTAGCGCTAGGGGAACCTGGCGCTGGATCACCTCCTTACGTAAAGATATTTTGGATGAGTGTCCACACAGATTGATTTGGTTTATAAGCAAAGAGAAATTGCACCGTGGTTTTTCTGAGTTCAAGGAAGGCAATTGACGAGGGAAGGCGTTTACATCAGTAAATAACTGACCGAGGATAAGCAGTCTGACGCAGAAGTCAGGGAAAGCACACAGCAAGAGATGGGTCTGTAGCTCAGGTGGTTAGAGCGTTCGCCTGATAAGCGAGAGGTCGGTGGTTCAAGTCCACTCAGACCCACCAAAATCATTTTCTTCTGCGTTAGATTGTTCGTTGCATATTGATATATGCGGCCTCACAATCTGCCTTGAATAAAAAGATTTGAAGAAATATCTCAAGATGGGGCTATAGCTCAGCTGGGAGAGCGCCTGCCTTGCACGCAGGAGGTCTGCGGTTCGATCCCGCATAGCTCCACCATCTTTAAGGGTTTTTAATGAAGAATCTTTAAACATGGTTTTGTCGATACAAAATCATTGCTCTTTAACAATTTGGAAAGCTGACAAAATAATGTTTGTTTCTTTGGAAACAGATGATTATTTGTAAAAGTTCTCAATACTTTCTCGAAAGAGAAAGACCAACACAATCAAGTGTTCTTGGGAATACACAGGCAACTGTGTGTTCAAATTGAGTCCGGCAAAACCAAGTCACACACTCATGTATAAAATATTGTGTGACACCTAATTAGTTGATGATATCAACCCTTAGGTTTTTGCGCTGAGGATTTTTGCCTGAGACAAGGCAGCAAGAAGGATGTCGCAGGGCGCTATCGTCTGATAGCAACCAAGCAGCCTTCGATGCTAACGCCGTATTCAGGGAAAAAGACCAAGCAAAAAAGACTTCTTCGGGTTGTATGGTTAAGTAATTAAGCGTACACGGTGGATGCCTTGGCAGTCAGAGGCGATGAAGGACGTACTAACTTGCGATAAGCGCAGATGAGGCAGTAAGAGCCACTTGAGTCTGCGATTTCCGAATGGGGAAACCCAACTGCAGCAGCAGTTATCATTAACTGAATTCATAGGTTAATGAGGCGAACCGGGAGAACTGAAACATCTAAGTACCCCGAGGAAAAGAAATCAACCGAGATTCCGAAAGTAGCGGCGAGCGAAATCGGACTAGCCCTTAAGCTTTGATAACGTTAGGTGAAGTGTCTGGAAAGGCACGCAATAGAGGGTGATAGCCCCGTAACCGAAGGCGTTATGAGAGTGAAAACGAGTAAGGCGGGACACGTGATATCCTGTCTGAAGATGGGGGGACCATCCTCCAAGGCTAAATACTCCTGACTGACCGATAGTGAACCAGTACCGTGAGGGAAAGGCGAAAAGAACCCCTGTGAGGGGAGTGAAATAGAACCTGAAACCGTGTACGTACAAGCAGTAGGAGCCTCCTTTGTGGGGTGACTGCGTACCTTTTGTATAATGGGTCAGCGACTTATATTCAGTGGCAAGGTTAACCGATTAGGGGAGCCGTAGCGAAAGCGAGTGTTAACTGCGCGTTTAGTCTCTGGATATAGACCCGAAACCGAGTGATCTAGCCATGGGCAGGTTGAAGGTTGAGTAACATCAACTGGAGGACCGAACCGACTAATGTTGAAAAATTAGCGGATGACTTGTGGCTAGGGGTGAAAGGCCAATCAAACTCGGAGATAGCTGGTTCTCCCCGAAAGCTATTTAGGTAGCGCCTCGGACGAATACTACTGGGGGTAGAGCACTGTTAAGGCTAGGGGGTCATCCCGACTTACCAACCCTTTGCAAACTCCGAATACCAGTAAGTACTATCCGGGAGACACACGGCGGGTGCTAACGTCCGTCGTGGAGAGGGAAACAACCCAGACCGCCAGCTAAGGTCCCAAATTACAGCTAAGTGGGAAACGATGTGGGAAGGCTCAGACAGCTAGGATGTTGGCTTAGAAGCAGCCATCATTTAAAGAAAGCGTAATAGCTCACTAGTCGAGTCGGCCTGCGCGGAAGATGTAACGGGGCTAAGCTGTAAACCGAAGCTGCGGCAATGTACTTTTGTATATTGGGTAGGGGAGCGTTCTGTAAGCCGTTGAAGGTGGATTGTAAAGTCTGCTGGAGGTATCAGAAGTGCGAATGCTGACATGAGTAACGACAAAGGGGGTGAAAAACCCCCTCGCCGGAAGACCAAGGGTTCCTGTCCAACGTTAATCGGGGCAGGGTGAGTCGACCCCTAAGGCGAGGCCGAAAGGCGTAGTCGATGGGAAACGGGTTAATATTCCCGTACTTGTTGTGAATGCGATGGGGGGACGGAGAAGGCTAGGTGGGCCTGGCGACGGTCGTCCAGGTTCAAGTGCGTAGGCTGTAGAGTTAGGCAAATCCGGCTCTACGATAGGCTGAGACACGATGTCGAGTCACCAAGGTGATGAAGTCATTGATGCCATGCTTCCGGGAAAAGCCTCTAAGCTTCAGTTCACAAGAAATCGTACCCCAAACCGACACAGGTGGTCGGGTAGAGAATACCAAGGCGCTTGAGAGAACTCGGGTGAAGGAACTAGGCAAAATGGTACCGTAACTTCGGGAGAAGGTACGCTCTTGCTGGTGAAGTCCCTTGCGGATGGAGCTGATGAGAGTCGCAGATACCAGGTGGCTGCAACTGTTTATTAAAAACACAGCACTGTGCAAAATCGTAAGATGACGTATACGGTGTGACGCCTGCCCGGTGCCGGAAGGTTAATTGATGGGGTTAGCTTAGGCGAAGCTCTTGATCGAAGCCCCGGTAAACGGCGGCCGTAACTATAACGGTCCTAAGGTAGCGAAATTCCTTGTCGGGTAAGTTCCGACCTGCACGAATGGCGTAATGATGGCCACGCTGTCTCCACCCGAGACTCAGTGAAATTGAAATCGCTGTGAAGATGCAGTGTACCCGCGGCTAGACGGAAAGACCCCGTGAACCTTTACTACAGCTTGGCACTGAACATTGAGCCTACATGTGTAGGATAGGTGGGAGGCTTTGAAGCAGTCACGCTAGTGATTGTGGAGCCGACCTTGAAATACCACCCTTGTATGTTTGATGTTCTAACTTGGCCCCATTATCTGGGGTGAGGACAGTGCCTGGTGGGTAGTTTGACTGGGGCGGTCTCCTCCCAAAGTGTAACGGAGGAGCACGAAGGTGGGCTAATCACGGTTGGACATCGTGAGGTTAGTGCAATGGCATAAGCCCGCTTAACTGCGAGAGTGACGGCTCGAGCAGGTGCGAAAGCAGGTCATAGTGATCCGGTGGTTCTGAATGGAAGGGCCATCGCTCAACGGATAAAAGGTACTCCGGGGATAACAGGCTGATACCGCCCAAGAGTTCATATCGACGGCGGTGTTTGGCACCTCGATGTCGGCTCATCACATCCTGGGGCTGAAGTCGGTCCCAAGGGTATGGCTGTTCGCCATTTAAAGTGGTACGCGAGCTGGGTTTAGAACGTCGTGAGACAGTTCGGTCCCTATCTGCCGTGGGCGTTGGAGAATTGAAAGGGGCTGCTCCTAGTACGAGAGGACCGGAGTGGACGAACCTCTGGTGTTCGGGTTGTGATGCCAATCGCATTGCCCGGTAGCTAAGTTCGGAATCGATAACCGCTGAAAGCATCTAAGCGGGAAGCGAGCCTTGAGATGAGTTCTCCCTGGCGCTTCAAGCGTCCTGAAGGGTTGTTCGAGACTAGAACGTTGATAGGCAGGGTGTGTAAGCGCTGTGAGGCGTTGAGCTAACCTGTACTAATTGCCCGTGAGACTTAACCATACAACACCGAAGGGGTTTTGTGGCTCATTAAGAACGATTGATTGTGTAGAGAACAGAAAGACGGCTTTCCGAATTGAAGAATTTGCTTGGCGACCATAGCGTTTTGGACCCACCTGATTCCATGCCGAACTCAGTCGTGAAACGAAACAGCGCCGATGGTAGTGTGGGGTCTCCCCATGTGAGAGTAGGACATCGCCAGGCTTTAATTTGCGTTACTTGCTTCGTCAAGAAGCAGGTCACCATAAAGCTTTTGAAAGATGAAAGTTTTATGTTGACTTTCAACGTGGGAAGCGTATTATACGCGTCCTGCCTAAGTGCTAAAGCACTGAAAGCAAAGCTCTTTAACAATATAGACCAATCAATCTGTGTGGGCACTCGTCGATAAATATCCAAAAAGATTTTATCAATGAATCGAGTGACCAAATCAAGTTGGATACAGGCAACTGTCATTCAATAAGAGCACAGTCAATTCAACATTACTTATGTAATGTCACTTTTTGCTTCTGCTTTTAAAGCAGAGACAAAAAGCAGTATTCATTGAGCCGACACATCGTGTCACCAAAACTTTAATTGAAGAGTTTGATCATGGCTCAGATTGAACGCTGGCGGCAGGCCTAACACATGCAAGTCGAGCGGAAACGAGAGAAAGCTTGCTTTCTCGTCGTCGAGCGGCGGACGGGTGAGTAAAGCCTGGGAAATTGCCCTGATGTGGGGGATAACCATTGGAAACGATGGCTAATACCGCATGATGTCTACGGACCAAAGAGGGGGACCTTCGGGCCTCTCGCGTCAGGATATGCCCAGGTGGGATTAGCTAGTTGGTGGGGTAATGGCTCACCAAGGCGACGATCCCTAGCTGGTCTGAGAGGATGATCAGCCACACTGGAACTGAGACACGGTCCAGACTCCTACGGGAGGCAGCAGTGGGGAATATTGCACAATGGGCGCAAGCCTGATGCAGCCATGCCGCGTGTATGAAGAAGGCCTTCGGGTTGTAAAGTACTTTCAGCAGTGAGGAAGGATGTAGTTTTAACAGAGCTGCATTTTGACGTTAGCTGCAGAAGAAGCACCGGCTAACTCCGTGCCAGCAGCCGCGGTAATACGGAGGGTGCGAGCGTTAATCGGAATTACTGGGCGTAAAGCGCATGCAGGTGGTCTGTTAAGTCAGATGTGAAAGCCCGGGGCTTAACCCCGGAGTTGCATTTGAAACTGGCAGGCTAGAGTACTGTAGAGGGGGGTAGAATTTCAGGTGTAGCGGTGAAATGCGTAGAGATCTGAAGGAATACCGGTGGCGAAGGCGGCCCCCTGGACAGATACTGACACTCAGATGCGAAAGCGTGGGGAGCAAACAGGATTAGATACCCTGGTAGTCCACGCCGTAAACGATGTCTACTTGGAGGTTGTGACCTAGAGTCGTGGCTTTCGGAGCTAACGCGTTAAGTAGACCGCCTGGGGAGTACGGTCGCAAGATTAAAACTCAAATGAATTGACGGGGGCCCGCACAAGCGGTGGAGCATGTGGTTTAATTCGATGCAACGCGAAGAACCTTACCTACTCTTGACATCCAGAGAAGCCGGAAGAGATTCTGGTGTGCCTTCGGGAGCTCTGAGACAGGTGCTGCATGGCTGTCGTCAGCTCGTGTTGTGAAATGTTGGGTTAAGTCCCGCAACGAGCGCAACCCTTATCCTTGATTGCCAGCACTTCGGGTGGGAACTTCAGGGAGACTGCCGGTGATAAACCGGAGGAAGGTGGGGACGACGTCAAGTCATCATGGCCCTTACGAGTAGGGCTACACACGTGCTACAATGGCATATACAGAGGGCGGCTAACTTGCGAGAGTGTGCGAATCCCAAAAAGTATGTCGTAGTCCGGATTGGAGTCTGCAACTCGACTCCATGAAGTCGGAATCGCTAGTAATCGTAGATCAGAATGCTACGGTGAATACGTTCCCGGGCCTTGTACACACCGCCCGTCACACCATGGGAGTGGGCTGCAAAAGAAGCAGGTAGTTTAACCTTCGGGAGGACGCTTGCCACTTTGTGGTTCATGACTGGGGTGAAGTCGTAACAAGGTAGCGCTAGGGGAACCTGGCGCTGGATCACCTCCTTACGTAAAGATATTTTGGATGAGTGTCCACACAGATTGATTTGGTTTATAACAGAGCGCGTTGCGATGTGATTTTTCGGATGAAAGGTCATTAAGCAAGACAATGTCCCGTTCGTCTAGAGGCCTAGGACACCGCCCTTTCACGGCGGTAACAGGGGTTCGACTCCCCTACGGGATACCACTTCTTTTGAGAAGTCCGGGTCGTTAGCTCAGCTGGTAGAGCAGTTGGCTTTTAACCAATTGGTCACAGGTTCGAATCCTGTACGACCCACCATTTTCCTCTTTTGAGGGACGCCTGAAAGTGGGCGATTAGCTCAGTTGGGAGAGCACCTGCCTTACAAGCAGGGGGTCACTGGTTCGAACCCGGTATCGCCCACCACTTTCTAACTATTTTTGGCTCAGCAAACTCAGACCAGCGGTTTAACCGATGTGGTGCGATGTTGTGGCGCTGAAAGTCATTAGAAAGTGTGGCTTGAATGCTCAAGCGTACATTTTGCTCTTTAACAATTTGGAAAGCTGACAAAATAATGTTTGTTTCTTTGGAAACAGATAATTATTTGTAAAAGTTCTCAATACTTTCTCGAAAGAGAAAGACCAACACAATCAAGTGTTCTTGGGAATACACAGGCAACTGTGTATTCAAATTGAGTCCGGCAAAACCAAGTCACACACTCATGTATAAAATATTGTGTGACACCTAATTAGTTGATGATATCAACCCTTAGGTTTTTGCGCTGAGGATTTTTGCCTGAGACAAGGCAGCAAGAAGGATGTCGCAGGGCGCTATCGTCTGATAGCAACCAAGCAGCCTTCGATGCTAACGCCGTATTCAGGGAAAAAGACCAAGCAAAAAAGACTTCTTCGGGTTGTATGGTTAAGTAATTAAGCGTACACGGTGGATGCCTTGGCAGTCAGAGGCGATGAAGGACGTACTAACTTGCGATAAGCGCAGATGAGGCAGTAAGAGCCACTTGAGTCTGCGATTTCCGAATGGGGAAACCCAACTGCAGCAGCAGTTATCATTAACTGAATTCATAGGTTAATGAGGCGAACCGGGAGAACTGAAACATCTAAGTACCCCGAGGAAAAGAAATCAACCGAGATTCCGAAAGTAGCGGCGAGCGAAATCGGACTAGCCCTTAAGCTTTGATAACGTTAGGTGAAGTGTCTGGAAAGGCACGCAATAGAGGGTGATAGCCCCGTAACCGAAGGCGTTATGAGAGTGAAAACGAGTAAGGCGGGACACGTGATATCCTGTCTGAAGATGGGGGGACCATCCTCCAAGGCTAAATACTCCTGACTGACCGATAGTGAACCAGTACCGTGAGGGAAAGGCGAAAAGAACCCCTGTGAGGGGAGTGAAATAGAACCTGAAACCGTGTACGTACAAGCAGTAGGAGCCTCCTTTGTGGGGTGACTGCGTACCTTTTGTATAATGGGTCAGCGACTTATATTCAGTGGCAAGGTTAACCGATTAGGGGAGCCGTAGCGAAAGCGAGTGTTAACTGCGCGTTTAGTCTCTGGATATAGACCCGAAACCGAGTGATCTAGCCATGGGCAGGTTGAAGGTTGAGTAACATCAACTGGAGGACCGAACCGACTAATGTTGAAAAATTAGCGGATGACTTGTGGCTAGGGGTGAAAGGCCAATCAAACTCGGAGATAGCTGGTTCTCCCCGAAAGCTATTTAGGTAGCGCCTCGGACGAATACTACTGGGGGTAGAGCACTGTTAAGGCTAGGGGGTCATCCCGACTTACCAACCCTTTGCAAACTCCGAATACCAGTAAGTACTATCCGGGAGACACACGGCGGGTGCTAACGTCCGTCGTGGAGAGGGAAACAACCCAGACCGCCAGCTAAGGTCCCAAATTACAGCTAAGTGGGAAACGATGTGGGAAGGCTCAGACAGCTAGGATGTTGGCTTAGAAGCAGCCATCATTTAAAGAAAGCGTAATAGCTCACTAGTCGAGTCGGCCTGCGCGGAAGATGTAACGGGGCTAAGCTGTAAACCGAAGCTGCGGCAATGTACTTTTGTATATTGGGTAGGGGAGCGTTCTGTAAGCCGTTGAAGGTGGATTGTAAAGTCTGCTGGAGGTATCAGAAGTGCGAATGCTGACATGAGTAACGACAAAGGGGGTGAAAAACCCCCTCGCCGGAAGACCAAGGGTTCCTGTCCAACGTTAATCGGGGCAGGGTGAGTCGACCCCTAAGGCGAGGCCGAAAGGCGTAGTCGATGGGAAACGGGTTAATATTCCCGTACTTGTTGTGAATGCGATGGGGGGACGGAGAAGGCTAGGTGGGCCTGGCGACGGTCGTCCAGGTTCAAGTGCGTAGGCTGTAGAGTTAGGCAAATCCGGCTCTACGATAGGCTGAGACACGATGTCGAGTCACCAAGGTGATGAAGTCATTGATGCCATGCTTCCGGGAAAAGCCTCTAAGCTTCAGTTCACAAGAAATCGTACCCCAAACCGACACAGGTGGTCGGGTAGAGAATACCAAGGCGCTTGAGAGAACTCGGGTGAAGGAACTAGGCAAAATGGTACCGTAACTTCGGGAGAAGGTACGCTCTTGCTGGTGAAGTCCCTTGCGGATGGAGCTGATGAGAGTCGCAGATACCAGGTGGCTGCAACTGTTTATTAAAAACACAGCACTGTGCAAAATCGTAAGATGACGTATACGGTGTGACGCCTGCCCGGTGCCGGAAGGTTAATTGATGGGGTTAGCTTAGGCGAAGCTCTTGATCGAAGCCCCGGTAAACGGCGGCCGTAACTATAACGGTCCTAAGGTAGCGAAATTCCTTGTCGGGTAAGTTCCGACCTGCACGAATGGCGTAATGATGGCCACGCTGTCTCCACCCGAGACTCAGTGAAATTGAAATCGCTGTGAAGATGCAGTGTACCCGCGGCTAGACGGAAAGACCCCGTGAACCTTTACTACAGCTTGGCACTGAACATTGAGCCTACATGTGTAGGATAGGTGGGAGGCTTTGAAGCAGTCACGCTAGTGATTGTGGAGCCGACCTTGAAATACCACCCTTGTATGTTTGATGTTCTAACTTGGCCCCATTATCTGGGGTGAGGACAGTGCCTGGTGGGTAGTTTGACTGGGGCGGTCTCCTCCCAAAGTGTAACGGAGGAGCACGAAGGTGGGCTAATCACGGTTGGACATCGTGAGGTTAGTGCAATGGCATAAGCCCGCTTAACTGCGAGAGTGACGGCTCGAGCAGGTGCGAAAGCAGGTCATAGTGATCCGGTGGTTCTGAATGGAAGGGCCATCGCTCAACGGATAAAAGGTACTCCGGGGATAACAGGCTGATACCGCCCAAGAGTTCATATCGACGGCGGTGTTTGGCACCTCGATGTCGGCTCATCACATCCTGGGGCTGAAGTCGGTCCCAAGGGTATGGCTGTTCGCCATTTAAAGTGGTACGCGAGCTGGGTTTAGAACGTCGTGAGACAGTTCGGTCCCTATCTGCCGTGGGCGTTGGAGAATTGAAAGGGGCTGCTCCTAGTACGAGAGGACCGGAGTGGACGAACCTCTGGTGTTCGGGTTGTGATGCCAATCGCATTGCCCGGTAGCTAAGTTCGGAATCGATAACCGCTGAAAGCATCTAAGCGGGAAGCGAGCCTTGAGATGAGTTCTCCCTGGCGCTTCAAGCGTCCTGAAGGGTTGTTCGAGACTAGAACGTTGATAGGCAGGGTGTGTAAGCGCTGTGAGGCGTTGAGCTAACCTGTACTAATTGCCCGTGAGACTTAACCATACAACACCGAAGGGGTTTTGTGGCTCAATAAGAACAAATTGATTGTGTAGAGAACAGAAAGACGGCTTTCCGAATTGAAGAATTTGCTTGGCGACCATAGCGTTTTGGACCCACCTGATTCCATGCCGAACTCAGTCGTGAAACGAAACAGCGCCGATGGTAGTGTGGGGTTTCCCCATGTGAGAGTAGGACATCGCCAGGCTTTATTTGTTTATCTTGGTTTTTGTTTGCATCTTTTGATGCCTGCGATACTCACATACTGATGTATGCTGCGTTTCTCAGCTCAAAATCTGCTGCACACTTCCCAAGATAACCTAAATAAAGCGGTTGATTATAAGACTTTATTTAGAGAAAAATACCTCAGTGGAGCGGTAGTTCAGTTGGTTAGAATACCGGCCTGTCACGCCGGGGGTCGCGGGTTCGAGTCCCGTCCGCTCCGCCACTTGTTTAAGACCTCAGCAGTAATGCTGGGGTTTTTTCGTATCTGGCGGTGAGATATATCATTATTGTGATTGGCCGGTCAGGTGGCACGGTCGTTCAGTGGGTTGGCTTTCGTTTTAAAAGAGGCGGTCTGCCACGCTGCCGTGAGGCCATCGTGGGTTCGAGTCCCGTCCGTTTATCCGTTTAGCAATGGCCACTTGTTTAAGACCTCAGCAGCGATGCTGGGGTTTTGTCGTTTCTGGCGGTGAGATATATCATCATTGTGATTGGCCGGTCAGGTGGTACGGTCGTTCAGTGGGTGGTTTTGTTTTTAAAAGAGTCGGTCTGTCACGCTGCCGTGAGGCCATCGCGGGTTCGAGTCCCGTCCGCTCCGCCACTTGTTTAAGACCTCAGCAGCGATGCTGGGGTTTTTTTGTATCTGGCGGTGAGATATATCATTATTGTGATTGGCAGGTCAGGTGGTACGGTCGTTCAGTGGGTGGTTTTGTTTTTAAAAGAGGCGGTCTGCCACGTTGGAATCTGTTCAGTTTCTTGCAAATGCAATTGAGCTTAACGGTATTGTTTTATTGTTAAATAATGTTAGTTTATTTGTTGATTTGGCTGGAGAGATAATGATTCATGGCAAAAATGTATGGCTGTTTTAAATATTCATTTCTGATGTCTTTAGGGCTTGGTGGTTATTGTCACGCCCTTCAAGCCGCAGAAGAGCAAGATAATGTGAGTGATGAGTCTTTAATCGAGCAAAGGGTAGCTGAAGAAAAATCCGTAGAGAATAAAGAGTTTGTCATTATTCCACATAAAGAAAACTACATACTCCCTATCACATATAACCCACATCCGAATAGTGCCCCTTTTTCAGATGTCGATACCTTTAATCATCAGCCTCTGGATAAATATGAGGCTAAATTTCAGATTAGTTTTAAAATGCCGATATCCAGTCACCTCATTGGTGATACGGGGGACCTTTATTTTGCGTACACCAATCAATCTTGGTGGCAAGTTTATAATCGGGGTAGTTCATCACCATTTCGTGAAATCGTTCATGAGCCAGAACTCTTTATGCAGTTTGATAATGACTGGAAGATTGGTAATTTGACCAACTCTTTATGGTTATTCGGGATTAATCATCAGTCTAATGGTCAATCAGGATCGTTATCAAGAAGTTGGAATCGAGTGTATGGTCAGATGGTATTTGATGATGGAGGTCCGCTGGCTTTGAGCTTAAAAGCATGGTGGCGGATTCCTGAGCGGGATAAGACTTCTCCCACGGATACATCAGGAGATGATAATCCAGATATCCGGCATTATATGGGTAACTTTGAATTGGTTTCTCTGTATGGTGTCGGTCAACATCGGTTTACTCTACTCTTACGAGATAATTTGGAGAAAGATAATCGCGGTGCATTACGTTTGAGTTGGAGTTATCCCATATTAAAAGAAGCGAATAACCTAAGATTTTATATGCAATACTTTAATGGTTATGGTGAAAGTTTGGTGGATTACAATGTCCATACTCAGCGTATCGGGATCGGCATTGCACTGAATGATCTGCTGTAATGGCTGTCTTTAAATCTCTATTTCATTTTTAAGATGGTTCACGTTTGTGAACCATCTTTTTTAATCGATTAAGCTTGATTTTCCTCAGCTTGAGCAGCTTCTTCTATTTCCTTATCGAGTTCTGCCTTTTTGGCTTTTTCAACCATTGGAGTAATGGTTGAGCCCTGAACCAAAATTGAGAACACAACAACGGCGTAAGTCATGACCAGAATAATTTCTTTCACATCAATCAGCTTTTCTGGAATGATCAGGACGCCGGATGGAATGGAGAGTGCCATCGCTAAGGCTAATCCACCACGAAGCCCGCCCCAAGTTAGTATTCTGATAGACCACTGATTGTACTGACGGTAGCGTTTGAAGCCGATATAGGATACATAAACACTCAAATAACGAGCTAACAGTACCAATGGGATAGCAATCGCCATCATGATCCAGTCTTCTTCGTGGAATTCAAACAGAAGCATCGACATCCCGATTAAAAGGAAAAGCACGCCGTTAAGGAACTCATCAACCAGCTCCCAGAAATGATCCAAATGCTCTTCACTTTCTTTGGAAAAGCCTATAAAGCGTGTCCAGTTGCCGATCATAATACCTGATACAACCATGGCTAGAGGGCCGGAGACATGAAGGATCTCAGCGAATGCATAGCCGGCTGTGGGAATACCAATCGTAAGTAACAACTCCATCGAATGGTCATCGGTGGCGCTGATCAGATAATGAAAGATAATTCCCAGAACAAAACCATAGGCAATCCCCCCAATCGCTTCTTGCATAAACAATTGGGAAACACTAATGATAGTCGGTGGCTCTGAACCAAAAGCAATGGTAAAGATAGTCACGAAAATGACTAAGCCGAAGCCATCATTAAATAAGGATTCGCCTTCAATTTGAGTTGATATTCTTTTCGGAGCATTGAGTTTTTTGACAATGGCGAGTACGGCGATAGGGTCAGTCGGAGAAATCAGAGCACCGAACAGTAAACAGTAAACTAGATCAAACTGAATACCAATCAATTGACAAATACCGTATAAAGCGAAGCCGATAAAGAAAGTCGAGAAAAGTGTGGCACCAAGAGCAAGTACAGTGATCTCCCATTTTTGGTCTCTTAAGTTCGGCAGCTTGATTCCAAGACCTCCGGCAAAAAGGAGAAAGCCTAAAATTCCTTTGAGAAGAAAATTTTCAAAGTTGATACTACTCATGGTTGTTGCCGCAATTTGCGTCAAATGGAACCAATTATTCTGACCAGCAATTAAGATCAGTAAAGAAAGCAGCATTGAGCCAGCAGTAATGGCGATAGTTGTTTGCATCCTGCTTATTTTACTGTTTAAAAAAGCAATCAACATTGCAGCAGCAGCAAGAAAGCATAGTGTATGGTAGACCGACATGTTTTTCTCTTCACATCTTGAAAACGGAGTTTGAAATTTTCCTTTGATGTCGGACAAATAGCAATCACTTTTTCTGGTAATGCGGTGATCTCTTTTCGGGATGAAATGTTCTATTATATAACCGTATGGACGTCTAGATTTCTAGTGATTGTGTGGTAGGATGAACAAAAAGTAAGGGATAGGGCAGTCGCGTGAGTCGTATAAAGCATCAGATAGCAGAACAGCTTCAAAAACGTATTTTATTGATCGATGGTGGCATGGGCACCATGATTCAGGGATACAACTTACAAGAAGAGGATTATCGCGGTGAACGTTTTGCTGATTGGCACTGCGATGTGAAAGGGAATAACGATCTGCTGGTATTGACTCAACCCGATTTAATTAAAGAAATTCATTCGAGTTATCTTGAAGCGGGTGCTGATATCCTTGAAACCAATACATTTAATGCAACCGCGATCGCCATGGCTGACTATGATATGCAGTCATACAGTGAAGCGATAAATTTTGCGGCCGCTCAGCTTGCCAGAGAAGTTGCCGATCAATGGACCGCTAAAACACCGGAGCGCCCTCGTTATGTCGCCGGTGTACTCGGCCCGACCAATCGAACATGTTCTATTTCTCCTGACGTCAATGATCCGGGCTTTCGTAATGTGACGTTTGATGGCTTGGTCAATGCTTATTCTGAATCGACACGCGCTTTGATTAAGGGCGGTGTTGATCTGATCATGCTGGAGACGATCTTTGATACGTTAAATGCTAAAGCCTGTGCTTTTGCCGTTGAGAGCGTGTTTGATGAATTAAATATAACTTTGCCTGTTATGATCTCCGGGACCATTACCGATGCCTCAGGCCGAACCCTGTCCGGCCAGACCACTGAAGCTTTTTATAACTCATTGCGCCATGTGCAGCCCTTATCGTTTGGGTTGAATTGTGCACTCGGTCCCGACGAATTGCGTCCTTACGTTGCAGAACTGTCTCGTATTTCTGAATCTTATGTCTCTGCTCACCCCAACGCTGGATTGCCCAATGCTTTCGGTGAATATGATCTGTCTCCTGAAGAAATGGCTGAACATATCGGTGAATGGGCCCGGGCTGGTTTTCTTAACATAGTCGGCGGCTGTTGTGGAACGACCCCCGAGCATATCCGCCATATCGCTTTAGCGGTAGATGGCGTGCAACCCCGTGCTTTACCGAAGATCCCTGTCGCATGTCGCCTGTCGGGATTAGAGCCTCTCCTGATCGAGAAGGAAACCTTGTTTGTCAATGTGGGCGAGCGGACTAATGTAACCGGCTCTGCCCGGTTTAAACGACTGATTAAAGAAGAGCTGTACGATGAAGCTCTGGATGTGGCGCGACAGCAAGTTGAGAATGGTGCCCAGATTATTGATATCAATATGGATGAAGGCATGCTCGATGCCGAAGCCTGTATGGTCCGTTTTTTAAATTTGTGTGCTTCAGAGCCTGAGATTTCCAAAGTGCCGGTTATGGTTGACTCCTCAAAATGGGAAGTCATCGAAGCTGGTCTAAAATGTATTCAAGGTAAAGGGATTGTGAACTCTATTTCCTTGAAAGAAGGAAAAGAGAAGTTTGTTCATCAGGCTAAATTGATTCGTCGTTATGGTGCTGCCGTTGTGGTCATGGCATTTGATGAAGTCGGGCAAGCGGATACCCGTGAACGGAAAATTGAAATTTGTACCAAGGCTTACCGGATACTGGTTGATGAGGTCGGTTTCCCGCCGGAAGATATTATTTTTGACCCCAATATTTTTGCGGTGGCAACCGGGATTGACGAGCATAACAACTATGCGGTTGATTTTATCAACGCTGTCGGGGATATCAAAAGAGAGCTACCTTATGCGATGGTTTCCGGTGGCGTATCCAACGTTTCTTTCTCATTCCGCGGCAATAACTATGTGCGGGAAGCCATTCATGCTGTATTCCTTTATCACTGTTTTAAGAATGGGATGGATATGGGGATCGTCAATGCCGGGCAGCTCGAGATCTATGACAATGTTCCTGAAAAGCTACGGAATGCGGTTGAAGATGTCGTCCTTAACCGCAGAGACGATAGTACGGAGCGTTTACTGGAAATTGCAGAAGCGTATCGAGAAAATGCGGTGGGCAAAGCGGAAGATGCATCGGCATTAGAGTGGCGGACATGGCCGGTCTCTAAGCGTCTTGAGCATGCATTAGTCAAAGGGATTACTGAGTTCATTACTGAAGATACAGAAGAAGCAAGACAACAGGCATCAAAGCCATTAGAGGTCATCGAAGGCCCACTCATGGATGGTATGAATGTCGTTGGTGATTTGTTTGGCGAAGGGAAAATGTTTCTTCCTCAGGTGGTTAAATCGGCACGGGTGATGAAACAGGCGGTTGCTTATCTTGAACCCTATATCAATGCGGAGAAACAAGCCGGAAGTACCAATGGGAAAATATTACTGGCAACCGTCAAGGGCGACGTGCACGATATCGGCAAGAATATTGTTGGTGTCGTGCTGCAGTGTAACAACTACGAAATCATCGATCTCGGGGTGATGGTTCCTTGTGAGCAGATACTCAAAGTTGCCAAAGAAAAACAGGTTGACATTGTTGGTTTATCAGGATTAATTACCCCGTCTTTAGATGAGATGGTTCATGTTGCCAAAGAGATGGAACGTCAGGGATTTGAGCTGCCGCTATTGATTGGCGGTGCCACCACATCGAAGGCACATACTGCGGTTAAAATCGAGCAAAACTATCATCAGCCGGTGGTTTATGTAAACAATGCTTCCCGGGCTGTGGGGGTTTGTACCTCTCTGCTATCGGATGAATTACGGCCGGCATTTGTCGAGAAGCTGAATATTGATTATGAACGGACCCGGGAACAACATGCCCGAAAAACGCCCCGGACTCGCCCGATCACATTAGAAGAAGCGCAAGCAAACCGTGTTGCGATTGATTGGGATCATTACACCCCGCCCGTTCCCCTGCAAAGTGGGGTTCATGTCTTTGATGATTTTGATATTGCTACACTGCGTCGATATATCGACTGGACACCTTTTTTCATGACTTGGTCACTGATGGGGAAATATCCGGCGATTCTGGATCATGAAGAGGTCGGTGAAGAAGCGCGCCGTCTGTTTAAAGATGCCAATGAATTTCTGGATCGTGTCGAGCGTGAAGGCCTGATGAAAGCCCGGGGAATTTGTGCATTGTTCCCGGCAGCGAGTGTCGGGGATGATATTGAAGTTTATCGGGATGAATCGCGTCAGGAAGTCACGCACCGGTTACACCACTTACGACAGCAAACCCAAAAGCCAAAAGGGTATAACTATTGTCTGTCTGACTACATTGCACCAAAGAGTTGTGGAAAAAAAGACTGGATCGGTGCTTTTGCGGTGACTGGTGGTATTGGTGAACGAGAACTTGCTGATGCGTATAAAGCGCAAGGGGATGATTACAATGCCATCATGGTTCAGGCCGTTGCCGACCGTTTGGCAGAAGCCTTTGCCGAATATCTCCATGAACGGGTTCGTAAAGAGATTTGGGGATATGCAGCGGATGAGCGTTTGACCAATGATGATCTCATTCGGGAAAAATATCAGGGTATCAGGCCAGCTCCCGGTTATCCTGCTTGTCCGGAACATACGGAAAAAGCCACCATCTGGGACATGCTCCAAGTCGAAGAAAAGATCGGGATGTCTTTGACAACCAGTTATGCAATGTGGCCCGGTGCCTCTGTATCCGGTTGGTATTTCTCTCATCCTGATTCGCGGTATTTCGCTGTGGCAGGGATTCAGGAAGATCAACTGCTGAGTTATGCGCAACGAAAAGGCTGGGGGCGTGAAGAAGCCGAAAAATGGCTGGCTCCGAATATGGAGTAGTTGTTTAGGTCATTACAACCTTATTTAGAGTATTATGCTCAATTCAGTGGCTAGGTTTGAAATTGCAAAAGAATTCTCTTTTATATAATGAATAAGACCTAATATATGCAACAAAAGAAATTTGAACGTTATGAAGCAGATGAACGGAAAAGTTCACTGATCAAAAGTACGTTGAGCTGCTTGAAGTCAGATGGTTATGCTGGACTATCTGTCCGCAAAATCACACGTGAAGCCAATGTATCACAAGGAATGATCAACCATCATTTTGGCTCTATCGATGCACTTGTTATTCATGCTTACGACACGATTTCGAATGAATTTTTTGAGCAAACAAATGCTCTCCTTGATTCTCACGAAGGGAGCGCATCAGAAAAACTCACAATTTTCTTTCGCTCATATATCTCTGAAGATAACTTAGACCCTGATTTAATGAAGGCATGGTTAGTCTTTTGGAGTTTAATCCGAAACTCCTCAGATATGGCTAATACATATGAATATGTTAATGATAAAGTTGAGACGTTATTAAATGGTTTGCTACTCGATATTAGTCGGGAAGAAGGTCTTGATATAACGGATGTATCTTTAGCATCTCAGAGTCTCATCGCATTATTAGATGGTGTTTGGGTCAGAACTTGTTTATCTCAAAAATGTTTACCACCAGAAAATACAATGAAGATTTTTATGAAATGGTTAGATGCATATAAACTGGGAGTCTTCTCATAAAAGAAAGCCATCCTATATGGAATGGATGGCTTTCTTGACTCACTTTTAAATTATGCGCTAACGAGGCTTTTTGCAACGAGTTGATTTCTTTTAATAAGAACGCCAGCTAAGATTAATCCTAACAAAGACATTCCTCCCAAAAAGCTAAATATCATGCTGTAGCCACTATTACCGTAAGTATCAAGCCAGTGACCAAACATCGTTGAAAGGAACAGGTCCGGCGTATAACCGATAATTGAAGCAATACCAATCGCTGTACCGGCAACTTTCATTGGTATTCCTGCCTCACGAACAATAGAGAAAACGAGACCGTAAAGCATAAGACCAAAAGCGCCGGGGAGAAGTGTATAAATACTAATCGAGAATGCACTCATTGTTGCAGGTAAAAACATGACGCCAATGAATGTACCGGCGAGCAGTGCAAATAAAACAACAAAAAGTTTAGATGTTGAGTTAAATACTTTGTCAGCTAAGTACCCACCGAAAGGAGCAATTAAGTAGAATAAGTAGCTTCTGATGATAGAGAATACGCCTGAATCTTCTACTGATATACCAACAACATTTGTAAGATATGGATTGAAGTAAGTCGTACTACTGAAAATGGAATAACCAGTAAAAACAATAATAGAAAAACACCACAGCATTGGGTCTTTTAATAATTCTTTTACGTGAGAAAAATTAATTTTGTCGTCGCTTGATGTTTGATGCATTTCATCAGATTTATCCTTGAGTACGACAAACACCAATACTCCTGACAACAGAATACACCCTGACATGACAATGACTGCGTAAAAGAGGCTTTGTTTTGGATCTAGACCAAATGATGCCGCTTTCAAGGCTAATCCATTGATTGCCGCACCAGCCAAGCCATTGCCTGCATAATAGAGACCATATAGCCTGGCTTGTTCAGTACTATCACCAACCATACTTATCGCTTTTAATAGTGATGTCCAAAAGACAAATGCAGTTGTAATCGCAAACAAGAACCAGATAACCAAAGCCATGCTGTATGACATCGTGTAGGCGTAAATTCCGCCTAGAATTGCAGTTCCAAACAGTGAATAACTAATGGCCTTTCTGGGTGATATTCTGTCGGTCAGAATTCCGCCTGGAATATAAGTTAACATGCCGCCCAAAGCATACATTGTAATTAGAAAACCCGATTGCATATTATTGATATTCATGACTGCTATCTGTGTATCGTAAAATACATATTTCAGATAGGGGAGGGTGTAAATGGCCCCTCCTGCAAGTGATAAGACTAGAATCGTAAAATATTTATACAGCTTATTATTCATCATTATTCTCAATCATCCATGTTAAGAAATATTGAAAGCCTAATTTAAATGGTATTACAGGTCATGATTCAACGAACCACTGGAATATCAGGGAAAGTTGATGGTTCCGGCCTAAATAACTCTTTAGCGACTTCTCGGGTTGTTTTGCCACTCGTCAGAGCTTTTTCAAACACTTTACGTGTCTGACGTCTAATGATGCTCATGGTGTCTTCAGCAATTGCTTCTGGTTCTGGTTTCACCAGACCGAATACGACGACTTCATAAATGCGGATTCCCCCCATATTGGTAATGAAATCAACACATATATCTACGCCCTTTTCAGCAAGAATCTTATCTGCCTCTGGCGTGACAGGGATATTTGCCGCCTCAACAATCAACGATGCTTTGACTTTATGTGCATTATCTTTATTGATCACATCTTCCAAAGCAGCGGGAACGAGAATGTCGCAGTCAATATCAAGCCATTCAACGTTATCGTGAATACGATATGAAGGTTCAAAACTATCCGGATTAAGCTCTCCTTTAGGTTTACGAGTCTTAATGAGTTCTTTGACATTCAGTCCATTTTCACAAGTCACCAAGCAGTTCGCATCCGCAATACCAACTACTTTATAACCCCAATTATCGAGACAATTCGCCATGCTGGCACCTGCACAACCAAAGCCTTGTAACACAACCCGACTACCTTCCGGCACCTTACCTTTTAGCTTCCATGCTTCGTCTAGCGCTGCTGCACTACCATAACCCGTGATCATGTCGTACATTAAGAAACCATCGTATTTCATAGAACAAACATCATCATGGTCTTTGATGCGCTGCTGTTGTAATGGGTCACGACGCATAGCTTGTGTTTGCGGAAGTCCAATACCAATTTCATCTAGAATTTCTAGTACATCGTTATAATCTACACCGAGGTCGCCACCAATAGACACGCCACTGTTGATGTATGGACTCATTGCCTTAAGGTATCGTCTCAGTACTTCTTTTGCATCAGGCGCTTTATAGTCATAAGCGATGCCGCCCTTACACCCGCCCGTCGTCAAAGATTCACAAGCTTTGTATTTGTAACCCATGGCCGTCGCTAATCGCACTACTTCTTCTGCGGTAACCGTGGGGTGCATCCGCGTGCCACCGCCACAATAATTATTGACGAAGTTATATGCACAGAGCCATCCTTTTGCATCCGTTTCTGTGTCATTCCATTCTACTAAAATATACGGCTTACTCATTTAATATATCCCTATTTATAATTAAACAATAACTAATCAAGTGATAAAGTTTTATTAAGCCTACTACGCTATTATACGATCGTTCAATAATATTTTTGATTATTTTAATAATAATTTAAAGTATGGTTAATTTGGTGCATTGAACCATTTTGGGGCACCTAAATAGGGCGATTTAAATAAAATTATTTTTCTTGATGAAGGGGTTGTACGATCGTATAGTTGTTTGTATCAGTAACGATTAATACTATGAAATGGTGAGGGCTAGTTTTGAAAATTGTCATATCCGATTATAAAGCATCACTTAATTTTGATACCAGTTTTGCTGTTAATTATTTAAAAGGCAGGCTAGGAGATGATATAGAAGTTATTGTTTATGAATATAATGGAGATAAAAATGAGTTAATTGACATATTAAAAGATGCAGATGCATTGATAACGGGTTATTTAGAAATTAATCGGGACATTGTGCAAAGCCTGAATGACCTGAAAATTATTTCCATAATGGCTACGGGGTTCAATTTTATTGATATTCAACAAGCGAGTCATTCACGTATAGGTGTTGCGGTTAACCAAGAATATTGTACTCAAGAGGTATCAGAGCATGTTATGTCATTATTACTGGCATTAAATAGAAAGTTAAAACACTATACAAATGATGTAGATAGGAAAGGTATTTTTGATTATGGAACCACGAATAATCTAATCCGATTAGATGGCTCAACATTAGGTATTTTTGGTCTGGGAAAAATTGGTCGCTCTGTTGCGAAAAAAGCACAAGCTTTCGGAATTAAGGTGATTGCATATGATCCCTTTATTTCTGAGGCGTTGGCGAATGAATGCAATGTAAAATTATTGCCAATTGATGAAGTGTTATCGAATGCCGACAATATTAGTATTAATATGTTACAAACGGATGAAAATATAGGTTTTTTTGATCTGGAAAAATTTAAAAAAATGTCCAAAAACCCATATATTATTAATGTGTCAAGAGGGACATTAATTAATGAGGATGATTTAGTTGAAGCGCTAGACAAAGAATTAATAAAAGGGGCTGGTCTTGATGTTTTAGTCTCTGAATCACCGGTTCTAGACGATCATCCATTGGTTCAACGTGATAATGTCATTATAACCCCACATAGTGCATTTTATTCGGATACATCGATTATTGAATGCCAGAGAATCGCCTGTGATAATGTGATTCATTATTTGAATAGGAATTTTGATAAAATGTTCAGGCTTATCAATGGTCCATTTTTACATGAAAATAATTATTGAATTTAATGCGTTATATTTATACGCACTATCAGGTCGTTTTACTTGATTTTATTTCAATATTCTCGAATCCATATTGATTTTTAAGTCAATAAAAAAGCCGCTCAAGGCGGCCTTTCTTTTTCAATATTGCAATATATGTCTTTCGTTAGAACGGAATGTCATCATCGAAATCCATAGGTGGCTCATTGTACTGTGGCTGTGGTGACGATTGTTGCTGAGGCTGATGAGCTGCTTGGGACTGAGGCTGTTGCGGTTGTCCCCAACCACTATTTTGTTGTTGAGACTGCATTCCGGACTGAGCCTGACCACCAGAGCCTTGACGACCACCCAGCATTTGCATTACACCGTTAAACCCTTGAACGACGACTTCGGTTGTATAACGCTCCTGACCACTTTGATCTTGCCATTTGCGCGTTTGTAGCTGCCCTTCAATGTATACCTGAGAACCTTTGCGTAGGTATTCTCCTGCAACTTCTGCCAATTTTCCGAACAGGGCAACACGATGCCACTCGGTTTTTTCTCTTTGTTCACCTGTTGTCTTATCGCGCCATGTTTCCGACGTCGCAATAGTGATGTTCGCAACTGCACCGCCACTTGGCATATAACGAACTTCAGGATCACTTCCAAGGTTCCCAACTAATATAACTTTGTTTACTCCACGGCTTGCCATGCTTTGCTCCGTCATCTCATGATGTATCTATTCAGCGCATAGGATACCACGCTTGATAAAGGTCTCAACTCCCTTACTGAATTCTGATCGCAATTCATCAAAAAGTCTCGGAAATCACACCATTTTTTTCAATACCACTCGATTTTTTTAAAACTGATAGACTTCATATTTTCAATACTATAAGAAGTTATACGATAAACAATTGATTGAATTAGAAGAGTTTTTTTCGTTCTGGCATGTTGTTCGATATTCCATCAGACATCGATAAACCTATGAAAAGACCAAATTACAGCCGAATGCTTTATATCCTTTATCCGGATGATCAGGAACCTGCAACGTTCTACGATGAAATCGAAATTGCACTAGGACAGATACTGCCGAAAATTCAACCCCGGCAATTTATGCTGTCTCATCAGGCTGATCGGCACAAAATACTCTTGTTTGATTATCAACAAAAAGAAGTCTTGCTATCTCGTTTGAATATGCACAATGAACTGGATTTATGCCTCGAAACCGTTGTGATCAATGTTGAGAAACGCCCGAGAACAGAAGAACTGCTCCAGTTAGGTAATCTGAAGGGACTCTTTTATCGTAGTGATCCGATTGAACTGATCATTGCTGCGCTGCGTGAGATCCGAGAAGGACAAATCTATTTACCGCGACATATTTGTGGTCAGCTTCTTCATTACTACCGACATCTTTTTAACAATAAGAATATTAGTGCTGCGATATCTCTGACCTCCAGAGAGTTGGAGATCCTACGCTGTCTTAAAACAGGTGCCACGAATACACAAATCGCAGATAACCTGTTTATTAGTGAGTTCACAGTCAAGTCACATCTGTATCAGATTTTTAAGAAAATTTCAGTGAAAAATCGAACTCAAGCCACAACATGGGCAAGACAAAATCTAGTCTCATAAATGAGTCAGTAGTATGATTTGACCGTATCTTTTCAATCCCAAATCACCTTGCAATGTAAGTCGTGGTACAGTGAATGAAGTTGATGGAAAACCTGAATACAACAAGGTAACGATAATATGATTAAAAAATGTCTATTCCCAGCAGCTGGCTATGGAACTCGTTTTTTGCCCGCAACAAAATCTATGCCGAAGGAAATGATGCCGGTCGTCAATAAACCTTTGATTGAGTATGGTGTTGATGAAGCGATTCAGGCTGGCATGAACGGGATGTGTATTGTGACCGGGAGAGGAAAGCACTCGATCATGGATCATTTTGATATGAACTATGAATTGGAGCACCAGATCAAAGGAACCAACAAAGAAAAATTGCTTGTCGATATTCGTAAAATTATCGAAACCACAAATTTTACTTATATTCGCCAGCGTGAAATGAAAGGGTTGGGACATGCCATTCTGACCGGCCGCGAACTTGTTGGCGATGAACCGTTTGCCGTTGTCCTTGCTGATGACTTGTGCGTGAGTGACGGAGATGGTGTGCTTGCCCAAATGGTTGCGTTATTTAAACAATTCCGCTGCTCAATTGTTGCTGTGCAGGAAGTCCCGGAAGATGAAACCCATAAATACGGTGTGATTGCCGGTGAAATGATCAAAGACGATCTGTTCCGGGTGGATGATATGGTTGAAAAACCAGAAGCGGGCACGGCACCAAGTAATCTGGCTATTATTGGCCGCTATATTCTGACGCCTGACATTTTTGACTTAATCGAACAGACTGAACCCGGTAAAGGCGGAGAAATCCAAATTACTGATGCTTTATTGAAACAGGCAAAAGCCGGATGCGTGCTGGCCTATAAATTTAAAGGGCATCGTTTCGATTGCGGTAGTGTTGAAGGTTATATTGAAGCCACCAACTACTGCTTCGAACACCTTTATCAGAAGAATTCAGATAAAGTTGAACTCAATAAACATTCAACGCAGAAAGGTGAACAAGCGATTTCAGCTTGATGCGGTGACTCGTCAGGATGAGCGCATTCTGCGCTCATCCTTTGCTTAAACCCTTTCTTTTATCCGTGCACTGTTTTTTTATACAGTAACACTTTGCTCATATCTGACTCTATGTAATACTAAGTTATTGCCACATGTTACCAGAGCATAGAAGATGGATAGTATTGACGTTCGGGGCGCTCGTACCCACAATTTAAAAAATATCAGTCTGACACTTCCGCGTGACAAACTCATCGTTGTCACCGGGTTATCGGGTTCAGGAAAGTCTTCCCTCGCTTTTGACACCTTATATGCTGAGGGGCAAAGGCGCTATGTTGAATCACTGTCGGCCTATGCCCGACAATTTCTGTCTTTAATGGAAAAACCGGATGTTGATCATATTGAAGGTTTATCTCCGGCAATCTCCATTGAACAGAAATCAACCTCACATAATCCGCGTTCAACTGTCGGGACGATCACCGAAATCTATGATTATCTGCGCCTGCTTTATGCTCGTGTCGGAGAGCCCCGGTGTCCGGAGCATCATACTCCTTTGGCTGCACAGACGATTAGCCAGATGGTTGATAAAGTGCTTGAGTTGCCGGAAGGCACAAGAATGATGTTGCTTTCTCCGATTGTCAAAGAACGGAAAGGTGAACATGTTAAAACGCTGGCAAATCTGGCAGCCCAAGGCTTTATCCGCGCCCGAATCGATGGTGAAATCAGTGATCTCTCCGATCCGCCGACATTAGAGCTGCATAAAAAGCATACGATTGAAGTGATTGTTGACCGTTTTAAAGTCCGATCCGATTTGCAGCAGCGTTTGGCTGAGTCTTTTGAAACTGCATTAGAATTGTCTGGTGGCATTGCAGTCGTCGCTTCGATGGATGAGGTTGGCGATGAAGTTGTATTCTCCTCTAATTTTGCCTGTTCACACTGTGGTTATAGTATGCAGGAACTGGAGCCACGACTCTTCTCATTTAATAATCCAGCCGGTGCTTGTCACTCCTGCGATGGTCTAGGGGTGCAACAATATTTTGATCCATCCCGGGTGGTGCAGAATAAAAGTCTCAGTTTGGCAAACGGAGCGATTCGTGGCTGGGACAAAAAGAATTTCTACTACTTTCAAATGCTGACGTCACTTGCTGAGCATTATCATTTTGATTTGACCACACCCTTCGAGAAGCTACCGAAGAAAATTCAAAATGTCATTCTGCAAGGTTCGGGGACACAGTCGATCGAGTTTAAGTATGTTAATGATCGCGGTGATACCCGGATCAAATCTCACCCTTTTGAGGGGATTTTAAGCAATCTGGAAAGGCGATATCGAGAGACTGAATCGAACTCTGTCCGGGAAGAATTGGTCAAATTTATCTCAACCAAACCCTGTGCCAGTTGTCATGGAACCCGGCTTCGGGAAGAAGCTCGTCATGTGTTTGTCAATGAGACCACGCTGCCAGAGGTTGTAGAACTGAGTATTGCCGAAGCGCTGGATTTCTTTGAATCGTTGCAACTGACCGGGCAAAAAGCACAAATTGCAGAAAAGGTCATGAAAGAGATCAATGACCGGCTCCAGTTTCTGGTCAATGTCGGCCTGAACTATCTTAATCTTTCCCGAAGCGCTGAAACGTTGTCTGGTGGAGAGGCGCAACGAATTCGCTTAGCGAGCCAAATCGGAGCGGGGCTGGTCGGGGTGATGTATGTTCTGGATGAACCTTCGATTGGATTACATCAACGGGATAACGAAAGGTTACTACAAACATTGACGCACCTGCGTGATTTGGGCAATACCGTGATTGTTGTCGAACATGATGAAGATGCCATTCGGATGGCTGACTACATTGTTGATATTGGTCCCGGGGCCGGGGTGCATGGCGGGCACATTGTCGCGCAAGGCAATGTCGAGGAAGTGATTGCGACACCAGATTCATTGACCGGTCAATATTTGAGCGGGGAAAAATCAATTGCTATTCCTGCACACAGAACGCCTTTTGATGCGAAGAAGGTGGTCGAAGTCTCTGGTGCCAGCGGCAATAACCTTAAAGATGTAACGTTGACGATCCCGGTTGGATTGTTTACTTGTGTCACCGGCGTTTCGGGGTCAGGCAAATCGACCCTGATCAATGACACCTTCTATAAAATAGCCCATATTGAACTCAATGGTGCCAGTGTGACAGAGCCGGCACCTTACAAAAAAATCAAAGGACTTGATCAACTTGATAAAGTCATTGATATCGACCAAAGCCCGATTGGCCGGACACCGCGCTCTAATCCGGCAACGTATACCGGAATCTTTACCCCGATTCGGGAGTTATTTGCCGGAACACAAGAGTCTCGTTCCAGAGGTTATAAACCGGGACGGTTTAGTTTTAATGTCCGGGGTGGACGTTGTGAAGCGTGTCAGGGCGATGGGGTCATTAAAGTGGAAATGCACTTCCTGCCCGATGTTTATGTACCGTGTGATATCTGTAAAGGAAAACGTTATAACCGAGAGACGTTGGAAGTGAAATATAAAGGCAAAACCATTGATGAAGTGCTTGAAATGACAGTGGAAGACGCCAGAACTTTCTTTGACCCGGTTCCCGTGATTGCCAGAAAGTTACAGACATTGATGGATGTCGGACTGTCATACATTCGTTTAGGTCAGGCTGCGACCACGTTATCCGGCGGCGAAGCGCAACGGGTCAAGCTGGCCAGAGAGCTTTCTAAGCGAGATACGGGGAAAACGTTGTATATCCTAGATGAGCCGACAACCGGGCTGCACTTCCACGATATTCAGCAATTGCTGACAGTTCTTCATCGCTTGAGAGATCATGGCAATACCGTTGTGGTGATTGAACATAACTTAGATGTGATCAAAACGGCAGACTGGATCGTTGATCTGGGGCCTGAAGGCGGGCAGGGCGGTGGTGAAATCATTGCGCAGGGTACGCCGGAGGAAGTGTCCCAAGTTACCGGTTCTCATACCGCACGTTTTCTCAAACCTATGTTAGAATAACCTCCATCATACTTCCTGTAGGGAGACGAAGTGTACCGGCGTCTTAACGTGGTTATATCGTCTCCCCCCACAACATGAATGAGACTATGGCGATATTGATCGTACGGGGAACACGGCTTGAGCCGCCCCCGGTAAAACTTCCTTTAAATCGGCCTTTTTTATTTGTTCTCGGGATGCTATACCTCATTTTTCTGCATGTTCCGAGTGGCCTGAATATTCGTGTTGGGTTAACACCGATATTTAATATGATGACTTGGTTTTGGGTCAGTATGGCGATTTCAGTCGGTTTGTTTCAAGTGATCAGAGCCGGGAAAATCCGATATTCAAAACTAACGTTAGGATTATTGGTCTGCTGTTTATTGCTGACATTACCGCTGTTTTATGACCGGGCCTCTGTCTCGCTTGCCATGCCTCGAGTGATCGCTTTATGGGGCGGATTTTTTCTCTTTGCAGTGCTTCAGCAGTTCCGTTTCAGTAATAAACATAAACATCGACTCATCTGGTTGATCGTGCTGTCGGTATTGGTTGAATGCGGAGTGGCTTATTATCAGTTATGTGTTGAACCGAGCCGAGTGCCATTGGGCGTCTTTCCTACGGTCAATACATTCGCAACATATATTGCAACCGGTCTTTTGGCTTCCGGGTATCTGCTTTCCCGGCATTTAAAAAAGTATCAGGCCCAATTTAGCATAGCCAGCCTGCTCTATATCATGCCGTTACTCTGTATGCCGTTATTGGTGCTACTCCGCTCGGTTACGGGATGGGGAGTGACGTTGATCGGTATGGTGATGATTTTTCCTTATCTGTATCGGTTTGCCAGTCGGAAAAGACTGTGGGGGTGGAGCGTCTCTATGATGCTTGGTCTGTTGCTCGGCTTTATTCTGATTCAGGCGCTCTACACAACACCATTTAATGCTCAGTCTATCAATCGGTTATCTCCCTTATCGGACAGTCTGTCTCAGACCATCGATATGTTTATCGAGAAACCGTTTACGGGATATGGCTACGGGCACTTTGAAGAAGAATATGTCCTTTATAGTGCCCGCCAACATCAATTGAATCCCAATTATCCATCCCCTTTGGCTGGCTTATCTCATCCGCATAATGAAGTACTTTATTGGGGGATCGAAGGTGGGCTGTTGCCCATTTTCGCCATTACTTTGGCGGCTTTATTCGTGCTGGGGCGCATCTATGGTGCGAAACCTAAAACTCGTCTTGCGACACTCTCGCTACTGTTTCCGATAGCCATGGTGAGTCAGGTCGATGAGGTGTTCAGCCTGTCGGCGATTCACTGGATTACATTAATTATTCTCTTGTTTTGGGTCGATCAACGGGTTGCAAAATATCGTAGTGTGTCTGTTCACCGTGTCACGATGCGAGGACTCAATGGAATTGGCATCATTGTTCCTCTTTTAGCACTGCTTTACTGTGGTGCATTTCTCCGGGCACAGAGCTTACTCAAGCAATACAAGCAGGGGCAAGCTATCTCACGGCAGGCACAAATGTATCTGCCGTTAGTCTGGCAAGATCAATTGATACAAGCGCAGCTGATTGATCTGCTGAAGCAAAAGAATACAGAGCAACACCGGCAGCAGTTGAGTGCTTATGTTCCTTGGCTGCTTGAGTTGATCCAGCGGCAGCCAAGGCCGGCATACTATCAGTTACTGATGGCGTTATATCAGCATATCGGAGATCTGAACCGTGCGGAGCAATCACGTATCGAAGCTGAGTTTTTATTTCCTCAGTATCCTTTCACATTATCTGACAACACAGAGTTTGCTGATCCCGGGTGATTTTATTTTTGGCCCTGAGTGAGCGCATCTTCCAATGCTTTCAGACAAAGTGCGATATTTTCGGATCGGGCGCTATATCCCATGAGCCCGATTCGCCATGCATTCCCGGCAAACTGTCCCAGTCCTGCACCGATTTCCAAATTATACTGACGCAGTAAATATCCTCTGACCCACTCATCGTCAATCCCTTCAGGAATGCGGACCGTATTTAATTGGGGAAGGCGTTCTGATTCTGCCACGACAAACGTCAGCCCCAGTTGTTCCAGCCCTTGTTTCAGTTGTTGATGCATCTGCTGGTGGCGTTGCCATGCGGCCGTCAGAGACTCTTCCTGCAACAAGACCAGTGATTCATGAAGCGCATATAAGGTATTGACGGGGGCGGTGTGGTGGTAACTGCGTTTTTGTTGCCCGCTCCAGTAGCCCATGACCAAGGTTTGATCGAGAAACCAGCTTTGGACCGGCGTTTTCCGGGCTTTGATGGCTTCAATGGCAGCCGGAGAAAAGGTCAGGGGGGAGAGACCGGGCACACAGGAAAGACATTTCTGGCTGCCGGAGTAAACCGCGTCTAATTGCCATTCATCTACCGCTAAAGGCACGCCACCTAACGCCGTCACGGTATCGGCGATGGTTAACAAACCGTATCGTTTTGCCAAATGACCTAATGCTTTGGCGTCACTGAGCGCACCGGTTGACGTCTCTGCATGGACAAATGCTAGTACTTTCGCATCCGGGTGTGCCTGAATTGCCTGTTCGACTTTTTCAACAGAGACACTTTCTCCCCATGCGTTGTCTACCACGACTGCGTTGGCGCCACAGCGCACCACATTCTCCCGCATCCGTTCGCCAAAGACGCCATTGCGACAGACGATAACCTTATCTCCCGGTTCCAGTAAATTGACGAAACAGGCTTCCATTCCGGCACTGCCGGGGGCTGAAATAGCAATCGTAAATTCATTTTCGGTCTGAAATGCATATTGTAAGAGAGACTTCAATTCATCCATCATTTGAATAAATAACGGGTCAAGGTGTCCGATTGTCGGCCGGCTTAAGGCCTGTAAAACCCGGGGATGAATATCAGACGGGCCAGGGCCCATGAGTGTTCTTTGTGGTGGAAAAAAACTTTGTACAGTCACAAGCTGACTCCTTTCATTGACACTTACTGGCAAGTGCTCAGGCTAACGCTTATCCGTCAGGAAAGCTATCCGACACAAGTCTAGTCGAGTATTTTTCTGTGGACTGAGTATTTGGGTAAAAAATGACCAGTTTCATTCAATTTGTCATTGACATTGATAGGACAAAAACGTTCAATACCTAAGCTATCAAGCAGAAGAGGAGCACTGCCCAGGCAGGTATTTTGTGGAGCCTCAACTCCAAGACAGAATATTCAGGGGGAGTAGTGCCGAGACAGTCCATCGTTGTGGATTTGGATTGTCGGGTGAATGGGCTGAATCCCATCAACTGTCATCAGTGCTAACTGGTGAAGAGCTTCTGAGGTCTACTTTCATCGAATCGCCTCTATTTTTGCTCTAGAAATACTCTCTTCGAACATTGGACGTTGGTTACCCAACACAACATTTTTTATTTTAGGAAGTCGTGGGAGAAATACTGTGAGTGCACTCAATGTCGCCAAGTTTGGCGGAACAAGCGTGGCAAACTTCGAAGCAATGAGTCGTTGTGCTGCCGTCATCGAAAGTAATCCGGACACCAAGCTTGTTGTCAGTAGTGCCTGTTCTGGTGTGACAAATCTGCTGGTTGAACTGGCCAACGGTGTTCAGGATGCAGAAAGACGGACATCTATTTTAGAGCAATTATCTGACATCCATTTTTCAATCATTGAATCGTTACAAGAGCAGGACGCCGTTAAAGAAGCGGTTCAGGCGATTCTTGATACGGTAACGAGTCTCGCGGATGCTGCATCTTTCCAGACCAGCAGTAAGCTGACCGATCATTTGGTTGCCTGTGGTGAACTCATCTCGACGCATATTCTGACTCAGGTTCTCAAAGAACGGGGTATCGATGCTGTCAGATTTGATATTCGCGATGTATTACGCACAGATGATTATTATGGCCGGGCTGAACCACAAATCGAAGTGACGGCCTCTCAAGCGAAAGAGAAACTGGCACCTTTATGTCAAAAACATCTGGTAGTAACGCAGGGATTCATCGGTTCTGACGAACAGGGGAATACCACGACCTTGGGACGTGGTGGAAGTGACTATTCAGCAGCCCTGATTGCGGAAGCGGTACAGGCATCCGGACTGGAAATCTGGACGGATGTTCCCGGAATTTATACCACTGACCCCCGCATTGTGCCGAACGCGGCTCCGATTCCTGAAATTAGCTTCAATGAAGCCTCAGAAATGGCGAATTTTGGCGCAAAAATTCTGCATCCTTCTACATTACTGCCTGCGTTGCGACACGGTATTCCGGTCTTTGTCGGCTCATCGAAAGAGCCGGAGAAAGGCGGTACCTGGATTCGGAAACGTGTTGAAAACTCACCTTATTTCCGGGCCCTTGCATTGCGAGCCAATCAGACAATGGTGACCATTCGCAGTGCCAAAATGTTCCACGCTTATGGCTTTCTGGCCAAGGTTTTTGAAATTCTGGCCAAGCATAAAATCTCGGTTGATTTGATTACAACCTCAGAGATCAGTGTGTCCATCACGCTGGATAAGACGGATACGGCTGGTGGCGCACCTGAGCTTCCTGCGGCTGCCCGGGCTGAGCTGGAAGAACTCGCTCATATTGAAGTCGAACGCAATCTGAGTCTGGTCGCTTTAATTGGTAACCATATGGAGACCAAGGGATATGCCAAAGAAGTTTTCAGTACCCTCGGCGATTATAATATGCGTATGATTTGCTATGGTGCCAGTGATCATAATCTGTGTTTTCTGGTTGATGCCGATGACGCAAAAAGTGTGATTCAGAAGCTGCATCAGGATCTGTTTGAGCCGCAAAATAACGGGTAAAATAATCGACGAACAAGCAAGAAAATGCAGAAGAGGTTGGCAGTGCCAACCTCTTTTTTTTTGTGATTTTTTCGTTCAGTCTGAGGTTGTCTTTGGTTCGTCAATAGTGTCGACACCCAGTGTCGAGAGTGATTGATTTTGTGATGCACTACTTGCGAGAATGATGAATTTTAAAGTAAGTAAGTTTTTAATTTGTTGATTTTTATAAAATAAAAATAAAATCATACAAATGGCATGGTTATTGCCCCTGAGTTGATTATTTAGCTGTCAGGGAATGCTATGAAAAAATTTGTAGTTGCCGATCCTAAGAAGTGTATCGGATGCCAAACATGCATGGCGGCCTGTTCTGATGTTCACCAGAAAGTCGGATTGCAAAGTCACCCGCGTTTGACCGTGGTGAAAAATAACGACACAACGGTTCCGGTTATGTGCCGTCATTGTGAAGACGCGCCGTGTGCAACGGTTTGTCCGGTTCAGGCGATCACCAAAGAAGCAGACCGTATCTTTCTCAATGAATCCATTTGCGTCGGATGTACCTTGTGTGCTGTCGCTTGTCCGTTCGGTGCGATCGCACTTGATGGCAGTCGCCCTGTTGACCATGCCAATAGTTATGACACCTATATACCGTCCACGCCGCGTTCCAGTAATCCATCGACTTCTGTACCTCGGACATTTGGTCATGATCTCTTGGCTTGGGAACCGGGTGTGAAAAGTATTGCGGTGAAATGTGATTTGTGTGAATTCAGAGAAGATGGTCCCGCCTGTATGGAAGTCTGTCCGACCGGAGCAATTGTGTTGGTGAGTGAAGAAGCCACAGAACGTGCCCGCAAGATCAAGAGAGCAGTGACTGCCAACAGCTCACTGACTGTGGATATGGAGAAATAACATGATGAGTCCTTTATCGCTGTTGGTCTTATCGATGGGGTGTTATCTCATCGCCTGCGTCATGGCCTTGTTTGGCTGTTCTCGACGGGAATCTTTATCTGTGTCTCTGGCGAGTCTATGTTCGGTAATTGGCGGTATCATCGGCGTGATCAGCGCCGGATACGCGCTCATCAGCCACCAAGTGTGGCAAGCGCAACTTTTCAGCCCTTTTCCTTTTGCGCAACTACTCATCCGTTTTGACGGACTGGCGGCATTTATGGTGATGGTGATTTCGCTGATTGTGATTGCTGCTTCCATATACGGCTTACATTACATGAAAGAGTATCTGGGCAAAGGGGCTTGGGGGATCAGCCTTTTCCTCAACCTATTTGTTGCTTCGATGGTTGCGTTAGTTGTGGCAGATAACGCATTTTACTTCATTGTATTCTTTGAAATGATGTCACTGGCGTCTTACTTTCTGGTGTTGGTTGAGCAGAGTGAAAAAAGCATTCGTGCCGGTCTGCAGTATTTCCTGATTGCCCATGCCGGTTCGGTGCTCATCATGATCGCCTTCTTTATGCTTTACCGGGCCGCCGGAACCCTGAATTTCACCGATTTTTCCCATCTGTCTTTACCTGAATGGGAGTCATCCGTGATCTTCTTACTGGCATTCTTTGGTTTTGGGGCGAAGGCCGGGATGATCACATTACATAGCTGGTTACCTCAGGCGCACCCTGCAGCGCCGTCTCATGCCTCCGCACTGATGTCGGGGGTGATGGTTAAAATTGGGGTGTTTGGCATCATTAAAGTGGGGCTCGTTTTTCTCGGTGGTGCAGAAATTTGGTGGGGATATCTGGTGCTCGCCTTTGGCGCCTTTTCTTCTGTTCTCGGGGTGATGTATGCACTGGCGGAGCATGATATCAAACGCTTGCTCGCCTATCACACCGTGGAGAACGTCGGCATTATTCTTATGGGGGTCGGGGTCGCGATGATTGGCACTGCATCCGGCCATCCTGTTCTCGCCGCTCTAGGTTTGTTGGGCGGGCTTTATCACCTGCTCAATCATGCCGTGTTCAAGGGGCTGCTCTTCCTTGGTGCCGGCTCGGTCATTTCTCAGGTGCATACCAAAGATATGGAAAGCATGGGAGGACTCGGTAAGTTGATGCCTTATACCGCCATCACTTTCCTGATTGGTACGATGGCGATTTCTGCATTACCGCCACTCAATGGGTTTGTCAGTGAATGGTTCATTTATCAGTCTTTATTCCAGATGAGTCAGCAACATCATGTCTTTATGGTCACCGCAGGGCTCGGTGCCGTTGTGATGCTGGCAATCACCGGGGCTTTGGCATGTATGTGTTTTGTGAAAGTC
Source organism: Vibrio rhizosphaerae (assembly GCF_024347095.1). Classification (NCBI taxonomy): domain Bacteria; kingdom Pseudomonadati; phylum Pseudomonadota; class Gammaproteobacteria; order Vibrionales; family Vibrionaceae; genus Vibrio; species Vibrio rhizosphaerae. Next base: position 3,060,740 of record NZ_AP024903.1, on the reverse strand, counting down.
TATGGGATTTGTTTTACCGGTGCGCCGCGGAGCAACATCGGCAGTCAGGCTCGTGAAGTCGGATGGTCGATGCTGGTCGGCACGGGTTTTCTGGCGTTGTTATGTATTGTTCTCGGTGTCGGATCCCCGTGGATTTCACCTTATATTTCTGACGTTGCGACTCATACCTTGGCAATTACCCCAATCGATGTGCAGCAGGGGATGGCACTCCATCCGGTCTCAACCACACAGGCAATTCTTTCGACACCGGTCATTACGATCAGTTTGATTGTGTTGTTGATCGTGCCAATGCTGGTGTTGTCTCTGTTTAAAAAACACCGCCTCGGACGACGCCATCAAGGTGATCCATGGGCATGTGGATATGCTTATGAACAACGAATGACCGTGTCTGCAAGCGGATTTACGCAACCGCTGCGTTATATGTTCTCTCCGGTCTATCGATTGCGGATCGCGCTTGATCCCTCAGGATGGATGAAACGAACTTACCAGCGAGCTTTGATTTCCGCAGCGGCGGTTGAGCCGGTATTTGACCGTTTCTTGGTGCGGCCTTGTTGTGATGCCGCTTTGACGCTCGGAGGCTGGGGGAGAAAGCTACAGGGCGGAGATTTCCGCATCTACTGTCTCTACATTGTGATAGCACTGATTGTGTTACTTATTATTCCGTTTGAATCAGGAGTGAAATGATGCCTGAACTACATATGCCTGAGATAAGCTGGATGGCGCTTGCGTTTGGTCAGGCTTTATTCATGCTGCTTTTGACACCGCTGGCGACCGGATTTTCACGGGTAATCAGAGCCAGAATTCACTCCCGACGTGGCCCGGGGTTGTTGCAGGATTACCGGGATATGGCCAAGTTACTGCGCCGTCAGCCGGTTGCGCCGGAGAATGCCGGTGGCATTTTCTGGGCAATGCCGTGGATTCTGATTGTCACCATGTTATTGATTGCAATGGCTTTACCGACACTGACACAGGTGTCGCCATTTCCGATCTCCGGTGATGTCATTACCGATATCTATCTGCTGGCGATTTTTCGGTTCTTTTTTGCTTTAGCCGGGATTGATGCCAATAGCATGTTTGGCGGTATCGGGAGTAGTCGCGAACTGACATTGGGGGTGTTGGTCGAGCCGGTGTTAATGCTGGCTATTTTCCTGATGGCTTTGATGGTGGGATCGACCGATTTGGGATACATCAGTCAGGGCATGTTAACCGCCAGTTTCAATCAGCCGATTCCGGTGATTCTGGCGGGGGCTGCCTGCGCGTTTGCCGTATTTATTGAAATGGGAAAACTGCCGTTTGATGCCGCTGAAGCTGAGCAAGAACTTCAGGAAGGCCCGGTGAGTGAATACTCCGGTTCGGGACTTGCGATGGTCAAGTTGGGGCTGGGGCTCAAGCAACTGGTCGTTGCGCAGTTATTTCTGGCGATATTCTTTCCGTGGGGCAAGGCTGCTGAACTAACGTTGACGGCATTGGTCCTCGCGGGGGTGATTCTGTTGCTCAAGCTCATTGTGGTTTTCTTTTTGGCAGCATTGGTTGAAAACAGTATGGCTCGCGTCCGTTTTCTGAATACTCACCGGCTGACTTGGTCTGCCTTTGCTTGTGCTGTTTTAGCACTCGCATTTTATATGATTCGATTGTGAGGGATTAAACGATGGAAATCATTGGATTACTCACTATTGGGCTGCCTTTTCTCGGGGCAATCTTCATTCTGTTTGCCTCTGAGCAGTCTGCAAAGTGGATCTGTCAGTGTTTTGCTGTACTGGCGACATTAGGAACGTGGGGATTGTCTTATCTCTTTTTCTCAACCGCTGGTGAAGCGGTTTCGTTGCCATTGTTGCATGTCGGCCATGTTCTTATTTTTGGTCTGGTTTTCGATAAAGTCAGTACCCTGATTGCTGTTGCTGTGGTCGGATTAGGGTTGATCGTGGCGGTCTATTCTCTCGGGTATATGAGTGCCGGGAACAAAGAACACGCTCAACATGGTGCGAAACGATATTATGTGTTTCTGTTGATCTTTATCGGTGCGATGGCAGGGCTGGTCTTCTCTTCAACCATTCTGGGACAGCTGCTGTTCTTTGAAATTACCGGAGCTTGTTCTTGGTCTCTGATCGGTTATTACCAGACCCCACTGGCATTTCGTTCTGCCCTGAAAGCTTTACTGGTTACGCACATTGCTTCCTTGGGATTATTTATCGCTGCGGCAACGATGTTTGTCCAGACGGGAACATTTGAACTGACCGCTATTGCAGGCTTGACCCCTGTCGCCAAAATGGTGGTGCTGTTTGGTATTATGTTTGCCGCATGGGGCAAATCGGCGCAACTACCGATGCACATGTGGCTTCCCGATGCAATGAATGCACCGACGCCCATAAGTGCTTATTTACATGCTGCTTCGATGGTGAAAGTGGGCGTTTACATTTTTGCCCGTAGTATTCTGTCTGCCGGAACGATCCCTGAAATCGTCGGAATTGTCGGGATTGTCGGCGCGATGATCACCATGATCTACGGTTTCCTGATGTACTTACCGCAAAAAGATATGAAGCGTCTGCTGGCTTACTCGACGATCACACAGTTAGCGTATATTTTTCTGGCGCTCTCGATGGCTGCACTGGGGTCATCGCTGGCACTGGAAAGCGGGGTGGCTTACATCTTCAACCATGCTTTTGCTAAATGTCTGTTCTTCTTTGTTGCTGGGTCATTCAGCTATGCCTGCGGCACCCGAATGCTGCCTCAACTGAAAGGTGTTATTCGCAAATCACCGCTATTAGGCATTGGCTTTTGTATTGCTGCAATGGCAATCGCCGGCGTTCCGCCATTCAATGGTTTTTTCAGTAAGTTTCCATTGTTTGAAGCCGGTTTTCATCTGTCTGCGACCTATGCCTGGTTAACTCCGCTGTTGATTCTGGCACTGATTGAGTCTATCGCAACATTTGGTTGGCTGTTGTATTGGTTTGGCCGCACCATTATCGGTGAGCCTTCTGAGGCGGTTGAGCGGATGTCTCCCTTACCCGGTTCAATGAAAATAACGTTAGTTGTATTAATCGCAATGTCGGTGATATCGAGTGTGATTGCTTCAACATGGCTTCAATAGGAGATGCATAATGGATGATCTCATGATGAATAATCTGGCCGGATTGTTAGTCATCACGTCCTATTTTGTGGTGATTGCCCGTCAGGCTAGAACTGCATCTTGGCTCTATGCCTGTCAGTCTTTGGTGTTGGTCCTGCTCTTTGTGGTTATCGCCGACCATTATGGTGCGAGAGATTTATATCTTTGGTCGATGACCGCTTTTATTTCAAAAGTCGTGCTGTTACCGACGATTTTATATATCCAATTAAGAAAAATGCGGGATGCTGCGGCTGAACAGCCCTTATTTCACCCGGCGTTAATCGCTGTTTTCGTCGCGGTGATTAGTTTGGTTTGTCTCTATATCATTCAGCCCGTGGCGCTGCCGATGGTTCAACCACTCAAACCTGTCCTCGCTGTATCGCTGGCTCATTTCTTTATCGGGCTGCTTTGTATTATCACGCAAAGAAACATTCTCAAGCAGCTGTTCGGTTATTGCCTGATGGAGAATGGCTCATCACTGATGCTGGCACTGGTTGCTCACCGGGCGCCGCATTTATTGGAAATCGGAATTACGATTGACGCGATCTTTGCGGTGATTGTGATGGTGATTCTGGCCCGGTTAATTTTTCGCAAACTCAATACGCTGGATGTGAAACAACTGACTGTACTGAAAGGGTAATTGTATGATGTCTGTAAATAATCTATTTCCGTACTTGCTTGGCATTCCCTTCATTGCAGCGATGATTGCTTTTGTTTGTATTGCGCTGCGGGACCAGTTCCGACAATTATCGGTGGTGATTCATCTGGTCAGTGTGGTAGCAACTTGGGGCATCAGTTGGGGAATGGCTGCCGAAGTGTTCGAGCATGGTGCGATTTTTTCCGCCGGACATTGGCTAATGCTTGATGGATTATCAGCACTGTTTCTTGCTGTGCTTGGGTTGGTGGCATTGTGTACCGGGATTCATGCCGTCGGGTATATCGGACATGAGCATCAGCACGGTGAATTGTCAGGTAAGCAAGTCTCACTGTTCTATGGACTCTTCAATCTGTTTCTGGCAACCATGCTGATTGCTTTAACCGCTAATAATATCATGATGATGTGGGTCGCAATTGAAGCAACCACCGTGAGTTCGGTCTTTCTGGTCGGCTTATATTATCAGCGTTCCTCACTGGAAGCGGCCTGGAAATACATCATGTTGTGTAGTGTCGGGGTCGCATTTGGCCTGTTTGGGACCGTGATGACTTATGCCAATGCTGTCGCCGTATTCGATGCACCGGAGCAGGCATTGCTATGGACGACACTGCGGGATCACGCCCATTTGCTTGATCCGCGACTGATGCAAATTGCCTTTATCTTTATCGTGATTGGCTTTGGGACCAAAACCGGTTTATTTCCGATGCATACGTGGTTACCGGATGCGCACTCAGAAGCACCCAGCCCGGTTTCCGGATTACTTTCAGCAGGGCTATTAAACTGTGCACTGCTGATCATTATGCGTCATTTCACACTTAGTTCGATTGTGCTCGGCAGTGACTTTGCCCGCTCTCTGATGCTCGGATTCGGGGTGCTCTCTGTGGGCGTCGCGGCTCTCTTCATTCTGGTTCAGAAAGATATCAAGCGCTTATTGGCTTACTCCAGTGTTGAAAATATGGGATTAATCGCTTTCGCAATTGGGCTCGGTCCGCTGGGTATCTTCGCTGCGCTTTTGCATATGATGAATCACAGCCTTGGTAAAACACTGATGTTTTGTGGGGCCGGTAATATCATGCTCAAGTATGGCACCCGGGACATGAATACCATCAAAGGTGTGGTCCGGATCGCCCCATGGACCGGTATTCTGTTTGGCGCCGGAGCACTCGCACTTGGCGGCGTGCCGCCATTTAATCTTTTCGTCAGTGAATTTTTGATTATCTGTTCCGGGTTGTATGCACAACATCCGGTGTTAATCCTCATTTTACTTTTACTACTAACGCTGGTGCTGGCCGGATTTGCCCGGATGGTTGCCGGATGCGTTATGGGCGCGGCACCTGAGCATGTTGAATCAGGTGAAGTGAATTATCTGACGGTGTGTCCGCTGGTGGTGCTGATTGTGCTGATGGTTGTGATGGGGACTCATATTCCGAACACGATTCTTCACGGGGTCGAGCAAGCAACCCAAATCGTGATTAATCAACCCAATGAATCTCTCCTTGAAACATTAAATCTTCCTTGGCAACAAGGCGTGGCACACCTTTCTTCAAGCAGTGACGGTTTATCGGCTGTTGCACTGAATGAATCGATCAACTAGAGGCCTTATGACATGGATCAATTGAACAGAAATACGCAATATCAGATCGGTAAGTGCTATGTCGATGGGGTGCGTCAACATTTTCCTGCGGCAATTCAGGATGAAGCCTGGCAAGCTGACAATCAGGTGACGTTGACCGTAAAAATGACCTCGTTGGTTGAAGTGATGAAATGGCTCTACTATGACCAAGGCGGATGGTTGTCGGTTTCTTTTGGTAATGATGAACGGACACTCAACGGCTGTTTCGGTGTTTATCATGCTTTATCGATGGAAGGTGACGTCAAAAGCTGGGTGATTGTGAAAGTTCTGGTGAACGCCAATGATCAGGAATTTATCTCGATCACACCAGAGATCCCCGCAGCCGTGTGGGGAGAGCGCGAAATCCGCGATATGTTCGGTCTGCGCCCGATTGGTTTGCCGGACGAACGTCGGCTGGTGCTTCCAGATGACTGGCCGGAAGATTTGCACCCATTGCGTAAAGATGCGATGGATTACCGTCAGCGTCCGCAACCGACAACTGATACAGAAAACTATCCGTTTATCAATGAACTGGGCGGGGATACAGATCGGATCGTTCCCGTCGGGCCTTTGCATATCACCAGTGATGAACCCGGCCACTTTCGCTTATTTGTGGATGGTGAAGACATCATCGATGCTGACTATCGGATGTTCTATGTTCACCGGGGGATGGAAAAGTTAGCTGAGACGCGGATGGGCTATCATGAAGTGGGCTTCCTTGCGGATCGGGTGTGTGGCATCTGCGGTTTTACCCATAGCGTCGGTTATAACAACTCTGTTGAGACCGCTCTGAATATCGAAGTCCCGGCGCGTGGCAAGATGATTCGGACCGTATTACTGGAAGTCGAGCGTCTGCATAGTCATCTACTCAATATCGGCCTGTCCAGCCACTTTGTCGGATTTGATTCCGGTTTCATGCAATTTTTCCGTGTGCGTGAAAAAACGATGGAACTTGCCGAGTTGCTGACCGGTGCCAGAAAAACCTACGGCATGAACCTGATTGGCGGAGTACGGCGTGATTTTCTCAAAGAACAGCGCACCAAAGGCATTGCCATGATTCGGGAAGTTCGCCAGTCGTTTACCGAATTAGTCGATGTGCTGCTTTTAACGCCGAATATTGACAGCCGGATCGCCGGTGTCGGTGTCCTTGCCAAAGATATTGCCCGTGATTTTAGTCCGGTTGGCCCGCTGGTGCGTGGCAGTGGATTTGCGCGCGACGCCCGGGTTGTGCACGGTCAGTCGCTGGAATCTTACGGACAGGTACCGATCGGGTTACACCATTTTGACAGTGGGGATGTTCAGGCTCGTTTGCTGATTCGAATTCGCGAAGTGTTTGACTCGCTGAATATTGCTGAATTTGGATTAGATCATCTCCCCGAGGGCGCGATCTTGACTGAAGACTTTCAGTATGTCCCTCATCGGTTTGCTTTGGGATTTACCGAAGCCCCTCGTGGTGAAAATATCCACTGGAGTATGACCGGAGATAACCAAAAGTTATTCCGCTGGCGCTGCCGGGCTGCAACTTATGCCAACTGGCCGACGCTGCGTTATATGCTGCGGGGGAATACGGTTGCTGATGCGCCACTGATTATCGGCAGTCTCGATCCCTGTTACTCCTGTACGGATCGCGTCACTATTATTGATACCAAGAAAAAACGGTCTCAGACCGTACCGTATAAAACGATTGAGCAGTATAGCATCAATCGCAAAAACTCTCCCCTGAAATCCATGTGAGGTTGTGATGTTAAAACTATTCAAAACAGTTTTAAAAACCGGCGATGCAACGGCGAAGTATCCTTTTGCGCCGTATGAAGTCAGCACGGATTTTCGGGGCAAACCAGAACTGGATGCCGCACAGTGTATTGCATGTGGTGCCTGCATGAGAGCTTGTCCTGCCAATGCGTTAGTCATGGAGACCGATGAACAGCTGGGCATTCGGCGCTGGGAGCTTTCTCTGGCGCGTTGCATCTATTGCGGACGCTGCGAAGAAGTGTGTCCGACGCATGCGTTGGTCTTGTCACAACAGTTTGAACTGGCTGTGACCAATAAAGCAGATTTGTATGAACAGGCCGAGTTTGAGCTGGTTAATTGCCGGGAATGTGATCGCCCCTTCATCGCTAAAAAACTATTCGATTATGTTATGGAGATGCTTCAGCACGCCGGGTTGAGTGGTGAGTCGCTGGCCATGCGTCGTCATCAGTTGGAAAGCTGCCCTGAATGCCGACGTCAGGCCAATATGCTTGATGGTCAGAATCTGGCATGTAATCGCTATGTGACTGCCGGGCAGATCCCGGTGACACAGATATCTGCCAGCCATCGTCCGGATCCCGGAATGCCAGAGAACGATGATGCTGCGAACGAGATGTCTAATATCAAGCACGCCGATATGAATCGTGAGGAGGTCCAGTGAAAGGTATTCAGCCATTATCAGGCGTTCATCATACGCAGACACAGCCTGTGGAAGTGACCCCTGAACATCAAGCCTTAAAGCAAACATTGCTGAAGCAGATCAAACGGTCAGCCTATGTTTATCGGGTCGATTGCGGGGGCTGCAATGGTTGTGAAATTGAGATTTTTGCAGCCACAACACCAGTTTATGATACCGAACGATTCGGTATCAAAGTCGTTGCCAGCCCTCGTCATGCGGATATTCTGCTCTTTACCGGTGCGGTGACGCGTGCGATGCGAGCCCCGGCTTTACGGGCTTATGATGCTGCCCCTGATCCGAAGATTGTCGTGTCGTACGGTGCCTGTGGCTGTGACGGTGGCATTTTTCATGATCTCTATTGTGTCTGGGGCGGGACCGATAAGATCGTCCCGGTGGATGTTTATATCCCCGGTTGTCCGCCCACCCCTGCGGCTACGCTGTATGGCTTCGCTGTCGCTTTAGGATTACTTGAGCAAAAAATGCATGCCAAACATCATGATGCCGAGGCCGAACCTGCCAGTTTGCGTCATACCGGTATTCCACAGGATATCCGGGTGATGATCGAACGGGAAGCCCGTTTGTTAGCCGGTTATCGTCAGGGCAACCGTATTGCGGATGAGCTGATGTCTGTGCTGGCCGGGTGTCATGCCGACAATGTGGATGCGCAGATTCAAGCCTATCTTCATCAGCATAACGATCCTCGGTTGACGGAAATTGTCGAAACGCTCATGCGCTCGGTGATGAAACAACTGGTTGGCGATGAGCAGCAAGGAGGGACCTGTCATGGCTGTGGCTGAACGGCAAACCGAGAAGCATTCGAGACATTTAAAAGAGCGGGTGCGCTTTTATCGGTTAACGCGCAAGTTTGTTGATGAAAAAGAGGTGCCTCAAGAAGCCCAACAGATTATGTACTACAGTCTGGCGATTGGGCACCACCTTGGCATTGTCGATTGTCTCCAGTCCGATATGGATTGCCACGGTGAAGAATATCTGGCGTGGATTGAGGGATTACCTCAAGACAGCGAGGCCTACCGGAAGATGATAGGTTTCCTCAAATTTGGAGAGATTACGATTTTTCCGGAGCACATTCACATGCTGGCGCTGGCATTCCGGCAAATCAACCCCGCAACACAGTCTGAGATATCACAGCGTTTGACCGCAGGCTTGATCGAGATTCTCAATGCGATTCATCGGGAGCCGACGATGTATTTGATGATTCGGGGGACGGTGCAATGAGTCGACAAATCTTGTTGACGGTCGGTAATACCATGATGGGGGATGACGGAGCAGGTCCGCTACTGGCTAAGCGCTGTCTGGAACACCCCATTGATGGTTGGGAGGTATTAGAAGGCGGCACCATGCCAGAAGATACCTTGCATCTGATTCGTCACATCAAGCCTGAGCGCGTTCTGGTCGTTGATGCGGCTGATTTTGGTGAAAAGGCCGGGGAGATTCGCATTATTGATCCCGATACGATTGCCGAGATGTTTATGGTTTCCACCCATAGTTTACCGCTTAATTTTTTAATCGATGAACTGAAAACTTTTATCCCTCATGTGACATTCATCGGGATTCAGCCCGCGATTGTGGCATTTGCGGCACCGATGACCGATATGGTCAGAGATGCTGTCGACACGGTCTATCAATCTTTACATCAATGGCATGACGATATGGCATTTAGCCATTGTTAATCAGTGATGGCAAAAGTGTCGAAACTCGACACTTTTGTCGATGAGCGATCGGGTAAAGAGGCTCGTTGTACTGCCCGATTGAGTTTGTTTTTAAATTTATCATTTATTTATTCTTATAAATCATTGGATTAAATGATTTCAAATAGTAACTCCCGGATTGGCACGTCTTGTGCCTGTAATGATTAACCACCCCCAGAGTCTGAAGATACTCTGTTGTATTGACACAAAAAGGATACAGCATGAATCGATTTGTTTTTGCTGACGCCAATAAGTGTATTGGTTGTCGAACCTGTGAGATTGCATGTGCAGTTGCTCATCAGGATGAGTCATCGGGTACTTTAAGTGGGACTGAGGACTTTACGCCACGGTTGCAACTGGTGAAAAATGCAGAAGTCTCCGTGCCTGTGATGTGTCGTCAGTGTGACGATGCCCCGTGTGCGCAAGTTTGCCCGAATCATGCCATTGTTCATGAAGATGGCTACGTGAAGGTCATTCAGTCCCGTTGTATTGGCTGCAAGACTTGTGTGATTGCCTGTCCGTATGGCGCGATGAGTGTCATGACCCGGATGAAAAATACCGTGTCTGAACATGCTGCGCTCTTCCAGAAACAAGTGCCTCAATCTCAAGCGCTGAAGTGTGATTTGTGTTCCCACCGGGAAGCAGGACCCGCTTGTGTTCAGGTTTGTCCGACAGAGGCCATTCGTTTGATTGCGCCTGAATCACTGCAACAAACCAGCCAACAGAAACGAGAAGCGGCAGCGAGTCAGGCTTCTGTCATTTCGGCTTGAAGCGAAATGAGAATGGAATATCGGGGATAGTGAGAAAATTATGATCGAAAAAAAATTAGTCGTGTGCCCCTACTGCGGTACAGGATGTAAGTTGAACCTGCTGGTTGAAAACAACAAGGTGGTTGGTGCAGAGCCAGCCAATGGTCGTACTAACGAAGGTCAGTTGTGTTTAAAAGGATACTATGGGTGGGATTTCCTGAATGACACCCAACTGCTGACACCACGGTTGAAACAGCCGATGATTCGTCGCACGAGAAATGACAAGCTTGAAGCCGTCTCGTGGGATGAAGCACTAGATTTTGCCGTCGAGAAGTTGTCAGCTATCAAAGAGAAATATGGTCCCGACGCCATTATGACTACAGGTTCGGCCCGGGGGCCGGGTAACGAATCGAACTATGTGATGCAAAAATTTGCCCGGGCAGTGATTGGTACAAACAATGTTGACCACTGTGCACGCGTTTGTCACGCACCATCGGTTGCCGGGCTGGAATCCGTGGTGGGCAATGGCGCAATGAGTAATGCCATTCCTGAAATCGAGGAAGCAAAGTGTCTGCTGATTTTTGGCTACAACGTTGCTGATTCTCATCCGGTGATTGCGAAACGTATTTTTAAAGCGCGTGAAAACGGCGCTAAAGTGATTGTCTGTGACCCGCGTAAGATCGAATCTGTCCGGGTTGCTGACCAATGGCTGCCGTTGAAAAACGGTTCTAACATGGCTGTCGTCAATGCGTTGGCTTATACGCTGATTGATGAAAATCTCTATGATAAATCTTATGTGCAAAATTATACCGAAGGGTTTGATGAGTTCCGTAAGATTGTGATGGACTATGCACCTGAAAAAGTTGAGCACCTGACCGGACTGAAAGCCGCAGAAGTTCGACAAGCGGCCCGGACTTATGCCAAGTCTTCCGGTTCAATGATTTTATGGGGTATGGGTGTCACTCAGTTTGGTCAGGCGGTTGATGTCGTGCGCGGTTTGGCCGGACTGGCGTTAATGACCGGTAACTTTGGTCGTCGTGGTGTGGGTTGTGGTCCGGTTCGGGGACAGAATAATGTTCAGGGAACCTGTGATTTAGGGATGTTACCGCATCAATTCCCAGGCTATCAGCCGGTGACTGATGATAAGATCCGTGAGAAATTTGAGCAGGCTTGGGGAGTGAAGTTATCCGCTAAGCCCGGTTATCGGATGACAGAAGTCGGCCATAAAGTGGCAGATGGTTCTTGTAAAGCGTTCTACATTTTTGGCGAAGACCCTGCACAGACTGAAGCCGATCTGAATGCGATGCGGGAGACCATGCGCCAGTTAGAGCTGGTGATTGTCCAAGATATCTTTATGACCAAAACCGCTGAAATGGCTGATATTATTTTCCCATCCACCAGCTGGGGAGAACATGAAGGGGTTTATACCAGTGCTGACCGCGGATTCCAGCGTTTCTACAAAGCGGTGACCCCGCCTGAAGGCGTTAAACCTGACTGGGAAATCTTCAGTCTGTTAGCCACGCGGATGGGTTATCCGATGCATTACGAAAATACTCAGGAAATCTGGGATGAAATGCGCGCGCTGACACCACTGTTTGCCGGGGTTACCTACGAAAAAATGGCAGGACTGAAATCAGTGATGTGGCCGTGCCCGACCGAAGATCACCCCGGTACATCATTCCTGTTTGAAGGCAATAAGTTTGCGACCCCGTCTGGCAAAGGCAAGTTTATCGGTGCGCCTTGGCGTCCGCCGTTGGAACAAACCGATGCCGAGTACCCGTTGGTGCTTTCCACCGTCCGGGAAGTGGGCCACTATTCATGTCGATCTATGACCGGGAACTGTAAAGCCTTATCTACACTGGCTGATGAACCGGGATATGTCCAAATGAATCCACTTGATGCCAAGCAGCGAGGTATTACGGATCAGCAGTTAGTCTGGGTTTCCTCCCGGCGCGGTAAAGTGATTACGCGCGCGAATGTCTCTGAACGGGTGAATGTCGGTGCGGTTTACATGACCTATCAGTGGTGGGTGGGTGCCTGTAATGAGCTGACGATTGAGCATGTCGATCCGATTTCGAGTACACCTGAGTTTAAGTATTGTGCCGTCAAAGTTGAAGCGATTGAGGATCAGGCATGGGCAGAGAACCACGTTCAGTCTGAATATAGTCAAATGAAAGCGCGACTTAAATCACATGTTGCATATGCGTGATTAGATCAATATCGGCTCTTTAGGTCAGTGTACAATGTTCTGTATGTATTCATCTGGTGTAAAGAGCCTTTGATTGAGTCGTGACTGATTATGAATAGAATTGCTCAAGAGTTGATGAACTTTTCACAAGCCATGCTATCGATTCACGATATGTCGGACTTGTTGAAATTTCTAAATGACGATGAATGTTCATTTCTGCAAGTCGAGCGGATGAACATTATCCTTCACCGAGACGTTGCTGATGAAGTGAGCCTGTATTATGTGGACACTCACCGGCAAGTTCAGCATGAGATCTTTCATCCTCAAGAGATCGGTTTATATCACCCGTCGTATGAGGATGGCTTTTATGAAATCGATGGTGAAGGATTTTCTTACTACTATCCACATGCGGCTGAACACCCGGCTTACCGACAAATCGAGCATTACTGCAAAATGCCGTTGAATACGGTTAATCAACAATTGGGTGTCATTGAGTTCATCAATCCTAAGCTGAGTAATATGGAGGATGGTGAAAAGCAGTTTCGGATGGTCAGTAGTATTCTCGTCTCTTTCATTGCTCATATTGTCGAGCATGAATTAGCATCCAATATGGCTCAGCAACTCAGTCATGAGCGAGATAACTACCATATTCTGGTGGACGTCACGAATGCGGTGATCAGCCAAAATAGTAAAGAAACACTACTCAACTCTTTGCTGCGGTGCCTGAACCAACATTTTGCCATGCATCATCTGGCGCTGATCGAACCCTATCAAGGGCATTATATCCAGTACACCAGTGACTTGAGTCAGGGAGACATTCATCATCATTGTCATTTTTTTAGTGATGACAGTGCGTTTCAGAACACGAAAGAGCCTTATTCCCCGGTATTAATTCAGGACGATGATTTAAGGCCATTATTTTTTCAGAAGAATGCCATCGAGTTTGCCGAAGATATTGAGCAACTGATCGTGATTCCTATGGTATTCCGGACCAATCGCGTCGGATATATTGCCTATATGCGCCATAAGAGAGAGCAAGACATTGCTCTCGATCTCGATTTATTGCAGCAAATTGCGGCCCGGGTCGCGATGGCTATGCATAGCTTAAGTGTGCATGAGACACATACCAAAGTGCTGCCGCAAAGTGAATATATTTCGATCGAATCCAAGGATGAGAAGCAGCGTATTTTTGACGATATCATCAGCCAGAGTGAGGCGATGAATCGGGTACTTGATCAGGTGGCGATGGTCGCTGATTGCGATAGCACGGTGTTGATTCTCGGGGAGACCGGAACGGGCAAAGAATTAATTGCCCGGGCGATTCATAAGATGAGCCGGCGTAGTCAGAAACGGATGGTGAAAATGAATTGTGCCGCTGTGCCGGAAGGTTTATTTGAGAGTGAACTTTTCGGCCATGAGCGTGGTGCATTTACCGGCGCGGTCCATCAACGGGTGGGGCGGTTTGAACAGGCGCATCAAGGCACTCTGTTTCTGGATGAAATCGGTGATATGCCATTAGAGTTGCAACCGAAGCTGTTGCGGGTATTGCAGGAAAATGAAATTGAACGGGTCGGGAAAAATCAGCTGATTCAGGTTGATGTGCGGATTGTGGTGGCAACCAATGCTGATTTACTGTCGATGGTGCAGGAAAAAACCTTCCGTAATGACCTGTATTATCGGCTGAATATATTTCCGATAGAAATCCCGCCGCTCCGCGAGCGGCCGGAAGACATCCCTTTATTGGTGAAGCACTTTACGCGTGTCATTGCTAAGCAGATGGGCAAAGAGATTTCCGCGATCACCAATGAAACCATGCGGGCACTGACTGCGTTTGCCTGGCCCGGTAATGTCAGACAGTTACGTAACTTTATCGAGCGATCCGTGATTTTAACCCGCGGAGATGTGCTCAATGCGCCACTGGATGAATTAGTTAAATTAGGTCTCGAAGTGCCGAAAGCCGAATCACAGCTACAGGGCGATGGTTCGGAGGTTTACCCAGAGAAAAAAGATACGATTGAAATGAATCGTGATACGGTGATTCAGGCGCTGAAAGAAAGTAATGGGATTGTTGCCGGCGCGCGTGGCGCGGCTGCAAAGCTCGGTTTAAAAAGAACAACATTGCTGTCACGAATGCAACGGATGGGGATTAGCAGCAAGGACTATTTGCCTGAGACTGAATCCACCTCGTCATGAATCAGGATTGCTCTATGAATGAATCTTTCACGGTACAGAATATTGATTCTGTCAGTCATAAAAAAATTGTGCGTTATCGGCAGAATAGTCGGTGTCATCTGGTGGATGATGTCTTGATTCAAGAAGTGCCGGTTGCTTTGGAATATAACGGGGTGGCTTATACCGTTATGATGTGTACCCCCAGAGATCTCGATATGTTTGCCGTCGGATTTTCGCTGACCGAGGGCATCATTGATCATGACCGGGATATTCATGATATCAACATCCAGATGAGTCCGGATGGGATCACGCTGTCGATTGATATTGCGAATCGCTGTGTCAATCGTCTGCAGGAAAAGCGGCGGACGATGGCCGGGATGACCGGATGCGGTCTCTGTGGTACGGATCAGTTAACTCATGTTTGTCGGATACAAACACCACTGGAAAGCCATACCTCCTTTCATTTGCAAAAACTCGATGCGGTTTTACACCAGCTAAAACAGCGTCAGCAGCTCAATCAACTGACGGGCTCTTGTCACGCAGCCGCCTATCTGAATACGCATGGCGAGCTTGAAGCGTTATTTGAAGATGTCGGACGGCATATTGCGCTCGACAAATTGATCGGTTGGGTCAGCAAGCATCATAAACAGAAAGGCGTGGTCTTGGTCACGAGTCGCGCCAGCTTTGAAATGGTGCAAAAAGCGGCAGCCGGTGGTGTTGAGATTTTATGTGCCATTTCAGCTGCAACCGACATGGCGGTGGATTTAGCGGAGCGTCTCAATGTGACGTTGTGTGGTTATTGCCGCCCCGGACAAGCCAATATTTATACACACGCAGAAAGGATTCTCGGGTTGAATCAATAGTTGGGAATGTATTTCGTTTTGAGAGAAAAGAGATAAAACATGAAAATAAAGAATTTGTTCCTCGGGTTAATGGTTTTGTTTTCTCCACTGGCATTGGCGCATCCCGGCCACGGTGGTGATCATGGTTTTGAAAGTGGCATCCTGCATCCGCTGACTGGTGTCGATCATCTCAGTGTGATGATCAGTGTTGGTGTTCTGGCGGCTTTATTTGGGGGAAGAAGTCGTTGGCAGATGCCACTTTCTTTCATCGCATTGATGATCGTTGGTGGAATTTTAGGGGTCTCCGGTTTGATTGTACCGGGGGTTGAACTGTACATCGCGCTCAGTGTCGTTGTGATGGGGCTGTTGCTGTGGCGGAGTGTGCAAATTTCTCATCAGTGGGTGACGGTTTTAGTCATGGCATTTGCCGTATTTCACGGGATGGCGCATGGTGCAGAGATGCCATTCAATAGCCATGCATTGGCGTATTTCAGCGGCTTCGTCCTGTCGACTTTTCTGCTACATATGACGGGGATTGCGCTGGGGAGTGCTGTGTTGCGTTTTTCCGCCAGTGGCCGGTTGGTCAAAATGCTCGGCGCGATTGTCGCAATACTCGGCGGTTCGTTTCTGCTGTCTTAATGTTGTCTGAATTGATTTGGTGATGTGTCTTCAGTGGCTGAACTGCTGAAGACCACTAGGCTGGTTGTGCCATGAATGAACGATATTTTATTTGTGTTTCTGGCGTTGTGCAGGGGGTTGGTTTCCGTCCCTTTGTCTATCAGTTGGCAACTCAGCACCATCTGTCCGGATGGGTGATGAATAGTTCTGAAGGGGTTAAAATTGATGTGCAAGGGCGCAAAGATGCGCTTGATTTGTTTGTTCTGGCATTGAGTGAGCGCCCGCCACATCTTGCCCGAGTGGATGAAGTCACCTGCACGCCACAGCAGTTACAGCCCTCCCGGGGATTTTTAATTCATCCGAGTCAACAGGCAGCTAAGGTTGCGGTTCGTATTGCGCCGGATCAGTCCGTCTGCCCTGAATGTTTGGCTGAAATGAAATCGCCGCATTCACCTTATTATCATTATCCGTTTATCAACTGCACACATTGTGGTCCCCGCTATTCCATCATCGAACAACTCCCTTATGACCGGGTCAACACCACTATGAAAGGGTTTGATTTCTGCCCGTCATGTCGGCAGGCCTATCAGGATCCAAGTAATCGCCGTTATCATGCCCAGCCCACCAGTTGCCACCACTGTGGCCCGGAGATGACGCTGCGTGATGCGCGAGGGACACTGACCACACAACCCGAAACCGTATTTGTACAAGCGGCTGAGATACTCAGCCGGGGTGGGGTGATTGCCGTCAAAGGCGTCGGTGGTTTTCATCTGGTGTGTGATGCAACGTCATCTGCAAGTGTAATGAAATTGCGACACATGAAGCATCGGCAGCGTAAACCCTTTGCGGTGATGGTTGATGGGGTTGAAACGGCGACACAGTATGTCACGGGGGAACCCGCCGAATGGCAGGCATTGACCGCCAGTGCCGCACCGATTGTGCTGATGCATCGCCGTGTACATCCTGATCTTGTCCCGGAAGTCGCGTGTGACAGTCCTTATTTAGGTGTCATGCTTCCTTCTACGCCGTTACATCATCTGCTGTTTGAACAGTATCGTTGTTACCGAAGTGAGCCCATTCTTGTGATGACCAGCGGTAATCTGTCCGGGATGCCACTGATCACTGATGGCGACGATATGTTGCATTTGTTTGGCGAGGCGCTGGATGGTGTGCTGGACCATAACCGTCCGATTGCCAACCCATGTGACGATAGTATTGTGCATTACGCAGGAAGCGCCATGCGGGTGTTGCGGATGGCAAGAGGTTATGGCCCCTTCAGTGGGCATCATGATTATCAGGGAGCACCGATTGTGGCGGTAGGCGCTCAGCAAAAATCCACGATTGCTATGGCTTGTCCCGGACAGTTGATGCTGTCTCCTTATATCGGTGATCTGGATGATCCCGATACCCAGCAACGTCATGAAAAGACGATCTCATTATTTCAACATCTATACCAGTGTGAACCTGCCCATTGGGTATGTGACTATCATCCGGGTTATGTTGCGACTCGGTTTGCTGAACGGCAGTCAGGTCAGTTATTGCAGGTACAGCATCATCATGCGCATATTCTGGCGGTGATGGCGGAATATCGGCTGACCGGCCCGGTATTAGGGTTTGCGTTTGACGGCACCGGCATGGGTGATGATGACAGCGTGTGGGGTGGTGAAGTATTACTGGCTGATACACAAGGGTATCAGCGATGTGGCTATTTGCGCCCTTTCCGCCTGATCGGCGGTGAGCAGGCCATTCGTGAACCGGCCCGGATTCTGTTGGCAATGCTACTGGCATGTTATTCATTGCAGGAGATCCAGTCGCTGGAATTACCGGCTTTTCAGCAATGGGATGATCGCGACTTCTCGAATCTGCATCAATTGTGGCTGTCTGGCCGGCATTCTCCCTGGTGTTCTTCCGTCGGGCGACTGTTTGATGCGTGGGCCTGTCTAGGGGGATTGCTCGAACGCCCTGATTTTGACGGCGAAAGCGGCTTAAAGGTTGAAGCGGCAGCAATGAAATCCGGGCAAACAAAGACCCCCTGGGAAATGCACTGGATGGGTGAGGCCGCGATACTGGATTGGGCACCGCTGCTTACACAGTGTATTACTGCAAGAATCTGGCGGAATGACGCGGTTGTTTCGGCCGCCTGCATCGGGCTGATTGAAGCATTAGCCGGGGCGATTCAACAGATGGCCCGCCGTTATCCGGCGCTGCCGGTCATTGTCAGTGGCGGGGTGTTTCAAAACCGATTGTTGATGGATGTCTTGTGGCAGAACTGGGACCAAACCAAACAGCCGCTTTATAGCGGCACAATGATCCCGACCAATGATAGCGGGATAGCAATGGGACAGCTCTGGTATGGCATGCACCAGTGCTGAGTAATCAGAATGATCCGACGGTGAAGCCTTTGGCGCTGAGATGTCGGACTGCAAAGAGTAATGCGTGATGTGTTTATGTATTCCCGCGAGTGTTGTCAGCGTTGATCAACAGCAGATGACCGCCGTTGTTGATACTTTAGGTGTCGCACGAGAAGTTAGCACTCACTTGATATCAGAGCCGATTCAGGTTGGTGACCACTTACTGATTCATGTGGGGTTTGCGATCAGTAAGATTGATCAGCAAGAAGCCAAGGAGAGCTTACAAACTTATCGTGACCTGATCAGTCAGGTTGGTTCTGATGACATGTGGCTTGGGTGAAGCAATGAATAATGAAATGAGTGTGACCGATTCGGTGCGAACTTTATATCAGGGCTTCCGGGAGCCGGCCGTGATTCGTGGTCTGGCAGAGCAGATTCGCCAGAAAGCGTGTCACTTGACCGAGCCTCTGTACATGATGGAAGTGTGTGGCGGACACACGCACACCATTATGAAATACGGAATTCAGCAGTTACTTCCGGAGAATTTACATTTTGTCCACGGGCCGGGATGCCCGGTCTGTATCATGCCGAAAGAGCGTATTGATCATGCCATTATACTGGCGCAGACCGAAGGCGTCATTTTGGTCACTTTGGGAGATATGATTCGGGTACCGGGCTCTCGTTTGTCTTTGGCCGAATGCCGGGCTAACGGTGGGTCGGTCGTGCCGATCTATGACCCGATGGATGTGCTTGAAATCGCCCGCCAGAATCCGCAACACAAAGTGGTCTATTTCGCAATTGGCTTTGAAACCACTACCCCGATGACGGCGGTTCTGGTCCAGCAGGCACAGCGCTTACATCTCACCAACCTCTGTTTTCATATCAATCATGTACTGGTGCCACCGGCAATGGAAGCCGTGATGGCCGATTCACAGACGCGGGTGAATGCATTTCTTGGTCCGTCTCATGTCAGCGTGATTACCGGTGCAAAGATTTATCAGCCGATTGTGCAGCATTATCAAATCCCGGTGGTGGTGGCCGGCTTTGAGCCGGCCGATGTGCTGGAGTCAGTACTGATGTTGGTTGAACTGGCCCTGAATGGCCAGCCTGATTTGCAGACGCAATATACGCGAGCTGTCTCATTTGACGGCAATGCCGTTGCTCAGGCATGTATCACCGATATTTTTGAAGTCCGGTCTGCCTTCAACTGGCGTGGATTGGGGAATATTCCGCAATCGGCCCTGAAGCTCCGGGAACAATATGCCGACATGGATGCCGAAGTGCTATTTGAGTCGTTGTTGCCACAGACTCCGGTGGCAGACCATAAAGCATGCCGTTGTGGCGATATTTTACGCGGGCTGGCCAGCCCTCCTGATTGCAAAGTGTTCGGCAAAGCCTGTCAGCCGAGCCGGCCAATGGGCAGTTGTATGGTGAGTTCGGAAGGGGCCTGTAATGCTTATTATCGCTATGCTGGTGTTGATACTGAACCACAGGAGTCACGTGAATGAAAAAACAGCAGACCGTTCAATTGAGTCATGGTGGTGGTGGCGTCGAGATGAACCAGCTGATTCGGCACTTGTTTTGGCAGCGTTTCGACAACGAGATTCTCAATCAGGCAGAAGATGCCGCAACCCTGAGTATGCCGTCCCCGCTCGCCATGACTACCGACAGCTTCACCGTCGCGCCGCATTTTTTTGCCGGGGGGAATATCGGAACCCTTGCCGTTGCCGGCACCTGTAATGATTTGGCGATGGTCGCAGCGAAACCAACGTATCTGAGTTGTAGTTTTATCATTGAGGAAGGGACGCCAATCTGTGAACTAGAGGCGATTGTCGATGCGATGGCGACAGAGCTTACGGTGGCTGAAGCTCAGATTGTTTGTGGTGATACCAAAGTTGTCCCCAGAGGTGCGGCAGATAAGGTGTTCATCAACACCACCGGCATCGGTGCAATCCAAAAAGCTGATGTCTCGGCACATAGGATTATGGCGGGTGATGTGATTTTGGTGTCCCGGGATATTGGTTGTCATGGTGCCTGCATTCTTGCCGCCAGAGAATCATTACGGCTTGCTCATCCGATCATCAGTGACTGTGCCGTATTGTGGCCGGTGGTTGAGGCGTTGTTAGCTGACTCAATCGACATTCATGCGATGCGTGATGCAACGCGGGGCGGTCTCTCTGCGGTGTTCAATGAATGGTGCCAGAGTTGTGGATTACAACTGGCGATTCAGGAAGCACAGATTCCGGTGGATGATGCTGTGCGGGGGATCTGTGAATTGTGTGGCTTTGAACCCTGTGATTTGGCCAATGAAGGGACGTTTGTGATCGCTGTCCCTGCCACGCAGGCACAGCGTACACTGGATATTTTGCATCAGTTTAACGCCCATGCAGCCGTGATCGGTGAAGCCGTTTCCTTATCGCCGGCAAAACCAGTGCTGCACAGCGCTTGGGGAAGTCGGCGTTATCTCGACTTTCCTGCCGGTGAGCTGTTACCGCGAATTTGTTAGGAGCGAACCATGCACGAATTGTCTTTGAGTCTGAAAACCATTGATCTGGTTGTCGAACACGCCCGTCAGCGACAATCTTCCCGGATCACTGCCGTGACCTTGGGGATCGGGGTGCTGTCTTGTATTGAACCGGATGCGTTATTAACAGGCTTACAGTTTGCGAGTCGCGAAACGGTCGCGGAAGGGGCGCAATTTTTAGTCGAGATGATTCCGGCCACCGCCTGGTGTGAATCGTGTCAACAACATGTTGATATTGACAGCCATTATACCGGCTGTCCGTTGTGTCATTCGTATCAGCTGATCGTGGCAACCGGACAAGAATTAAAAATTAAATCGATAGAGGTAGAATCTTATGTGTAGTGTTTGCGGTTGTGGCGAAAGCCATTTGGATGAGCATCATCATGACCATCATGACCATCATGACCATCATGACCATCATGACCATCATGACCATCATGACCATCATGACCATCATGACCATCACCATCCTCATCCCCATGCTGAACCGTCAATCGGTCAGCCGATGGTCATTCACCATCATTACAATCATCAGGGCGATGTTCACCATCATATTCACTACCATATTCATCAGGACCAATTATCAGCAGCGGTGCATCACTCTGCTGAGCCTCATCACCATCATGAACCACACTCTCATCAAGCTCATCATCATGAAGCACACCACCATGAAACGCATAACCACGACGCGCCTCACCAACCGACGGTGACGGCGCAAGGTGATCTTCACTATGGTCAGGGAGCTGCCCAAACGCATGTCACGGGCGTGTCTCAGCGTCAGTTAATCCATCTGGAACAAGATATTTTGAGTCAGAATGATCAAATCGCTGATGAAAACCGGGCCCATTTTCAAGCACAGGGACAACTGGTTCTGAACCTGATGTCGAGCCCGGGATCCGGCAAGACGACGTTACTGGTCGAAACATTGAAGCAGTTGCAGTCAAGTTATTCATGTGCGGTGATTGAAGGGGATCAACAGACCAGTCAGGACGCCAACCGGATCCGGGCAACCGCTGTTCCCGCCATTCAAGTCAATACTGGCAAAGGCTGTCATCTCGATGCTCAGATGATCCACCGTGCATATCATCAGTTAGACATGCAAACATCCGGGATCTTGTTTATTGAAAATGTCGGCAATTTAGTTTGTCCGGCGAGCTTTGATCTGGGAGAGCAACATAAGGTCACGATTCTGTCGGTTACCGAAGGGGAAGATAAACCGTTAAAATATCCTAATATGTTTGCTGCATCGCAGTTGATGCTGGTGAATAAAATCGATCTGCTGGACTACGTTGATTTTGATATTGAGGCCTGTATTGCCAATGCGCGCCAGATCAATCCGAACATTCAAGTGATCAAGATTTCTGCCACTACCGGTGAGGGCATGTCAGCTTGGATTGATTGGCTCACACAGCAACAGAAGCAACTTGTATCCTGACTGTGCGTTGGCTGATACGTTACATTATTGGAGGGAGGTCTCAAATTTGCGTTGATCCTTATTGATCAGGGTAGATCGGATAAAACCCTTGATTACGGCTGATATCTTCATGAAATGGGGAAACTTATCGGAGAAAAGGAAAGAACAGGCAGAACAAAACCGAGCTTGTACGGAGAAAGTGAATAAAGGCGTTCTTTTGGATACTTCGGTTCAGGTATATATTGTTGTCCAGAGGATGGTCAATATTTCCTGTTATTTTTGATTGTGTTATGCGATTCGCCGTCATGTGACATGATTTCGTTGTATCCTGAATGAACTGCCATTCAACTTTTCGATGAATATAAAAGGATTTGATATTCATGAGATATACGCCAACGCTCAAGCTGAGCACCCGACTGGTTGCGGTGGTCACGATGATTGTGACCGGGGCGATTTTCATCTTATTTATTGGCGGAACCCTTTCTTTTCAGCGCTTGGGGCATGAATATCTCAATCACTACCTCTACGGTGTGGTTGAAGTCATTGATAAAGAGATGGAAGAGCCTGATGCTGCTTATTCCATGCAGCGCTGGGTTCCCAAGTTACTGCATGCCAGTAATATTGTTGAAATGACCCTCACGTCGAAAGCCGGCGTTGTGTACCGATTTAAAGATACCACCTCTTCGATTGAGGAGAGTCGGCTGTATCATGCTCATTTTGGTCTGAAACGCAATCAGGATTACACCTTACACTTTAAAGTGGTTCCGCCCTATATCGGTTTTACCTACTCGTTCAGTGCCATGTGGTCGACAACTTTCGCGGTGATTTTGATTGTCGTGTGTCTGTTGAGAGGCGTGAAATGGTTACAGGCGCAATTACTCGGCTCTGAATTACTTGAAGAACGGGGCAGAATGATTCTGGCCGGACAAGTAGAGCGTTATGCGAAAGGAGATGAAAGAGAGTGGCCTTATACGGCGAGTGAAGCGCTCGATCGACTGATTGAAGAGCTGCAAGATGCCCGTCAGGAGCGGAGTCGTTTTGATACATTTATCCGGACGCAGACGTTCTTGGATCAATTGACAGGCGCTGCCAACCGGGTGTTATTTGATAGCAAACTGGAGGCGGCCTTACTCGAAAATGATGCGCGTGGCGGAGTCGTCATGCTACAGCTCGAAGAGCTGGACGGGCTGGATAAATCAGAATTCGATCATTTGGTTGTTCAGGTCGGGGAATGTATTTCGAATGTGATCCAACGTTATCCGGATGCGATTCTGTCGCGTTATTATGATGCGGTTTTCTCGGTATTCATTCCCCATCAAAATTCAAAAGAGGTGGCTCAAGTCGCTGCCCAATGTTTGAAAGGAATTGAACGGCTGAGTCTGCCACTGCCAATGGCGCCGAATAACTGGTGCCATATCGGTGTCACGATGTACACCGAAGGCGAACAATGGGGAAGAATTATTGATGAGGTGGAAACCGCATTAAAAACAGCCCAGTTGGAAGGCATCAATGCGTGGAGCCGATTTAACAAGGTCAAATCGGCCGATGACGAAAGAGGAAATGTCCGCTGGCGTAGTTTGTTTGAACATAACCTGACTGAAGAGAAAATCTGTTTGTTCAAACAAGACTGCTACGTCATCTCGCGTCAAAAGCAACTCTCTGTGGCCCATCGCGAACTCTTTGTCAGAATCCCTGAGCCGGGGCAGGGATTTATGAAAACATCGCGATTTATCTCAGCCATTGTGACGGTCGGGTTCGAGGCGGTGCTGGATCGGGTGACCTGCCAGCGGGTGATACGGTTTTTGCGTGAAGAAGGGACAGGGACTGACGTTTATTCGATTAATCTGTATGTGACGTCCTTTGCGCAGCGGTCACATTTTATCTGGTTCAGAAATTTGCTGATGCAACTGCCTCGAGAATACCGTCAGCGGCTCTGTTTTGAGTTTACGGAAAGTCATTTAGTGAAGCACCTTGACTATATGCGACCCGTGTTAAAAATGATTGCTGCATTCAATTGTCAGATTGTCGTCGGACAGGTCGGACGTACGATTGTTAGTACGCACTATGTCAAAGAATTCAAAATTGACTATCTCAAACTGCATCGTAGTCTGGTAAAAGGGATTGAACGGCGCTCCGAGAATCAGCTGTTTGTTCGAAGTATGGTCGGGGTTTGTCGTGGTGCAGACACTCAGATTATCGCCGTCGGTGTTGAATCGGAAGGTGAATGGCGCATACTTCAGTCTTTGGGCATTAGTGGTGTTCAGGGACGGTTATTTGATATCGAATCTCAATGGATTCCCAAGCCGCGGGTCACCAATGTGAAGCCCGGCAAACGGAAACGCTGGAAAACGAAACACGTTCAGCGCTGACAGAATCAGCGAAGATTGGGTGCAATTTCAGACTGAATCTTCGCTCTGAGTAAGAAATCTGTTAGAAATTGCGTGTTTCTGTCCATGTTTCGGTGTCAATATCTTGCTGTGACAGCAAGGCATTGGTACATTTAACGGAATTTTAATCTTCAATTTTCTTGCAGGATGAACGAAGAATATGTTTAAGAAACTTCGTGGCATGTTTTCAAACGACTTATCGATTGATTTAGGGACTGCCAACACGCTTATATACGTTAAAGGACAAGGTATTGTTCTTGACGAGCCTTCCGTTGTCGCAATTCGCCAAGATAAAGGGCGTGGTGGTCGTAGTGTCGCTGCCGTCGGGCATGCGGCAAAACAGATGCTGGGACGAACGCCGGGAAATATTTCCGCAATCCGCCCGATGAAAGATGGAGTCATTGCTGATTTCTACGTCACAGAGAAAATGTTGCAAACTTTTATCAAACAAGTCCATGACAATAGTTTCCTTAAACCAAGCCCTCGGGTGCTGATTTGTGTCCCTTGTGGTTCGACTCAGGTTGAACGACGTGCGATCAAAGAATCGGCGGAAGGTGCCGGTGCCCGCGAAGTTTATCTGATTGATGAACCGATGGCGGCTGCGATTGGTGCAGGGCTTCGTGTGTCAGAACCGACTGGTTCGATGGTAGTTGATATCGGTGGTGGTACCACTGAAGTCGCGGTTATTTCTCTCAATGGCGTCGTTTATTCGTCTTCCGTACGGATTGGCGGTGACCGGTTTGATGAAGCGATTATCAATTATGTCCGTCGTAACTACGGCAGTTTGATTGGTGAAGCGACAGCTGAAAAAATTAAACATGAAATTGGGACGGCTTATCCGGGAGATGATGTCCGGGAAATCGAAGTTCGTGGCCGTAATCTGGCTGAAGGCGTGCCGCGTAGTTTCACGCTGAACTCGAATGAAATTCTGGAAGCGCTTCAGGAACCTCTTACCGGTATCGTTTCTGCTGTCATGATTGCATTAGAGCAATGTCCACCGGAACTCGCATCTGATATTTCTGAAAATGGGATGGTACTGACGGGTGGCGGAGCATTGCTAAAAGATCTTGATCGTCTGCTGACTGAAGAAACGGGTATCCCCGTTGTCGTTGCCGATGATCCACTGACATGTGTTGCCCGAGGCGGTGGTAAAGCGCTAGAAATGATTGACATGCATGGCGGTGATTTATTTAGTGAAGAGTAGTGCCATCTTTATCTTTGGGTCATTGTTTGAGATGAAGAGACGCTGCAAAACGGGATTGTCATCATGAAGCCAATTTTTGGGCGAGGTCCATCTCTTTCGCTACGTCTTTTTTTTGCCGTTGTTTTATCAGCCAGCCTCATGCTGGCTGATAGTCGTTTAAATACTTTTTCTCACGTCCGTTATTTTCTCAACAGTTTCGTTGCGCCGATTCAGTATGCTGCGGACCTGCCTCGGGTTTTATTTGACGGTTTGTACGAGCGGATGCAGAGTCATCGGACGCTGTTGGAATCCAATCAACGTCTGAAACAAGAAGTGTTGACGCTCAGAAGTGATTTGATTTTGTTCAATCAGTACAAAGAAGAAAATCAGCGCTTAAGAAAATTACTGGGATCTTCTTTTGTCCGGGATGAACGAAAGATGGTCACGGAAGTCATGGCGGTCGATACCTCACCTTATACCCATCAAGTTGTGATTGATAAAGGCCGCACCGATGGCGTTTATGAAGGCCAACCCGTTATTAATGAAAAAGGTATTGTCGGTCAGGTGACGTTTGTCGCCGCGCATAACAGCCGGGTACTGTTGTTGATCGATTCAAATAGTGCCATTCCGGTTCAGGATCTACGCAATGATATTCGGGTGATCGCTTCCGGGAATGGTCAGTCGGAATATATTCAACTGGAGCATATTCCGAGTAGTACCGATATCGAAGTCGGGGATTTATTGGCATCTTCAGGATTGGGTGGCATTTATCCCGAAGGTTATCCTGTCGCGAGAGTGGCCAAAGTGGATAAAGACACACGTCGCGAGTTCGCGGTGATTGAAGCTACGCCCGTGGTTGATTTTGATCGCTTGCGTTATTTGTTGCTGGTCTGGCCCAATGAGGATCGGCAAGAGAAAGCCCGCCAGTCTTTAACGGATTCTTTGGATAAGGAGGCGCAACATGGCCAGTAATGTTCTGAAAGGGCATGTTGTGATCTGGATATCTTTCTTTTGTGCACTCGTTTTGCAGACGATTCCATGGCCGGGGGCGCTGGAACTGTTTCGTCCTTCCTGGATTTTATTGATTCTCTGTTACTGGGTTCTCGCGTTACCCCATCGTGTTAATGTCGGAACTGCTTTGATACTTGGGCTACTCTGGGACTTGATTCTCGGATCGACCTTGGGGATCCGTGGCATGATGTTGTCTATTATTGTGTATATTGTTGCAATGAATTTTTTGATTCTGCGGAATATGGCATTGTGGCAGCAGGCGATTGTGATTGGATTACTGACGATTGCACTCGATTTTATGGTTCTGGGCGGGGAGTTTTTGTTCCGGCCCGTTGAGTTCAATCCACTCTCGTTATGGGGCGGAATCATTAGCTGCATCTTATGGCCGTGGCTTTTCCTATTGCTGAGACGCGTGAGACGCTATTGGAATATTCGATGAGTGAGCGGACACTTTATCTTGCGTCTGCCTCGCCGAGACGAAAAGAACTCCTGACGCAGTTAGGTTATGCGTTCGACATTATTTTACCTGAGGTCGTAGAAGAGCATCAGGCTCATGAATCAGCGCAAGCCTATGTGTCGAGATTATCCCGGGATAAAGCAATCGCAGGTTTGCAGATGGTCATGTCTGAGGGAGCGGTTGTTTTAGGGGCTGATACGATTGTTGTGGTCGATCAGCACATTCTCGAAAAGCCTGACAATTTTACACATGCCCGGCAAATGCTCTTGCAGCTTTCCGGGAGAAACCATCAGGTTATGACCGCAGTGACGGTGACCGATGCCCAACAAACACACACGATAGTTGTCACCACAGAGGTATGGTTTAAATCGTTGTCAGATGAAGAAATAGAACATTATTGGCAATCGGGTGAACCGGGTGATAAAGCTGGCAGTTATGGCATTCAGGGATTGGGTGGAAAATTTGTAACTCGGATTGAAGGTAGTTATTTTGCCGTTGTCGGACTACCACTATTTGAAACTGACCAGCTCTTGCATAAATTTTTATAAAATCAAATTGAGGTGCGCTCATGAGTGCAGAGTTGTTGTTGAATGTAACTCCGAGTGAGAGTCGCGTGGCGATGATAGAGGGTGGCGTCCTTCAGGAAATCCATATCGAACGGGATGCAAAACGCGGTATCGTCGGAAATATTTATAAAGGAAAAGTGAGTCGGGTATTACCCGGGATGCAGGCTGCATTTGTGGATATCGGTCTGGATAAGGCTGCTTTTCTGCATGCTTCGGATATTGTTCCTCACACTGAATGTGTGGCGGAAAATGAGAAGCAGCAGTTTCAGGTGCGCGATATCTCTGAGCTGGTCCGTCAGGGACAAGATATCGTTGTACAAGTTGTCAAAGATCCGCTCGGAACCAAAGGCGCTCGTCTGACGACCGATATCACGTTACCTTCCCGGTATCTGGTCTTTATGCCCGGCGCAAGCCACGTCGGTGTTTCCCAACGAATTGAAAGTGAATGCGAGAGAGAGCGTCTCAAGAGTATTGTCGCAAATTATTGCGATGAGCTGGGGGGCTTTATTATTCGTACGGCTGCCGAAGGCGCTGATGAGAAAGAACTGTCTCAGGATGCGGCTTTTCTCAAGCGCTTGTGGAGCAAAATCATGGAGCGGCGGGCAAAGTATAAAACGCGGACCACGCTTTATGGCGAACTGGGATTATCACAGCGTATTCTCAGAGATTTTGTCGGCACTGAACTCACTAAAATTCTGGTGGATTCTCGTCTGGAGTTTGAAAATCTCAAAGAGTTTACCTCTGAATATGTACCGGAACTGACCGAGAAACTGGTGTTGTATGAAGGTGATAAACCCATTTTCGATATGTACGACACCGAGAATGAAATCCAGCGTTCTCTGGAGCGTAAGGTCGAACTGAAATCCGGCGGTTATCTGATCATCGATCAAACCGAAGCCATGACCACCATTGATATCAATACGGGGGCGTTTGTTGGTCGCCGTAATCTGGAAGAGACGATTTTCAACACCAATATTGAAGCCACCCAAGCGATTGCCCGTCAACTTCGGTTACGCAATCTGGGCGGCATTATTATTATTGATTTCATTGATATGGTCTCAGAAGAGCACCGGGGCCGTGTGTTGGCTTCTTTAGAGACGGCGCTGAGTAAAGATCGGGTCAAAACCAATATTAATGGCTTCACCCATTTAGGGTTGGTTGAGATGACACGTAAGAGAACGCGGGAAAGTATTGAACATGTCTTGTGTTCGACTTGTCCAACATGTGAAGGTCGCGGACAAGTCAAAACTGTTGAAACCGTTTGCTTTGAAATTTTGCGTGAAATTACCCGGGTGAACCGTGCGTATGATGCAGATAATTTTGTCGTATATGCTTCGCCAGCCGTCGCTGATTCTTTACAAGGGGATGAGTCTCATGCGTTGGCAGAACTTGAAGTCTTCATTGGTAAACAGGTGCGGATCCAAGCGGAACCTTTGTATATCCAAGAACAGTTTGATGTTGTCATGATGTGACGTAACTGAGTAGAGTATTGTGCGTTTTATAGTTTCTCGTCTTGTACGGACATCACTATGGCTTTTATTGAGCCTATTGGTTTTGCTTGCGATTCTGATTTCAGCGTTGAGGCTGGCGTTACCTCATATGAATCAGTATCAAATACCGATGACTGAATGGTTGAACCGTCAGGCTGAAATTCAATTTTCAGTCAAAGATATCCAAGGATTCTGGCGTAATCGTCACCCTTCTCTTTCTTTGACGGGCTTCCAGGCACATTTACCTGATACATCGAATATTCATTTTGCAGCCGATCGGGTCGATATTGAGTTCGATTTATTTAAATCACTGCTGCAGTGGCAGCCGGTGATTGCTAATTTAGTGATTCACCAGTCAAAGCTCGATATCAGTTCGGTTGATCTGTTTCAACAGCAGTCTCCCCATAACTCCCGTGATCGGGATGAGCAAGAAAAGATCCAACAGGAAACGATTCGTCAGCTGGACAATATCTTTCTACGGCAGCTGGATGGCTTCTCGGTTGTGGACTCGACCATTCGTTATCGGTCGCTTGCGGGTGATATCCGGCAGTTGGAGATTGCCAAACTGAAATGGCAGAACAATGGTCGTCGCCATCAGGCCCAAGGCGTGGTGAGTGTCACCAATACCGGTATTAACTCCCTTTCTGTTCGTGCGGACTTTGAAGATTTTGACTCATTTCACGACATTTCTGGCCAGTTTTATGTCAGTTCAGACAATATCAGTATTGGTCCATGGCTAAGTCAGTACCTGAAAAAAGAGACGGGTTTTCATCGTGGTCAGGTGAGCTTCAATGGCTGGCTGACCCTCGAACACAATACTCCGAAAGACGGTTATGTGCAGGTTCATCCTTCTGATCTGTTCTGGTCGGATTCAGCGAATAAACATCCGGATTCAGCAAGCGGAAAACAGCACCATTTGCATATGCAGGAAGGGATATTCCGGCTGATTCCCAAGCAAGACGGTATGGTGATTCAAGCTCAGTCGGTGGTATTACAAACGGATGAGACACAGTGGCCGGAACTTAACTTTTTGATGAAATGGCAGCCCGATCACTGGCTGATGAATATTGGCGAGATCAATATTGGTTCATTGGTGCCGTTGATCAAACGTATGCCTTTGTCCAAGCAAATACAGGATATGTTGGCACAACTGAAACCACAAGGTACGTTGCATGATATTCGCTTAGCCGGTGATATGCAGGGCATCCGACAATATTCTGCGCAACTGTCCAAAGGGGCGATTCAGCAATGGTCTTTGTTACCGGAAGTTCACCATCTTCAGGCGAGTATCCGTGGCACGACCGACAAAGCTGTGATTCGAGCCCATCTGGATGATGACACACTCCCTTACGGAGATGTGTTTCAGGCACCGTTAATTATCCAAAAAGGTCAGGTCAATTTAGTCTGGCAATCGACTGCCGATGGTTGGTCGCTATGGTCAGATCACGTCGCTGTACGCACGCCTGATTTACAGACTGTCGGTCAATTTAAACTGGATTTTTTCCATGATCAGAGTCCGTTACTGTCACTGTACACCGAAGTCGATCTCTTTCAGGCCGGAGAAACGTGGCGTTATTTGCCGGTCCGTGCATTAGGCGACGAATTGACCGATTATCTGTCGACTGCGATTCAGGGCGGGGAAGTCAAGACGGCAAAAATCTTGTGGTACGGGCGTTTAGATGACTTCCCTTATCAGCGAAATGACGGCATTTTTCAGGCTTGGGTCGGATTAAAAAATGCCCGGTTCAGTTACGATACTGCATGGCCACCTTTAACGGATCTACAGCTTAACTTACTGTTTCAGAATGAATCGATGTATCTGGATTCAAGACAAGCGCATCTGATGGATGTGAATGCTCGACGCATTACCGGGCGGATTCCGCTTTTAACCGATTCAGGCCATATTGAAATTGAAGCAAGAGCCGAAGCTCAAGGCAACGCGTTGCGTGATTTCATGACATCGACTCCGTTGGTTAATTCGGTCGGTGCGGCATTAACCACAGTACAGGTCAACGGTAAGATCCAATCTGAATTTCAGCTCAATATTCCTTTTGAAAGCGATCAGGAGCCGAGAGCATGGGGATGGGCAGATCTCAAGAATAATGAGGTTGACATTCAATCCCCCTCGCTTGATTTGCGCAAAGTATCCGGACGGATTCGTTTCGATAATGATGTCGTGACGGCTTCCGCCTTGCAGGGCGAAATGCTTGGTCAACCAGTTTCATTGGATTTCCAGGGAGAAAGCGGCAGCAAAGGGTACAATGTTCATATTGATACGGTTGGTGATTGGGAAGTGACGCCCTTGGCATCTTATGTCGGTCAAAAATGGATTGCACCGCTTTCCGGCCATGCTGCATGGGGAATGGGGATTGATATTCAGCTCAATGACATTGGTTTCTCTTATCAGGCCAATCTGAATACGGATTTGAAATCAATTGCCAGTCAGTATCCTTATCCGTTGAATAAAAAGGCTCAGCAACAGGGAAAAGCGGTATTACAGATTTCCGGTAATCAGGAAACGATCAGTGCCCGGCTTCAACTGCCTCAGGCTAAGTATCAGACGGAAATCGATGTCACCCAATCCGAGCCGGTGCTTACGGCAACCAACCTGATTTTAGGGAATGGCAGCTTTAAAGTGAGCCCGATTGTCGGACATTCAGCCACAATCCGTTTGGATCACTTCGATCTCGATCAATGGATTGGATTGTTGACCGATGAAGCGACGTCCACCGGCGCACCGAAAGCCAGCACCAATCAAGCCATGTCAATGCCGGCGCTTCCGATACCGGATCATATCGAAATGCAGGTGAAAGATCTGACGCTGGCGACACTGGAATGGCATGATGTGGATTTTCTGGCCCGCCATAAAAGTTTTGGCTGGCGTATGAATGTCCAGAGTCAGGAAGTGCAGGGGAAAGCCAATTATATTGCTCCCTATGATTTGAGTGTGGCGTTGGATCAACTGCATCTCTACATTCCTGCGTTGGAAAAGCGCAAAGAGCACGATTCGTTATTTATTGATGAATCCCGTCCAAATGAACGTCTCATTACCCGTTTTGATCGTCAGTTTCATCAGCTGATGCCCAACCTGACTTTGGTGATCCAAGATTTCTGGTTTCAGGGGTATAAAGTTGGTCGTTTGAACATGGATTTCCAACGCCACGGGAAAGAACTGTTATGGAAGAATATTGATATCGTCAGTGGCAGTAATGAAATTCATGCCAATGGCCAGTGGACACTGGATGGGAAACAGTCCCATACTGTGCTAAACATGGATCTGAAAGGTGATAACAATAGTGACCTGATGGAGCGGTTTGGTATCTCTTCGGGGATTCAGAATGCACCGTTCTCGATCAAGACACAATTGGCATGGGACGGCGCACCCTGGGCCGCTCAAATCGATACTCTCAAAGGTTCGGTCAGCTCAAAACTGGGTAAAGGCATTATCTCCGATGTCAGTGGTGCGGCCCGTTTCCTTGGGTTGTTTAGTTTAGATTCCATTATTCGTAAGATGCAGCTCGATTTCAGTGATGTGTTTGATCAGGGAATGGCATTTGACTCTATTGAAGGAAGCGGCGAAATATCACAGGGCGTGTTCGTCACCAATAATATTGAGATGGATGCTTTGGCCGGCAATATGAGTATTAAAGGTCTCGTTGACCTGAATGCCAATAACATCGATGCGGAAGTTCATTTTGTGCCGGATGTCACTTCTGGCATACCGGTTCTCAGTGCTTTTGCCGTGAATCCTGTGACAGCACTTTATGTGCTGGCAATTACGACGGTAATTTCCCCGGTGGTTGAGGTATTTACCGAGGTCAATTATGAAGTGAAAGGGCCGATTGATAAACCTGTGGTCAAAGAGATCTCCCGGAGTAAAGGTGAATTCAAACTACCGGAAAAATTACGCGAAGAAGCACAGCAACGTCAACAAGGAGCGACCCAATGAGCCGAGTCGGTTTAATTCAGATGACATCCGGACCTGATCCGGAGCACAACATTCGATGGATTGAAGCACAGGTGGAAGCGTTATCTGGGCAGGGTGCTGAGTGGATAGTGACACCTGAAAATGCCATCGTTTTCGGCTCCAAACAGGATTATCATCATCATGCTGAGGTCTTGGGGGGCGGTCCTTTACAGGATGCTTTGAGCCGAATTGCCAAAACGTTTTCAGTTTGGCTGATTATTGGTAGCTTTCCGGTGAGAACGCCACAGGGTGTAACGACGACGCTGCTGGTATATTCCTCTGACGGTCAGCGCGTCACATCTTATGATAAGCTGCATATGTTTGACGTTGATGTTGCGGATGGTCATCAGCATTATCGTGAGTCGGATACCTTTCTTGCCGGCTCAGAAGTTCGGCTGGCGTCAACACCGTTTGGTGAGTTGGGGCTTTCGATTTGTTATGATGTGCGGTTCCCTCATCTCTACGCCATGCTACGCCAGCAGGGCGCCCAGATTATCTTAGTACCGGCCGCATTTACTGCAGTGACCGGATGGGCTCACTGGGAGATTCTCCTGAGGGCCCGAGCGATTGAAACCCAATGTTGGGTGGTTGCTGTCAATCAGTGTGGTGTTCATGAGGGGGGCCGGGAGACTTGGGGACATTCAATGGTCATTAACCCTTGGGGCGAGATCGTGGCAAGTCTGGCGCAAAGCGCCGCGACATTAGTCGTTGATCTTGATCTTGATTTGTTAGCTCAGGTGAGAACCTCAATGCCAGTATTATCTCATACACGATTTAGCAATCAGTTTTTGGAACAGAAGAGCGAATTATGACAATTGAACATATAGAAAAAGCACTGCTTCATCCGACCGGGCTTTCTGAACAATTCATAGAGCAAACCTTGTCGAATATGATGGTCCGGCAGATCGATTATGCGGATCTGTATTTTCAGTCCAGTTGGCATGAATCGCTGGTTCTGGAAGATGGGCTGATTAAAGACGGATCTTTCAATATTGATCGGGGCGTTGGTGTCCGTGCGGTCAGTGGTGAAAAAACGGGTTTTGCCTATTCAGATCAGTTAACGGAAGAGGCGCTACAGCAGAGCGCAGTTGCTGCAAGAGGAATTGCTCAACAAGGGCAAACCGGGCAGCAGCGGATCCGACCATTTTCCCGCAAAAATTCCCAAGATTATTATGGTATGGATAATCCGCTGGATAGCTGGCAGAAACAACAGAAGACTGAATTGCTGAAAGCATTAGATGCTTATATCCGTACCAAAGAACCGTTGGTTCAAGAAGTCTCGATCAGTTTGAGTGGTGTCTATGAACAAGTCTTGGTTGCCGCCACGGATGGTACATACGCCGGTGATACGCGCCCGTTAGTCAGACTGTCAATCAGTGTACTGGCACAAAAAGGCGACCGACGTGAGCGAGGCAGTGCCGGCGGCGGTGGCCGGGTCGGTTATGACTATTTTCTCACCGAGCGTGACGGTATGGCTGTCGCCTATGAATTTGCGGATGAAGCGATTCGTCAGGCATTAGTTAATCTGGAAGCTGTTGCTGCCCCTGCCGGGACGATGCCAGTGGTTCTCGGGGCCGGTTGGCCGGGCGTATTATTACATGAAGCTGTCGGGCATGGGCTTGAAGGCGATTTTAACCGCAAAGGATCTTCCGTATTTTCCGGTAAGATCGGGCAGAAAGTCACCTCGGATCTTTGTACCATCGTTGATGACGGCACGTTAAAAGATCGCCGCGGATCCTTGAATATTGATGATGAAGGGGTTCAGGGGCAGTATAATGTCCTGATCGAAAATGGTGTGCTGAAAGGCTATATGCAAGATAAACTCAATGCACGCCTGATGGGAATGGCACCGACCGGCAATGGCCGCCGGGAGTCTTATGCGCATCTGCCGATGCCTCGGATGACCAATACCTATATGCTTCCCGGTCAGCATACACCGGAAGAAATTATTTCAACGGTTGAGAAAGGCGTGTATGCCCCAAACTTTGGTGGTGGTCAGGTGGATATTACCTCCGGAAAGTTTGTGTTTTCGGCATCTGAAGCCTATTTGATCGAAAACGGCAAAATCACACGCCCCATCAAAGGGGCAACATTGATCGGTTCCGGGATTGAAGCGATGCAACAAGTCTCGATGGTCGGCAATGATTTACAAATTGATAAAGGGGTTGGCGTGTGTGGTAAATCCGGACAAAGTTTACCGGTCGGTGTCGGGCAACCAACCTTAAAACTCGATGCAATTACTGTTGGTGGGACGGATTAATCATCAATATTTTTCAATATCAAGCTGGAGTATGAACATGTCCCATGAAGACGATTATGTTTCTGTTGAGTCGTTGATCGAATTACAGAAAGAAGATACCCGAGAAATTATTGCGGCACTCCTTGAAGATGGCAGTGACCCTGAAGCGCTCTATGAGATTGAACATCACCTGTTTGCGGAGACATTTGAGCAGCTTGAAAAAGCCGCTGTTGAAGCGTTTAAAATGGGATTTGAGGTGTTGGAAGCCGAAGAAGTTGAAGACGAAGAAGACGGGCAAATGCTGTTTTGCTGCGATGCAACCATGCAGTCAGCCCTGAATGCCGAAGCCATTGATGAGCAGGCTGAAAAATTAATCCATCTGGCGGAGAAATTCGACATTATCTATGATGGTTGGGGGACGTATTACGAAGGGGAAGATGCCCTTTATCCTGACGATGATGAAGATGATGACGAATAAGAAAGACCAATAAGAATAGAAAGCCAGCGAGTGATCGCTGGTTTTTTTTGTGGTCTGGTTTGGCTATTCAAAGAAGGCCTTGAGGTATTTGCGGATCGCACATCTGCGAATGCTAAATTGATCATTTATGCTCAAGCGGGGAGGTCAGACTCGATTTTGGTTTGAGTTTTTTTGAACAAAACCAGATTCCAACCCCAATGAGCAACGCACTGACAATATGGTAACTCTTTAATTGAACGTCCAGAAAAACGATACTGAATATACCGCCTGATAAAGGGATGATATGCGTGTAGATTTCTCCTCTTGTCGCGCCGATCTCTCCGATACCTTTGTTCCAAAAGACATAAGATAACCAAGACGGAAAGAGTACTAAATACAGCAGACCAGCCAGAAAACTACCATGAGTATAGGCTGATAGACTGATAGGAGATTGAGTCGTGGTGTAGTACCAGACAATTGGTACTAAGATGACTGCGCCTGTAAAAGAGCTGACAGTGACGAAAGCATTACTGGGGATCGTTTTGTCTTTTAGCCGTAAGAAAGAACAATAAAATGCCCAGCTTAAGGCCGACCCCATAGCCCATAGATCACCGGTATTGATATGATGGAAGATTCGAGTATCGCTCACATTGCCTTTCATCACTAAAAAGAAAACGCCAAATGTACTCAAAATAACACCCAGAATATTATTCAATGTAATTTTATCTCTGAATATGACGCCATTGATAATTAACACAATCCCCGGTGTCGCTGACATATATATTGCAGCATTCAATGATGTAGTGGTTTGTAGTCCGATATAGAGTGTTAGTGGAAACAGAACCTGCCCAAAAACAGAAAGAAATATTATTGCAATAAAACAGTTTCTTATCTTGTTTAAATTGTTTTTAACTTGGTTGAAATACAAAAATCCAAGTAATATCGCAGTGAGTAACCATCGTGCTTCAGTCATAACAATCGGGTCTGCTTGGGCAACGAGTATATGACCAACAACATAATTACCACCCCAAAACATGGCAGCAAGGATTAATAAAAAATATGGCATTACAATATCCATTTAAATAATTATTAATATACAACAGGGGACAGTTGTGTATTGGTGACTATAGTCACATAATTCATTTGTTGTAATATTGTTTACTTTCACAGTTGGTTCTCATTAATCAGACGAAATATAAATATTATTTTTAATATCATTTTTTATTTGTATATTATCTTCTGTTTTAATGAGTTGTTAGGTAATGTTTACTATTTGTAATAACGTGATTGTATTGATTTAAATCAATGTTTTTAATATATTTTTGGTTTTTATTGAACACTATTTTGTGTAATTTAATAAGAATGAAAGGGATTTTATTATGTTCAATAAGATGCAAGTTGAATCATCATTTTCAAATGATGAATTTGGGATAACAAATAAGTTTCAAATGTTTATAAATGGCGTTTCTATTGATAATCATGAAAGGGATAGTTTGCTAAATGTAATTGATGACCTTGTTATAAAAGCTTTTGTTGATGGTGATAATACAGCACAAAAAATTGTCCAAAATATATTATTCATGATCTATCAAATTAATCTCGTTCATCCGCTCTCTGAGCCAGCTAAAATGCAATACGATCCTTTAGTTTGTACGCTTAGAATGAAAATTGAATCAAAGTGGTTGGAACATGAATTTTCTAATTCTCCTACGATGACTTATTCTGCTACAGATAGCAGCTTTGGCGAATATTTGAAATCTGTATGGACAAATCATATCGCTTCGCATCATGAACTTTTCGACTTCTTGGAAAAGAAATCGACTAAAGAACAATTGATTCTCTTTCTCAAAAGCGACAGTGCTCTAAACTTAATCTTCTTTGATCTCGTTGCATACACGCTTATTGGTGCCGAGCAGAATACCCGGGGTACGATTAGTGAGAATTTGTGGGATGAAGTCGGTCACGGTGATAACTTTTATACTCATGTCAACCTATATAAAGATGTTCTCAGTCGTCAAGATATTCAGCTACCGACAAACCATTATGTGGATTTGTATGATGAAGCTGGATTAGCGGGTCATAATGCATTTATGCTTGGGGGAATTAATCGTAAGCACTATTATAAGTTGTTAGGCGTTATGGCGATGACTGAGGTGCTTGACCCACCGCAATACATGAAGTTAGTTAAAGGCTGTTACCGATTAGGTTTACTCAGTGGCGATGTACACTATTACAATGAACATATCACCGTTGATATTAAGCATGGTGACGATTGGTTGTACAAAGTGATTGACGTCATTGTTGACGCTTACCCTGATGCAAAACAGGATTTTTATCAAGGTAGCTTGCTTCGCTTGCAAACGGCAGAACGTTACTATGATCAACTATTGAATAAAATCAAAAAGATATAATATTTAAGATATATTGTATCGGAATTATTCATGCCACATCACAATCAATGATGACGAAACTCATCAATGATCATATTCTGTTGCGTTAGTGATTAAAAGAAGCCTTGCTTGCAAGGCTTTCTTTCTTGTTCGGCTATTCAAAACATGTTTTGGGGCACTCGCGGATCGCTACATCTGCTGACATGTATTTATTTTTGCTTATTTTTTCCCCGACTTGGGTCCAGCCATATAGCGCAATTCCCGGGTGTTCCAGATTCTTTTCAATTTGATAGCGTTTGAATTTGAAGAACTGTTTTAAATGGGGCGAGTCTCCGGATTTAACTGCAACCACCAGATAGACCTGCTTTGATGTTTTGATAAAACCGAAACTCCTCACCAACACATTGGAAACCGAGACATTGATACCAAAGAGTGTGAACCGGTCACCTGCCGGTGTCGGTACAATCGAGTAGGTTGCATCGTTATTCTTGATATAAACCGAGAGGGTCGGATCCGGATGAGATGTGTTGTTATCAAACCTTGCATAAAAAACAGCATCGGGGATGCCATCAGCGTTTAAATCTATCTGGTTCAAGCCACTGTTTAACTCGAAGAAAGTGGCTGAAGAGTAAGCATATAAAGGAGATAAGAGCAGTACAATTAAGTATAGACATCTCATTTGTTGGCCGCCTCTTTTTGGGTTGCTAAATGAGTGCGGTTGATCATATAGGTATATAAGCTAGGAATCGCCAAACCTGCAAATGAGATGATAATTCCGGTGATTTGGTATTGATCAGGAATGAAACCGGTAAACATAGCGAAGATAGTGGCAAAAACCGGAATTAAGTTAAAAAATAATGAGGACTCGGTGGGGCCGATTTTTCTCACGGAGTGAACCCACAAGAGGTGAGGAATGCAGGTTGTAAATATCGCCATATATAGAATGAGCCCCCAAGCCTGAGTGTTTATTTCTGTCAATACGCGGAACAAGTTCAGATGAGATGAGCTCAGTAAGACAATACAAATTGAGCCAAAAAACATCACCACGAATGTTAACTGAAGTGGCTCGATTTGAGATCTGATTTTTGTGGAAAAAATGGTATAGACGCTCCAAGAAAGTGTGCCGACAAAAATGATTAAATCGCCTTTAATCATCAGCCAGCTATGATCCAGTGGTGAACCAATCACCAGAAAAACCCCAAGCATACAGAGTAAAAGCGCGATGACGTGAGAGAGATTGACTCGCTCTATGTGAAAGCGACTGGCAATAAATAAGGTCATCAATGGTGAAAGAGACACAATAAGTGACGCATGGATCGGTGATGTGTCGTTAAGCCCATAAAAAAGTCCCAGATTAAACCCTGCAATACCGAGTATCCCAAGGAAAAAGAGAAACATATAGTTTTTTAATGACATTGATGTGGCCGATTGCCGTCTGAAAAGGCAGACCCCGCCAAGAATCATCGTACTCAACACAAAACGAATCGAGAGTAACGCTAATGTGTCCACTTGCTGTAGTGCGATTTTTATCACCACAAAATTGCTTCCCCATAGGATGACAGCAATCAGGACGCCAATATAATATCGGTAGGCATGATTCAAAATAGATTTCTCACAGTGTCTGTCTCGGGAGTTTAAGGCTGGAAGGCATATCTCACTAACCGGAATCCTAAGTCAGGTCTTTTATGATGACGGGAATGGATATCGCAATTTGCCAGAGAGTCATCGCTGATAATAAAACTCCCACCACAGTAGTAGTAAAGGATGTTGTTACCATCGAGATTAAAGGCTTCTCCGGTCCATTCTGCGACATTACCGGACATATCAAACAGATTCAGTTCATTGGGTTGTTTCTGTCCGACAATATAGGGAATTTCTTGTTGTGATAAATCATCCGTTGGAAACCACCCGACCGTATCTGGTTGATCTGAGCCCGCGAATCGTGTTCCATAAGTCTGACTTTTTAATGCTTCTTGTCCCCCCCGAGCCGCAATTTGCCACTCAAAAATACTGGGAAGGCGATAACCAGAAGCGGAGTCATCCACGATGACAATCCCATCTTTGGGGCGTTCAAATATGGGATTATTATTTTTGTCTAAATAATAAGGAGTAAGCTTGGAATAACGGCTGAGCATATTTGAGAAAATAACCGCATCCCACCATGATACATTCGCAGCAGCTATGTTTGATTCTTCTTGATTTATTTTTCTAATGGTTTCCCCTTGAACTAAATGATTTTGAATTGCCCAGTTTTTAATCTGATCAAGTAATGAGCGTGTGACTTCAGTTTGCATGATATAGAAAGACTTTATCGTCACATTCGTATGTTTTTCATATGGCTGTTGACCAAAAACATCACCCACATAATAGTCTCCGGCTTGAACCAATGACTCTTTGAATTTAGGTATGTTATCAGTGGATGAAAAAACAGAAAAATTGATGGAATAAAGACATAAAAATAAAAAGTAACGCATCAATTAATAACCTCTATTTCAATTGGGGTTAGGGGGGTTGAACAGCAAGCTAAAATATAGCTGTCTTTTATTTCTGTTCGAGAGATTCCCCCTGAATGGTCCATATTAACTTGCCCTTTCTTTAATAACACTTTACAACGGCCGCAGAAACTAGCTCGGCAATTGTAGTGTAAATCAATGCCAAATTTCAGTGCGGTGTCTAATATAGGGTTTTCTTTATCAAGTGGAAACTCAATTATTTCTTTGTTGATGATACATTTGTTAATTTTCATTGTTATCTCTTGTCATCTAATTGGTTTAAATTTGATGGTGTTTTTTTATGTATATGAAAAGTATGGGTTTAACTATTTTTTATCATCGTAATGATATGTAAATAGCCATATTGTTTTTTTATCCAATTGATTTATATGTGCGTTTTTTAATGTTAAATTATCATTTGTTTTGTTACATTTTATGTAATTTTTCATTCGGTTAATATATGCTTATGAATCTTTTAATTAATTTTTAATGGGTGAAGTTGTTTTTAATAATATCGAAGTGTTATTTTGTTCTTTATGTAATTGTGTTATTTGTTACTCATTTTATCGTTTTATTACTCAACTATTTCATGATGGAGTCTTGGTACATAACCATCGAATTTGGTTCTAAAGGTGGTGATATTGTTTTCAGCGTCGTAGCCATATGCTCTGGTCCTAATACACTCAGTCCTACAGAGCCATCTGAGGAATGTGGAGGTTTGACTGGAAGGACGGTATTATCGATACGGTGGGGAGAATAGATCCTCAATGAGGAAGAGTCTTTCTACACAAGGATAAATAAAGGAATGAATCAGCGTGCTGCGCTATTGGAGCTCAAAAGCCTTGCAATAGCAAGGCTTGTTCCGTTTCAGATATTTTCTGTCAGGCCAGCGCGTTGTTGGTTGAGAAAAGCAAGCCACCTGAATGTACCGTTCACCAATGATGGCAAGATGCTTGATGATTCGGTTAATCCCGCGCTTCAAAATAGCGTTTTGCATTGCCAAAACAGATGTTTTCAACCATCGGGCCGAGTAGCGAGAAATCATTCGGCATTTCACCATTTTCAACCCAGTTGCCTAACATGTTGCACAGAATTCGTCGGAAATACTCATGTCGGGTATAAGAGAGGAAACTGCGTGAATCGGTCAGCATACCGACAAACTGGCTGAGTAACCCAAGTTGTGACAGTTGCTCTATCTGGCGCTGCATCCCGTCTTTCTGGTCGTTAAACCACCAGCCCGAACCAAACTGGATTTTGCCGGCAATCCCGCCGCCCTGAAAGTTACCAATCATGGTCGCCATCATTTCGTTATCTCTCGGATTGAGGCAATACAAAATGGTTCGGGGCAGGGCGTTGAGCTGATCCATCTCATCCAAGAGGTGAGCCAGTTCGAATGCAAACGGGCGATCACCGATGGAATCGAAACCCGAATCCGGGCCGAGCCGGGTAAACATCCGACTATTATTGTTGCGCTGTGCGCCAATGTGGTACTGCATTACCCAGCCAAGCGCGGCATAGCGCTGGCCCAGCCAGACGAGTACAGCCGTTGAAAATTGAGCACATTCCAATTCAGAGAGCGTTTCACCATTGCAGCGACGTGTCAGCAGTCTATCGAGGACTTTTTCATCTGGAATGGGCGCATAGCGCATCGTGTCGATACCGTGGTCTGCCGCACGGCAACCGTGGGCATCGAAATGAGCCAGACGTTTATCGAGAGCGTTCTGTAAGTCACTAAAGTGTTCAATATTGATATCTGCGACTTCACCGAGCTTGTGGATGTAGTCTGCGAACCCATCTTGCTCAATTTTAAATACTTTGTCGGGACGCCAGCTCGGGCAGACAGCAACATCAAAATCGCGATCCTGCGCAATGGTTTGATGGTGTTTGAGTGAATCGATCGGATCATCGGTGGTCCCGACCATGACGACATTCATTTGCTGCATAATTCCCCGGGCGGAGAATGCCGGTGTTGCCAGTTGCTCGTTACACTGCTCCCAGACTGACTGTGCCGTTTGAGGGCCGAGTAAGGTATGGGTGATGCCAAATGGACGGCGCAATTCGAGATGCGTCCAGTGGTAGAGCGGATTGCCCAAGGTTTGTGGCACGGTAGCCGCCCAAGCGAGATATTTGTCGTAGTCGCTGGCATTACCGGTAATCTGCTGCTCAGCGATACCGGCAGAGCGCATGGCTCGCCATTTGTAGTGATCTCCGGCTAGCCAGATTTGGGTCAGGTTATCGAATTGACGATCACTGGCAACCTCCGCCGGACTTAAGTGACAGTGATAATCATAGATGGGTTGATGACTGGCGTATTCATGATAGAGACGACGCGCTGTTTCTGTCTTCAGCAGAAAGTCTTCATCCATAAAATGTTTCATTATGCTTCTCCTGACAGTGCTGCGACCGTTGCGCGTGCACCATGCTCCAATAATGATTGATAAGCGCGGCTGACCGCTTCGATGACTTGTGGGTTTTGACCCAGCTCTCGAGGAAAGATTGCCGTCACACCGAGTAAGGCCGGGACCACGGATACATTGAGTCCATGTTGATCGCAGATTTCACGGAGTTGCTTGGCCATCGGATCGCGTACATCAATCTCCTTGCCGTGTTCATCGACACCGGCAACATAACGCATCCAGCCTGCAATGCCGGTTGCGATCCACGAAAAATCACTGCCATGTTGAAGATGATATCTCAGACTATGGCCGAGACGCTGTGGAATTTTCTGACTGCCGTCCATCGCAATTTGCCAAGTGCGGTGCTTGAGGCTTGGGTTGCTGAAACGTTCAATCAGCTGGGTGGCATAGGCTGTCAGGTCGGTGCCTTGCGGCATATTGAGTGATGGAGCCTGCGCTTTAAGCATCATGTCGAAAGCAGCCTGACGGTAGCCTGCATCTGTCATCGTGTCAGAGATATGCTCATAGCCACCGAGGTAGCCGAGATAAGCAAGAAACGAATGGCTTCCGTTGAGCATTCTCAGTTTCATCTCCTCATAGGGGACGACATCGTCAACAAACTCTGCGCCCGCCACATCCCATTCGGGACGCCCGGCAGCGAAGTTATCTTCAATCACCCATTGAC
Organism: Vibrio rhizosphaerae; assembly: GCF_024347095.1. Classification (NCBI taxonomy): domain Bacteria; kingdom Pseudomonadati; phylum Pseudomonadota; class Gammaproteobacteria; order Vibrionales; family Vibrionaceae; genus Vibrio; species Vibrio rhizosphaerae. The sequence continues at coordinate 3,016,652 of NZ_AP024903.1, read as the reverse complement.
GGAATGGCTCACAGGCAATCGCACACGGATCAGAGCAGCCCAGTAATGTCGCAATTTCATCGAGCGTGTCCGCAGTTGCTGCCGGAACAATGCGATCGACCATGGTACAAGGGAAAGTCGCATGGGTTTCGATCCAGAGACGAAGCTGAGGATCAAGTTGTTGGGCAAATTCAAGCACTGCTGCTTTGGCGACATGCCCGTTTTCCTGGATGTTATCGCATGACATGACCGTAAAAGGCGACAATCCGCGCTCACGCCGTCTTCTCAGTGCTTCAACAATATATCCCAATGCGGATTTTGGCGTGTTCGGGGTTTTTAAATCCTGCTGAATCAGTGAGTTATTTAAATCTAACTGACCGGTTGCCGGATCGATACAGTAGCCTTTCTCGGTGATGGTCATCGAGACGATTGCCACTTGCGGTTCCGCCATTTTCTCCAGTACCGCTTCAATACTGTCCAACTTCGGATGACATGACTCGGTCACGGCACCGATCACTTTGACTGTCGTTTTCTGAGCCCCTTTTTCTGCGACGGTATAGCAGTGATCCTGATGACGCAGGGCAGTGATCAAATCTTCACTGGTAAAGAGACTGACTTCGCAGATCCCCCAGTCGCTGGCGGTTTTTTGTAACATTTCATGGGTAAAAAGTGCCTGATGGGCGCGGTGGAATGCGCCGAATCCTAAGTGAACGATGCGCGTTACCAGACGGCTGCGATCATAGGTCGGTAAAGATACGCCTGAATTCAGTTGTGTATTCGCAATAGTCTTCATGTTGCTCTCTTCTCAGATTGAAATACGATGCCGGTTTTCAGTCACTTGACCGTTGACGATCAGTTGTCGGTGCTCTGTTATCGGTAGTTGAATCTCGACTTGGTCGTAATCCGGTTGAAAATCACCAGATTTAGAGACGGAGACCTGAACTGTTTTGGCATCGGTTGTCACAGCGACAGACAACTCGGCATACTGACCATCCTGATAGGCATAACTTTCTCCGTCATCATCAAAAATGGTTTGGGAGAAATGATGGACCCCTTGCGCAGGGAAAACCAACAGGACACGTTGTTTGTCATGTTGCGTGTTGGCGAGCCCCACTTCCGGGTTGAGTGGCAACACGCAACCGGCTTTAACCAAGAGTGGAATCGTTTCTAACGCAGCGGGTAGGGTGACGGTTTGTCCGGCGCTGAACCACTGATGGGTATAGAAGTCATACCATCCCAGCAGATTGTCCGGCAGATAAACTTCACGCTGGCGTTGGTTAGGTTCAACCACCGAGGCAACCAGCAGAGACTGACCGAGCATGAAGTCATCATTTTCCACCCAAGTCTGAGCATCATGTTCATGGTCGAGGAAGGTCGGACGCAGCATGGGTTGATGGTCATGGTGCGCGAGCCACAGGGCATCATAAAGATAAGGCATCAGTTGATAACGCAATGCCATGGCTTGACGAATAATGGGGATGACTTCCGGGTACATCCACGGTTCATTGACCGTTCCGTCATCATTCCATGAGTGAATGGTAAAGCGCGGATGCATCACACCATTTTGGACCCAACGAACAAAGAGTTCAGGATCGGGCTTATCACCGGAGAAACCACCGACATCATGACCCATGTTGTACAAACCCGATAAGCTCATGCCCAAGCCCATTTTGATGTTGTATTTGAGGCTCGTCCAATTGGTCCGGTTGTCTCCGCTCCAGGTCTGGACATATCGGTTCATGCCGGGACATCCTGAACGGGAGATCAGATAAGGCCGTAATTGTGGGGCGAATTCTCGCTGGGCATGGTACGACGCCTTCATCATCAACAGCGGTTGCAACGGTCTGATTAAGCTTACCGGAATCGGATTGCCAAACCCGCAACAGCGCGCATCGCGATCCCATATTTCATATTCATTGTTGTCGTTCCACGTTGCGTCGATGCCTTTCTCAAGTAGTTGTGTTGTCACATTATTTTTCCACCAATCTACCGTTTTCGGGTTGGTAAAATCGAGGTGAGATCCCTCGGCATCCCAGAAAACGGAGATTTCCGGTGTGTCGCTTTCCGAATCCTGAATAAACAGCCCTTGCTGTCTGACATCCTGATACATCGGGTGATCATGCAGTAAACAGGGTTTGATGTTTGCCGCAAGATTCAAGCCATGCTGGTGGAAGTAGTCCGACATCGCGTTCGGGTTAGGAACTTTGTCGTGATTCCAGTGAAAGACATAACGCTTATCGCCAATCGAGGTATAGCCTGACGAGAGTTGGAAAGAGTCGCACGGGATCTGATGGGCTGCGCACTGATCAACAAAGCTCTCCAGCAGTTCTTGTGCATTCGGCTCGTCGGTATAACGCATGGTCGAACCGCTGTAACCTAAACTCCACTTCGGGCCGAAGATGGTACCGCCGGTTAATTTGACGAACGAGCGGGTCACGTCAATGACTTGCGGGCCAAGAATAAAGTAGAAATCCAGATCCCCGTCTTCGGCGCGATAGCTGCGGTATTTGACGTGATAGTTGTCGAGCTCATTGCCCAAGTCGAACCAGCAACTGGCAAGGTTATCGTAGAACAGACCGTAGCTGACATTGTGTGGGGTGCGGGTGATGTAAAACGGGATGTGCTTATAAAGCGGGTCGGTTGAGCTGGCATTGTATCCCATCGCATCAAGGTTACGCATTTCAAAGCGACGGCCTTCACGGTTGAGGTCGCCGGTCTTTTCTCCGAGGCCAAAGTAATGCTCGTTATCGCCCCGATGCATGAAGTGGGCGATCCCTTCGCTACTTGTCGCAAGCTGAATCGCCCCGGTTTTACGATCATGGGCAAGGGGATGCCAGTCATTCTGCGCACGATAATGCCAGTGTAGCTGTAATGGTTGTGTGATGGTTAGCTTCAGTTTATCCGTTGCGATTTCCACCGAATTTTCATCGTGTTTTAACTGATAATCGGGCAGAGAATAGCCTTGCGTCGATATTCTTGCCCGGCCATGCCAGTCAATATCATCAGCGGCAGGGGAAACGGTCCAGGTTCTGTCGAGGCGTAAACTTTCATTTTTTTTGACTAACACGCGAAAGATATCGGGCTCGAGGACAAAAATATGCAGGGTATGCTTGGTATCACAACGAAGGATCACTTCGTTCCCCTGAGCAGAATCCCATTGCCAATGTTTTAATGTTTTCATGATTGAGTCCTTACACCGGGGCGTCCTCACAGTTCGCCCCCAAGAATATGTCCGCTCCTAAGAATACAAGCGAGATTAATAGCCGAGGAAGGCTTGGGGCAGCGCTAAACTGATTTCCGGAATATAGGTGACCAGCATCAGCGCAAGCACTAAAACGGCATAGAAAGGCAGCAACGGTTTGATGACTTTATCGATTTTCACTTTCCCTACCGAGCAACCGATGAATAGGGCACTACCGACCGGTGGTGTACAGATACCGATACAGAGGTTAAATGTCATCATGATCCCGAAGTGAACCGGATCCATGCCGAGATCCATCGCAATCGGCAGAAAGATCGGGGTGAAAATCAACAGGGCCGGGGTCATATCCATAAAGACCCCGACGATTAACAGAATCAGGTTGATAATCAGCAGGACGACCATCGGATTTTCGGATACATTCATCAGTGCATCACTGATCATGTAAGGGATATCAGCATTGGCCATCGCCCAGGACATCCCCATTGAGGCACCGATCAAGAGCAGTACAATCGAGGTGGTGATCACCGACTCCAAAATAATCGCCGGAATTTGTCTCAGGGTGACTTCACGATAGAACACCACCGCCAGCAACAGCGTATAAACCACTGCAATGGCAGAAGCTTCCGTCGCGGTAAAAATACCGCCGATAATGCCGCCCATAATGATGACAATCAGACCAAGGCTTGGCAGGGCATCAAGTGTTCTTTGCAGTACCATTCGCCCGCTGGGTTTTTCGGAGACCGGATAGTTGCGTTTTTTCGCAATAATTGCCGCGACAATCATGAGACCTAACCCCATGATCAGGCCGGGGATGTAACCTGCGAGAAACAAGGCGCCAATCGATGTTCCGCCGGAAATTAATGAGTAAACGATAAAGGTGTTACTGGGCGGAATCAGTAATCCGGTCGGGCAGGAGGTAATATTGACGGCTGCGGAATACGCCGGGTCATAGCCCTCTTTCTTTTGCAGTGGAGACATGGTGCCACCGACCGCCGCCGCAGAGGCGACCGCTGAACCTGAAATCGAGCCAAACATCATATTGGCGAGTACATTGACGTGGGCTAATGAACCCGGTAACTGACCGCCCAATACTTTGGCAAAATTAATCAGCCGCAGCGCAATGCCGCCCTGATTCATGATATTCCCGGCCAGAATGAAGAACGGAATCGCTAACAGAGAGAAGCTGTCCAGACCTGAAGCCAGTTTTTGTGAAATGACCGCAATCGCGGCATCAAAAGGGAGCGAAAGCATCACGGTCAGCAGTGATGAAATTGCAATACCAAATGAAATCGGGACTCCTAATCCCAAAAAAATAAAGAAGGTACCAAACAGAACAATGATAATTTGCCAATCCATGAGTCAGTTCCTATTTTAATTGGTTAGCCACAGAATCCACTTTATGTGACTTACTGCACATCAGGGTTCTCAGGTTGGTCAAAAAGTCCGTTGACAGATAAATCAACATGAAGATGCCGCTGAGGGGAATCGCCGCGTAAACGTATCCCATTTCGAGGTTGAGTGCCGGTGATACCTGACCGGTTTCCAGCACGTGTAGCATCAGCTTTCCTCCCCCGTAAACCATGATCACGCTGACAAAAATCAGGCTAATTGCATTAATGACAAGACGAAGAATACTGAGCTTAGCCGGTTTGTTCTCTAAAAGTTGTTCAAGTAATTCAATGGCTAAATGGCGTTTTTGCCCCAAGGTATATGCGGCTCCCATCAGGCCGACCCATATAAAAAGAAAGCGAGCAAGCTCGTCTGTGGTTGTACTGGGTGTGTTCAACACATACCGAGAGAAAACTTGCCAGACGACGCAAATCACGAGGACGCTGGATAAGCCGATGCAAAACAGCGACAGCCCTCGGTTAATGACGCCTATTAACTTGTCCATAATGACTCCTGGTAAACCAATTTTTGTTATATAAGCATGTAGGGGGTAATTATTTTCCTTAAAATCGCTTGGCATTAGAGCATGCCATACAAAAACAGCCTGTGATCGAACTCTCATTAACATTTGGTCTGAACAGTTGTGGTCGTTTTTTATGAAGTTGGTCAACCAATATAAAGTTTTTTATTGAAATTGGTCTGCATTGGCAGCTAACTTAATAGTGACCTACTGAAGATGAGATGAATAAGACATGGATTGCTCATCCGATAATCTGAAAGATAACGCATGAAAATAACATCACTCTAAAATGGAGAACATTATGCGGTTGAATAAAAAAACGCTGTCTACCCTGATGGCCTGTGTGGCGGCTGCTTCAATTTCTTTTACGGCATCAGCGACCACCATTCTAAAACTGAGCCATAACCAAGATAGAAATCACCCGGTCCATAAATCGATGCAATATATGGCAGAAAAAGTGAAAGAGTACACGCACGGTGAGGTGAAAATTCGTATCTATCCGAACGGCCAGTTAGGGACCCAACGTGAGTCGATGGAGCTGCTGCAAAATGGTGCTTTGGATATCGCTAAATCCAATGCGAGTGAGCTGGAATCATTTGAGCCAGCCTATGGCGCATTTAACATCCCTTACATTTTCCATGATCGCGACCACTTTTATCGCGTCCTGACCGGCAAGGTTGGTGACGATATCTTAAATGCATCAAAAGGAAAGGGATTCATTGGGTTAACTTACTATGATGGCGGTGCTCGCAGCTTCTACGCGAAGAAACCGATCAAGTCGCCTGCTGATCTGAAAGGCATGAAAATCCGCGTTCAACCGAGCCCTACAGCCGTCAACATGATTAAACTCATGGGCGGTTCACCCACACCGTTGGCTTATGGTGAATTGTACACAGCCCTGCAACAAGGCGTGGTTGATGGTGCTGAAAACAACGAAACGGCGCTGACCAACTCTCGTCATGGTGAAGTCGCGAAATTTTTCAGCATGGATGAACATACCATGATTCCGGATGTATTGGTTATCAGTGAAGAATCCTGGAATAAACTCACACCGGATCAACAAGTTGCTATTCGTAAAGCAGCGAAAGAGTCAATGATGTACCACAAAGATCTGTGGACCAAAATGATTGCCGAGGCGCAAGAAAAAGCGAAATCAGCAATGGGTGTTTCTTTCGTGAAGGTTGAGAAGCAGCCGTTTATCGATGCGGTTAAACCCATGCATGATGAAGCATTGCAGAATCAAGCGATTGCAAAATACGTGAAAGAAATTGATGCACTGGCAGCCGATTAAGCCAGACCACCAATGGTTGACCAATCTATATTGGTCAACCGATCTTTAGCATGCGATATCGTTGCATCCAGATCCAACAATACCTGTACCCCATACTAACGGAAGTGAACTAAGCGAGAGCATATGGGTATTCAAACCAACTTGAGTGTTCGTGTTGATATGATTGATCCACAGCGTCTTTATCAGAAAATCGGCCTTGGATTACAAAAACGGATTGCGTCCGGAGAATTCGGTCTCGGCGATCGGCTGCCGCCTGAACGGGAGATCGCTGAGGAGCTTGACGTGAGTCGTTCCGTCGTTCGCGAAGCCATTATCATGTTAGAACTGCAAGGGTTGGTTGAAGTCCGTAAAGGATCAGGGGTTTATGTCATTAAACTGCCGGACACATTACAAGAGCAGGAGCCAGCGTTAAATCGCAGTAGCGATGTCGGTCCGTTTGAATTGTTACAGGCACGACAAGTGCTGGAAAGTCAGATTGCAAGTTTTTCGGCATCCAACGTTACCAAGAATGATATTTCGCGTCTGCGTTACTATCTGGATCAAGAGCGCGTCAGTCTGGAAAATGATACCGAGGATTACGAATATGATCGGCTATTCCACCTGACGATCGCTGAAGCCTCTCAAAATAGTGTCCTGAGTGACATCATTCACGACTTGTGGGAGCGGCGCAATGATAGTCCCATGTGGCAGCAACTGCATTCACGTATTAAGAGCAATACTTACCGTTGTCAATGGCTGGAGGATCACGAGCGGATCTTACTGGCATTACAAAAGCGGGATCCGGACGGTGCCAGACAAGCGATGTGGCAGCATATCGAAAATGTAAAGCAGACGTTGTTTCAATTATCCGATATGGATGATCCGTTATTTGACGGTTATCTGTTTCGCTAATGCTTGGTAGAGCCATGCTGCCTTGATACTACATGGCTCAACAGTCAATCACGAAAAAATGAATCACTAAAAAACGAACAACTGGGAAACAAATTATGGAACAAACTTGGCGTTGGTACGGCCCAAGCGATCCTGTGTCTTTAGATGATATTAAACAAGCAGGCGCCACGGGAATTGTAACCGCATTGCATCATATTCCGAATGGTGAAGTCTGGTGTAAAGAGGAGATCCTCAAGCGCAAAGCGCTGTTGGAACAGAAAGGGTTTAACTGGTCTGTTGTTGAAAGTGTCCCGGTCCATGAAGAGATCAAGACGCGTACCGGTCGCTATGAACAGTGGATTGAAAATTACAAACAGTCACTGATTAACCTTGCTGAATGCGGCATCGATACGGTGTGCTATAACTTTATGCCGGTTCTTGACTGGACACGTACCGATCTGGAGTATCAGTTACCTGACGGGTCGAAAGCACTGCGTTTTGATCAGATTGAATTTGCAGCATTTGAACTGTTCATTCTTAAACGTCCGGGGGCAGAGGCTGATTACACCGCTGCGGAGCAAGTTGAGGCAAAAGCCCGTTTCGAACAGATGTCTCAGGCACAAATTGAGAAATTAACCGCGAATATTATCGCCGGTTTACCCGGTGCTGAAGAAGGATATACGTTAGAAGAGTTTCAGGCGCGTCTTGACACCTATCAAGGCATTGACAGAGAAAAACTGCGTGAACACATGGTGTTATTCCTTCAGGCATTGATACCAACTTGTGAGCAGTATGGTCTGAAGCTTGCTGTCCATCCCGATGATCCGCCGCGTCCGATCCTTGGTTTACCCCGGATTGTGTCCACCATTGAAGATATTGAAGCGCTGACGACGGCGGTGCCAAGCCCGATGAATGGAATCACCATGTGTACCGGCTCTTATGGGGTTCGCGGAGACAATGATCTGGTACGGATGATCGAAACCTATGGTGACCGGATTTATTTCACTCACTTACGCTCAACCTTACGTGAGGAGGGCAATCCGATGAGTTTCCATGAAGCCGCACATTTAGATGGTGATGTGGACATGTACAACGTGATTAATGCGCTGCTGAAAGAAGAATACCGACGCGAAATGCAAGGGGACGAGCGCCGTATTCCGATGCGCCCTGACCATGGCCATCAGATGATTGATGATTTGAAAAAGCAAACTAATCCGGGCTATTCCTGTATCGGTCGTTTGAAAGGACTGGCCGAGATTCGCGGGGTTGAACTTGCTTTGAAACGTGCATTTTATACCCGTAAATAAATGATTGCTCGGTACCTGATGACGTTCTTTGCCGTTGATTCATTTAGCCGCTGCTGAGCGGCTTTTTTTATGGACCGGGATTTGATTCTTTCAAAATCGTCGTGACTCTGGGACAATGTAAAAATTGATCCAGAACAAATTGTGGCACATGAAATACTCATTAGCAGGTTACTGGCAGCTGTCTCCGCTGACTGATCTCACCGTTCCCCAGGACGATATCTGTTTTCCCGCACCGCTGAGTGATGTTCTTCCGGTGACGCTGTCTGAAACGGAGATTGCAGCACAAGAATGGCACCTCATGCATGACATTGAAGTCGATGATGATCTATTGAGTTATGCCGGTATTGATTTAGTTCTGGAGGGCATTGATCACCATGCTGAAGTTCGCCTCAACGGGGTTGCACTGTTTGACTGTGATGGATTGTCATCTGTTTATCGCAAAGATATCAAATCATTACTTCAACCCGGTCGGAACCGGTTTGAGATTTTATTCCTCGAACCGGATGATGATCTTTTACTTGATGATGATGTACCACATCCGCTCTGTTTTCTGGGAAAAGAGCCCGTTCGTCATTATGACTCACGCGTCGGTATCTGGCGGGAACCCTATTTACAGTGCATCCGCCACGTCAGATTGACCCATTTGACAACGGAACAGGTCTGGCATCACGGTGGTGGCTGTGAACTGTTGGTGCATATCTATTTTGAAATGTTAAAACCCGGGCTGGTGTCAGCCGTGATTAAATTTGACGGGATGAGTTATCAGATTCCGATTGATATGCGAAGTCATCTGGCCAGTGCTGTTTTTCAGGTTGAGGCACCACGTTATTTTAATCCCGAACATCCGGATCCACAGGATTTATATCGATTAACCGTTCAACTGGACGGGCAGGAAGAAAGCTGCCAAATCGGTTTAAGTGAAGGGATCTGTGTGACTCACTTTCCACTGTAACGGTCACATCACTGTTCAACCCATCAGCCATTGAAAAAGGTGCCGGTTCTGAATCGGCACCTTTGGTGTATTCTTTTGTTTAATGATGTTGAGATTAGTACTCTTGAGGTTTGACAACCAAGACGTGAATGGGAGAGTTCTGTACCACTTTACTGGCGACTGAGCCCAAGACCACCTTATCAATTCTGGAGCGTTTGTGGCTTGGCATGATAATCAGATCACTGCCCAGTTTTTCGGCATAATCCAAAATCGTGCTGTACGGTTTGCCTTCAGCGATATGGAGGTGGTAGACCACTTCTTCATCAATATGCGCTTCCGCAAAAGCTTTGAGCTGTGCTCTGACGTCCGCTTTCATCTTGGCTGCTGCATCTTTAGGGAAATAGGTTGAAACCATTGACATGTGAATGCCGGGCAGCACATTGAGCAAATGGATTTCCGCATTGGAATGCTTGGCATGCCAGACCGCGATTTCTACCGCTTTATCGGCAAAGCCTTGTTCATTTAAATCAACAGGTACAAGAATATGTTTGTACATGGGTATATCACCTCTCTAGCCAGAATCGGGGCCATTATATGCCTGACCGGTGTCAGGCATATTGATTTGGCATCTATTTTGATGATCTGATCCGACGTTTTTGATTCCAGATCAATAATAATGTGAGCAAGAGTGCCGGAATGAATACCCATTCTTTCATCGGACGTTCAGATTCGACAATGATTGAGTCAATCTTCCAGTCAAAATCAATCCCGGACGCTTCTGCCGGACTCCCGAACTCAACCATATCGACGTTCATTTCTTTTCCTTTCTCGGTCAACATCAAGCCCATCGAGCTGACCCGTTCTTCGGCTGTTTTGGCGCGCTCATCGAATGGCAGCCGCACTGTTTTAGTGACATGTTCGCCATTCATTTTGTCGCCTGAGACAACCAACTCCAGTGCTTCACCGGGATGGAGTTTGTCCGTGATCTGATAAATATCAGTGCCCGGATACATTTCATGTTCAGGATAGATCATGTCCCACCAAAATCCCGGCCGGAAGAACGAGAATGTCAGGACGAGCAGTAACACGGTTTCCCACCATTTATTTTTGGTAAACCACCAGCCCTGCGTTGCTGCAGAGAATAGCAGCATGGCGGTAATCGCTGAGAAAATGGTTAGCATTAAATGCCACCAAGTATCAATCCCAATCAATAGCAGTTGGGTATTGAAGACGAACATGAACGGTAAGATGGCCGTCCGGATATCATAGGTAAAGCCCTGAATACCGGTACGGATCGGGTCGGATTTGGCAATGGCAGCGGCAGCGAAAGCGGCTAGCCCCACCGGCGGCGTATCATCCGCCAGAATCCCGAAATAGAACACAAACAGGTGAACTGCGATCAAAGGAATGATCAAACCGTGTTGTGCCCCGAGCGTTACAATGACTGGCGCCATCAGCGTTGAGACCACAATATAGTTTGCCGTGGTCGGTAGCCCCATTCCCAGCACCAGACTGATCACCGCCGTGAAGATCAACATCATGATCACGCTGCCACCGGAAATGAACTCAACAAAGTCAGTCATGACCAGTCCGATCCCGGTTAAAGTGACCACGCCAACGACCGTTCCCGCCGCCGCTGTTGCGACGCCAATACCAATCATATTGCGCGCACCGCTGGCCAGACTTTCAAAGAAATCATCCAAACCGGCTTTGGCTTGTGTGGCGATATCATCGGTTTTGTTCATGAAGGCCATTAAAGGACGCTGGGTCAGCAAAATGAAGATCATAAACACGGTAGCCCAGAAAGCCGATAGTCCCGGAGAGAAGCGTTCAACGGTCAAACACCACACCAAAACCACAATCGGCAGCAGGAAGTGCAGACCTGATTTGAGGGTCGGGCCGGGTTCGGGGACTTCGTTGAGTTCTTCATTGATATCAACAGTCTGATCCATATGGCGAGACGATATTTTGACCAAACCAATATAGGCGGCAAGTAGCGCGAGGGTCACGATCGGTGTTGCCGCTGAGCCAAAGGCATCTTTAGTCCAGCCGACGCCGTAATAGACAATGGCGCTGATGGCACCGAGTGCCAGAATGGTGCCGGTAAAAGACAGCACACTCTGCAGCAGGGTGACGGTTTTACGCCGCGGTAGTCCTTCCATACCAGCTTTACAGGCTTCGAGATGGACAATATAAATCAGGGCGATATAAGAGATGATCGCTGGCAGCGCCGCGGCTTTGATCACTTCCACATAAGAAATGCCGACATACTCGACCATCAGGAAAGCGGCTGCACCCATGATCGGTGGTGTCAGCTGACCATTGGTTGACGCGGCGACTTCGACAGCGCCGGCTTTGGTGCCCGGAAAGCCAACGCGTTTCATCAACGGAATGGTAAATGTTCCGGTGGTGACGACATTGGCAATCGAAGAGCCGGAAACCAGTCCGGATAATCCGGAAGCAACAACTGCGGCTTTAGCCGGCCCGCCCCGCATGTGTCCCAGCAACGAGAATGCGACTTTGATGAAGTAGGCACCGGCACCAGCTCTTTCGAGCATCGCACCGAACAACACAAACAGAAATACAAATGAAGTGGAAACGCCTAAAGCAACGCCGAAGACCCCTTCGGTGGTAAGCCAGAGGTGAGACATTGCTTTATTTAAACTTGCGCCTTTGTGTGCAATGACATCCGGCATATAGGGGCCGGCGAAGGTATATGCGAGAAATACCATTGCCACCATCATGAGTGGTGGCCCTAAAGCCCGGCGTGTGGCTTCAAGAAGCAGCACCATACCGATGACTGAGACAACCACGTCAACGGTTGTCGGTGCCCCGGAACGTCCGGCCAGTGCTTCATAGAAAAGGTAAATATAAGCGGCGGAGAAGCTTCCCAGCAATGCCAGGATCCAGTCAATCAGGGGAATATGATCCCGGGATGAATTCTTCATAGCCGGATAGGCGGTGAATGCAAGGAAGATTGCAAACATCAGATGAATTGAACGCGCCTGTGTGTCGTTGAGAACGCCAAAATCAAAAATGAATGGCAGCGGGGATGCATACCAAAGCTGGAAGAGGGACCAACAGACCGGAACAACCCAGAGAATCCGGCCTGCAAGGCCCTTGGGATTGCGAGCACCTGTATCTGCCTGTGCCACCATGTCCTGCACATTTGCCTGCGTCATGTACGTTATCCTTATTATTGATGGTCTAATTGATGAAGTTACACCATGACTTTCACACTTGCGGAAAGTCAGAAAAAAGATATTGCGAAATTAAAATAAGTGATTGATGCAATACCAAAATACAAAATGAGGAGGCGTTTGGCCTCCTCATCATTTATCAGCGTGTTAGCTTGAGGAGTTTTTTATTTGATTAAGCCAACTTCTTTATAATATTTGACTGCACCCGGATGGAGCGGAATCGAAATCCCGGCTTTGACCATGTCTTCTTTTTTCAGGTGAGCAAATGCCGGATGAAGTCTTTTGAATGTGTCAAAGTTTTCAAATACAGCTTTGGCAACGTTATAAGCAACTTTATCGGGGACATCCGCACTGGTAACCAGTGTTGCCGCGACACCGAAGCTTTTTACGTCCTGATCGGTTCCCCGATACATCCCGGCGGGGACATCGGTATAAGTATAGTAAGGGTTTTCTGCTACGATCTTATCAATTTCCGGACCGGTTACAGGGACAAGTTTCGCATCACACGATGTGGTTGCTTCTTTAATCGAACCATTCGGGTGACCGACAACGTAGATAAACGCATCAATTTTATTATCACACAGCGCTTGAGAACGCTCTGAACCTTTCAACTCAGACGTGAGTTTAAAGCTATCTGTTGTCCAGCCCATTTTATCCATGATCACTTGCATCGTGGCACGATCACCGGAACCGGGGTTACCGATGTTGACACGTTTGCCTTTTAAATCTTTGATATTATTGATGTGGGCGTCGCTACGGGCAATGACGTTAAATGGTTCTGTATGAAGAGAGAACATTGCGCGTAGTTTCTTGTAAGGACCTTGTTCGGCAAATTTACTGGTTCCGTTGTAGCCGTGATACTGCCAATCAGACTGCACGATACCAAAATCAAGTTCGCCGGAACGAATTGTATTGACGTTATAAATGGAGCCACCCGTTGATTCAACGGAGCAACGAATATCGTGTTCCTTGCGATCTTTATTCACGAGTTTACAGATGGCACCACCTGTTGGGTAATATACACCGGTGACCGATCCTGTTCCTATCGTAATGAATTCTTGCGCCTGGACGACTGTGCTGGCACCGATAGCAGCAGCTGCAATCGCGCTAAGTTTCATAATTTTATTCAATACCATGAATATTCCTTCCTTTTTGCTTGTTGTCTCTCAGTGAATATAGACTGAAGAGGGTTCCTATTGAAGAAACAGCAACTTTTCAATGCCTCGAAAAGTGGGCCGATAATATCAAAAAATTGGCACAGAATTGCAATATTGTTAATGAAAATTATACATATGATAAAAATATCAGAGAAATGTTTGGTAAGCAGTGAAAGAATTGGTCTGTTGAATCAATAGGTTAAATATGAGAAAAATCAAACACTAGAGATGTCAAAGGTGTGATGTTAATCACAATTCAGGCTTCTGCAAACCGGATATTGTTCTTTTTATCACTAGTGTTTTATGCTGCAAAAATTATCCGAAATACTCAAAAAGTTCGCACACAGAATGGTGTAACTCTTCAACAGAAATTTGACGGGTCGGGGTAATAAAAATGGTATCGTCTCCGGCGACAACGCCAAGAATGCCTTCAGATTTACCGAGTGAATCCAATAAGCGGGCAATCAGTTGTGCGGCACCGGGACCTGTATGAATAACGACTAAGGCCGGATTATAATCGATATCCAGCACAAGTTCGCGCAAAGAACTCGAGACGGTGGGAACGCCCAATTCAGCCGGCAGACAGTACACCATTTCCATTTTGGCGTTGCGAGTCCGGACTGCGCCGAATTTTGTTAACATCCGAGAGACTTTGGATTGGTTGATGTTCTCAAATCCTTCACTGCGTAGCGCTTCGACAATATCACTTTGAGAGCCAAAACGTTCTTCTTTCAGTAACGCTTTAAATGAGCGAACTAACAGATCTTGTTTATCTACGTTTTTCATAATTTACTTAGCAAAGGCCTTGTGCCAATGAGTGGCATGGACCCCATGGTTATCAAAATTTACTACACAAGGTGACGTATCCCTCATGTATCCTTTGAATATTTTCGCATAGTTATGCACAATGCTCCAACTGATTTAAAAGTCTGTGTCAAGAATCAGTTGTAAGTGATTTGGTATAAATGGATATATAAAGCATAACGTATTGTATAAACGATAAGAAAATTGTGGGTAACGCTTGCTCAGGCGAATGCTCCATACTGGTTCTTGCGTCACTTCGCAAAGCTAGCGCGAGTCAATTGTAATCAAGTTGTAATTGCTATAGCTTTTCCAGTTGCATAATTACCCTACAAAAGAAATATCGAAAGAACGCTCAAGGAGAATTACAAATGAAAGTCGCTGTTATTGGTGCCGCTGGTGGTATCGGTCAGGCCCTTGCTCTGTTATTGAAGAATCATCTACCTGCTGGTTCTGATCTTGCCCTTTACGATATCGCACCGGTGACACCCGGTGTGGCAAAAGATCTCAGTCACATTCCTACGCCTGTTTCAATCAATGGCTACTCAGGAGAAGATCCTACACCAGCGCTTGAAGGTGCGGATGTAGTGCTGATTTCTGCTGGGGTCGCTCGTAAACCGGGGATGGATCGCTCGGATCTGTTTAATGTGAATGCCGGGATCGTCAAATCGCTGGCTGAAAAAATTGCAGTTGTTTGTCCTGAAGCATGTGTTGGGATCATTACCAATCCTGTCAATACAACGGTTCCGATTGCTGCTGAAGTGCTGAAAAAAGCGGGTGTTTATAATAAGCGTAAGTTGTTTGGTATCACGACGCTGGATGTGATCCGCTCAGAAACATTCGTCAGTGAATTAAAAGGAAAAAATCCACTGGATGTTAATGTCCCTGTCATTGGCGGGCATTCTGGTGTGACTATTCTGCCTTTGCTCTCTCAGGTCAAAGATGTCACTTTCTCTGATGAAGAAGTGGCTGCTTTAACACATCGTATTCAAAACGCAGGGACGGAAGTGGTGGAAGCCAAAGCCGGTGGCGGTAGTGCAACATTATCGATGGGGCAGGCTGCTTGCCGTTTTGGTCTGTCTCTGGTGAAAGCACTTCAGGGCGAAGCGAATGTTATTGAATGCGCTTATATTGAAAGCGATGGCGGACATGCGCCTTTCTTTGCTCAACCCGTCAGATTAGGCAAAAATGGTATCGAAGAAGTACTGAGTTATGGTGAATTGAGTTCGTTTGAACAACAAGCACTGGAAGGTATGTTGGATACATTGAATGGCGACATTCAACTGGGTGTTGATTTCGCGTCATAATGATCATCATCCGAGATATCGGTCTGAATAAAAAAGCTGGCTTCGCCAGCTTTTTTTACAATCGTTGAACGTTCTATTTGGTTCGGTGAACGGCGAGGTTCGCCAGTGAAATCAACGCTTCTTTGTATTCACTGTCAGGAATGATACTCAGTGCCTGAATCGCTTTGTCAGCCTCTTCCTGAGCTTTCTGCTGGGTGTAAGTGAGAGAGCCGGTTTGTTCCAGAATCTCAAGGATTGCTTCAAGGTGATCCAGACCATTTGATTTTTCGATTGCATCCCGGATCATCTGAACTTGCTCGGGATTTCCGGTACGCATCGCATGCAGCAATGGGATCGTGGGTTTGCCTTCTGCAAGATCATCCCCGACATTCTTGCCCATTTCGTCACCATCTGATGTGTAATCCATCAAATCATCAATCAGTTGAAAGGCTGTCCCCAGATAGCGTCCATAATCCTGAAGTGCTTTTTCTATATCTGAGCCGGCATCGCTAAGGATCGCACCAATCTGAGTCGCTGCTTCAAACAAACGGGCGGTTTTGGAATAGATCACCTGCATATAATTGTCTTCGGTGATATCCGGATCATTGCAGTTGATCAACTGCTGAACTTCACCTTCAGCAATAACATTAACGGCATGACTCATCAGTTCTAATACCCGGAATGAGCCGAGTTGGGTCATCATTTGGAATGAACGCGTATAAATGTAGTCACCGACCAATACACTGGCAGCATTGCCAAACGTTGCGTTAGCTGTGGCCTTACCCCGTCTCATATCAGACTCATCGACCACATCGTCGTGAAGTAATGTCGCTGTGTGTATGAACTCAATAAACGCTGCCGCTTTGGTATGCGCATCACCGGTATATCCCAGAGCGCGGGCCGAGAGTACAGCCAGCAGGGGACGAAGGCGTTTACCGCCACTATTGATGAGGTAAAAGCCAAGCTGATTGATCAATGAAACATCAGAATTGAGTTGGGCAAGAATGGTCTCATTCACTTTTGCCATATCATCGGCAGTGAGTGCTTGGATAGCTTTAAAATCCATTGTAAATCCGGCTGAAGTTCAATATTTGTAAGGAAGTCATATTCTTTGAATCCGTCCATAATACACTAAAAAATAGGGATGAATACATGCTATAATGCTTGGCTCGAGAGAGTTTTGTCCGATGAGTTGTTTTTCGCCAATTTTTTAAAAATAGCGCTTGTTTTAAAAACGGCATTCGCGTAGAATCTGCGCCCTATTGATGATTAGTTTAGCGCACACCCAAAATTACTCAAATAGTAGGATGGCTGTGCGGAAAGAGCGGAGTAAAATATGTACGCTGTTTTCCAGTCTGGTGGTAAACAACACCGAGTAAGCGAAGGTCAAACACTTCGTTTAGAGAAATTAGACGTTGAAACTGGCGCAACTGTTGAATTTGATAAAGTTCTTCTGGTTGCTAACGGTGAAGAAATCACTGTTGGTGCGCCTCTTGTTGATGGCGGAAAAGTAACTGCAGAAGTTGTACAACACGGTCGTGGCGATAAAGTAAAAATCGTTAAGTTCCGTCGTCGTAAGCATTCTCGCAAGCAACAAGGTCATCGCCAGTGGTTCACAGAAGTGAAAATCACTGCTATCAACGCTTAAGTAGGAGAGTTTAACAATGGCACACAAAAAAGCTGGTGGTTCTACTCGTAACGGCCGCGATTCAGAAAGTAAACGTCTTGGTGTAAAACGTTTTGGTGGTGAATCTGTATTGGCAGGTAACATCATCGTTCGCCAACGTGGAACAAAATTCCATGCTGGAACTAACGTAGGTATCGGTAAAGACCATACGCTTTTCGCTTTATCTGACGGTAAAGTGAAATTTGAAGTAAAAGGTTCTAAAAACCGTAAGTTCGTTAGTATCGAAGCTGAATAATTTTAGTTTCCTGATGAATTTAAAAGCCCTGCCATTTGGTGGGGTTTTTTGTTTATTTAGAGTCTGTATGGATCCAAGGCGATCCGCTTAAAGAATGTTATAAATGATTTGCTTGGAGTTCTGCTAAAGTTTATAGCAATGGTATCCGGGTAATATTGCAACGCAAATCATGCGGAGTGAAAAATGAAATTCGTTGATGAAGCTGTCGTAAAGGTTCAGGCGGGTGATGGTGGCAATGGCATTGTCAGCTTCTGGCGTGAGAAATTCGTCACGAAAGGTGGCCCTGATGGTGGCGACGGCGGTGATGGTGGGGATATTTATATCCTTGCTGATGAGAACTTAAATACACTGATTGATTACCGCTTTCAGCGCTTCTATGACGCCGAACGTGGTGAAAATGGACGTGGCGGAAACTGTACGGGGAAACGTGGTAAAGACAAAGTGCTTCGTGTACCTGTCGGGACTCGTGCTGTCGATATCCATACCAATGAAGTGATTGGTGAAGTCGCTGAGCATGGTAAAAAGCTGATGGTTGCCAAAGGTGGCTGGCACGGCTTAGGGAATACCCGTTTCAAGTCTTCAGTCAATCGTGCCCCGAGACAGAAAACCATGGGAACGAAAGGTGAAGTACGGGAGATTCGTTTAGAGCTGCTCCTGCTGGCTGACGTTGGCATGCTGGGTTTACCCAATGCCGGTAAATCGACGTTCATTCGTGCCGTCTCGGCTGCGAAACCGAAGGTGGCAGATTATCCGTTTACGACTCTGATTCCTAGTCTTGGGGTCGTGAGTGTTGTCCCTGAAAAGAGTTTTGTTGTTGCCGATATTCCGGGGCTGATCGAAGGCGCTGCGGATGGTGCCGGGCTGGGGATTCGATTCCTGAAACATCTCGAGCGCTGTCGGGTATTGCTGCATATGATCGATTTGTTGCCGGTTGATCAAAGTGATCCGGCTGAAAACGCCAGAATCATTGTTGATGAATTGAGCCAATACAATGACAAGTTGTCACAAAAGCCGCGTTGGTTGGTATTTAACAAAGTTGATCTACTCCCTGAAGATGAAGCTGATCAGATTATTCAGTCTGTACTGGATGAGCTGGAATGGGAAGATGAATATTTTCGGATCTCTGCCATTAATAAGCAGGGGACGCGTGAACTCTGTATGAAGCTGGCTGACTTTATGGAATCTTTGCCAAAAGAAACGTCAGAACGCACTGAAGAAGAAAAAGTCGAATTTATGTGGGATGACTACCACCAGTCGGCGATGAATAGTTCAGATGTGATTACAGAAGAATGGGACGATGAAGATTGGGATGACGATGACGATGACGACGGTCATGTGATCTACGTTCGGGACTAATCAATGCATTTAATTTTTTAAACCGCGATTTTTATTGCGGTTTTTTTTGTCTAAATCATTTTTCAATATACAATTTTCGGGCAAACTCTGAGTTTTGTATGCGATTGACGAATGGATTAGATTAGGAATGGAATCATGACATCGAAACAGAGAGCCGTCTCTCGCTTGATTGCTCAGGCGGGACAGATGCTGTTAGCTCATGGTGCAGAGAGCACTTTAGTTGCGGATATCATGAGACGAATGGGGATAGCCAGTCACATGGATGAAGTCGAAGTTGCTCTGACGGCGAATTCACTGGTGGTAACCACCGTTTATCACGCGCACTGTATTACGACGGCACGTCGCTGTCAGGATCGAGGGATCAACATGAAGGTTGTGACTGATATTCAACGTATTTGTATCATGATGGAAAAAGGTATTGTTGATTATCAGCTTGCGCAACAAAAACTAAATCGGATCACGCCACAGCGGTATAATCGTTGGTTGGTGCTTGTGATGATTGGATTCTCTTGTGCGGCATTTAGTCGTCTCGCAGGTGGAGACTGGACCATCTTTGCTGCCACTTTCGTTGCTTCTTCTGTTGGTATGTTTGTGAGACAGGAAATTGCGCATCGACATTTCAACCCGCTGCTTAATTTTGCCGCCACGGCATTTGTCACTTCTTTAATTTCAGCACAAGCCGTTAGTTATCAATGGGGTAATAACCCGACGTTAGTGATGGCTTGTTCGGTGTTAATGCTTGTTCCGGGGTTCCCGCTGATTAATTCAGTGGCTGATATGTTGAAGGGGTATGCTAACACGGGGATCGCCCGCTTCATGATTGCATCGCTCCTGACCCTTTCAACTTGTTTAGGGATCATTGCGGCAATGTTTGTGACCGGTGTTTCGGGGTGGTAATGATGAATATAGAAATGATCATGACGTTATTACTGGGATTGTTGAATGACATGTTTTTTGCGTCAATTCCCGCGGTTGGTTTTGCATTGGTCTTTAACGTACCAGCACCGGCATTGAAGTATTGTGCGTTGGGGGGAGCCATTGGCCACGGCTGCCGTTTTCTGTTAATGAAATATGGCATGCCGATAGAGTGGGGAACTTTTTTTGCTGCAACGCTGGTTGGGATGATCGGTGTTCACTGGTCCCATCGATTTTTGGCTCATCCTAAAGTCTTTACCGTTGCTGCATTAATTCCGATGGTTCCCGGTGTCTTTACTTATCGCGCCATGATTGCCATGGTTGAAATTAATCATCTCGGTTTTACACCGGATTTATTTTCAGTGTTGATGGAAAATTTTCTGAAGGCGATGTTTATTATTGCTGGCTTAGCGGTTGGTTTGGCGGTGCCCGGGTTATTATTTTATCGGAGAAAGCCCGTTGTTTAGATTGCTTGAAAT
Source organism: Vibrio rhizosphaerae (assembly GCF_024347095.1). Classification (NCBI taxonomy): domain Bacteria; kingdom Pseudomonadati; phylum Pseudomonadota; class Gammaproteobacteria; order Vibrionales; family Vibrionaceae; genus Vibrio; species Vibrio rhizosphaerae. Next base: position 2,996,047 of record NZ_AP024903.1, on the reverse strand, counting down.
ACGAATCCCGATAGAATAACAGCTGATTTTTTGAAGTGATGGCAGTATTTCTATGATTATCAGTATGATTGCAGCGATGGCAAATAACCGAGTGATTGGTAAAGAAAATCAGATGCCTTGGCATTTGCCTGCAGATTTTGCCTGGTTTAAACGTTGCACATTGGGTAAACCCATTATCATGGGTAGAAAAACTTTTGAATCGATTGGTAAGGCGCTTCCCGGACGACAAAATATCGTCATCACCCGTAATCCTCAGTTTGGGGCGGCTGGGGTTGATGTAGCGGACTCCCTTGAGAATGCCTTGGCGCTTGCGGCTCAGGCTGATGAAGTCATGATCATTGGCGGGGGAAGTATTTACCAGTCGAGTTTACCAATGGCTTCACGATTGTATCTCACTTATATTCAGGCTGAAATTGACGGGGATACTTGCTTCCCTGAAATCGGGCCTGAATGGCATGAGGCTTATCGGGAAGCGTACCATCAAGATGAAAAAAATGCCTATGACATGTCATTCGTGATACTGGAGCAAAAGCAAGGCTAAGCGGGTTTCAGAGGCTGTTTCCGGCGGGTTAGGTTAGCCTACCTGAGTTTCAGTCATTGCAGGTTGACTAAAAAGCTGCTGATCCTCCCAGCGGATCATCGTTAACGCGCCGCCCCAGACACAGCCTGTATCCAGTCCAATAACATCTTTTCTGACACAGCCTTCTAACGCCGCCCAGTGACCAAAAATAATACGTTTCTCGATAGGGATCGCTCTTGGCAGATCAAACCAGGGGCGTAGTTGTTTGGGATCGACTTCTGACGGCGGTAACTTACACGCCATATCCAGCGCACCATCAGGCGTGCAGAAACGCATTCGGGTAAATGCGTTGATAATATAGCGATAGCGCTCGAGACCGGATAATGAATCATGCCACTGATCGGGCATGTTCGAATACATATGTTCGATAATCCATGGCCACTGTTCACTTTGGAGCAGTGATTCTACTTCCCGGGCTGCCTGACGTGCGGTTGGCAGATCCCATTGCGGAGAAATACCGGCGTGACAGACAACAAATTCGTCATGCTCTTGTAAGAGGGGTTGGCACCTGAGCCATCCAAGCAGCTCGTCTCTGTCTGGTGCCTGAAAAATAGCCTCGGTGCGATCTTTCTTTTTGAGAGGATGAATACCCAGAGCAATCGACAAGAGATGGAGATCATGATTGCCTAAGACGGTCTTGGCGGATGTCCCCAGTGCTTTAATATAGCGTAGTGTTTCCAGTGATTTCGGCCCTCTGGCGACCAGATCTCCGGCAACCCACAATTGATCATGCCGGGGGTTGAAATCCACTTGGGAAAGCAGTTGTTCGAGTTCGTCCAGACAGCCTTGCAGATCGCCAACAATATAATTTGCCAATTCAATCGCCCTCTTGGTTTAAAACAATGCGTTTTAAATGCTTAGTTGAGAATATGTGGTACGTGGAGACGGAACGGATCAATTTCAGCAGTAAACTCTTTTCCCTCACTATCATGCATGATGTACTGTCCTTGCATGACGCCAACCGGGGTTTCGAGGGCTGTACCACTGGTATAGGTATATTCGTCATTGGAAGCGATAAACGGTTGTTCACCGACGACGCCATCTCCTTCTACGGACATCTGTTTCCCATTGGCATCCGTAATGAGCCATCTGCGGCCGATCAGTTGTACGGTCTCCTGACTGAGATTCTTCACCGTAATCACATACGCAAAAATATATCGGTCTTGTTCCGGGAGTGATTGTTCAGGGATATATTTGGTATGAACTTGCACTTTAATGCATGGCTTGGATATATCCATATAACCTCCTTACTTGGCCGTGCCGCGGATGGTACCGCGGCAATCATGCAGCTAGCTATTGCTGTTGCTGTCCAGCCAGTTTGCCATCGCGACAAATTGACTGAGGGATAGATTTTCCGGACGGCTAGCCGGATTGATACCTAGCTCTTCTAAGACAGAAACGTCGAGCAGTGACTTGTAACAGTTACGCACTGTTTTACGCCGCTGATTAAACCCTTCCCGGCAGACACGGTCGAGCCATTTGAGATTGGTTGCAGGATAAGGTAGTTCCTGATGTGGGACAAGTCGGACGACCGCTGAATCCACTTTCGGTGGCGGAACAAACGACTCTGGTGGCACTTCCAGAACCGGTATGACCTTACAGTAATACTGAGTCATCACTGTCAGGCGTCCGTAGGCTTTTGTTCCGGGCCCTGCTGCAAGTCGGTTGACCACTTCCTTTTGTAGCATGAAGTGCATATCCTGAATTTGATTTTGAAATTCAAACAGGTGAAACATCAACGGCGTTGAGATGTTGTATGGTAAGTTACCAAACACGCGCAATTTGTTTTGAGATTGCACTAATTGGCTAAAATCAAACCGCAGTGCATCTGCTTCGTAGATTGATAGTTTGTCTTTTAAGTCAGGATGATTTTTCAGCCGTTCGGCTAAGTCACGATCCAGTTCGACGACGGTGAGTTTATCGACTTCTTTTCCGACGGGTTCTGTCAATGCTCCCAGACCGGGGCCAATTTCAACCAGATTTTGTCCGGGCTTCGGGTTGATCGCCGCCACAATTCCATCAATGATATAAGGATCATTGAGGAAGTTTTGACCGAAGCGTTTTCGGGCTTTGTGCCCTAAGTGGACATCATTTTTTATCATCATTAATTACTTTGTTCTTTTATTTACTAATTCGATAGCTTGTTGTAAAGCCGTTTTCAAACTGCCGGTATCGGCGGTTCCTGTCCCTGCAAGATCCAAGGCGGTACCATGATCGACCGAAGTACGGATAAAAGGCAGCCCCAGCGTGATATTAACCGAGCGGCTGAACCCTTTATATTTTAGTACAGGAAGCACCTGATCATGATACATACCTAAAATTGTATCAGCTTGCTCGAGGTACTTGTCATGAAATATTGTATCCGCTGGCAAAGGGCCGGTGAGGCGCATATTCTCTTCATCTCTCAACTGGTTGAGCGTCGGAGTGATCGTGTCAATCTCTTCAGTGCCTAAGCATCCGTCTTCACCGGCATGCGGGTTCAGTCCACACACGTAAATATGCGGGTCGTCAATTGCAAACTTCTCTTTCAGATCGTGATGGAGAATCCGGATAATGCTTTGAAGACGTTCGGTCGTAACGGCTTTGGAAACATAAGCGAGTGGAATGTGAGTTGTCACCAAAGCAACCCGAAGGCCTTCGGTCGCAAGCATCATCACCACCAATGGTGTATTTGATTTTTCGGCAAAAAATTCGGTATGTCCGCTGAAGGCAACCCCGGAACGATTGATGATCCCTTTGTGCACCGGGCCGGTTACGACTGCGTCGAATTCATCACTCAGGCATCCTTCGGTCGCTCGCTCCAGCGTTTGCAGAACATAGCGACTATTGGCTTCATCGAGCTGTCCTGCGACAACCGGGCTTGCCAGTGAGATATGATCTACTACCAGTGAGCCGGCTTTTTGAGCCACCGGCGGTTGGGTTGGATCATAATCATTGAGTTTAACATTGATCCCCAGTTGGGTTGCGCGCTGTTGTAACAGGGATTTATCTGCACAGACCACGATTTGGTGTGACCAGTCTTCCTGAGACAATGCCAGCACCAAATCCGGGCCAATTCCCGCCGGTTCTCCGGCGGTGACTACAATACGCTTAATCGTCATTCGCATCATCCTTGAGTCGTTCAATAAAGGCACTTGCTTTTAGCTCTTGGATCCAGGTGCTGGATTCTTCATTAAACTTGCGATTAAACAAAATTCGATATGCTTTATTTTTCTGAGCGGCATCGGTTTTATCCACTTGGCGACGCCCCATGACTTCGACAATATGCCAGCCATGCACCGTTTTAAATGGTTTGCTGATTTGGCCGACCGGTAGCGTTTCAATCTGGTGTTTAAATTCCGGAACATAAATATCCGGTGACTGATAGCCGAGTTCACCTTGCTGTGATGCTGAGCCCGGATCTTGGCTGTATTGTTCAGCAAGTTCGCCAAACGTTGCCTCTTTGTTATGAATTTTCTGAATAAAAGAGTTCAGCTCTTTTTTCGCACCGTCATCACTTAAAATAATTGAGGTTTTGAGCAAAATGTGACGTGCATTAATCTCAGTGACAGATACAGTTTGTAACCCTTTCACATCATCAATTTTCAAAATGTGGAGCCCGACACCACTACGAAACGGCCCGATAATCGTCCCTTTATTTTGCATTTTGATCTGATCGGCGAAAATGGTCGGCATTTCTTCTTTTCTCATCCACCCCCAGTCTCCGCCTTCCAGCGCTTTCGGACCTTTTGAATAGGTGAGCGCCAATGTTCTGAAACTTTCGCCTTTAGCAAGCCGGCGGACTAATGATTTGGCCAGTGCTTCGACTTTAGATTTATCATGACCACTATCGATACGGAGTTGAATATGGCTGATTTTGTACTGAACGGAGGTATCCGTTTCTTGGTTGAGAATATCTGCCAGCGAATCTACTTCTGCCGGTAAAATGTTAATTCTACGGCGTACAAGCGCATTACGAGCTTCAGAGATAGCGATTTCATCACGAATTTTTTCTCTGAAAGTACCGTAGCTGACACCCGCCTGTTCGATTGACTTTCTCAGCTCCTGAACCGTTTGGTCATTCTGCTTGGCGATGTCTTCAATCGCCTGATTTAAACGATTGTCATCAATTTTTACCCCGATACGGTCGGCTTCCTGTTTTTGGAGCGTGTCTGAGATGAGCTTATCGATGACCTGCGCCCGGATAACATTGTCCGGCGGAAGTGATTGATGATGTTGCGCTGCATTGGCTTTAAACAGCTTCATCTCTGTATCTATATCACTGGTTAAAATCGTGCTGTCATTGACAATCACGGCCATACGATCCAGTTCGACCGGGGTTGCACTGATGTTCAGACTATAAAGGCTGATGATTGTGATTAGAAAGTATTGCCACAGTTTCATCGAAAATCCTATTCATTGGGCATATCTTATATGCCATGTATGGTTCAAAAATATAATGTTCTACAAATAATCGGTGTCAAAGCATGAATGCGTTCGGCAACGTCACTATTGATGTACGAATATTCGCATGATTTCTTGAGCGTAATTAGTTATTAAGCATAAAGGGGCGTCCATAACCAATGGCATTTGACGTTAATTCATTGTTATGCGTCATGTTTGTTCCCAGCCCAATAATGCCGATATTGATACTCATGTTATTTTCATATCTCGCTTCGGCATCAGGATATTGTTGGAATGACGGTGTCCATTTATCCAGTTCCCGGCTGTATGTGAGACCGATAAACCAACAGTCAGACAGATATGTCAGATTAGCCTGCCACTCTAAAGGATTGTCTGTGGTGAGATCATAATAGTAGAGCGCCTTGGTTTGCCATTTCGGACTGAGATTGTATTGCGCCACGACACCAAGTTGTGAAATGCCATCTTTGGTCAGAGAATTGACGTCCAGTGTGTCACCGACAGTATCCTCGATATATTCTTGGGTGACATAACGGTAGTTGGTCTGGATAAAACCTTTACCATGTCGGTACTCAAGGGTACTGTTAGACAATTGAACTCGAGATGTATCCACATCATATTGGATCCCGCCATGATAGAACCACGCGTCGTCATAGTTGAAATCCATTTCTACAGCCCAGGCTGAATAATCTGAGTTTTCCGTGGTTGAACGATTCGAGTTCTCCTTCAGACCTTTATCCAGATACAATATTTGTCCGAACGCGATATTTAAACGTTCTTTATATTGGTCGTCGAAAAAGCGAGAGGCCGCACCATAGCTAATTTGGTTTGCCGGGGCGATAAAGTCGACGCTACCATATTTACGACTGCGGAACAGACCGTAGTAGTCGGTCTGTAATAACGTTGTATCATAACGGGCGATGTCGCTCTGATCTCGCTTGGGAATATAAAGGTACTGTACCTGTGGTTCGAGCGTCTGTGTGTAGCCATCTAAAACAACGGTATCCCGCTCAAGAATCAGACCGAGGTTTGAGCGAAACTCAGGTATATCCCGGGATACATTTTTTTTATAGCCTTTGGATGGATCCACATCGTCTAAATCTTGTCGATAATAGGTTGAAAGTAATCTCGCCTCTGTTGTCCAGGTTCCCCAGGTTGCCCCGAACGGAATTTTGATGCCCGGTTCAACGTGAACGCGGGTTGCCGAAGGAGCACCATTTTCATCGGTGTCGAATCTTGACACATGACTAATCAGGTCAAAATCAAGATAACGCATTAGTTCTGGTGCATAGTAGTTAAAAGCCACCTGAGGCATTAATTTGTAAGGTTGATTCCCCGTTTTCGTCAGAATTTGGAAATCCCGGGTAAGCAGAGACAGATCCCAGTTGGTTGAACGGTAACTGACACTTGCTTCTTGGGTTAACTGACCATCCTGTCGGGTGCCAATTTCTGAGCCTAGATCTGAAAAATAATCGATATCGCTGACTTCGGCGTAATTGATTGCGAGTGCCCAGGATTGATCATAAATGCCGTTGTGAGTGAGTTGGAATCCCCAACGGTCATCTTTTTCCGGATATTTCTTATCATCCGGTAAGTATTCATAATTGATATCGCCACTTCCGAAAGCATTTAAATAGCGAAAATGACTGTTTAGTTGGGTTCCCCGGTTTTCCATGTATTTCAGATCGGTCTGCAAATCATAGTTGGGGGCTAGGTTCCAGTAAATTGGGACATTCAACTGAAATCCGTTTTTTGAACCGAAAGAAAAGGTCGGATACAGAAATCCGGTTTTCCGCGTATCCCCGATCGGTACACTCAAGAGTGGCAAATAGAGCAGGGGAACCCCCAGCACTTCCATACGGGGATTATAAAATGTTGCGGTTTCTTCATTCTGGTCAATCGAAATACTGGATGCTTTTAAACGCCAGGCATTATCTCCGTCGGGGCAGGATGTGATCGAACCATCTTCTATCTCATACATCGCCTGACCGGTTTTGGCGACATACACGGCATCCCCACGGCCTGGCTGGCAGAGAAAGTGGTAATTGGTCTTTTCCAGCGTCAGCTGATCGGTGTTGAGATTATTGGTTGCCCGTTCAGAAACAGCTTGAACTTCACCATCGTCGAACTTGACATTCCCCTGTGCAACCACAATGTTATCTTTCTGATGCAGGGTGACGGTATCAGCACTCATCCGCTTTTTACCCTGAACGACGACGACATTACCAACGTATGTTGCTTTATCACCATTAACGGCTTCGAGCTTATCCGCTTCAACATTAATGGGCTGTTCATTCTGGTTGGTTGGTTCGATGTCTCCGGCACGGCACTGACCGATAGTGACCGTATTGCTTTGCGGAGCTGTTTCTGCATAACTATATGGGATAAAAAGTGCTGCACAGATCGAAGCAGCTAGCAACGAACGAGGAAAGTCTGACATCTAGTTGTGTTATCCTGTTAAATTGAGTTTGATTCGGATGATCAGCATCAGTTGAACTAAAAATGTCTCTAATCATAATGGAAATTCAATCATACAGCACTAGTAGACTGCGCAACTCGTAAAAAATTCATTGAATGAGAGTCAATAATGCATATTTTCGGCAAAATTTTGGGTACTTTTTTCGGTTTCTTACTGGGTGGTCCAATCGGGGCCATTTTCGGGATTTTTCTTGGGCATCAATTTGATAAAGCCCGACGACAGTATCGAGGTTCACCGTTTTCTTCGGTTGGCGGCAATCATGGGGTCTCACAGGAAGAATTCTTTCGTGCGGCTTTCTCGGTCATGGGCCATGTCGCTAAAGCAAAGGGGAATGTGACCAAAGAAGAGATTCGTTTAGCATCAGTTATGATGGACAGAATGAATCTGAATGACATACAGAGACAATTAGCTCAGGAAGCATTTCGCGAAGGAAAAGAATCTGGTTTTCCGTTGGAAAATGTGCTTGAGCAAGTGATGCGCTCGACTGGTGGGCGAGGGGACCTCATTCAATTCTTTTTAGAACTGCAGATTTCCGCCGCGTTTGCCGATGGCGATCTTCACCCAAGTGAACGTGAGATTTTGCATAAAGTCGCCAGAGGACTGTCCTTCTCAGAATTACAGCTTGAACAGCGATTAAGAATGCAGGAAGCGGCTTTCCGTTTTCAGCGTCATGCACATTCCGGGCAAGACAGTTATCAGGATAACCGACAGGGTGGTGGTTTCAGCCAAGCCTATAGCTCCAGTCACCTGAGCGATGCATATCACGTGTTAGGGGTTGATGAAGGTGCCGATGTGAAAACCGTCAAAAAGGCGTACCGGAAGCTGATGAATGAACATCATCCCGATAAGTTGATGGCGAAAGGGTTGCCTCCGGAGATGATGACTATGGCGAAAGAGAAGTCTCAGGAAATTCAGCAGGCCTATGAATTAATTAAGAAAGCCAAAGGCTTTTAAGCAGATTTCATGATGGGATAAGCAAACGAAAAAGCCACAGCAAATGCTGTGGCTTTTCGGAAGTGGCTCCCCCTGCGGGACTCGAACCTGCGACATACGGATTAACAGTCCGCCGTTCTACCAACTGAACTAAGGGGGAATAGACTTTTCAGATATTGCTGTTGATACAGCTATCTTTACAAAATATGGTGCCGGCTGCCGGAGTCGAACTGGCGACCTACTGATTACAAGTCAGTTGCTCTACCTACTGAGCTAAGCCGGCGATATAAATATGGCTCCCCCTGCGGGACTCGAACCTGCGACATACGGATTAACAGTCCGCCGTTCTACCAACTGAACTAAGGGGGAATAAACCTTTAAGACATTACTGTCTGATGAAAACGATGGTGCCGACTGCCGGAATCGAACTGGCGACCTACTGATTACAAGTCAGTTGCTCTACCTACTGAGCTAAGTCGGCGCATGATCACTTTCAAATTATTTGTGGTGCCCGGAGGCGGAATCGAACCACCGACACGGGGATTTTCAATCCCCTGCTCTACCGACTGAGCTATCCGGGCAACGGGGTGTATTAAAAAGTTTTTCTCAGATAAGGTCAACAATAAAATGCAAAAAAAGTATCGTTTGTTGCTTTTATACCCAAGTCCCCCAGAAATAGAGGCTTAAAGCAAGATTTTATCAGGAGATAGCCGGATAAAAATGGAGAAAAAAGCTCTTGTTTGTCCCCCTGCAAAATCCGAATTACAAGGGCGATGAGCGTCGCTTGAAGCGGGCTAGACGTGCTTATGTCAATCGAGTCAATAAATTAATGGCGTTAATCAAATGATCCGGAAAGAGGATGGCCATTTTTTCGCGGCTGTTAACATGATAGGGACGAGAACAAAGGGCAGGTGAGGGGCCCGATCAAATCTCATGATAAGTAAAAATAGGGTCAACAAAAAAGCCACAGCAAATGCTGTGGCTTTTAAAGTGGCTCCCCCTGCGGGACTCGAACCTGCGACATACGGATTAACAGTCCGCCGTTCTACCAACTGAACTAAGGGGGAAAAGATGGTGCCTCGAGGCGGAATCGAACCACCGACACGGGGATTTTCAATCCCCTGCTCTACCGACTGAGCTATCGAGGCATGGAATAAATGGTGCCGGCTGCCGGAGTCGAACTGGCGACCTACTGATTACAAGTCAGTTGCTCTACCTACTGAGCTAAGCCGGCACGATATTTATTCTCAATGCTTTTACTTTTTATTTAATCCGGTTATGACAACACCCGACCAAATGAATCGTGGTGCCCGGAGGCGGAATCGAACCACCGACACGGGGATTTTCAATCCCCTGCTCTACCGACTGAGCTATCCGGGCAACGGAGCGCTATTAAACGGATTTACGCGTCAATCGTCAACTAGTTTTTCATTTTTCTATGAAAAAAGCGACCGTTTGCATGATTTTTGACCTTGTCGTTCACAATCCAAGCGACTTGTACATCTAAGATTGGCTTAGAGTTTCCCCGAATTAAACATCTGTTTGTAGTGTGTCACTTTTTCCAGATAACGACGAGACTCTGCATTCGGATGTTTTCTCGTCAGCGCCCAGTAGACTTGATTGGGTTGCAGGCGATTAATTTTATTTAATGCCGTCTGTTTATTGCGGCTGAACGTCCGGAGTACGCCGCCGGCGCCACCGTTATAGGCAGAAATCATACTGTATTCGAGAGACAGAGAGTTGGCGACCGAGTTCAAATAGTCATGCTTTAAGATATAGAAATAAGCGGTTCCGGTATCAATATTATTTTCTGGATTATATAAATATTCAGGTGAAGGTTGCCCTGAACGCTTTTTGATGCGCTGAAAGACATCTTTTCCTGCAGTTTTCGGTACCACTTGCATCAGTCCGTAAGCATTGGCCCAACTCACCGCATAAGGATTGAAGCTGCTTTCAGTTTTGATAATGGCGTAAATCAGATCTTCCGGAATACCGTATTTTCTCGAAGCCCGACGGATAATATCGGCATATTTGTAGCCACGAATTTCAACTTGATCTTCTACCATCGGGATTTCAACATAGTAAGATTTTTTGAAATCGACCTGTTTGACTTTTAACTTATGTTTGATCAGGTAATCGGCGAATCGATTGGCTCGCCAGCTCCACTGAATGGCTTTGTTATCCTGATCGAGCACCTGTTGATACAAAAACGGTTTTCCCTTGAGAACGATCTTCTCAGAGGAAAATAAATCGACGTGTTTAGGGTCATCGGGTGTCAGCAGGGTGGTGACAATCGCTTTCTTCAAATGTTTCAGCGGTTCAGTGGTGGCGACGGTTTCGATGGTGACTTGGCCTTGATTGAAATTGACATCGGCGCGACTGAGATAGTCGTCGATATATTTGACGTAGTTTGTTTTACCGGCAATTTTAATTTCTTTACTGCCCCAGCGATGTTCTATTTTCCCGGTAAAACTGTTGATGAGGGCATCTAATGCTGCTGCATCTTTCATAAACTGGCCGGGAAGGGGGGCCAAATGTTTGGCAAATCGATTAGTCGGTTCGTAGTTCACATCGTATATTTTTTCGATCAACTCGCGGCTACAGCCACCGGTGAATAATGGAATCACGAGAAGAAGCAGCATCCTGCGTCGGGTGGTTTGTTTCTTGAACGCAACGCAGTGCGTCGAAAAAAAATGTCGAATCAAATTGATCATCAATAACACCTGTGCGGGGAAGTGTTCACACAATCGCAACTCTCGCTGATTGTGTGAACAACAATTTACGACTCACTGGGTGGTGTATAGCCTTCGATGTGAACTTCTTTACCTTCAAACAGAAAATTGACCATTTCCGTTTCAAGCAGTTGACGGTGTTGCGGATCCATCATGTTCAATTTTTTTTCATTAATGAGCATCGTCTGTTTATGTTGCCACTCGGCCCATGCTTCTTTCGATATAGAATCAAAAATTTTCTTCCCTAATTCGCCGGGATAAAGTTGAAAGTCCAGCCCCTCGGCTTCTTTCTGCAAACGTGCACAAAAAACAGTGCGGCTCATAAGGATATCCTCATTATTCAGCGTTAAAATCTACTGCTGTTATACCAGAGAGTCAGATTTCCTGCCACATCAGCGGCGATTCAGGTGACGGGTCAGGAATTTTTTTATCGGTGTCGGCAGGCCAAGATTAAACACTTCGCTTTTATCGACCCACTGGTGCCGGGCATCGGTGACACCCAAACGGTCAACAGTCCAGACATTGGCATCCAGTTTATAATGGGTGAACGTGTGTTTGAAGGTGCCTTTCAATTGCTTATGTTCACCCAACTGTTCGGGTTGCAGATGAATTTGCGGCAGACACCAGAGTGCTCCCCAGATGCCATCACTGGCCCGTTTTTCCAGTAAAATTTGATGTTCTGATTCCACCCACAAAAATTGCCCGTCTTTGGTGGGAATCGTTTTTTTCGGTTTTGGCGTCGGTAACTCCTGTACACGATTGTGTTTTAAAGCCAGACACGTGTTCTGGAAGCAACAGTGTTCGCAATCGGGATTTTTCGGCTTACAAACGGTAGCACCAATATCGAGCAGCCCTTGGGCAAAGGCTCGGTTATCCGTCTCCGGGGTAAATGCTTCGGCCAGTTGCCAGAGTCGCTTATCCACCGCAGATGTTCCCGGAACGCCGTCAAGGGCGAAAAAACGACAGAACAGTCGTTTGACATTGCCATCAACAATCGGACCGTAACGGTTATAGGCGAAAGAAAGTATCGCACCGGCGGTATAGCGGCCGACACCGGGAATATCGAGCAGGGCTTCGAGTGAATCCGGAAATTGACCCTGATGGTGCGTCATGATGTATTGCGCCGCTTTACGCAGGTTTCTGGCCCTAGAGTAGTAGCCCAATCCTTGCCAGTGTTGCATGACCTCATCCTCACTGGCCTGAGCCAGCACCTCAACACTGGGAAAACTCGCCATCCAGCGTTCGAAATAAGGAATCACGGTCACAACCTGAGTCTGTTGTAACATGATTTCAGAAACCAGAACACGATACGGTGTCGGATTGCGTTGCCACGGTAGATCATGACGGCCATGAGAGCGTTGCCAGTCGATCAAATGTTGCTGAAATTGGGGGGGCGATATTGGATATTGCATTTGCATTGCTGACTTTACTTTTATGAATAATTTTTATGAATGACAGAGCCGACGATTGTATTCATCTTGCTTGTGCGATGACTGAGGCAGCTCCCAATGAAACAACGCTGATTGCAGCACAGAAAAGTTGCGTTGTAAAACAGATAAATCATGCCTGATTCAATATAATTTTCAGTTCAGGACTTGAACCGACACGCATTCTTTGGATAATCACACCTCCTTGTATCCGGGAGTAAAAAAGCAGGCGAGAACCATGAGTGAAGTAACAACCAACGAGTATACCGATGATGGTAAAGTCATGCGTAAAATTCGCAGTTTTGTTCGCCGCGAAGGGCGACTGACCAAAGGTCAGGAAGCTGCAATGAATGAATGCTGGCCACAGATGGGAATCGACTTTCAGCCGCAACAATTCCTGTGGTCGTCAGTGTTTGGCAATGACAACCCCGTAGTGCTGGAAATCGGATTTGGTATGGGAACGTCGTTGGTGGAAATGGCTAAGAATGCACCGCATCAAAACTTTATCGGGATTGAAGTTCATAGCCCCGGTGTCGGTGCCTGTCTGGCTGCTGCACGTGAGGCCGGAGTGACCAATCTCCGCGTGATGTGCCATGATGCGGTTGAAGTCTTCGAACACATGATTCCCGACCACAGTCTGCACCGCGTCCAGCTATTTTTTCCTGATCCGTGGCACAAAAAGCGTCACCACAAACGCCGGATCGTGCAACCTGAATTTGCGGCGATGGTGCGTCAGAAGTTGATTGTCGGAGAAGGCATTTTCCATATGGCAACCGACTGGGAAAACTACGCCGAACATATGATCGAAGTCATGAATCAGGCCCCCGGTTATGCCAATGTCGCGACCGATGGTGATTTTATCCCCCGGCCGGATGAACGCCCGTTGACCAAATTTGAACAGCGTGGGCACCGATTAGGACATGGGGTCTGGGATATCCAATTCCGTTGTGTGGAATAGTGTCGGTTCGCATTATATACGTCTGCCATTGCGTATAACTGCGCTAGCCGGCCAATCAGTAAAGTAGCCTAAATGAAACTGACAAACGAGATACTGACCGAGATATTAGATGAAGTGCGTCCGTTGATCGGACGCGGAAAGGTGGCAGATTACATCCCCGCACTTGCACAAGTTCAGGCCGACAAACTGGGGATTGCCGTGCTGACCAATCAGGGAGAGCTGTTTCAGGCCGGAGATGCGGAAGAAGGCTTTTCTATCCAATCGATTTCTAAGGTACTCAACCTTACCCTGTCGATGGGGATCTATACGCCGGATGAAATTTGGTCAAGAGTACGCAAAGAGCCGTCAGGACAAGCATTCAACTCGATGATCCAGTTAGAGGTTGAGCACGGTATTCCGCGTAATCCTTTTATCAACGCCGGCGCCATTGTGGTTGCGGATATGCTGCAAACTCGCTTGTCGGCTCCCCGCCAACGGTTGCTGGAATTTGTCTGGGCATTGAGTGGTGATCCACATATCGTGTATGACAAAATGGTTGCACGTTCGGAGATGAAACACAGTGACCGGAATGCCGCGATTGCCTACTTAATGCGTTCATTCGGTAACTTCGAAAATAATGTGCTGCCGGTTCTGGAAAACTATTTCCACGGGTGTGCATTGAAAATGAGCTGTGTCCAGTTGGCGAAGACTTTCAGTTATCTGGCAAATCAGGGTGTTTCTGTGCTGAGTCGTCAGTCGGTCATCACCGCAATTCAGACCAAACAGATCAATGCTTTGCTGGCCACTTGTGGCTTGTATGATGAAGCCGGAGAATTTGCCTATCGGGTCGGAATGCCCGGAAAATCAGGTATCGGTGGGGGAATCGTGGCCGTTGTGCCCGGAGAGATGACCATTGCAGTTTGGTCTCCGGAGCTCAACAGCTCGGGGAACTCACTTGCTGGCAGTAAAGCGCTGGAATTACTTTCCGAGCGCATCGGTCGCTCTATTTTTTAGGTGGCTATATATTTTTCGCGACTGAGCCAGTGTTGATGAGGGGCATCTTTACCCCTCATCAGCCATAAATTCGGCCAGTAAGTCATTCAGAAACAGCTTCCCTCGCTCTGTAATCTGCCAGTGTTGCTCCGTTTCATCGAGAAAGCCTTGGTGTTTCGCCCAGTCAATCGTCGGTTGAACCGTTGTGAGCGGTAAGCCGGTCATCTCCGCAAAGTCCTGTTTCGGGCAGGGCTCAATCAAGCGGAACCGATTCATAAAAAATTCAAAAGGCCGGTCTTTGGCTGGCACCTCCGTTTCCTGATCCAAATAAGGTTTGAGTAAATTCAAATACCCTTTGGGATGTTTTACTTTGGTGGTGCGAATGATGCTGCCATCCGGGAAACTGATCTTACCGTGTGCTCCGCAACCAATCCCGAGATAATCACCGAAACGCCAGTAATTCAGGTTATGCTGACACTGAAACCCCGGTTTTGCATATCCGGAAATCTCATACTGGATATAACCGGCTTGGGTGAGTTTTTGATGGCCCTGTTCAAAAATATCCCACAACAGATCATCATCCGGCAGGCGAGGTGGCTGAGAATAAAACAGCGTATTAGGCTCTATCGTCAGCTGGTACCAGGATAAATGCGGTGGATCTAAAGCGATCGCTTGATCTAAATCGGTCATTGCCTGTGACAGTGTCTGCCCCGGCAGGCCGTGCATTAAATCCAGATTAAAGCTTTTCAGACCAATCTGATGTGCCAGATGCGCTGCCCGAACGGCTTCTGCCGAGCCATGAATTCTGCCGAGCTTAACGAGTTTCTCGTTATCAAAGCTCTGAACACCAATCGAAATACGAGTGACGCCTGCCTGTTGATATTGCGCAAACCGTCCCGCCTCGATAGTGCCCGGATTGGCTTCCATGGTGATTTCAATATCCGGCTGAAACGCTAATTTTGCTGCGACGCCATCTAGCAGCCGTTTGATTGCTGCGGGGCTGATCAGGCTCGGTGTGCCGCCACCGATAAAAATCGAATGCAGCGTGCGTGGCTCTTGACCCGATGCGTTTTGAGCTGCCGGCTCACTGAGTTGATAGCGCTGCAGATCCTGATCCAGATCTTCCAGCAGGGCATCAATATAAGCCTGCTCAGGTATACCGGACTTCAGTGCATGAGAGTTAAAGTCACAATAAGGGCATTTTTGTACACACCAGGGAATGTGGATATACAGACTCAGTGGCGGCGGGTTCAGCATGATTGTTGCTCATTCGGTTTTTGTCTAGATGCTTGGGTCGATTGTTGCGTTAACTGCTGCATGAGCTGATGAAGCGCCTGAGCACGATGAGACAGTTGTTTTTTCCGCGATGGTGGCAGTGCGGCTGAAGCACACTGTTCTGAAGGAACCCAAAATACCGGATCATAGCCAAACCCATTTTCGCCGTCAGGCTTACGAAGGATTGAACCTTCCCAGACCCCGTGACATACCAGAGGCGTGGGATCCGCTGCATGTTTCATGAACACCAACACACAATGAAAGCGCGCTGTGCGTTGTGGTTCGGTGACATCGGCCATGGCAGCCAGTAGTTTTTCAATATTTTGCTGGTCGGTGGCATCAGCACCGGCATAGCGGGCTGAGTAAATACCCGGCGCACCGTCGAGGGCATCGACTTCAAGCCCTGAGTCATCCGCAATCGCGGGTAATCCTGTTTCTGCAGCAGCATGGCGTGCTTTAATAATGGCATTTTCGATAAACGTGGTACCCGTCTCTGCAACGTCGGAGACATTGAGATCTGTTTGTGCGAGCACTTCAAAACCGAAATCGGCCAACAGGTCAGACATTTCCCGGACTTTGCCTGCGTTTCCGGTCGCTAAAACAATTTTTTGCATGATAAAGGCGCTTTCTGAGAGAGGCGAATTGGAGCCATAGTGTACCTTGCCTCATTCACTTCCATCAATGGGAGATAGCTGAACCGGATCATTATCGATGCAACCGAAAAAATAGCGTGTCTTTGTCACAACCATGTTTGTCAGAGCTGAGTGCGGTCGGATATTAGCCCCGTGTCTCCCTGTGATATGAATCGCATTTCTATCAGGCAACTTCTTGCTCATCGGGCAACTTTTTGCTCGCTCTTGGGCAACAAGTTGCCTGTAATAATCGATCTCACAATATAATAAATTGATTTCGTTATAGAGTCGCTATTGGCACAACTGTTGCTGATTTTATCTTATTGAATAAAAAGGTTGATCTGATTTGGAACAGAGATCAATAAGCTGAAAACTCAATTCTCAATTAAGCATTTAGTTGCTTATTATGCGGTCGAGTTACTCTCAATAAGATAAAAGGCAATTCAAATGACAACGTTAGGTTTTCGCTTCACGATTGATGGTGTGCATGATGATACGCTGGTGGTTCGTGAATATCAGGGAGAGGAGTCAGTATCTGATTCCACCAGTCGTTCAGAAGAACGCATCTACGGTTTTCGCTACCAAATAGAGCTAGCCAGTCGGAACGCAGATCTAGCCGCCAAACAGATTGTCGATAAAACCGCATTGCTGGAAGTGATTCAAAATGGTGAAGTGACCCAGAAAGTTCACGGTATTGTGCGCCATTTCAGCAGAGGGGATACCGGACACTCCCATTCCTTTTATTCCGTCACTTTGGTTCCGGCATTGGAACGGCTTTCTTTACGCCGTAATAGTCGGATTTTCCAGGAAAAAAATATTCTCGATATTTTTAAGATCCTGTTTCAGGAAATGAACATTACCGATTATGTCTTTTCGGTCAAACGGGAATGCGCCCCGCGTGAGTTCTGTGTGCAGTACCGGGAATCGGATCTCGACTTTTTTCACCGTTTGGCAGCGGAAGAAGGCTTGATGTATACCTTCACCCATGAAAAGGGCAAACATACACTGGTTTTAACGGATAACAGTGAAGGATTTACACCGTTAGGCTCACCTGTACCGTATAACGCTCTTTCCGGTGGCCACATGACGACACCTTATGTTTCGACCATGACGGAGCATTACCAGTCGGAAGTCAGCTCGATAATGATGCAAGACTACAGCTTTAAAAAGCCGGATTATAATTTTGCCCAGTCGCTGGATGGCACGGATCTGAGTTATCAGCTCCCCGACTATGAATATTTCGATCATCCGGGGCGTTTCAAAGACGATGCGAATGGAAAAGCCTTCAGCAAAATTCGGTTGGAATATCTGCGTCGCACCACGCACACCGCCAGTGGCAAAAGTAACGATGCCCGGGTGCAAGGTGGGGTATGTTTTGAGCTTGAAGAACATATTGATGCAGCGATGAACCGCGAGTGGCTGGCGGTCTCTGTCAGTCATCAAGGGACTCAGCCGCAGGCATTGGAAGAAGCCGGTGGTCATGGTGCAACGACTTACGCCAACCAGTTTACCGTGATCCCGAAAGAGACGCTTTGGCGAGCGACGCCCCAGCCGAAACCGCAAGTAGATGGCCCTTGTATTGCCACGGTTGTCGGCCCGAAAGGGGAAGAGATTTACTGTGATGAGCATGGCCGGGTCAAGCTGCATTTCCCGTGGGATCGCTATGATCAATCCGATGAAAAAAGTTCTTGCTGGGTACGGGTTGCGCAGGGCTGGGCTGGCGGGCAGTACGGCTTTATGGCGATTCCGCGTATCGGTCATGAAGTGATCGTCTCGTTCCTCAATGGTGATCCGGATCAACCCATCATCACCGGCCGGACTTACCACGCTACCAATGTGACACCTTATCTTCTGCCGAATCATAAAACCCGCACCGTTCTGAAAACGCAGACCCATCAGGGCGAAGGTTCCAACGAAGTCCGTTTTGAAGATCAGTCGGGTGTCGAGCAGATCTATATTCACGCCCAGAAAGATCAAGACATCGTCATCAACAATATCCATCGTGAATCGGTCGGGTTAGACAGTCACCGCCGGGTCGGACGTCATCTGTATCAGATGATTACTGAAAATGTTCATCGTCTGGTCGGCAAGAATGTCAATGAAGAGTTCGGGCAGGATCATCATGTCAAAGTCGGCCGGAATGTCATTCAGCGCATTATCGGCAAACTCAGTCAGTTTATTTCCGGTGGTATTATCCAAAAAATCGAAGGGGCCTGGGTGGCTGATATTACTGCATCGGAAGAAAAGAAAATTGGTGCTAATCAAAGAGTTGAAGTCAATAACGAAAGTTATCTCAAGGCGAAAAAAGTGATTCTCGATGCCGGAGATTCTCTGACGATTCACGGACCGGGCGGGTTTGTTAAAATTGATAGTGGCGGTGTTACGATCTCCGGCACGAAAGTCAAAATCAATGAAGGTGGCTCACCGGATAAAGGGACCGCGCCAACGATGGTGAAACCGGACGAAACCAATAAACCACAAGAGCCGGAAGCACCGGATCGGAGGGGATAATCATGCCTGCAGCAGCAAGACTCGGCGACAACGGCTCAGGTCATGGCTGTTTTCCGGCGACGCCGATCATTGCCGGGAGCGGTGATGTCTCGATCAACGGGAAACCCGCAGCCCGCAAAGGTGATGCGATCTTACTGCATGCCTGCCCGTGTCCGCAGCTTCCTCATGGGATTCACGGCCGCAGTATCTCTGCCGGGTCTGCCAATGTCTCGATCAACGGCAAACCGGCAGCCCGGGTCGGGGATGCCATCGACTGCGGCGGCTCGGTCGCGGCAGGCTCCGGGAATGTATTTATCGGCGACACGCCGTACAAATCCCCGACGCATGATTGTGGTGAAGGGGCCGCGCTGAAACAGTCGCCTTTCCTGCGTATCCAGCCACTTGCCGAAGCCCCGCCTTTTGACTGGGCCAGTCTGCCGTTTGTGGAAGAGACACATTCGCGTGCAGCGAAGCAGAAGGATAAAGTTGTTGAGTTAGAGGACAATAGTAATTCGGCGTCTTATAAGGCAAGAGTGAAGTCACCGGGTAATCAGGCAGACGCATTTCAATCCTTCGATGCTACGGAGAAAATTCCCCCTCTCTATCGAAATGACGCTCGATTTGAGTCGTTGGCTTCTGATCCCGCACATGCAGGGAAAGTAAGTGTTGGCTCAAGAAGAGAAGCAATGGCAGGGTTGGAAGCTGAAGCTCTGGGTATTATGAAAGCAAAAATCCAAAGAGGGCCTGCTGAAATTGAGTTTTTTGATGCTACTGGTTCACCATTTGATGTTAAGACTCCACCGTCTGCTCCTATTGGGCAGAGAGATTTTTTCAATGTGAGGAAAACAGGGAAGTCTTTACTTAAACAAGTTGATAAAGAATTTCCGAATAATGTGACTGGAAAAAGTGAAAAAATTAAAGTCATTCTCGATTCAACTTATCTTAATTCTCAGAATCATAAAGCTTTATGGAAATATTTGAACGACAATGCAACTCCGGATCAATTGAGCCGAATTCTTGAGTTAAATGTAAAGCTATAGGACGACTGATAATGGAAAGAATTAAACTAGAACATGAGAGCATTATCCATATGCTTCAGAAGCATAAAGACTTTGAGCATACGGATGGAGATACTGGAAAACGAATTATAGATTTATCTGGTTATGAAGTTGATGGTGCAGACTTTAGTTATCTAAATCTCTCCGATGTCGTCGTCCAGAATACGATCCTGTCTAACTGTGTTTTTACCGGAACTCAACTGAACCATGCTAACTTCGATAACTGTATTTTTGAAAAGACTCGCTTCAATCAATCTGATTTGAGTAAAGCTGAATTTTATGGATGCAGCTTTTCAAATGTGGATTTTGATGGAGCTAACCTGACCAGAACTGAAATAACAGAAACATCAATGGAGCATACATCATTTTTGCAAACAACACTGATTGGTGCTGACTTTGAAGATTGTGATGTTACCGCCATTGATTTTAGTTCTGCAGAACTCCGGAACACCACATTTAAACAGTGTAAAGTCAGTGAGTTTTTATGTCAGTCAGATGGGGCAATTATTACTTAGGTATTCTATTAATGGTAGCGGTCAGTTGTTTATCTAAATAAAAATAACGGCTTCAGTTTTAAGGCTAGGAAAAATAAAAAATGAAATCCTTATTCGACATATTAACGATGTCAGAAGGAAATACGTCAGAAAGAAAAACATGTTACTTACTGTTTGATCGTATTCAGTTTCCGCAAGCGACTGAATTCTGGAACACCATGAAGCGACGCGAGGATGTCACATGGTGTGAACTGTTGCGTGGTAGTGAGCTTCAGCACCTGACCGATGTTTCGCCATTACTGATCGATATTCGCGATGGTAATCCGGGAGAAACACTCTATTACTGGCTGGCAGAAAATGAACCCCGGGCGGAACAGTTCGGGTTTGTCGGCCTGTTTGACGGTGATTTTTCTGCTCTGCGAGCACACTGGCATCCGTGGGTTTGCTGTCTTTATCCGGATCTGACGCAAGTAATGCTGCGTTTTTATGATCCGGCAGTATTACCTCAGTGGTGGCGTATTTTAACCCCGGCACAACAATATAGCTTTCAGGGGAAACATCAGGGGATCTATCTGCCGATCCGGGATGAACAGCAGCTTAAACTGCGTGCATTTGATCTGTCTTCAGCATCTGTCCCAGTCGATCCCCAAACTGAGATTCAATTGCCTCTCCAACTGACACAGGCGCAATTTGACCGGTTTTTCTATCCGGAACAGCTTCATTCGCTGGTTGAAACCTTATACCAGAAATTATTACCTCAGTATGGTGAATCTTTATCTCTGGCACAGGTAGAAAGTCGTTTTCATGAGGGCATGGCGCTGGCAACCGAGAAATATGCCGGAGCAACTGAACTGGATAAAGAGACCTACGCTCTATATCGCTTCTATTTAGGCGATCGATTTGATGAACATCCCGAGTTCCAGCGTTTGCTGCATTTCTATCCGCTCCGTCAGGCAATTGGCGAGCTGTATCATCAGTATCTGGGACGTGAGGATGAACTTGCCGCATACCGTTCTCCGGGATGGCTGATAGCATCTGATGCTGCGGACAATCCTGCTTTGGCAACACCGGCATCAGAGAACGTGGTTATGGAGAGTGATAAATGACAGATACTGAACAGTGGTGGGAAGATGTCCCGCTGGAAAACTGGCAAACCACGCTGGAAGAACCAGGATGGTTTGTAGTTGCTGAAGCTGCAATTCATCCGGAAATCCGCGATCTGGCAGAACAGATGCCGGAGTTTGAGACACGCTTGTACTGGGGCGATATGGGCGATATTCATGCCTCGATTTCTCCCTATATTATGCCGCTGCAATCGTGGGCATGGCTCGAAGAGCAGGTGGTGACACAACCCCACTGGGGCATTGCGATCCAGCTGGATCCCAGTTTTCATTCATTGCCGCTCAGCCGCCAGAGCGATTTAGTGATGCGGTATTTCCGGGCATGGACGCTGGTCGAAACCCCGACGCAGGAACAGTTTCTGCTGCGTCTTTCAGACTGGGATGTGCTGGGTGTGCTCTGGCAGGCCAGCGATGCTGTCTATCGGCAACATATTCAGGGGCCGTTACGACAGATTGCTTACTGGGAACCGGATCAGCCGGAGGCGAAGGTTCTCAGGTTTCAGGAGCCGATCCTGGAAGAAACCACACTCCCGTTACCGACGCCGCTGACTGAAGCACAGTATCAGGCACTCAGCATCTGGGCCAGCCGACAGATCTACCGTCAGTATCAGGATCATTTACAAGCCCATCACAGCGAAACGCAAAGCTGGGAACAGGCACAGTTCGATCAATATCTCTATCAGCATATCACTCAGGCCAATCAATTGGGGTTTACCCAACCGAATGATGTGGTTCGGTATCTGAGCCTGACCGTGGTCTTCGGCGAGCAGTTTACAACGCAGCCGTGGGCTGAACAGATTTTAAAATCACCGGATTATCAGGGTACGCAAAGTCGGATGGATCGGTTATTTGAACGTGGGTTAGATGAATTGGATAAGGAATCAGAGAAATCATGAGCGAGAATAAAAAAGCCGATTTGCTCTCCAGCGCAGAGGCAGCTGCACAGAATTTTTCGACCGATAACATTATCAAGGACGGCGGATGTGTTGAGTGTGGCTGTGAAATGTTTATCCGCTATCACTATGACGATGGTAAGCCGGTACCGGAAGCTGAATTTTTCCTGACAAACAGCAAAAAAGAAATTTCGGGCAAAACCGATAAACAAGGCATGTGTAAAATCGAGAACATGGATTGTGGTGGGTTTGAGCTTCTGCTGGGTGAAGGTAGTGATGAATTTGAGCCGCAAGATGTGGCAGAAAACAATCCTGTGATTCAGGCCAATCCCGAATATGCGGCCAAAGCCGGTGAGTATTTTGCCCTGTATACCCTGCTGAGTCGGGAGGGATATCTCACTTACGATGAATCTGGTAGCTCCGACAGTTTTGTTGATGTTGATCGCAAATGGTTCACTTGGGTAGACAGTGATTATGAGGAAGCTTACGACCGCTTCTGGGAGCTGGATAAAGAGATTAACCACGGCCCGATAGCGTTGAGACAGGCAGTGAACAAAATCCACCATAGTCTGGCCGGAGAAATGGCCGGCATGGCGCAAGACAATACGGCCATTTTGCTGTTTTGTGAAATCGCGCTTGGGTTTGTGCCGGTGGTCGGGCAGGCAATGGACTTGTATGACTTAGGCTGCTGGGGATGGGATACCTGTACCAAGAATGATTTAGATTTTTGGCACTGGGCAACCGGTGCTTTGGTGGTGATTGGTTTTGTGCCGGGGCTGGGGGATGCGACCAAGAAAACCGGCAAAACTATCATTGATGCACTGAAAAAATCGGATTCACGAGTCATTCAACAGGCGATGAAAATGCTGCGCAGCTTGTCGAACGGCAATCTGGTTAAGTATCTGAAAAAGTTCGGTGGCTTACTGTCTGAGTATGCCAACAAAGCCAAAAAATTACTCAATGACATTATTGACGGGCTGACCAAGGCGATTAAGAACAGTAAAAGCTGGGCAGTCAAACTACTGAGTAACTCGTTCGAAATGCTGGTCGATGCGATGAAGTCGCTGGAAAAGAAAATCGACGAGATGGTCGGTAAAATTACCGCCAAGGTCGATGAGTTTATCGGCAAAGTGGTGACCCGCAAAACAGGTACACCGCATCACAAAGGGGCGAACAAAGTCGATAATATCAATGCTGAGCAAGCTTCAATTCATGGGGATAAGCCGACGGGAGATCATTCTTCAGGAGACAAGACGCATAATACTTCAGGGAAAAACGATCCAGACGTTTGTATTGATGACCCGGTCGATATGGCAACTGGTGCGGTATTTGAGGAACGACAAGACTTTGTTCTGGCAGGTTTTATTCCTGTAGAGCACAGTCGTTATTACCGTTCGGTCGGACATCGTGATATCGGATTGATGGGCAGCTTGTGGCGCAGTAGCTGGGATATCAGTCTGACTATCCGTGGCATGCTGGCAACTTTTACTGATCTGGATTATTCGGTCGGGGTGTTTGATCTGCCTTATCCGGGTGAAGAGACATCATCAGTGCAGAAACCTCAGTGGCGACTCCACCGGGGAGCGCAGGGAGAACTGATCCTTAAAAGTAAAGATGGTGTGGAATATCATTTTGGTCATGCGATTGGCGCGACACTGCGTTTATCCAAAATATCAGACGTTTATGGAAATACCATTCAGTTCGCTTATGACCGCCGAACCCTCAAATGGGTCATTCTCAGTGATGAACGGCTGATTGAGGTTAAAACCGAGCGTAACCGTATCACACACTTGATCTTATGCGAAGCCGATCAGACACCGCTGCGTGAGCTGGCCCGTTATAACTACGACAGATCCGGCCGGCTGCTTTCCGTGCGGGGAGAATCAGGCCGTAATTTTGATTATCAATACAGCAAAGAAGGTTACCTGACCCGCTGGCAGGATTTGGCACAGACCTGGGTTGAGCACGATTATGACGAACGAGGCCGGGCAATTTCCAACCGTTGTGCTGAAGGCTATTGGAGTGGTCAGGTTCGCTACGATGATGACAATCGGATTCACTATCACAAAAGTTCTTTTGGTGGAATCAAAGCGTTCCATTTTGATGAGCATCAGCGTGCAACCGCTATTGTGGATGCAGCAGGCAACCGGATTGAACAGCAGTGGCAGAATGATCTACTCATCAGCGAGACCAATGCACTCGGAGATGTTTCAGCTTATACCTATGACGATTGGGGTAACCTGACAACTGTAACTCTGCCGGATGGTACCGTACACAGCTATGGTTACAACGAGCAGGGCTGGCTGACAAGCTACACTGACCCACTCGGTGGCGGTTGGTTGTATGAACACAATTCTCAGGGTGATGTGATTCAAGTCACCGATCCGGAAGGCCGGGTCTGGCAGATGAGCTACACTGAACGTGGTTTGCAGGATTCAGTGACCGGGCCGGACGGTAGCGTCACTCGCTATCGCTACAATGAACGCGGCCTGCTAACCCGCTTAGAGCCGGATACCGGTTACGGGATGGATTTCCACTATGACCGTTTTGACCGCTTGGTGAAACGGGTCAGTGATAAACGTGATTCTCAGGGCAATCTCACCCGCCAGTGGCATTACCATGAATCGAATTCGTTTCCCGATAAAGTCATCTATGAAGACGGCTCTGAAGCACACTTTGGCTACGATATCGAAGGCAATCTGGTTTCGGTCACCGATGCGCTCGGTCAGACGCAGCGCTTCACCTATGGCGCATTCGATAAGCTCCAAACCGTCACCGACCCGCTGGGGGCAACCACCCGCTATCACTACAATGTTGAAGCCGAATTTGCCGGTGTTACCAACAGTCAGGGGCAGCAGTGGCTGTACGGTTTCGACAAGCTGGGGCGGATTGAAAGCGAACGTCATTACGACGGGCGCACTGAGAATTATGGCTATGATGCAGTTGGTCGATTGACACAACGCAGCAAACCAGATGGTCACACTTTCCGCTATCAGTACGATGTATGCGGCCGACTGCTCCAGAGCGAAAGCTTCGACCATCAGGACCATCCAACCGGCAAAAGCTGGTATGAGTATGATGCAGCCTCGCGGCTCACTTACGCAGAAAACGGTGATGCATGGATTGCTCTCGCCTACAGCCCGGCAGGGCAACTGCTGAGTGAAAATATCAACGGCACCGAACTGACCCATCAGTACGATGCCGCCGGGCGGCTCATTCTGTCATCGGGCACCGCAACTGAGCGCAGCTATCAATGGCAACAGCAACAGTTGTCCGCACTTGCTATCGGCAGTCACAATCCGCTGACTTTTGCCTACCATCCGGGCGGAGAAGAAAAGCAGCGCAGCAACGGCAGCGGTTTTGACTTGCGCCAAGAGTGGAGTGCGACCGGTTTGCTGACCGGACAGCAACTGGGCAATCAATCGCTACGTCAGTACCGCTACGATGTACTCGACCGGTTGACCGGGATTGAAGACAGTCATCGCGGTAGTGCGGAAATCACTCTCAACCCGAACAGTCAGATTACTGCGGTGCGGCAGCGTAAATCATGGGAGACCAAAGCAGGGTTCGTTCATCTGTTCGGTTATGACAGCGAGCTGAACCTCAATGAAGAAGGCTTCGGCAGCGAATACGGTGACAATGTGGTGTCGCTGGCCGATGAACGGATAAAACGCCAGAAACGCGACTATGATAAAGCCGGGCGAGTGACTGAAGTCGGCCGCTTCAAATATCGTTACGACGAATGTGGTCGGGTCATCGAGAAAAGCGAATCGAAAGACGGCTTCCGCCCGCAGAGCACAAGATTTATCTGGAATGACGAAGACCGCCTGACCCATATCGAGCTACCGGACGGGCGACGTTACCGCTATCGTTATGACCCGTTCGGACGACGGATTGCTAAAGAGTGCCTGCAAACCCAGCAGCAGACCCATTATCTGTGGGACGGCAGCACGCTGGTGCAGCAGAGCCAAATCACCGCCGACGGTATAGCACTGACCAGCACCGAATATCTGTACGAGCCGGGCAGCCACCGCCCGATGGCGCAGGTTACCACTCGTCACAGCAGCAACCGCCAAGACCTGCACTATATCGTCACCGACCATGCCGGGACGCCGCAAGAGTTGGTGAGCGAGGCCGGGGAAATCGAATGGCGTGGTGAACAGGCACTGTGGGGCAAATACCAGCAGCAACAGTTTAACCTCAAAATTCAACGGGGTTATCTGGAAGACGCGGCCAACGAAGCCCTGACCTGTGACCTGCGTTATCAGGGACAGATCGAAGATCGGGAATCCGGACTTTACTACAACCTCAATCGTTACTACGATGCAGACAGTGGGCAGTATCTCAGCCCCGACCCGATAGGATTTGCGGGTGGGTTAAGGCCTCAGGGGTATGTGCATAACCCGATGGAGTGGGTCGATCCACTGGGGTTGACGCCACTGAATCAAGGCGGATTTTCTGTCTATGGTTTGTTTGATCAAGGCGCTACGAAGCCTTATTATATTGGGATTTCAAATGATTCTGATAGACGGTTGCTAGAGCATATTAAATCAGGGCGTTTTAATGAGGATACTGGGCAACAGCGAGTTCTTCAAAGAGATTTAAGATATGATGAAGCCCGTGGTTATGAGCAGGCGTATATAGAGAAATATGAAACGAAAACGGGGAAAATTGGGGAGGATATTTCTTCTACTAATAGAGGAAATAAAATAAATTCTTTTGATAAAACAAGAACTGATGATCGAGGGAAAGCATTTAATAAAGAATATGAAAATGCTCAGACAGATATCAATGGTAAGAAACCTCCAAAATGTGGATGAAAAAATGAGTAATAAAAATTTAGTAGTTAATTCTGGAGATGTTTACTTTATTCCTTTATTTTTATATGAGGAGTCGAGTGCTAAAAGTTTTAGCCGTTATAAATTTGGTGGTGTGGAACAAGAGTTTTGTTTTTTTAGGATTATTGATGATCATCTAGGAGCAGGTATATTAATTGAAATATTTAATTGTGTTGGGGGCATAGATACTGATGTAAATAAAATAGTATCCTCCCAAAAATTATTTAAACCTATATATATATCTGGTGAGGGCATTTCTAAAAAGAGATGGAGAAAAGTAGGAGAAACGAAAAACTATAACAAAGAAACTGATTCAAATTACAGTAGCATCCAGTTCTTGATTGGTCTGCCTGGAGAATTCAGGCTTTGGTGCAATGATATGGAGAGTGACATTGATAGTTCACAAGATATTGATGATATTGAAGAACATATTATTTGGACATCAATGCAAGTAGAAAAACGAGTGCTAAAAGCTTTAGGACGTTTATAGAGGACTGCTCATTATTCTGTGTCATGCCGCCCATTTTGTAAACCCAGATATGGGGTGAGTCGGCCTTCAACGTGGATACAGAGCTGGAATAGAGTTAGTTTTCAGTTCTGTACCGAATGCGTTCATTTCTCACTTGCCTTCAACGCCTCTGCATATAGTTAGTCGTTTAAGCAAGCTGATTTCATTGGAGGAGACGGCTTTCGCCCACTCAGTACAAAATTTATCTGGAATGACGAAGACCGTCTGACCCATATCGAGCTACCGGACGGACGACGTTATCGCTACCGTTATGACCCGTTCGGCAGACGGATTGCTAAAGAGTGCCTGCAAACCCAGCAGCAGACGCACTACCTGTGGGATGGCAGCACGTTGGTGCAACAGAGCCAAATCACCGCCGACGGCACAGCACTGACCAGCACCGAATATCTGTACGAGCCCGGCAGCCACCGCCCGATGGCGCAAGTCACCACTCGTCACGGCAGCAACCGAAGAGACCTGCACTATATCGTCACCGACCATGCCGGGACGCCGCAGGAACTCGTCACCGAAACCGGTGACATCGAATGGCGTGGTGAACAGGCACTGTGGGGCAAATACCAGCAGCAACAGTTCAACCTCAAAATTCAACGGGGTTATCTCGAAGACGCGGCCAATGAAGCGCTGAGCTGCGATCTGCGTTATCAGGGACAGATCGAAGATCGGGAATCCGGGCTTTACTACAATCTCAATCGTTACTACGATGCAGACAGTGGGCAATATCTTAGCCCCGACCCGATTGGATTTGCGGGGGGATTGAGGCCTCAGGGTTATGTGCATAACCCGATGGAGTGGGTCGATCCGCTGGGGTTAGACCTGAAAACGGTAGATTTTACTGGTTCGAATGATTTATTCCCTACGAGCGGGAACCAGAAAAATATTGTTAAGATAAGAATGCAGGGAGCTCGAGGGCGTGATTTTACTCAAGCTTATAAGGCAGCTGGAATTAACAGTTCAGATGCTAAGGGATATACATGGCACCATGTTGCCGATTTTGATCCCAATACAGGCGAAACAACTATGCAGTTAGTAAAAACAGAGGCTCATGTCGATTCGCTACCTCACCGTGGTTCTGTCAGTCAATTTGAAAAGCATTTTGGTGTTGAATACGGTTCACAAGAGGCTGTAAAAACTTCTCAAAGTAAAGGTTGGTTAGATGGTAAGCCACCTAAAGGGTGTTAACTGATATTAGGAATACATATTATGATGATCAATTGTTCCGTTCCTATAACATTTGAAGATATAGAAAAATTTGAATCAAAATTTAATATAGAGCTGCCAGTGTATTTTAAAAAATACTATGTTTCTTATAATGGCGGAGAACTTTCTGATAATAGAAAAATATTCTATGATGGAAATATGGAGCTAGAAATTAATCACTTTCTTCCAATGATAAGAGATGATGTTTATAAATCATTTACGGTGGAGTCTTTGTATGAGGTTTTATCCATAAATAAAAAAATATTACCAATTAACTTTATCCCTTTTGCTATTGATAGTGGTTCTTTTCCGTATTGTATTAATGTTGAGAATAATAATATTTATTTTTTCAATCTTGAAAAGAATAAATCTATAAAAATAGCTAGTGATTTAGATGATTTAATATCCAAATTATATACTGAGGACGAAATGTATTAATGATATTTGGATGTTGATGGCTCAGAGTAGCTTAATAAGCTATATATCCAATATATTGGATAGAGTCCTAAATAGCTGTTCCTAAATGTAGATCACTGGCAGATAAAAATTGAAGGGAACTCGGTAGCGTTTGTCCGATCTGATCTGTCGCCAAACACACAAAACATTATCGAGTTCCATGATTCTAACATTACCTGACCACACAGAGCGACGCTAATTATCAGCTACCGGACGGACGACGTTACCGTTACCGTTACGACCCATTCGGCAGACGAATTGCTAAAGAGTGCCTGCAAACCCAGCAGCAGACGCATTACCTGTGGGACGGTAGCACGTTGGTACAGCAGAGCCAAATCACCGCCGACGGTACAGCACTGACCAGCACCGAATATCTGTACGAGCCGGGCAGCCACCGCCCGATGGCGCAGGTTACCACTCGTCACAGCAGCAACCGAAGAGACCTGCACTATATCGTCACCGACCATGCCGGGACGCCGCAGGAACTCGTCACCGAAACCGGTGACATTGAATGGCGTGGTGAACAGGCACTGTGGGGTAAATACCAGCAGCAACAGTTCAACCTCAAAATTCAACGCGGTTATCTCGAAGACGCGGCCAACGAAGCGCTGAGCTGCGATCTGCGTTATCAGGGACAGATCGAAGATCGGGAATCCGGGCTTTACTACAATCTCAATCGTTACTACGATGCAGACAGTGGGCAATATCTCAGTCCCGACCCGATAGGATTTGCAGGTGGGTTAAGGCCACAGGGTTATGTGCATAATCCGATGGAGTGGGTGGATCCGCTGGGGTTGACGGGAGATCCTGCAAACGCTACTCATATAACTTATCAAGGGATCAAAGATGGAAAGCCTTATGTTGGATATGCTAGTAAACCCGGATTGGGACATAGCGCTGAAGATGTATTGAAATATCGTTATGGAAATGATTTTAGTAAGTTTGATGTTAAGCCTGAGCCTTTTTATCGAGGAGATGGTTTAGAAGGTAAATATACAGCCCGAGGGTTAGAACAGAGAAGGTTTGAACAACTAGGTGGTTTAGATAAAACATCAAACCTCCAAAATCCTGTGGGTCCTAATAATCCAAGACGAGATGAGTATTTGAAAAAAGCAGATAATCATTTAGATAGTAAAGGTTGTAGTTAAGGAGGGAACATGGTTGTTAGGAAGAAAGAATTAATTGAAGATGCTGTTTTTTCTATAAAAGTAGATGGTTTTGGGTATGTTTTATCTCAATTGAGAGATGATAGTAGAATGGATATTTTTGATAATTTAAAAGATGACGATGAGTGGCAAGGTGAGGATTTAAATAAAGCTAATATATTATTTACTATAGTGGTTGCTGAACATAGACTTTTGAAATTATTTTCAAGGAATGTCACATCTGTTGTCAAAATAAATCAAAGGCCAAGATGTTTAATAGGATTGAGTTTATCTGAAGAAGTTAGGGAGTCTAGTTCACTGCCAGGGTTAAGACTAATTCGATATGAAAAAACATATGATCCTAATAATATTGAAGTGCTAATTCCTATGTTGGATCCTATTGTACATAAAGATTTGATATATTCATATGAATATATTGGAATGCAAGGTAATCCAGAAGAGATAAAAAATAGAATTGAATTATACTATAAAAATGGAATCAATTGGGATAAACAAAAGTCAGTACTCTATCCTGAATTAGAGCTGCCTCCTCGTGGATATAAAAATATAAGTTATGACGAATTTATAAAAAACAACTGATTGTATGATCATTATTGAGACTGTTCATTATTCTGTGTCACGCCCATTTTTATAAATCCAGGTATGGGGTGAGTCGACCTTCAAAGTGGATACTGAGCTGAGACAGCGTCAGGTTCCAGTTTTGCACCGGATGCGTCCATTTTTCACTGGCTTTCAACATACCTGCATACAATAGCTTGAGCAAGCTGGTTTCATTGGCGAAGCCACCTTTGGTCTTGGTCAGCTTGCGGAACTGCCGATGTACCGCCTCAACCGCATTGGTGGTGTAAATAGCTCTGCGAACCTGCTCGGGATATTTGAAATATACCGATAGGTTCTCCCATTTATTGCGCCATGACTGAATCACCAACGGATATTGTTGCCCCCATTTGATTTCCAGCTCATCAAGTTCGTGCTCGGCAGCCTTGAGCGTCGCAGCTTTATAGACGCACTTTAAATCTGCCATAAAAGCTTTCTGATTTTTGCTGGCGACATATTTCATCGAGTTGCGGATTTGATGGATAACACAGAGCTGAACTTCGGTTTGCGGATAAATGGTTTCAATCGCTTCTGGGAATCCTTTGAGACCATCGACACAGGAAATACAGATATCTTTGACACCGCGATTTTGTAAGTCGGTCAGGACACTGAGCCAGTAATGCGCGCCTTCGGCATCAGAGAGATAAATGCCCAGCAGCTCTTTTTTTCCTTCGATATTGAGTGCAAGGATGGTGTAAATAGCTTTGGAAACAAAGCGGCCGTTTTCCTTGATTTTGTAGTGAACGGCATCGAGCCATACGACCGGATAGACGGGGTCTAAATCGCGCTCCTGCCATGCTCTGAGCTCAGGAATAAGACGGTCGGTGATGGCGTTAATCGTGCCATTGGAAACGCTGATACCATACATATCCAGCAGATATTCGCGGATATGTTGATAGCTGTTGCCAAGGGCAAACAAGGAAAGGACATTGCGTTCCATCTCATCGGTCAGCCGGGTCTGGTGCTTCTTGACAGTTTGCGGGTCAAAAGAGCCATTGCGGTCACGGGGAGTTTCGAGTTCAAATTCGCCGGATGAGGTTTTGATATTTTTCCGGGACTTACCATTTTTTCGATTATCGGGTTCATCAGCAAGGTGCTGGTCAATTTCAGCGCCGAGAGCAGCTTCAGTGATTTGCTTAATCAGCGGCGTGAGCAGGCCATCTTTGCCGTTCAGTCCTTGTCCAGATTGGAGAGCTTTGGCAAAGGCCTGAATATCGATTTCGAATTTATCGTCAGACATAAAGTGTCATTTCCTTTTTGGTTCAGTTTACAGAAATGACACAGAATTTTGAACACTACCTCATTATTTATCAAGATTCCGGAGACTGTTCATTATTCTGTGTCACGCCCACTTTTATAAATCCAGATATGGAGCATCCGTTCCATATCACTAAACCTCAATCTTCCCCCAACAAACCCTTTCCGTCATCTCCCGCAATTTCTCCACTTCACTCTGCAAATAAACCAACTCTTCTGCGGTGATTTCGTAATGTTCGGAATAGCGGGCATCGATGTAGGCGCGTTTGAGGCGCTGGAAGCTGCGGCGGTGGAATTTGTTTTCCATCGGGAACAGTTCGGCAAAGGCCGGATCTTGCTGAGCACACATTGAACGCAGGCTTTCGAGATTATGGGTTTTGGGCAGGTAGTTGGTACAGACTAACAGGGTGCAGGCGAACAGACGTTCGGTGGCCTGATGAAGTTCAAAAGCCGCTTTTGTAAAGTCCTGACGGTCAATGCCGTGGCCGAAATCGATCAAAAAAGACTGGGCGCTTTTCATCCAGTGCTGAAAATGCTTACTGGCAATTGCAACTCGCTCGGTCTCACTTAAATTCCCCGGTGTGGGTAATTCCCGCTTATCGGTGCTGAACAGTTCAATACCCTGTTCCCGAATATCTTTAAAGAAGTAGTGACCTTGCTGGAGCTGTTGATGAACTTCATTGAGTGTGTGAACGATCAAGCCGAGTGGGGCAGAGGTGACCCGACGCGCAATCTGCTCTTCGGCACTGTGCCACACCGCATACTCTTCGACCAATGCCGAGCGGTTGACGATCACCAGAATATCGTAGTCGCTGATATAACCGTTGGGGCGATCACTGACCCATGTGCCTTTGGCATGGCTGCCAAACAGGATAATTTTAAGGATCCGAAACTCGGCCTTGCTGCCATTTTTGTTGTGCAAAAAATCATCCAGCGTATCGCGTAATACGGTGGTGATGGTATGAAGTTCTTGTTGCTTCCGCTCCGGGAGGTGATCGAGTGCTGTTTTCATCGCGGTTATCCTACTACGAGCCGGGGGCAAAACAAACTGTTACCGCGTCGTGCAGTGTTGTTTTTGTTGATGATTTGCGGTTTTGTCATGGTGATACCCTGCTGTGATTCAATGCTGGTATCGTGATCGATTTTGTTGGCAGCAGCGAGATTCACAGGGCCACTTTGCGACACAATTCAGGAAAACTCATACTTTTTTAATGCTTTGGTGGGGGCTATCAATGCTTCTCTGTCACGAATGGCGCTAATACTAAAGTAGCCGTAAATGCATAAAAAATGGGTAGTATTGCGACACTGAAACCAACAACTAAACCTTCGGGATCAAAAGGAATATAACTCATTGATAAAATGATGCCGTATACGGTTGTCGATCCCGCACTGATCCAATTGACTTTGATAAATCTTAAGCATTTTTTGTCAATAGACTCATTTTTTCGGAGAAATAACGAACAAATTGCCGGAACAAATGTGCAAATTAAAGAAAAGGAATCATAAAATTGCTGCCAATCATGGTTCAATAAATAAGCAAAAACAACAAGGCAACCCAGCCAATAAACAATGAATCCAATGCGACTCAATTCTCTTTCTCCCATATTATGAATTATCAGATAGTGACTTACTTTAACGTTGCCCTAAATGATGGACAAGTCCTGAATCGAATGAGGTTAAAAGAGGTATGAGCGCTCATAAAAACAGCTCGAATTTTTCAATATTTATCATCTGTCTCAAAATAAATAAAGTGCATGAGCAGATCCACGTCATTGGCTTGGGATAACTGGTAACGCTCGCCGACAATATCAGAGACCGCAGACTGCCAAAAACATAGTGCACCTGAATTTTCCTGCAGTACGCGAATTTGCCACTTACCGGGAAAAGCCTTGACGACTTGCGCGAGTGCTTGTCTACCGACCCCCTGACCTTTAAATTTACGCAGGACAAAAAACTGAGCCACATCATAGCGGGATGGATCACTCGGATAACGGTGAATCAAAACAAACCCTGCCAGTTCACTGTCTACCTCGATAAAGTATGGGACGTGATCTTTTTGTTCCCAGTACGGGTCAAACATCGACGGGTTGTAGCTGAATTTGCCGTCTTGGTCGGGGTTCCATTTCATGTACTCAGACATATCGTAGATATAATAGAAAAACAGATTTTCAAGGATTTTACGCTCTTCTTGGCGATTTTTAGCAGCTGAACGTCCATTTTTTCTGCCGGTTCTCCTTCATTGATGTCCGTGACTTGACGGTCATTCAACGGATAGGTAACCGCTTAAAAGCGCGAGGCTAAAAAGCGGTCACGGTTGTGTTTGTTGTTCGGACTTTTAGGGGCTGTTGATCTTTCGTGATGTTTTTTGCAGCAATTTGTCGTGCATTTAGTCAAGGCAGGTCATGTGAAGTGTAGCGACCTACATGAACCATGACCTAACGCTGGATAAATGAGCGACAAATGCTGCCCAGAGGGTTCATCTGAACGTGTCTTGCTCTTTGTTGCGGGTCAT
Source organism: Vibrio rhizosphaerae (assembly GCF_024347095.1). Lineage (NCBI taxonomy): Bacteria > Pseudomonadati > Pseudomonadota > Gammaproteobacteria > Vibrionales > Vibrionaceae > Vibrio > Vibrio rhizosphaerae. The sequence goes on along the minus strand of NZ_AP024903.1, from coordinate 2,961,050 downwards.
TTGCTTAGGATAGCTAAGCGGCATGCCCCGCGCCGCGATCAATACCCGTTCAGATTGAACAAAATTCAACCACGAAAGGTCAACAACCCCTAGTTAATTCTGGTCCAGAACGTCATGTCTACCGACGTTTCATCGATCAGTTCCAGGTATTCGAGCGCCACGGGATGACTTAACCACTGCTGGCAATAGGCCTCGGCCTTTTCTTGTGATGTTGCAAGCGCGACATCAGCATACATCTCATCTTTCCCCCGAACCAGAAAATGGAGCACGAGTTCATCTTGCCGGCGCAGAAATTCTTGTTCTACTTTGTGTGACAGTTCGACTAGTGTGGTTTCTGTTACCCCTTCTTTGAGTCTGAAGGTCGCAAATTCCATACCGCCAATGTTATCAATGTGATTGTTCTTTATCATGTTCATGCCTTAGTGATGAATTGAATTATGAGTCTAAGGCTTTGCTACTGACACCATTGTGTCAGTCAATATGGATATTTTTCAATTCAGGCGAATCTTTCAATTCGATGTATGCCGACAAAGCAACAAAATCAGGCAGAGAAGGCTCATTGTCGCACCGCTCTAATTGAGCGATGCGGTCAATTCTAAAGTCGCGATAGTCGCCGCGCATGTCACACCAAGCGCCTAACGTCCATTTACCGCCCCAATAAAATAACCCTAAAGGGAAGACTGTTCTCTCTGTGATGACCTCTGAAAGTGAGTGATAGGCGATATTGATCCAGCGCTTTTCTGCAATAGCCACATGGATTTTCTCCCAGATTTGATACGCCTTTGTTTCTCGGTGATTGGCAGGAACCCTCACAACACGATCCTGACCTGTGGTCTGGCGCAATTCACTGGGCCGCGCCGCCTCGATTTTTGACAGCAGAGACTGCGCTGAAGCCGCAAGATTCTTTCCTGTTAAAGATGCGATAAAACTGACGCCAGTGATCAGTGCTTCTAACTCTCCCGGTGATAATTGCAATGGCGGTAACTCGAATCCGGCTGATAATCGGTATCCGACTCCCGGCTCGCCATAAATCGGGATACCTGATAACGATAAGTCATCGATATAGCGATAAACGGTTCTTTCAGACACCAGTAACTTTTCTGCCAATTGTTTGGCGGTCATGGGCTGGTGTTTACGGAGCATATTTGTCAGTTGAAAAAGTCGGTCTGATTTGCGCATACTCGGGCCTGTGTGTCGTGAGGGGCTAATTATCTGCCAATGATTGTCGGTTACGCAATGGCTCCCAGAGTCCGGCTAAAGAAATAAAGGTAATTCCCAGAATTTCACGGAGTCCGAATGGCTCATGTGACCAAATTGCGGCACTGATTGAACCGGTGCTGATTTCGGTCATAAATAAAATACCAAGTATTCCCGGACTTAAGATTGAGGCGCCCCACAACACGGCCATTGCCGGGGGAATAATTAATAGTAAGGCAACCGGAAGCAAGTCAGTGAATCCGTCATAAACGGCTTTCCATGCGGGGATGTCCTGATGGCCCTTTATAGGGAGCTGTGTCAGTGCTAAGGCCATCAGACTGCCCCAGAAAAAATAGCAAAGTGTGGTATTTATAGTGTTGACGGTATCCGTCTTCTTTATCGATACTGCCGCCAGAGCCCATATAATCCCTGAAGCAAGCCCCATCCAGTCCCCGATATTTTGGGGGAATGGGATTCCCGAGTCGATTTTGAAGATAACCAATAAGCCGAGAAAGGCTAAGACCATGGTGATCCAGCGATCAAGACCAATATGTTCGCGTAAGAAATATCGGGCAAGTAATGTGCTCCACAACGGCGTTAAATAATATAACAGCATTGCGTTGATGACCTGAGTGTGGATCAGGGATTCCGCGTAGAGTACCAGTCCTGATGCTGCCAGCAGACTTGGCAAATGGAGTGATAATCCGCCTTGGAGTAGTTGCCGCAGTCGGAATAAATAAACCGGGAACAAGAGCATGAATGGTGCAACATAGAATAAAACCACACTCCATTGCCCACTGATCCCATCATGGTTGAGTGCCCGTAAAGGCATCCAAAGGATGCCCCAAATAAGTCCTGAAATTGTGACGGCGAGTATCGCTAACTTCTGGTGATCGTGTCTGTACATGAAAATGCCTCGCATGTGTGTGTGGAGGGAGGGGGAGGGCATTGATCTTATGGGGCTAGAGTCTGTTTTACTCGCGGAATTCGGACCTTGATTTCTCATGTGGACCCGCCCGCAGGCTGAGGCAACATCAAGATGATTGCGTATCATGAATGGTTAAGGTTTTATTCTCGATGGTGAAAAGTCCGGTATACTGAAGGCATTCATCCCCGAAGACTGATGCGATAAAGATTTGAAATGTTAGACTTTGCGACGTGTGATAAAGCGAGACTAGAGCGAGACCCGCAATATGACGGGGTGTTTTTCGTTGCCGTGATCACTTCAAAGATCTACTGCCGCACTGTTTGTCCCGTTCGTCAGCCGTTATCTAAAAATGTGACTTATTTTCAGACTGCATCTGCTGCTGAAGCCGCCGGCTATCGACCTTGCTTAAGGTGCAGACCTGAAACCGCACCGTTTTCTCCGGCATGGAATGGCACGCTGACAACGGTGAAACGGGCGATGCGCCTGATTGATGAAGGCGCACTTGACGGGACCAGTGTGGCAGTCTTTGCGGCTCGTTTAGGCGTCGGAAGTCGGCACCTGTCACGTTTGTTTCAACAACATGTGGGTGCCAGTCCGGTTCAGGTTGCCCGAACCAAGCGGCTGCAAAAAGCGAAGCGTATGTTGGATAACACGGATCTTAAAATTTCGAGTATTGCTTTTCAGGCCGGTTATGGCAGCCTCAGGCAATTTAATGCGTGTTTTCTTGAAAAGTATCGCCTGTCTCCCTCTCAATATCGTAAGAAATACGGCAGTCTCAAAGCAACAATCTAAGCCTGCGGTAAACGTCAGCGTTCGGAACCGTCAATGATCGTGTGCATCAGTGCTTCATCCTGCCGTGAGTGCCGGATTTGGATGATGTTTTCCCCGTTTTGCCAATCGTCATCTATTTTTGGTCAACAAAAATCAAACGATCGGTATCGAATCCCCGTTCTTTTGCCATACGGATAAACTGGTCGATGACCGGCTGTTCAACGGTTGGGGTGCGGGCTAATAGCCACAGGTAGTCAGTGTCCGGGCCGGAGATAAAGGCATAACGATAGTCATCATCGAGCGCAAAGATCACGTAGGAGCCGTAAAACGGGCCAAAGAAGGAAACTTTTAAATAGCCTTCTGAATCACTGTTGACAAAATAGGCTTTGCCCCGCGCTTCTTCCCACTGTTTTTCACTGGCCGAAAAGCCGCGATTGCGCACCGTTATTCCACCATCATCTCTGGGCGTATATTCTGCGGTAACATGGGTGAGGCCAGCTTCAAACGAATGATCTAAACGGGCAATTTCGTACCACTTACCCAGATAGTGGTTTACATCAAAATTGGAAACCGGCTCAACCCTTTCTGGCATACCGAGACATCCGGTTAAAGTCAGAGTCATCCACATCAGCAGCAATTTTTTCATCACATTTCCTTGTTTGGCGTTGTTTGTGTCGTTCGGCACTGAACGGCCGTTATCTAGCTTTGAGCATAGCTGATTCAATTCATTGTGCGAAGGCGGGATTGACAGACTCAGTCAATGGGACGGAGAGCCGCTGCGCGGTGAATAAAAAAACGCGGTGATGATCACCGCGTTTTGGATATAACAACAACTGCGTGCAACGCTTATTTATCAAGTGTTACGGTCAAATTATATTGGCCTGAGCCGCTGTAAGCGTAAACTTCAAAGTAATAATAGGCTTCATCTGCTTGGTAAGTGATTTGCTCATTAGAGCCTTCGTTTTCAGAAATCGCCACTTCTCGCCAGTTACTGCCATCCCAGCGTGCCAGTCTCAGATCGAAGTCTGTGCCTCGGGGGCCGACCAGTTTAGCTGTGATGGTGCCGCCACGATAAGCGAATGCCTGATTATTCGGTTCTGCATTACGGGCGCCTTCGGTGATGGTGTTGGTGTACACATTGGTTTGCGTGGTTGGTTCACCATTGCCGTTGTCACCGTTATCGCCACTATCACCATTCCCAGCGAGTAAGAATGAGATGGTTTGCGCCGGTTGTGAGATATCACTGATACTCAGGCCCGAATCCTGACCATTCCACCAGAGTGAGTTGGTGCCTCTTGACTTCCAGTCATTCGGATAGATGGCAGAGAATTCACCGTATTGACCATAAACGTCGTAGGCATCACCCCGGTTACGCAAGTATTCTGGATCACGGTTACCATCGGCATGTTCCATCTGGATATAAGGGTGCCATTCATCAGAATTATTCCCTTTTGGATCGACGTGCCAGATCGCCAGTCCGCTCCCCAGTTGTTCGGTATTTTGTCCGCTTTGATAGATAGCTTCCATGTAGAAGGCTTCAGCCGGGTTATTCGGGTTGGTCCACTTATAGGATTTGTTGCTGCCTGATGTCGCAGTAATGCGCCCAGTCGGTGCCTTTGGATTGACCGCCGGGTTCAATTCGACGACTGTTTCCCAGCCAGCCAGTTCACGTAACGGTGCCACTGGGGGAACCGGGTGGTACATTGAGCGAGGATTCGTTGCACCGTAGCCCATGATGCCGTATTGAGCCACAGAGCCGTTTGAGCTGCCGTCATAGTCATACAAATCTGGCCATTCAGCAATCAAGTGGCCTGATTCATGGGCGAAAGTCCCGATTGATAAACGGTCACCCATATCGGACATTTGCGCGGCATTGGTACAGACACCATCAGCACAAAATTGTGGATTCACGCCACCCATGTGAGGCCATAAACCGGTTGACCACGCACTGTTTGAATCACCCGCATAGAATATATTCAGGCCTTTGATTCGACCGTAGCGGTCTGTGGTTAAGGTTGAGAAATCGAAGCCCTGTTGATATTCCAACCACTCTAAAGCTTCATGGATTAACTCTTGCGCACGGACACCAAACTCAATATTTGGATTGGTATAATAAGATTTATTATGCTTCGCTCGATAATAAGAGGTTACTGTATTGGTATAATCCAGTTTGCCACCAGAAACAGAGCGGAAATATCCACGAATTGACTGGAAATTTCCATAACCTTTATAATTTAAATCATTTAAAAAGCTATCAACTTCTGTCGGGTCAATTTCACGGTGATCATCCGGGAAGTCAATTAATATGGTTAATCCACGAACATCACCGGTTACTTCACTGGATGAAGCCATACTCTGCACAAAAGATGTGGTTATTTTGTTAGCTTCTTGTGGAACATGTAATAATTTTTTACGGTTCTCTTCTGCCAAATTTTCTTTCGCTTTTGCGGACAGACCGGCTTGCTGTTCATGCTGAGAAAGAATGGTTGAATGAAGACTGCTTCTCAGATTCTGTTCAAGCTGTTCTTTGGCTTGAGTGACCAGTTCCCCTTTAGAAACAAGGGTTGTACCGTCATCTGAAACCTTTGCATAAGCGAGGCCGCCAAGCTGTTTGTCATAAATGACAAGCTTGCCGGAAGGTGTCCGCTGCTCAGCATAATAATCGTTCCCTTCGAGTGTGAGAGTGATGACATCCCCATTCGGTTGTTTGTAATCATACTGATAGCCATGATAAGGAATTGCCGAAAAAGCTGGTTGGCAAATAAAAAATAAGCTCATTAAGCCAACGGTTGTTTTTAATTTCATAATAGACGCTCTTTGTTTTTGAAATAATGTTTCATTATTGTTTCGGCAGAAATTTTACCAAGGATGTTATTTTTTATCGAAGGTTTTCTATACATAAGTTCAGTAAATTGATGGAAATAATTTTCTTATTGGGAGAGGTTAAAAAATACACCTAACTTTATTAATATAAATGTAAATATAGGTGTGAGTTATTAATGGTTAACTTGATAAGGTATCCAATAAATATCGTCTGGTAGGATGAGTTATATATATTTCATCTGTTTCTTGGTGACTTGTGAACCATTGGTGATGATCCGGTGAATTTATAGACTATGATTAGAGTCTGTACATGCGCTTCTGCCAGTTCTCAACGGCTGTGCTGCAGGAGATAACCACTGATGAGCAAGGGAGTTTACGTATGTCACCAGACACTCAAATCACACAGATGAAAGATGCGCAATCACTACTGCGCTTACATGATGTCACGGAGGAAGATTTAGATCTCATTCGTCAGTTCGGTCAGATGATGATTCCGAAACTGGGGGAGTATGTGAAACACTTTTATATCTGGTTGGAAAAGCTCCCGGAATATGCTCAGTTTTTCGGAGACCCCGGACGATTACGCTATGTTCAGGATTCTCAGATCCGCTACTGGACTGCATTTTTTAAAGCCAACATTGATAACAATTATGTTCAGGAGCGCCGGGATGTCGGGGAAGTTCATGCCCGCGTTGGCTTACCGCTACCAATCTATTTTGCCGGTATGAATACGTCGATGCTGATTTTTACGCAGCAGTTGTACGATGATTCGATGGAGACTGAGGATTATAACGCCTATGTCACCGCATTTATGAAGTTACTTCATATGGATACGACGATTGTCGTTGAAACATATTCCCGCCTGATTAATAAACGCTTTTCCGAACAGAGTAAGGCGCTACTGGCAATGTCAACACCGGTCACTATGATTTGGCAGGATATTCTGATGCTGCCGCTGGTGGGGATCATCGATTCCAAGCGCGCTCAGGATATTATGGCGGCGGTTTTGAATAAGATTTCCGTCAATCGGGCTAAGATTTTCATTATGGATATTTCCGGGGTGGCGGTTGTGGATACCGCCGTTGCCAACCACTTCATTAAAATTACCAAAGCCACCAAGTTAATGGGGTGCACTTGCCTGGTATCCGGTGTATCGCCTTCAATTGCCCAAACGATGGTTCAACTGGGAATCAATGTCGGTGAGGTCCAAGCCAATGCGACACTCAGAGATGCGCTTGAATACGCGTTTCAAATGGTTGGCCTCAATGTCACGTCGCTGAATCAGTTTTCGGAATAATTCAGGAGCGCAATGATGCGTGAATCGATTGCGATTAGTCAGCTTAAGCATGCTCTTGTGGCTTCGATTCAGACCGATCTTTCGGCTGATCTTCTGACCGATTTTTGCAATGAACTTTTGAGCCAGATTTCTGAAAATTATATCCGGGGTGTGTTGATCGACATGTCCGATGTAAAAACGTTGGATCGGCAAGATATTGAAGCGTTGATTCAGATTGCTCTGAATGTTCAGGTGATGGGACGGCAGTGTATTTTTGTCGGTTTCAGGCCCGGCATTGTGATGGGACTGATGAGCTTAGGCGTTGATACCTCCGCGTTATATTGTGCTGCTGATCTGGACCAAGGGCTGAAGTTGCTCCGAGAGCAACGGGAGCAGGGCAATGGATGAGCAAGTCTCGGTTAAGGCATTGGGGAATGCCTATCATATTTGCAGTGACTCAGATGTTATGAGCGCTGTGTTGGGGGTCTTTACCTTTGCTCAACAGCTCGATTTTTCTCCGACCGCAACGAGTGAAATTGCCACAATTGTTTCTGAGCTGGCAACCAATATTGTCAAGTATGCCGGCAGTGGCCGCATTGAGCTGGCTGAAATGCAGCGTGCTTGCGGACGTGTAACGAAACATGGGATACAAGTGATCGCCCGGGATTTTGGGCCGGGGATTGCTAACATTGAGCAGGCTATGGCGGAGCATTTTTCAACCGGCGGATCGTTAGGGATGGGACTACCCGGTGTGCAAAGAATGGTCGATCAGTTTGAGATCCAATCATTCACAGAAGCGTCTGGCACAAAGCAATGCGGGACGACCGTGAGTGTGATCAAATGGGGGGAAGATGATGCCGTTTGAATGGTTTTCTCGCTGTATTCCCTGTTTTGGCGAGTCTGAATCCGGTGATGGTCTGCTGGTGCGAGAAAATGATGCCGGTTTGATGGTTGCGATTATTGATGTGTTAGGACATGGGCCAGACGCTGCTCGTTTGGCCCGTGAGATGGAAGGTTATCTCGATAGTTGTTTTGATGCCCGGATACACGATGATCTTCCACAGCAACTTGAGCTGATGCATGACTATTTTCGCGGCCGTTTGGGGGCGGCGGTGACATTGGTCTTTTTTAATGTTCAGACGCGATGTTTTCAAGGCGTCGGGGTCGGTAATACGTTGATGAGAAAGTGTGGTGATGACTGGATTTCTTATTTTGCGCAGCCGGGAGTAGTCGGCGAGATGATCCCGACCCTGAACCTATTTCAAGGTTCATTTGGCAACAATGAACGTTTCTTATTCACCACGGATGGGATTAAGGAAAATTTAGATCTAAGACTGTGCCATTATGCTCAGTATCGTCCGCTCCCCCAGTTTGCTTCATTTTTAGTCGAACAGTTCGGCAAACCACATGATGATATGACGGTGATGGTGCTGGAGTACAAAGTATGAATGAACCGATCCGATGCTCTCTCTATAACGACAATGTCAGTAAACTGGCGATGCGGCGAAAGTTTCAGGCTATCTTCCGTTGTTACCGGTTTAGTGCTGATCAGCAGGATTATTTCATGCTGATGAGTGCTGATTTTGTACGGCAGATACTTGCATCTTTCGGTGAGTGCTCGGTTGATTTCATTGTTCAGCAAGAGCACGTCATGGTGAGGTGTTTGATCCCGGAAGGGGCTGAACCCAGAACATTTACAATTCCCGGTCTGAATCTTGAACAAAACCGGCAGTCAATCAGCTGGGTGGTTCCATGTGTTGCCAATTATCAGCCGACAGAATTTGAATTTGAGCAACTGGTCGTTCAATTACGAGAGAAGAGTCGTGATGAGCTGATGAGTGAACTGCAGTATAAAAACCAGCAGCTGGCACAACATCAGATTGGACTGGAGCAGGAAATTGCCCGACAGACGCAGGATTTACGTGACAGTGAAGCCTTTGCCCGGACCATCGTGGATGGTGCACCATCGAGCGTAGTGATCGTTGATGAGCAGGGAAAAATTCTGCTCTGGAATCAAACGGCCGAAGCGATCTATCAATATCGAAGTCAGGATGTCTTAGGTCAGCATTGTACCCAATTGCTGAAAATGGTAATGCCAGAGATACTGGCAGCGGTTTTGCGGCCGCCGATAACGATGCAAGACCAACCCAAGGTCTATGGCGAATTTTTTGAGGTTGAAACATATACCCAATCCGGGGTGATGATCCCGGTGGATTTAGGGATGACGATTTTTACGCTTGATGACCGTTGTCAGGGGGCTTTATTTTTACGCGATGTTTCTGCGCGTAAAATTGTCGAAAACGAGTTGTATGAAGCGCGGGAAAAGGCAGAAGAGGCGCTGAAGGTTAAATCGATGTTTCTGGCTAATATGAGCCATGAAATCAGAACCCCGATGAATGCCATTATCGGTATGTCTCATTTAGCGTTGAAGACGGATTTGACGGCAAAACAACATGATTATCTGTCTAAAATTCATAATTCCGCATCACTGTTATTGGGAATCATCAATGACATTCTCGATTTCAGTAAAATTGAAGCCGGTAAGCTGACCATTGAGCATGTCAGTTTTGAACTGGATGATATTTTTCACAATGTATCCATCATTAATGGTCAGAAGGCCTTTGATAAAGGGCTTGAACTCCTGTTTTCCGTACCGAGAGGGTTGCCGAAAAAACTGTGTGGTGATCCCCTGCGTCTGGGACAGGTCATTATTAATCTGGTCAATAATGCGGTGAAATTTACCGAGCAAGGGGAGATTTCAGTTGCTGTGAGAGAGGTGAAACGACAAGGGGAGAAAATTCAGTTGGAGTTCATCGTTTCGGATACAGGGATTGGGATGGGAGCCGAGCAGGTTGAACAATTATTTACGGCATTTACTCAGGCAGACGGCAGTACGACCCGCAAATATGGCGGTACAGGATTGGGGTTGTCTATCTGTCAGCGTCTGGTTGAGTTAATGGGCGGTAGTATTCGGGTTGAAAGTGAGCCCGGTCAAGGCAGCCATTTTACGTTTGATGTCTGGCTGAAAGCAGAGCGGGGGGCTCAGACAATCTCAGAAGGGTTACCCAATGCTTTGGATGATATCCGGGCGCTGGTGGTTGATGACAATGAACATGCCTTGATGGTCATGGGCGATATGCTCGATGTGTTGCCGCATAAACCGCTCTTGGTAAGTCATGCGGATGACGCGCTGGCACAAATCGATGCATCGGTGGCCGAAGGAAAGCCGATCAACCTTGTGTTGATGGACTGGAATATGCCGGATATGGATGGGATCGAGACTTGTCGTAAGATTCGTCAGACTGTGCCGCCAGAGCATCAACCTTATGTTGTCATGGTGACTGCCTATGATAAAGATGAACTTGCGCATGTGAGCGAGGAACTGCAATTGTCCGGTTATCTGGCTAAGCCGGTGGGACAATCGAAACTGTTTGATTTACTGGTGAATCTGTTTGGGCCTTCAGAACGTTTATCGCATCGTTCAACCGTCGATCGTTTTGCCCGTTCTCAGGATGATCTCACCGGGATTCGGGTGTTATTGGTCGAAGATAATGAAATCAACCAACAGATTGCACTGGAGCTGATGGAAGGCTGGGGAATGGATGTGGTGGTTGCCAATCATGGTCGGGAAGCGCTTCAGTTGTTGGCGCAGTCTCTGGAGGATTCTGCCGGATTTGATGTGATTTTTATGGATCTCCAGATGCCGGAAATGGACGGCTATGAAGCCAGTGAGCATATTCGTCGTAATCCGGTCTATGACGATATTCCGCTGATTGCAATGACTGCGCACGCGATGGTTGAAGAGCGGGAGCGCTGCTTTAGTTTGGGGATGAATGATCATATTTCTAAACCGATTGATCCGAGTGTTCTGTTAAGTACCATTCAGAAATGGTGTCGGGAGGAAGTACCAGCAGTTGCTGATTTACCCCGGGAGCAAACTCCGACGACGTCACTCACTTTCGTTCAGTCTCCGCCGCCTCAGTTAAATGAACTCTCTTTTTTGGATTACCGTAATGGGCTTATGAGATTGGCTGGTAATGAGCAGCTTTATCAGCGGTTGCTCTCTCAGTTGATCGATAAAGAACACGATATCGTACCGCGGATTCAAGATGCGTTAGCGCAAGGTGATTTGTCGCAAGCGGTGCTGATGGCACATACCTTGAAAGGTTCAGCGGCGAATCTCGGACTGATGCGGCTTTCCGATATTGCAGCCCGGATTGAAGTGATCATTAAGGATGAAAAAGGAGATGCAGCACTGGCAGCCATATTGCGTGAAGCTGAAAAACATATCGCACAATTGGTTCCCGCATTATGTCAGACACTTAAACGTCCGGAGCCCGCTGCGCAGCAGGATAATACGCTGACACAAGAGCATATTCATGTCATTCATCAGTTGGCATCTTTGTTAGAAGCATACGATAGTTATGCTGTTGAGTATCTTGATGAGCACTATCTGTTGCTCAAGAGCGTATTCACATCTGCGTCATTTGACGCCTGTTGTCAGTTTATTCATGACTGCGATTTTGAAGCAGCAAGTGATGCACTCAGAAAAGCAGTCAGTACTTATCCACTCGATCTTTCGATGGTGACAGGGGAAGAGCATGGATGACGAACGAGATACTGTATTAATTGTTGATGACAATGCCGAGAATCGTGCGCTGTTAGGCGAAGTTTTAAAGCCCTATTTTCATGTTCTGATCACAACCCGGGGGGATCAGGCAATAAAAGTGTGTCAGAAACATCTTCCGGATATCGTGTTGCTCGATATCATGATGCCGGAAATGGATGGTTATGAAGTGTGCCGCCGTCTGAGAGCGGATCCACGAACACAGACAATTCCGGTGATTTTTCTGACGGCAAAATCGCAAATAGAAGACGAGCAGCGCGGGTTTGATGCTGGTGCGGTGGACTATATTCTCAAGCCGATCAGTCCACCGATTCTACTGGCCAGAGTACATACGCATTTACGTCTGAATCAGGCAATGTCCGAGCTTGAGAACCAAAATCAGATGCTGGAGGCCCGGGTTCGGGAGCGAACTCGTCATTTGGAAAGTTTGCAGAATGCGACGATAGAAGCGATGGCCTCACTGGCCGAAACCCGCGATAACGAAACCGGCAATCATATCCGCCGGACCCAACATTATATGAGACATCTGGCGGAAGAACTTGTCCGGCAGGGGCTCTATCTGGCGCAGTTAACCCCGGAAACGATCGAGAATTTGTTCCGGTCAGCCCCTTTACATGATATCGGGAAAGTGGGAATCCCGGATGCAATTCTTCTGAAGTCTGACAAACTGACGGAGGATGAATTTGAGATCATGAAAAAACATACTGAGATCGGGCGGAACGTGATTGCTTCGGTAGAGTCCGCGCTTGATTTCGAATCCGATTTTCTCAAATGTGCCAAAGAGATCGCGATGAGCCATCAGGAAAAATGGGATGGTAGTGGTTATCCGCAGGGATTGAAGGAATATGAGATTCCACTGAGTGCCCGTTTGATGGCTCTCGCTGATGTGTATGATGCTCTGATTTCTGAACGGGTTTATAAGCCGGCATTTTCTCATGAGAAAGCTGTCAGCATTATCAAAAAAGGGAGCGGGACGCATTTTGAACCCGCCATTGTGGCGGCTTTTCTGGCCATTGAGCAACAATTTAAGGCGATTGCCCAGACATACAGAGATGACGGTTTTCACGCTGCTTCTTTTCCATGCCTGAATTCCGGGAACACTGACAAGGCGCTTGGTCGCTGAATCAAGTGGGCGATCAAGGCCCTGCAGAATACACGACATCATGGATCAATAAACAAATCTATTTCAGTCAGTGCTGCACCGTTGCTCTATTGACGGCATCATTCACGATTGATCCCATCATTCAATATTGATCCCATAATTCAATGACCCGCGCCTGAATCTCTTGCGGATAAGCGCCCTCAAAAGAACTGTGCCGCAGTCGTCCGTGGTTCGGTGCCGGTTGCAGGCAGTCGTGGACCACGCGATCTGCGGTATGATTCCGGCACTCTTCATCGGTATAACAAGCCAAAAGCGGCAGAATCGGACCATGATCGATAACACAGCGTTTGGTTGGATGGGTTCGCGTCGGAAGTGCCCACAGGTAGTCGGCCGGATTGGTCGGGTCAATATCATCATCCAGCACATAAATAATCGGACAGGTTGCGCCATACTTGGTTTGCCAGATTTGTTGCGCGATCTGATGCGCGAAGTCTTGACTACTGACGCCGGGCAGTTTGTCGCGCCAGTCTGCCGGGACGGTGACAAATAACCAGTGATTGGCAGTTTCCAGCGGTGACCAGACCGTGGTGACCGGTAACTCGGCTTCACGTAGCATGGAAAGCGCTTCTGCACTCATTGCGACGCCGACAGCGGTATGGAACTCGTCAATCGGACGGCCTTCCGGGACGAATGGCCAGATGGCACCATCGCGGTAAGTAATGCATTCAACATGATAGATGGGTTGCATACTGGTTTCGGTAACCACATAACCCGGATATTCGCCAAATGGTCCTTCTTCACTTTCTCGCTCGATAGAAATATGTCCTTCAATGACAATTTCGGCACTTGCCGGGACTTCCAGATCAATGGTTTCACAACGCACGACCTCAATCGCCTCGCCAAAGTGGCCGCCGAGGTAGTCACTTTCATTTTCATAATCGTCGAGTGGCATCGATGAAACGATGGGCAGGGCCGGTTCGCACCCTTGTACCAATGCGTAAGGCATCGGTTTGCCAATTTTACGCCACTCTTCCCAGACACAGGCAATATGTTGCGGCAGCATGATCAGCCCGGTCATACGATGGGCGTCTAGTTTCTGAATTCTGGCAATTGACCAGTTGGTCCATTTGCCATCCGGTGTGCGTGCGACAATGGTACCCCAGGTATTACAGTAAGGGCCGCCGTCACCTTCATGAAGGTATGGGATCGGGAAGCGATCGAGGCTGGCATCTGCGCCATGCAAAATATTCTGTTTGCAGGGGGCGGTTGCGACGATCTTGGGAGGAATGCGTTCTGCGGTGGTCGATGCTGCCAGACATTCGACAATGGCTTGCCACGATGCATCTTCAGGCAATCCGACCGAGAGGGCGACCCGTGCCGCCGGTTTATCCGCAATGGCGCTGATTGCTGCCGGTGCGCCCATCGCTCTCATCCCTTTATCGGTGCCGAGAATATGACTGAATAACGGGGCGGGGGCATGAAGATCGTAGCCACGTCGTGTTATGGCAGCCATTTCGAGATGGGGATCGACGGCCGTATCAATGTGGCGGATATCCCCGAGTTGTTCCAGTTTTTCAATATATTGACGAAGGTCTTTCATACGTTGCATAACGTCATTACCTCATAGATTTACTGTGAATAAGGTTGCTTATCTTTGAGGAGTGTACTCTTATGTTCGTATACGAACAAATTGTTTATGTGTTCAGAACCATATGGCATCTGTTTGTTAGGCCACTTTTTGTTACGCTAATGTTTGTTACACCAATGTTTGTTACACCAATGTTTGTTGCGCGACTGTTTATTGCATTGTTATCGATAGCATTCTTGCTGACTGTGGTTGACGTGATGCGATTTAATGATGAGACATGTGACGTGGGCTCAGAAGGCTCACAACTCAGAACGATCACAACCAAGGCTGGATCGTCTGAGGGATTTGGTTAGGGGAGTGGATTCGGACTTGTTTGTGTCTGCCCAACTCACCTTTTTCAATATCGATACTACTTTTGGCAACTTTAAATTGCTTGGATAAAAACTTAATCAGGTGGGCATTGGCTTTGCCATCGACGGGCGGAGCTGTAATGGCGATTTTGAGTTCATCGCCATGTATTCCGACAATATTGTCACGGCTGGCTTTCGGCTGAATGTATAGTCTCAGAACGATATCCGGGCCTTCCTGACAGACGGCAGTCATTATAGCTGATGCCAGATCGGACCGATGAAATCACCGACCATGATGTTGATAAATTGCAAGAGAATGAAAACCACGAGCACACTCAGATCGATCCCCCCGAGATCCGGCAAAATTTTTCTGACCGGCATCAGCAAGGGTTCTGTGATTTGAATGAAGACATATTCAATCGGGCTTCGGCCTTGGCTGACCCAGCTCAGAATCGCGCGAATCAACAATACCCAGAATAACAAGCCGCCAGCGGCTTTGAGCAATGCAAGCAGACCGAGGAATAAGAAGTAGCTACTGAATCCTGCCATACCGCTGGAGGCGAGCATCACGAGGATGGTGAATTTCAGCACACAGAGAACATAGGCAAATAATACCGTGGCCAAATCAATGCTGCCGATTGACGGAATAAGACGGCGCAGCGGGCCGACGATCGGCTGAGTCGCTTTCACTACAAACTGAGAAAACGGATTATAAAAATCTGCGCGGGCGGCCTGAAGCCAGAGACGCATCAGCACGACCATGATGTACAGGTCAAACAGGGTAGAGATTAGAAAACTCATTGAATTCATAAGTTGCCCTTAATTTGCGGATATGCCGTCTTGGTCTATCCGTCATGATGATTAAAATTGTTTTTCCATCGCTTCGGCACGTTTTACCGCAGCTTGCATTGCTTGTGCAACCACTTCAGCAAGATCGTGTTCATTGAAAGTACGGATAGCTTCCGCTGTGGTTCCTCCTTTTGAAGTGACTTGTTCTCTGAGTGTGGTTAAATCTGTATCCGGATTGGCTTTGACGATAGCGGCCGCGCCAACGGCACTTTGCTGAACCAACAGACGAGCCGTTTCAGCATCAAACCCTTGGGCAATTGCTTCTTTTTGCATCGCTTCCATGAAGAGGAAAAAATAGGCGGGCGCACTACCGGCAGCGGCAATAATCGCATTGATCTGTGATTCCTGACTGACCCAGCAGACTTCTCCGACGGACTGAAACAGTGCGGTCGTAAACGCTTGATCGGCCTCGGTCACGGATGCGGTCGCAAATAACCCGCTCATCCCTTGATTGATCAGAGATGGTGTATTGGGCATCACGCGGATCAGACTGAGATTTGACGCATTGAGCATCTCGCTCAGACGCTGACAAGTGATGCCGGCAGCAATAGAAATCACTAGTTTTTGGGACCAGTCGATATCCTGAAAGTGGCGACAAACATCAGCCATCAATTGTGGTTTTACAGCAAGGACAACCACATCGGCTTGCTGGACGGCTTGATGGTTATCGTGTGATGTCCGAATACCATAATCGTTCGCCAGTGGTAACAAATGCCGGTCTGTCGGGGCTGTCGCTGTGATTTGTGTGGCGGGATAGCCGCTACCGACTACTCCTGCAATGATTGCTTTTGCCATATTTCCGGCACCGATGAAGGCAATCTTTCTTTGTTCCATAGATCGTTTCCCTTAGTTGTTTGGCGTCAGTTGTTTGAATAATCTCGGGCACCAAAAATGGCGGTTCCGATTCTGACGATGGTACTACCTGCTGCAATCGCAGCGTCCATATCTCCACTCATTCCCATGGAAAGCGTATCCACTTCGGGATAGATTTCTTGTAGTTTTATTTTCAGGGCGGCCAATTGTTGAAACGCGGCCAGTTGAGCGTCATAGTCCGGCACATTTTCCGGAATCGACATTAATCCTCTTAACGTGAGGTTGGGCAGTGCAGAAATCAATGCTGCCAGTTGAAAAATCTCTTGCTCGCCGGCGCCCGACTTTGAGTCTTCGCCGCTGGTATTGACCTGAATCAGCACTTGAAGCGGTGGCATTCCGGCGGGGCGTTGATCGTTGAGACGTTGTGCAATTTTCTCTCGATCAATGGTATGAACCCATGCAAAGTGCTCTGCAACCAGACGCGTCTTATTGGACTGTATCGGGCCGATAAAGTGCCATTCTAAAGGGGTATCTGGTGCATTCTGGTTGAAATACTGTACTTTTTCGACACCTTCCTGCACATAGTTTTCACCGAAAGCAAGTTGTCCGGCTTGAATCGCTTCAGCGATCGCCTCGACGGGTTTGGTTTTGCTGACTGCCAGCAACAGGACAGAGTCTCGAGTACGTTCACATTTTTTTTGAACCTGCTCGATGTCTGACATGATATGTTGAATGTTTTGTGCAATCGTACTCATAATTATTTGTCTAAACAGATAGTTGTAAAAGGTTCATTGTAAACCGTTCATGGTCAGCAAAACACCGCCCGCGGATAAATGCTAACACGATGAATTTTCCCGATGAAAAACAGAGTGACTGAATCAACCCATGGATATCTCAACATTGTTGGCTCTTAGTGTAAAACATAACGCTTCTGATCTACATCTTTCTGCCAGCCATCCGCCTATGTTACGGATAGATGGCGAGTTGAGAAAGTTGGAATGTGAAAATTTATCCAGTCAAATGGTTCTGTCTTTGACGGAATCAATGATGACCGAGGCGCAGCAGGAACAGTCCCGATGCACCCTGGAAGTAGACTGGTGTTATCAGAGTGAGCATGGCCGCTTCCGGGTAAACCGCTTTGTGCAAAGCCGTGGGTATGCTGCGGTGATGCGCTATATTCCGAGTGACATTCCGACGCTGCAATCTCTCGCTACACCGGATATTGTTAGCGAGATGTGCCGTTATCGTCAGGGGCTGGTACTGGTGACCGGGGCAACCGGCTCCGGCAAATCAACGACCTTGGCTGCGATGGTGGATGCCATCAACCGTCGGGATACCAAGCATATTATGACGATTGAAGATCCAGTGGAATTTATCCATCACTCCCGGCAATCTTTAGTGCATCACAGGGAGATCGGGCGTGACAGTGGCTCTTTTGCTGAAGCATTGCGGGCGGCACTGAGAGCCGATCCGGATGTATTGTTGATCGGTGAATTACGGGACCCGGAAACCATTCGGTTAGCGCTGACCGCAGCGGAAACCGGGCACTTGGTTCTGGCGACACTGCATACCCGTAGTGCTGCTCAATCGATTGACCGAATCATTGATGTTTTCCCGGCGGATGAGCAAAACCGAGTCCGAATGGTACTCGCCGAGTCGCTGCAAGCGATCATTGCCCAACGATTATTACCTCAGGTCGGTGGTGGCCGGGTCGGTTGTTATGAAGTTTTGATTGCGACCTCGGCGGTGCGAAATTTAATTCGGGAAAACCGACTGCCTCAGATTGAGTCAGTGATGCAAGCGGGAGCGGGGCGGGGAATGAGAACAATGATGCAAGATCGTCAGCGACTATTACAGCTCGGCCGTATTGTGCCAAACGTGGATTAAGGTCGGAAAATCAGGACGGTACGGTGGAGGAAATATTCACCCCCACTGTGCTTCAAACCAACTTTCCAGAATGATCACGGCTGACTGACAGTCAATATTGCCTTTCTTCAAGGCCCGAAAACCACCGTGCTCAAAGAGAGTACTGCGCGCTTCGGTGGTAGATAAACGTTCGTCATGCAGCTCAACCGGTACACCGAAACGGCCATGCAGGCGATTGGCAAATTTTTTGGCTCGCGGGGTTATGGTGGCTAAGTCTTTGCCGTGTAAATCCGTCGGTAAGCCGACGATGATCAGGTCCGGCTTCCATTCCTCAATCTGCTTTTCGATATCTTCCCATCTCGGAATGCCATCTTTGGCCGGAAATGCCTTCAAAGGAGAAGCCGTACCGGTAATTTCCTGACCGATCGCGCTGCCGATACTCTTGGTGCCATAATCAAAGGCCATGATTGTCTTGGACATGTGATGCGTTACTCCATTGACACGCTCGGTGAGCGGGTTAAGCGTGTCCGGCCATGGTTGAGAGTTGAGCGGGGGTGATACCCAGTTTCTTGACCGCACGATTCCATTTTTCATGAATCGGCGTGTTAAAAATCACTTCCGGGTCAGCTTCAATGGTCAGCCAGGAGTTTTCAGCCAGCTCGCTTTCCAGTTGACCGGCTTCCCAGCCGGAATAACCGAGCGCAACCAGATAATGACTAGGCTCAGCATCGGTACCGAGAACGGCCAGAATATCTTTTGAAGTCGTGACACTCAGTTCATCCGTCATTTGCAGGCTGGATTCATAGTAATCTTTGGGGCGATGCAAAATGAATCCCCGATCCGAGGAAACCGGACCGCCGTTAAAAACAGGGCTCTCCAGACTTTCAGTTTTCTCCTGCGGATAGATCGGATCAATATCGACCTGCTTGAGCATGGTGCCGATCGTGATATCGATTGGGGCATTAATCATCAGCCCCATTGCCCCTTCTTCATTATGTTCACAAATATAAATCACACTGTTTTTGAAGTAAGGATCCTGCATCCCCGGCATTGCCACAAGAAAATGATTGGTTAAATTCATCCGATGAGCCCTCATTATTCAGCGCGAAATTCTGACATCATTTATGCTTTTATGCGACGTTCAATTGCATCCATGAGCTTGCCTGTAATTGAAATATTATACTTTGCTTCAATTTCTCGCACACAGGTTGGACTGGTGACATTAATTTCGGTGAGTTTATCACCAATCACATCAAGTCCGACGAAAATCAGCCCTTTTTCCTTCAGAACTGGGGCAATTGTCTCAGCGATCTGACGATCTGTTTCTGTCAGTGGGCGTGGTTCTCCGGTGCCGCCGGCAGCCAGATTCCCCCGGGTCTCACCTTCTGGTGGAATCCGAGCCAGACAGTATGGCATCGGCTCGCCGTCAACCACCAGAATACGTTTATCGCCATTACTGATATCCGGAACAAAGGTTTGTGCCATACAGTAATTCTGACCCTGATTGGTCAGGGTTTCGATAATGACTGACAGGTTCGGATCTCCGGCCTTCACCCGGAAAATGGAAGCTCCGCCCATGCCGTCCAGTGGTTTGAGAATAATATCGCCGTGTTGTTTTTGGAAGGCTTTGATTTTCTCTGCCTTGCGGGTCACGATGGTGGTCGGGGTCAACTCCGGGAACCAAGCAGTAAACAGTTTTTCATTACAGTCACGCAGGCTCTGTGGCTTATTGACGATCAGCGTCCCTTGCTCTTCGGCTCTTTCCAGAATATAAGTCGCGTAGATATATTCGGTATCAAACGGTGGATCTTTACGCATCAGAACTGCGTCCAGATCTGACAGAGCGATACTCTGGCTGGATTGGATATCAAACCAGTGGTTTGGATCTTCCTGAAGGTGCACGATTTGGGTATCGGCATAAGCGACCCCTTGATCTAAATGCAGGCCATCCATTCTGATGTAGTGAACTTCATAGCCACGACGCTGTGCTTCAAGCATCATCGCAAAGGTGGTGTCTTTTTTGATGTTGATCGCTTCGATCGGATCCATCACAACGCCTAGTTTAATCATGTTTTTCTTCTCCAAGTCTTCAATTGGCCATCATTTAGCCGAGGTCACCAAAGCGTACTTGTAGTGCGGTAATCGCCGTTAAGGCTGCCGTTTCTGTTCTGAGTACGCGGGGACCGAGTAAGATTTCTTCAAACTGATGATTTTTCGTCATCTGAATTTCTTCTGCGGACAAGCCGCCTTCCGGGCCGATTAGCAGACGAATACCTTGCTCCGGTGTCGGCAGGGTATTAATTGAGTACGATGCGCGAGGATGTAAATTCAGCTTCAGTGCCTGAGTCTCTTCGCTGCACCAGTCTGCCAGTGTCATGATCGGTCTGATTTCAGGAATGGTATTACGGCCGCATTGTTCACAGGCGGCAATGACAACCTTTTGCCATTGCTGTAATTTTTTCTCAAAGCGTTTTTGGTCGAGTTTAACACCGCATCGCTCTGATAACAGTGGGGTGATGGTATTGACGCCAAGCTCCACGGATTTCTGAATGGTAAATTCCATTTTATCCCCGCGGGAAATTACTTGGCCAAGATGCAGGTGCAGCGGCGATTCGTTGTCATTGACCTCAGCTTCACCAACTTGTGCCGTCACGGTTTTTTTACTGATTTCGACAAGTTCAGCCGGATATTCAGCGCCATGACCATCAAATAATAAGATGTCCTGCCCGGTTTGCATTCTCAGAACTCGGCCCACATGGCCAGCCGCATCTTCGCTTAATGTGACCAGACTGGCAGCGCGTATTTTCTCGGGATGATAAATGCGGGGCACTCTCATAGATATTCCTGAATCAACTTTTTCTGAACCAGCGTCGGAGGCTGGGATTTTCAACAAGCTTGCCATTACGTCAGGCTTGTCCCTTTGTTGGTATAAGATGGGCGCTGCGACGTTAAATTACAAGAGGGGCAATTGAAATCTAAACGGAAAATTTTTGTTGGTCACTGAGCGTTGTCATCATGGTATATCAGTGGTTGATCACATCGGGTACAGCGGTAGATGACTTGTTGCCGTTGTACTTTCCGGTGACGGCGAACCGACAGCGAGAATTGCTGACACTGGCAGTGATATGTAAAGGTCTCTCCGGCGACTGAACGTGTATCAAACTGGTGCGTGGTGAGCGGCGGTAAACCAAATACTTGTTTCATTACCGATTGCCATTCTGAACCGTGTGGTCTCACACGACCATAAAGATGGTGAACCAGTAAGTGAGCGATTTCATGGGGAATCACTTGCTGTAAAAACTCACATTGATTTTCAAGAAGTAATACCGGATTTAAACGGATTTCCCAGCGATGACAATAGGCTTTTCCAGCGGCTTTGCCGCGCAAGCGATAGCTGAGAGTCGGTTGTGGGAAGGGGTGGTGAAAGTAGTGCGACGCTTGCTCAATACAGGACTGGATGCGGGCATCAATCTGGCGATGCAATTCAGCTGGGACTGAGGAGAGAGACACGTTTTCCGACCTTTATCTTTCTATCGAGGGGGGGAAGGACTGGATATGACATTCAATACCAGTCACCTGATTCACTGCGATGATGTCGGTTTCTGCACAAAGAAGCAAGCCCTCCGGGGGAGGGCTTGCTATCTCAAATACGAGGCTCGATAAGCCGACGTAGTTGACGAGGTCAGAACGAGTTACTTCAGACCGGCAAAGTCTCGCAATGATGCGGCTTTATCGGTGGCTTCCCATGGGAATTCATCGCGACCGAAGTGACCATACGCAGCGGTCTTTTTATAAATCGGTTGCAACAGATTCAGCATTTCCTGTAGTCCGTAAGGGCGCAGATCGAAGTGCTGACGAACCGCTTCGATGATGATGTCATGTGACACTTTCTCGGTACCGAACGTTTCAATCATGATTGAGGTCGGATCAGCGACACCAATCGCATAAGACAATTGAATCTCACAGCGATCAGCCAGACCGGCCGCAACAATGTTTTTGGCAACATAACGAGCTGCATAGGCGGCAGAGCGGTCAACTTTGGATGGATCTTTTCCGGAGAAAGCACCGCCACCGTGACGGGCAGCACCGCCGTATGTATCGACAATGATCTTCCGTCCGGTCAAACCGCAGTCACCCATTGGACCACCAATAACAAAACGGCCGGTTGGGTTGATAAAATATTTGGTCTCTTTGGTTAACCATTCACTCGGTAGTGTGGGCTTGATGATTTCTTCCATCACCGCTTCTCTCAGTGAATCGGTTGAAATCGAGTCGCTGTGTTGCGTGGATAGTACGACTGCATCGATACCGACAATCTTGCCTTCGTTGTACTGGAAAGTGACCTGTGATTTTGCGTCCGGGCGTAACCAAGGCAGGGTGCCGTTTTTGCGTACTTCTGACTGACGTTGTACCAAGCGGTGTGCATAGGTGATAGGTGCAGGCATCAGCACGTCGGTTTCATTGGTCGCGTAACCAAACATGATACCTTGGTCACCGGCGCCTTGCTCTTTCGGGTCAGCGCGATCAACGCCCTGATTAATATCAGGAGACTGTTTGCCGATGGTATTTAAAACCGCGCAAGAGTCAGCATCAAATCCCATGTCTGAATGGGTATAGCCGATTTCACGCACGGTCGTCCGGGTTAATTCTTCAATATCAACCCAGGCGGATGTCGTGATTTCGCCACCAACCATGACCATGCCTGTTTTGACATAGGTTTCACAGGCAACACGCGCTTTCGGGTCTTGTTCTAAAATCGCATCAAGTACGGCATCGGAAATTTGATCGGCAATTTTATCAGGATGTCCTTCTGATACGGATTCAGAAGTAAACAGATGCTTTGTCATGAGAACTCCACTCAGATGATGAGCAAGTCATACTGAACACTTACTCGAAATTATTTACAAACAAGCGCTAAGCGCAAGAGATGTTTTTACATCTAGACGTCTATTCTATGCAGTGAAAGTGGAATTACAAGTTTTTTTTGGTGGTGGATAAACATCCGAATGCTTATCCAGTCAGTGACAAAATTTTGATTTCGCCGAAATAACCGATAGATCTGCGACAGATGGCGCATTTATTGGGACGGTAAATCGATTGCGCCAAAGAAAGGGCTTTGCGACAATATGGTGCTTTTTTAAGATGGTATTATTTTTTATACGGTGTTGTTGCGTCGTAATTTACTTTTCTTTTTGCTTTATGACTTTCAGGAGCTGACATGTCTTCCCAAAAACGTCTCGCGAATGCAATCCGCGCTTTAAGTATGGATGGTGTTCAACAAGCCAATTCAGGTCACCCCGGCGCCCCGATGGGGATGGCGGATATCGCTGAAGTGCTGTGGCGCTCTCATCTGAACCATAACCCACAAAACCCGAACTGGGCTGACCGCGACCGTTTCGTCCTGTCTAACGGCCACGGTTCGATGCTGATTTATTCACTGTTGCATTTGACCGGTTATGACCTGTCGATTGATGACCTGAAAAACTTCCGTCAGTTGCATTCAAAAACCCCGGGTCACCCGGAGTACGGCTATGCACCGGGGATTGAAACCACCACTGGGCCACTCGGACAGGGCATCACCAATGCGGTCGGGATGGCGATTGCCGAAAAAGCGCTCGCAGCACAGTTCAACCGTGACCAGCACACTATCGTTGACCATCACACCTATGCGTTCCTTGGCGATGGCTGTCTGATGGAAGGAATTTCTCATGAAGCTTGCTCTCTGGCTGGGACTTTGGGACTGGGCAAACTGATTGCGTTTTGGGATGACAACGGCATTTCAATTGACGGTCATGTGGACGGCTGGTTCACCGATGACACGGCAAAACGATTTGAAGCATACGGCTGGCATGTGATTCCGGCGGTAGACGGTCACGATGCGGCGGCGATTGAAGCAGCGATTGAAGCGGCGAAAGCTGAAACAGCACGTCCGACGCTGATTTGTACGCAAACCGTGATTGGTTTTGGCTCACCGAACAAATCCGGCTCTCACGATTGTCACGGTGCCCCGCTGGGTGCGGATGAAATCAAAGCAACGCGTGAGCAACTGGGCTGGGAATATGGCCCGTTTGAAATTCCGGCTGATATTTATGCGCAGTGGGATGCGAAAGAATCCGGCGCAGCGAAAGAAGCGGCATGGCATGACAAGTTTGCTGCTTATCAGGCGGCTTATCCTGAGCTGGCGGCTGAATTCAAGCGTCGGGTCAATGGTGAATTGCCAGCGGACTGGGAAACTCAGGCCAATCAAATCATTGCTGAGTTGCAAGCGAATCCGGCCACCATTGCATCGCGTAAAGCATCTCAAAATGCACTGGAAGCTTTCGGTAAGCTTCTGCCTGAATTTATGGGTGGCTCAGCTGACTTAGCGCCATCGAACCTGACCATGTGGTCCGGCTCAAAATCACTGACGGCGGAGGATGCGTCCGGCAACTATATCCATTACGGTGTCCGTGAATTCGGTATGACGGCAATCATCAACGGGATTGCATTGCATGGCGGTTTCATCCCTTACGGAGCGACTTTCCTGATGTTTATGGAATACGCGCGTAATGCGATGCGGATGGCGGCGTTGATGAAAGTGCAGAACATTCAGGTTTATACCCATGACTCGATTGGATTGGGTGAAGATGGTCCGACCCACCAGCCGGTGGAGCAAATTGCCTCACTGCGCCTGACACCGAATATGAGCACTTGGCGTCCTTGTGACCAGGTGGAATCCGCGGTGGCCTGGAAACTGGCAATTGAACGCAAAGATGCCCCGACGGCACTGATTTTCTCGCGTCAGAACTTAGCGCAACAAGAGCGGGATGCGACGCAGGTAGCGAATATCGCCAAAGGGGGTTACATCCTCAAAGATTGTCAGGGCACACCGGATTTGATTCTGATTGCGACCGGCTCTGAAGTGGATTTGGCGGTTCAGGCAGCGACTGAATTAACTGCCAAAGGCAAGCAGGTGCGTGTGGTTTCAATGCCTTCGACCGATGCCTTTGACCGTCAGGATGCGGCTTACCGTGAAGCAGTATTACCTGCAGCGGTGACGGCACGCGTTGCCATTGAAGCGGGCATTGCCGATTACTGGTACAAATATGTTGGCCTGAATGGCCGGATTGTCGGCATGACCAGCTTTGGTGAGTCAGCACCGGCAGGCGAACTGTTCAAACTGTTCGGCTTTACCGTTGACAATGTTGTCGAAGTGGCGCTGTCTATAGGCTAAAGACCAACACAGTGACTGATCAGGCATGGAATATCATGCATAGAATGCCGGGCCTCTGGTCCGGCATTTTTTCGTCGGATGATTGGTCTGTGATGATGCTTGTCGTCAGCAAGTCTGTCTGTATTTAGTATCACGCCGGTGCAGAAAGAGATAACCAATGTTATTTTTTTATACGATCCGTTACTATCACTGCTCTAATTAAAAATGAACAATAAGAATAAGGTGAGAGAAGAATGCTAAGAATCGCCATCAATGGTTTTGGCCGGATTGGTCGGAATATTTTGCGGGCTGTCTATGAAAGTGGCAAGAATCAGCACATTGAAGTGGTGGCCGTCAATGAACTGGCTCAACCGGATGCGATGGCACATCTTCTCCAGTATGACTCGAGTCATGGTCGATTTTTTAAAAAAGTTCTTCATGATCAGGAACACTTATACATCGGTCACGACGATGGCCGCTCAGATGCGATTCGGATTCTACATTTATCTGAGCCAAAGCTTCTGCCGTGGAGTGATCTGAATATCGATATTGTGCTCGATTGTACCGGTGTTTTCGGTTCTCGGGATGATGGACTGGCTCATTTAGACGCTGGTGCGCGGCAGGTTCTTTTTTCACACCCCGGTGGGCACGACTTAGATAACACGATTATTTATGGCGTCAATCATGATTCATTGAAAGCTGAGCATCGTATTGTTTCGAATGGCTCATGTACGACCAACTGTATTGTGCCGATCATCAAAGTGCTGGATGACAATTTCGGTATTGATTCGGGGACGATTACCACCATTCATTCCGCAATGAACGACCAGCCCGTGATCGATGCTTACCATCATGATCTGCGCCGAACCCGGGCTGCCAGTCAGTCAATTATTCCGGTAGACACCAAGTTACATAAAGGGATTGAACGTATTTTTCCTAAGTTTCTAAATAAGTTCGAAGCCATTTCGGTACGGGTGCCGACGGTCAATGTAACCGCGATGGATTTGAGTGTCACAATTAACACAAATGTTAAAGTTAATGACGTAAATCAAACCATAATTGATGCTTCTCAGTGTACATTACAGGGCATTGTTGACTATACTGAAGCTCCGCTTGTTTCGAGCGATTTCAATCATGATGCGCATAGCGCCATTGTTGACGGGTCTCAAACAAGAGTGAGTAACGGACGGCTGGTAAAAATGCTGGTCTGGTGCGATAACGAATGGGGCTTTGCAAACCGTATGTTGGATACGGCTTTGGCGATGGATTCACTACAGTAGTTTACCGAGAACGAAGATGTATTTATTTTTTAGAGTGAAATAAATAAGATGGTCTGCGACAGGTGAATCAAATATCAAGATAAACGATGGCTCGGCAGGGTTGCGGAGCTGTAAAAATATTTTCCAATATTGCAAATTTGAGGGGACAACCATGTCTGTAATCAAGATGACTGACCTGGATTTAGCAGGTAAACGCGTATTCATTCGTGCCGATCTGAATGTGCCGGTAAAAGATGGCAAAGTAACATCAGATGCACGGATTTTGGCATCACTGCCAACGATTAAACACTGCCTTGCGGCTGGCGCAAAAGTCATGGTGACATCTCACCTTGGCCGTCCGACAGAAGGTGAATACGCAGAAGAATTCTCACTGCAGCCTGTTGTAAATTACTTACAAGATGCACTGGATTGTGACGTAAAACTTGCCAAAGATTACCTCAACGGTTTAACGCTGAATACAGGTGAGTTGGTCGTTCTCGAGAATGTTCGCTTTAACAAAGGCGAGAAAAAGAATGATGAAGCTCTGTCTAAACAATATGCAGCACTGTGTGACGTATTTGTGATGGACGCATTTGGTACCGCTCACCGTGCTCAAGCTTCAACTCACGGTGTGGGTATGCATGCACCGATTGCATGTGCCGGTCCTTTGCTGGCAAATGAGCTGGATGCACTGGGTAAAGCGATGGATAACCCGGCTCGTCCGATGGTTGCGATTGTTGGTGGTTCAAAAGTGTCTACCAAACTGACTGTGCTTGAGTCGTTGTCAAAAATTGCTGACCAATTAGTCGTTGGTGGCGGTATCGCGAATACCTTTATCGCTGCAGCAGGTCATAATGTCGGTAAGTCTCTGTATGAAGCGGACTTGGTTGACACGGCGAAAAAACTGATGGACGAGTGCGCTATTCCGGTTGCAACTGACGTCGCTTGTGCCAAAGCGTTTGACGAAAATGCAGAAGCAGAAATCAAAGACGTATCTGAAGTTCAGGACGACGACATGATTTTCGACTTAGGTCCTGACTCAACAGCGGCACTGGCTAAAATTCTGAAAGAAGCAAAAACAATCCTTTGGAATGGTCCGGTTGGCGTATTCGAATTCAAGAACTTTGAAGCGGGTACCAAAGGCATCTCTCAAGCAATCGCTGATTCAGAAGGATTCTCTGTTGCAGGTGGTGGTGATACGCTGGCTGCAATTGATAAATTCGGTATTAAAGCGGATGTCTCATATATCTCGACTGGCGGTGGTGCTTTCCTTGAGTTTGTTGAAGGAAAAACTTTACCAGCTGTTGAAATGCTGGAAGCGCGCGCAAAAGCATGATGATATCAAGCGGGAGAAGATACGACTCCCGCTTTCTGTTTACCTCCGGCGGCAATTGTGCAAGAACGATGGTTATTTGCTAGAATAGTTGCCATTACAGGTAAACACCTACAGCATACGTTTGTAAAAATTGATTAAATAGTTTTATTTTAAACGACAGAAAATAGGATCAAATCCATGTCTAAGGTCTTCGATTTTGTAAAACCAGGAGTCATTTCTGGCGATGATGTTCAGAAAGTCTTTCAAGTAGCGAAAGAAAATAAATTTGCACTGCCAGCTGTTAACTGTGTTGGTACTGATTCTGTAAACGCGGTACTTGAAGCGGCTGCAAAAGTTAAGTCTCCGGTGATTGTTCAGTTTTCTAACGGTGGCGCAGGTTTCTTTGCCGGTAAAGGTTTGAAACTTGAAGGTCAGCAAACTCAGATTCTGGGTGCGATTGCTGGTGCAAAATATGTTCATACTGTTGCTGAAGCTTATGGTGTGCCTGTCATTCTTCACACTGACCATGCTGCTAAAAAACTGCTGCCATGGATCGATGGTCTGCTGGATGCCGGTGAAAAATTCTTCGCTGAAACAGGTAAGCCACTGTTCTCTTCTCACATGATTGATCTGTCAGAAGAAACTCTGGAAGAAAACATCGAGATTTGTGAAAAATATCTAGCGCGCATGGCAAAAATGAACATGACGCTTGAAATCGAACTGGGTTGTACCGGTGGTGAAGAAGATGGTGTTGATAACTCAGATATGGATTCTTCTGAGCTGTACACTTCTCCTGAAGATGTTGCTTATGCATACGAAAAACTGAATGCAGTCAGCCATCGTTTCACGATTGCTGCGTCTTTCGGTAACGTTCATGGTGTTTACAAACCTGGTAACGTTGTTCTGACACCAACAATTCTGCGTGATTCTCAGGCTCATGTTTCTGAAAAATTCGGCCTGCCTGAAAACTCTCTGAACTTTGTTTTCCACGGTGGTTCTGGTTCCAGCGAAGCTGAAATTCAGGAATCAATCAGCTACGGTGTTATCAAAATGAACATCGATACTGATACTCAGTGGGCAACATGGGATGGTATCCGTCAGTATGAAGCGGACAACCACGATTATCTGCAAGGCCAAATCGGTAACCCGACCGGTGAAGATGCACCGAATAAGAAATACTATGATCCACGTGTTTGGTTACGCGCCGGTCAAGCTTCTATGGTGAAGCGTCTTGAAAAAGCATTTGCAGATTTGAATGCAATTGACGTGCTATAATTTGAATTGATATCAAATTATTGTTAGAAAACCCGTTCTGATGAGCGGGTTTTTTATTGCTGATATAATCACTGTGGTGTTGGTATAACTTGTTTGATAGTTGATATGATAAAAATAATCAGTTTTATGATCAAAAGAGGGAAAGTAAATGGCTGGAGAATCACTCATGAATGAAGCTCTACCTTTATCTGATAGCTTATCTCAGGTAAATGGCTGGATAGAGAATAACTCAGATATTTTATTACAGTATGGTGTGAATATCATCGCAGCTATTCTGATTCTGTTCTTCGGGAACATTTTCGTTAAAGTAATTGCTGGTAGTGTTGCGAAGGTCTTGCGTAAAAAAGATATGGATCCGGCCGTCGTCGAATTTATTCATGGTTTGGTGCGTTATCTGCTATTTGTCATCGTGTTAATTGCTGCATTAGGACGAATTGGCGTACAAACGGCTTCAGTTGTGGCCGTCATTGGTGCAGCGGGTTTAGCGGTTGGTTTAGCGCTCCAAGGATCGCTGTCAAACTTTGCTGCCGGTATCTTGATTGTTGCATTCCGTCCGTTTAAATCCGGCGATTATGTTGAAGTGGCCGGTGTTGCTGGCTCTGTTGAAAGTATTCAAATCTTTCAAACGATTCTGAAAACACCGGATAATAAAATGGTTGTTGTCCCTAACTCTTCTGTCATTGGTGGCGCGATTACGAACTATTCACGTCATGCAACGCGGAGAATTGACCTCATGATAGGGGTGTCTTACTCTGCTGATTTACAGAAAACCAAGCGGATTCTTCGTGAGACGGTTGAACGCGATGAGCGTATTTTGAAAGAGCCTGATATGACTATCGGTGTCCATACATTAGCAGATTCATCCGTGAATTTTGTGGTTCGCCCTTGGGTGAAAACCGCCGATTATTGGCCTGTTTATTTCGATTTAATGATGAATATTAAAGAAGCGCTTGACGCGAATGGTATTGAAATTCCATTCCCACAAATGAGTGTGCATTTAAACAAAGTCGAGCAAGTGGATTAATACAGACTTTTTTGAGCAAAGCGGTGTCGTGATACACCGCTTTTTTTATTGCTGTCGTATCACATCGTTCGTATGATACTTTCTTCTGACCGTGGCTGATGATTGCGTGTATTGAACAACGCAAAGAAGCAGACATATATCTAATCATTGGTCCATTCTATGGCTATTTAAGCCCGTCGTTAGCGTTTTGTTATTTTTGTCACAGTCCGATCTAATTACAATCAAACTATCCTATGATTGAATACCTAAGTGAGGCCAAAATAAGGATTCAGTGCTGAATTCTGTGGTTTGGAAATAATTCTTAATATATTGATGTGGGAGTGAAAATTATGCGGTTGATGATTCTGAGTTTAATGATGTTTTGTCTACACGGTTATGCAGCGGAAGTGAACTTCCCACATATCTCTGTCACCGGGTTTGGTGAAGTGACGGTGGTACCGGACAGCGCAGTTTTTTCTGTTCAGGTTGAGCAATCCACGTTGAATGCTGAACAGGCAAAAGAGGGCGTCGATACGGTTGTTCGCCAATTCTCAAAACAATTACAGGATTTAGGTGCCAAGGCCGAACAAATTTCCAGCTCCAATTTATCGCTTGCTCCCCAGTACCATTATCCTGATGAAGGCAAGCCAGAACTTGTCGGTTATCGGGCAAGTCGCCGTGTCACTGTGTCTGTCGAACAACTGGATAAACTGAATGAATTTTTGGATGCAGCACTGGAATCCGGTATTAATCGTATTGATCGCATTACGCTTCAAGTCAAAGACCATCAAAAATATCAGGCTCAGGCACGAGATAAAGCAATTCAGGATGCATCAACTAAAGCCCTGTCGATTGCAAAAGGATTCAAACGCACTCTTGGCCCTGTATGGCAGGTTGATTATCATACCCAGCAAGATAAGCCAATGATGATGCGTTCTGTTTCTATGAATCAGAAAGAGGGTTTACAGCAGGATTATCAGGATAAGACCATTGTGATCAGCGACAGTGTCGATGTGTTATATCGATTAAACTAATTCAGTCGGTTTGTATCTGTCGGTCTTAGACGAAAGTTTAATTTTGGTTGAATATTGAGCAATCTCTCAAAATTGGTATACTACCAGCCTTATTTAATGATCGCCCCAGCGTTGACCGGAACAACAATTTTACCCATCTCAAGAGAAGTAAAAGAAAAATTATAAGGAGATCATAATACTGGGCAAATGAGGCTAAGTGGTATGTTGAATCATTTTCTGGTGAGATTAACAATTGGGTCGTTAGTGATCCTCGGCATCAAATTGAGTGCATTGTATTTTTTACCGATGGTATTACTGTTGAATACCCATAATAAAGAATTTTTCGGTTGGTAGGTTCGACGAAAGTCAAAGAAAACGGGGCGCTCTGCGCCCCGTTTGTTTACCGCTTTTTGAGCAGAATATAAGAATCACTCAATTACAGTACATGAACTGATGCGGTGTTGGTTGTTCCTGAAGCGACCAATGCACCAGAAACCATCACCACGATATCACCTTTACGACCCAGTTCAGTTTCCAGAGCTAACTTCTTACCTGAAATATAGAAGGCATCTGTGCTGTCAATTGAATCAACCACAATCGGCGTAACACCTTTGGTCAAGACCAATTGTGCTGCAGTCTTCTTGTTGGTGGTTAAGGCAATGATGTGTGCCGTCGGGAAGTATTTTCTGACTGAGCGCGCTGATTTACCGCCTTCTGTTGCCACAACAATCAGTGGGGCTGCCAGTTTTTCAGCTGTATCAACTGCACCTTTACACACTGCTTCTGTAATTCTCAGGCGAGGGCTGTCAAGTCGAGACCCAAGCTCAGCTTTCAGTGCTGTGTCTGTACGCGTCGCAATTTGAGCCATCATGCGTACGGCTTCTACTGGGTATTTACCTTTTGCGGTTTCACCGGAAAGCATGACAGCATCGGTTCCATCCATGATTGCGTTTGCAACATCACCCGCTTCTGCGCGAGTCGGACGTGGATTCTTAATCATAGAATCGAGCATCTGTGTTGCTGTGATAACAACTTTTCTGGCGCGGTTACATTTTTCGATCATCATTTTCTGCGCAAAAATAACTTCTTCTGCCGGGATTTCAACCCCCAGATCACCACGCGCAACCATGATACCGTCAGACAGTTCGAGAATCTCATCGAAATTATCAACGCCTTCCTGGTTTTCAATTTTTGAAATGATCTGAATATCTTGACCGCCATGCGCTGCAAGGAACTCACGAATTTCACGCACATCGTCTGCTTTACGGATGAATGAAGCAGCAACAAAGTCAACGCCTTGTTCACAACCGAATTTCAGGTCAGATTTATCTTTGTCTGACAGTGCTGGCAGTTTGACGGAAACCCCGGGTAAGTTAACCCCTTTGTTTTCGCCTAAAGCGCCATTGTTCAGAACCTGACAGGTGACTTCGGTTTCTGTTTTTTCGAGCACTTTCATTTCGAGCAGGCCATCATCGACCAGAATGGTATTACCCACATTTAAGTCTTGTGCAAAACCTGAGTAAGTCACGGCAGCGCGTTCTTTATTACCGATAACGGTTGTATCTGTCGTAAACGTAAATGTTTGTCCTGCGACGAGGTCGACATCTTCACCATTTTCTAGTTTTGTTGTGCGGATTTCCGGTCCTTTGGTATCCAGCAAAATTGCCAATGTCTTGCCAAGGTTTTTCATCACCTGACGAAAGTTCACAATACGAGTTCCATGCTCTTCGTAGTCACCGTGAGAGAAGTTGAGACGCATGACATTCATGCCTGCGTTGACAAGTTCTGTTAGCTTCTCTACGGATTCAGTTTTAGGGCCAATCGTACAAACGATTTTGGTCTTCTTCATGGAAAATACTCTCCGATAATTGTATCAATTTGAAAGATAATGAGTGCCGTAAAGTGCAGTCAGTGGCCCTTGTCTTTTTCTCTTGAAGTGCCGGATTGCTTCTCTCTGTCAAATACACTTTAAAGCTGAAACTCTTTCAACAGAACGGTCATTTTATAACTACATACAACCGCTTGTTTTGCGTAAAAACCACGCAAGGCTGTCATGTTTTCGCCGTTACGAGGTGGTTTTTCAGTAAGTTTACATTCAATTTTGTAATTTTCTTACTTTTACCGAGCGGAATTCTAACACCGAATGAATGGAATATCACGGCCTAAGAATTGTCTTAGGACAATGTTTTAGCATGAAAGATTAATTTTTATTATCGAAATAAATAGACAGAAATGTTTCGAATTGGCTATTATATGTTTCACATCGAAACTTATTTTTCTATGGATTTATGCTGAAACGAAACACACAAGTCAGACGTCATGAAATTGTTCAACTGGTCAATCAGATGGGAGAGGTCAGTGTTGAGCTACTTTCTGAACGATTCCATACTTCAGAGGTTACAATCCGCAAGGACTTATCCTCTTTAGAAAAAAATGGACTTTTGCTCAGACGCTATGGCGGTGCCATTTCTCTGCCAAAAGAAGTTGTTGCAGATGAATTTGATAAAAATGTTTCGATTCAAAAGATATCTCTTGCCCGGGAGGCTGCAAAATTGATTCGTGATCATCACCGTATCGTGATCGATAGCGGAGGTACAACCACAGCCTTAATCCAGCAATTAAATGAAAAGCGCGGCCTCGTTGTAATGACGAACACGCTTCAGATTGCGAATGCCCTGCATGAACTGGAAAACGAGCCGACCTTATTAATGACCGGCGGGACTTGGGATCCGCACTCTGAATCATTTCAGGGGCAAGTGGCTGAGTCCGTGTTACGTTCCTACGATTTTGACCAGTTGTTCATCGGATGTGACGGGATTGATTTATCACGGGGAACGACCACATTCAACGAGCTAACCGGTCTCAGTCGTGTGATGGCTGAAGTGTCCCGACAAGTCGTTGTGATGGCAGAGTCGGATAAAATTGGCCGCAAAATCCCGAATCTGGAGCTGGGGTGGGCGCAAATCGATGTATTGGTCACCGATAGCAAAATTAGCGCTGAACAGGTGGCGATGATCGAAGCGCATCAAGTCAGAGTGATTCAAAGTAAAACCAATTAAATGGCCCGGACACGAAGCGATCAAATGACAGGATCTCCGGTCGGGGCTGAGTTTTTTAAGATTAAAGTGGAGTAATCAACTATGTGTGGAATTGTCGGTGCTGTTGCACAGCGGGATATTGCAGAAATATTAGTCGAAGGGCTGCGTCGTCTGGAATACCGTGGTTATGATTCAGCCGGTGTTGCAATTGTCGATCAGCAGCATCACTTCACCCGAATTCGTCGTCTCGGCAAAGTACAGATGCTGGCCGATGCGGTGAATGATGCCAATGTGAGCGGTGGTACAGGGATTGCCCATACGCGCTGGGCGACACATGGTGAACCGTCTGAAACCAATGCTCATCCTCATGTTTCCGGTGATATTGCTGTGGTGCACAATGGGATTATTGAAAACCATGAGGCTCTGCGAGAACGACTTCAAAGCCGAGGGTATGTGTTTGAGTCTCAGACCGATACTGAAGTCATTGCCCACTTAGTTGAATGGGAATTGCGCCAAAGTGAATCACTGGTTGAAGCCCTGCAGAAAACCGCCAAACAGCTCGAAGGGGCGTATGGCACGGTTGTTCTGGATCGTCGTGATCCAAGCCGCTTGGTTGTGGCTCGCTCAGGTAGCCCGATCGTGATTGGTTTTGGGGTTGGTGAAAACTTCCTCGCTTCGGATCAACTGGCTTTATTAAGTGTGACACGCCGCTTTATGTACCTTGAAGAAGGGGATGTCGCCGAGATTACGCGCAGAAGTGTGACTGTTTTTGACAAGCAAGATAAACCGGTTGAGCGTGAGATCATCGAATCAAATGCTGAACATGATGCCGGCGATAAAGGTCAATATCGTCACTTTATGCAAAAAGAAATTTTTGAACAGCCCAATGCGTTAAAACAAACGATGGAAGGGCGGGTGACGCACAACTCGGTGATCATCGACAGTATTGGTACAAACGCGAAAGAGATTCTGAGCAAGGTTGAACACGTTCAAATTATTGCGTGCGGGACATCTTATAATTCAGGGATGGCAGCCCGGTATTGGTTTGAATCTCTGGCAGGTGTCAGTTGTGATGTCGAAATCGCATCGGAGTTCAGATACCGTAACTTTGTGGTTCGCCCCAACAGCTTGCTGATCACCTTATCTCAGTCTGGAGAAACCGCAGATACGCTGGCCGCCTTACGTATCGCAAAAGAAAAAGGCTATATGGCCGCGATGACGATTTGTAATGTTTCCGGCTCTTCTTTGGTGCGTGAATCCGACTTTGCATTTATGACTCGTGCCGGGACTGAAATCGGTGTGGCATCCACCAAAGCATTTACCACACAATTAGCCGCAATGCTGATGCTGGTCGTCGGCTTAGGTCGGCAAAAAGGCAATATCGATGCTGCAAAAGAAGCCGATATTGTTCAGGCGATTCATCAGTTACCGGTACAGATTGAAAGTGCTTTGGCTTTCGATAAAGCCATTGAAGCTCTGGCAGAAGATTTTGCCGATAAGAATCACACCCTTTTCTTAGGCCGTGGTGAGTATTATCCGATTGCGATGGAAGCAGCATTGAAGCTCAAAGAAATTTCTTATATTCATGCAGAGGCTTATGCAGCCGGAGAGCTAAAACATGGCCCGCTGGCATTGATCGATGCCGATATGCCTGTCGTTGTGATTGCACCGAACAATGACCTGCTGGAAAAACTCAAATCCAACGTAGAAGAAGTCCGCGCGCGTGGCGGTTTGCTCTATGTTTTTGCTGACGAGAAAGCTGGTTTTGAAGACAGTGAGGGGATGAAAATCATCAAGATGCCGCACGTCCACGAGATCACCGCCCCAATATTTTACACGGTCCCAATGCAGCTATTGTCTTATCACGTCGCGTTAATTAAAGGCACCGACGTCGATCAGCCTCGTAACTTAGCAAAAGCGGTTACAGTTGAGTAAGGATTAGGTGCCAGAAATATTGTTGTGGGAGAGGAATAAAGTCTCATACTAAGTAATAAAGATTCATATTGAGTATTAAAGTATCATACTGAAATGGCAGTGATCGCATCGGGGCGCTGCCATTTTTAACACGAAAATTTCCCAAAGTCTTTTATCCCGAGATTCACGGCACCTTTCTTTTATTGCCCTAATGTTACTAATGAGCGAATATGTGCTTAGTTTGGTATGTGTTGCTATATAGAAGTTTTCTGTAGTTATTGCTCTGTTTGTGCAGTTTTATTCAATAAAATAAATGGATAAGAACTAAGAGTTTGCATTTTCAGCCAAACTTAGAAAGATTATATTTAATTAAAATATATTGTTAAATGCTTGGCGTGAAATAGATCTGTCCCTTAGATTTTATTTCAAGCTAGACTTTTATCTCATTGAAAACATAGAGAAATGGCAATGACTAAAATCGTAAGTTTTATAAATTTAAAGGGTGGTGTAGGGAAAACTACAACCGCTGTAAACATCGCCGCAGCTTTAGCTGAGAATGGTGAAAGGATATTGGTTATTGATCTAGACCCTCAGACAAATGCTACGGTTTCACTAATATCTCAAAATGAGTGGCAGGATTGTCAGGACAATGGACAAACTCTATACCATTTGTTTAATGATATGCTAGAAGACCAGTCGGAGTTCAATATATGCGAAGCTATTTGCTACGATGCTGGAGGGATTGAAGGACTAGATTTACTTCCTTCGAGCATGTTCTTAGTCGATATCCAAGATAGTATTCCTGACATGGATAACAAAGCTTATGTAAGCCATGTAGATGTTTTAGGCAATGCAATTGAAGATATTAAAGGTGATTACGATTATATCATTATCGATTGCCCTCCCAATCTTGGTGCAATTACATTAAATGGCATCAACATAAGTGATTGCTATGTAGTTCCCACGGTGCCGGATATTTTATCTAAGATTGGTATCAGTCTGATTTTAAATCGAATCGACTCTTTTAAGCGTAGAAAACGCTCATGCAATATTGAATTAGCTGGTGTCATTTTTACAAAGGTTGATTATCGTACAAACTTACATAAATCGACAATGCGAGAGTTACGATCTGGGGATTTATCTGAGAGAGTCTTCGAAACGGAATTCCCTCAGCGTATTTCTGTCGCTGAAGCCCCTGTTGATTCGAAGCCATTTTTGACCTCTAATACAGCTAAATCAAAGGCAGACTTCCGTAATACTAGGGATATTATTTATAATTTAACCGAGGAGTTTGTGGAACGAGTGGGGGTTTGTTGTGAGTAAAATAACAGTTAAAGATATAGAGTCATTTGGTAAAGTATTGGGGGCGTTGTCAGAGTTATGCATAAATAACCCCCAACTAGTAAGCAACATATTAGCTACCACTGAAAATACAAGAAATGGAAAAAACATTCAAAGAGAAGAGGAGATTTCTTCTAAAGCGCGTGAGTTTAATGTTTTTCAAGCAATCAAATCTTTGTCTCGTAAAGAGGCTTTGTCTCTAGTCTCAAGTTTTAATAAAACAGAGCTCAAATTCATCATAAAAAGTAACAATCTCGGTTCAACTCGCTTGAACTCGGTTGATAGCTTAGCGGAGTTTATCGTTGATACGGTTTCTAAGCGCACTGAAGATGTATTCTTAAATCAACAAGATCGCACTTAACAAAATCACTGGCCGATCCTTGGGATGACATATCCGCCATATGTTTATGATGTAGCAAAAAGCTGGAAGCATAACTCCAAGAGAAAGCATCAATATTACCGAGAAAGTTGATGTTATCGATCTTCACAGAAGATAAGTAATAGAGTTGCATACTCAAACCGTTGTCCTTATGCTTGTTTTATCAGCATGGGATAGCGGTTTTTTATGGCAAAAAATAAATATTCGGCGTCGGAAACCCGATATGGACGCTGGCTCAAATGTAACCATCCCAGTTTTAATGGCACGATAAGTTAGAGTTTTTCCTGCTGTCGTGTCTTTCCAAATACTCCCAAGGCGTGAGATCATTTAGTGAGTCATGTGGCCTTTCTTCGTTGTATTCCCTCATCCAGTTTTCTGTCAAATCCCGGACTTCATTCAGCGTTTTAAAAACATACATATCCAGAATTTCCGTTCGGTAGGTTCGATTAAAACGCTCAATATAAGAATTTTCTGTTGGCTTACCCGGTCGAATAAATTCCAGCTCTACCTTGTTACTTTCTGCCCAGTCACACAGCGTGGTTGAAATAAACTCTGGCCCGTTATCCATCCTCAATTTGCCCGGCATACCTCGCCAAGCAATAATCCGCTCCAGCACACGAATAACTCTCGGAGTCGGCAGGTTTAAGTCCACTTCTATCGCCAAGACTTCCCGATTGAAATCATCGACCACGTTAAAGGTACGAAAACGTCTGCCACAAACCAATGAATCGCTCATGAAATCGATAGACCAACAACAGTTGATCCTCTCCGGGCTCGCAAGTGGAGCAGGCTCACGCTTCGGTAACCGCTTTTTTCCCTTACGTCTCATGTTCAGTTTCAGAGCACAGTACACACGGTAAACTCGTTTATGATTCCATGGATGTCCCCACCGTCTGAGCACCTTAAATAACTTACCAAAACCGTAGGCTGGATAACGTTCTACGGCCTCTTGTAACTTGGCAACGACCTCATCATCCCGATGCAGGTTTGGCTGGTATCGATACACGGAATCACTGATGCCAACTGCGCGGCAGGCCATCCTGAGGCTAACCTGAAACTGTGAGCGCACATACTCAACGAGCGCTCGTTTAACCGCTGGCTTTACAGCTTTTTTTCCAAAATATCTTTGACGATACGATGCTCAAGACTGAGATCAGCAAACATCTGTTTGAGTCTTCGGTTTTCATCTTCAAGCTCTTTTAGCCGTTTCACATCAGAGGCTTCCATACCACCGTACTTCGATTTCCAGTTATAGTAGGTTGCATCAGAGATCCCGTATTCGCGGCACACTTCATTGACTTTCCTGCCGGCTTCGACTTCCTTCAGGATCTTGACGATTTGCGTTTCTGTATAGCGTGATTTTTTCATCATGCACTCTCCGTTTATTTCAGTGTAAACGGAAAAGCCCTATTTACCAGCGTCCATTTTTTCGGGGAGGGTTACAGTGACAGGATGGTTGTTGATGAGTAGAGCTTTTCCGTTTGCACTATAATCAACTGAATGTGAGGTAGTATTTACATACATCTATCGAGAAATACTTTTATATGTTAGAATAACTGCAAAATCAAAGTCTATTTAACTTATTGTATTTATTGGATTTAATTTGGTGGCCTTTTCAGCGATCAGAATTCTTAAGTACTGAAGCTTTTAGGACATAAGGTAAATAGCTAATCGGCATGATTTAGTTGGACTGTTTTATCTTTATAGGAAAGTAAATGAATCCGCACTCACTACCAAAAAAGAAAGAACTGGGTGCATACTATACACCACCAGAGTTAAGCCAAGTACTAGCGGACTGGGCGATTCAACATGCAGACAAAGATATCTTAGAGCCAAGTTTTGGCGGTTGTGGATTCTTCGATAGTAGCATTGCTAGGTTATGCGAGTTAGGTTGCCCTACACCAGAGGAACAACTCTATGGTGTAGATATTGATAACCATGCATTTAAGATATTGACTCAAAAGTTCAGCACAAATGTCAATATCTCAAAGCGCTTCATTTTAAAAGATTTTATTCAGGTGAAGCCTACCGAGTTTTCAGTCAGTGAATTTGATGTCGTTCTTGGTAACCCCCCTTATGTATCTATGCATAATATGACGGAAGAGCAACGAAAATCTTGTGATAGAGTATTGCGTAACTCTCCGTTTTCTACCAAGACAATGGGGCGAAACGCCAGTCTGTGGGCTTTTTTCTTATTGCATAGTTTAGAGTTTCTAAAAAATGGTGGTCGAGTTGCGTGGGTGTTACCAAGCAGTTTGTTGAACGCAGACTATGCGGATAAACTTATAGGGATTCATCAAAAACATTTTAAACGAATCAAAGTACTCAAACTTGCCGAGCGTTTTTTTAAAGAAGAAGGTGCACAAGAAACGTCGATTATTCTATTGGCGGAAGGTTTCCATAAAGAAGCAATGCCACAGAGTGATCTTTCAGTGAGTGTTGTTGAAAATGTTACTGAACTTAAGCAAGCAATAAATAGAGTTAGTGATTCCACATTTTTAAATGTAAAAGATTATAAGTTAGATATCATTTCATCTGCTGCGAAATTCTCATATCAAACGGTTCTTCAGCAAGATACAACAAAAGAACTAGGGTATTATGCTGATATAAAAATTGGCATGGTGACTGGTGCCAATAATTACTTCATTATCAATCGTTCGACAGCAGAACAATACCAATTACCTGAAAATGTTTTAAAGCCTGTTGTTGGTCGATTTAGTTATCTTCAAGGCATTATTCATGATAAAAACAGGCACAAAAAAAGTGTTAGGACAGATAAGAGAGTTTATTTAGTTTGTCCGACAGAAGAACAAATGGCAGATAGATCGTCTCGAGTCGCTCATTACTTGTCAAGAATATCGGATGAGGACAGAGAGAAGAATCGTACCTTTAGTAAACGCCCATACTGGTTTTCTCCTGGATGGGGTGTTGATGGTATAAAAGCCGATTGTTTCTTGTCTTACATGATTCATCGTGGTCCGAGAATGGTAGTAAACACAGGTAAGCAGTTCAATTGCACCAATTCTATTCACAAAGTGATTTTTCGTGAAAATGTGAGTGCGCAATATAAGCGTGCTATGGCAATAACAATGCTATCGACTTTTACTCAGTTTTCTGCTGAATTAGAAGGGCGAGCATATAGTTCAGGAGTCTTGAAAATTGAGCCTTCTGCGGGACGTCGTATAAAAGTATTGTTTTCGGAACAATGTATAGATGATTTGGATTCTCTGAA
The DNA here is from genome assembly GCF_024347095.1 of Vibrio rhizosphaerae. Taxonomy (NCBI): domain Bacteria; kingdom Pseudomonadati; phylum Pseudomonadota; class Gammaproteobacteria; order Vibrionales; family Vibrionaceae; genus Vibrio; species Vibrio rhizosphaerae. The sequence goes on along the minus strand of NZ_AP024903.1, from coordinate 2,919,899 downwards.
GCCAAAGGTTGAAAAAGCATTATTGCAAGAAGATTTTTATATAGCAGCTCAGTTGGTTGATGAAGTACTAATAAAACATGAGCTTATAACTCGAGAACAATGTCAATACCTTGTTAGAGCTGTCTATGATTTAAGATGTGAGCGGTATAAGGGAGCTAGAAACTATACAGATTAAAAAGGCTAAATGAATGTTAGCCTTTTTACTGATTTAGCCGATGTATAGGAGTTGTTCTCGATGTACTTTGCAAGCGATCTAGAAGAGCCTTATAGTACGGTATAAGCCATATTTTTTCACACTCTATTACATGTTTATTCCAGCCACTATCATTTATAACTCCTTTTCCCCCTAGTTCGAATTCTCTAAGAATAAAATCGAATAACATTACAATGTCATAAGGTTGTTGTGGTAGTCTAGGGTGGTCGATTGGCGAAAATAGTTTGTAATGCACCTCTTCATCCACTTCGAGATACTCAGATTCAAAGTTGCCACCATATTGTAGGTGAAATTTTGGCTTGCTGATGTCATCATTATTAGTATCGAAATCGAAGTGAAAACGTCGAAGAATATGATACCCATTTTCTATAGGATAATTATCCCACCCATCAGGAATTGCATCGCACCCTTCAGTATGCTCTAGCATTAGATTTAGGACTAAACACTGTTCAGTGATAATACCTTGCTGAAGTTTGATGACTCCACCTAGAGAGATATGGAATTTTCTTTTACCTCCTTTAGGGTTTTTATATTGGAATATAATATTGGGTTTAATTGAAATATCTTCAACTAATGGGCGTTTTTTCCTTGTTACTCGACCCAATTTAGTGTGTAAGTCACTAAAAAAGCTGTATAACTGGTTATTGTTTGATTGAGGTAGTTCCGCATGCTTCTCAATTACAAATTTGGAAAAATTTCTTAGTATTTTTAGATAGTTAGCTGTAAATTTTAGGTCGATCTTATACACGCTACTCAACCTCAATTATACGTGGATTTCGAAAAAATGGTTCTTGCAGAAGAGTATCATTAAACTTAGAGCAAGATATATGCACAGGGTGAAGCTCATTTCCTTGATCTGTAATGATACCAAGTCCATCAGGATATCGTTTTTCGCAAACAGCACATATTGAGAAATTATGTTCGTCTGTTGCACCAAGCAACTTAGAAGCAGCTTCTTTAAATGGAAATGTCTCTAAATAGTTTTCTGGGTCCTCTTTTTCGTAAATTTCGTCTTCAAGTAAAGTAATCCACCAACGTTTTTTAAAAGACTGATTAAACACACCTCTATATAGTGCATTGTTAAATTGCCCCGAAATATTCTCAAAATAGTCAGTACTTACACCTAATAGTGCAGCGGCTCCTGCACTACTTACCAGAGGGCCTTCTTTTCTCAAGAGAGAACGAGCTAACCACCTAAATAGTCGCAAGTTTAAGCTATCCACTATTTCTTTTTCAGGAATCTGGGTTTCATCACTTTGACTTTCAAAGTCTCGTTTGGAAAGTATTGGCTTGATCATTGCCTCAATTTCTTCTGCAACTTCTTCTGGACACTCTATGAGCTTTAAAAATGTCTCAAGTTTGTTGCAGGACTTCAATGAAATATGGCTTTCTATATCAGCTTTAAATGCAGCATGATTGTTAATAGCATCATCATTTATGAACAGATCAAAATCACCAATTTGATTTGTTGGTGCTGTTTTTACTGATATTAAGTAAATCGGGGTACTTTCCGCATATGCACGGATAAGTGAGTATAATGCGGTACCTGTTTTAAAGATAGTTCGCGTTTTTTCAAGCATATAGTCCACAACTATTAACTCATACTCACCAGTCTCACTTTTGGTTAGCTTATTTTTTAGTTCTTCTGGATCAGGTTCAATAATATCGGAGATAACCTTTTCACGTTGTTCTAAAACATCTAGAAGCTCTTTTCTTGGGTAAGACTCTGTCTTGGACTTGTCATCAATAACTAGAATTTTCATATTAATTTCCTAGTGTTACTTGAACTTCAGCATTCCAGCTAGAAGAAGGAGAAACAAACTTTACATTTCCTTTGTGCTTTTTGAGAATATTTTGGACAATGTTCAAGCCCAAACCAGAGCCTTTACCTAGATTGCTTAGTTTTTCATCACCTAGCTTGGAAGATACCGAACTATACAAAGTACCTTCTGGGTCAAAGGTTCTTGGCTCAAATACCTTTTGCCAATGTTCCTTCTTAAGTCCGATACCGTTGTCTTTGACGGTGATGTAATGCGTACTATCATCTTTTACTACAGAAACTTGAATAAGGCGTTTCTCTGAATCACTAGCAATGAGTGATTTTATACTGTTTGATATTAGGTTGATAAGTACCGAGTATGCTTCAGCTGAGTTGAGCTTCGGTACTCCCAGTATAGGACTAATGTTTTCAAATTCTAATTCAATATCATACTGCTTTAAGAAAAACCTAAAACCTGTCTGAATGCGATTAAAAAGACTTCTATATGTAACTTTTTTTGATGACTTTGTGGTTGAATCTGAAAAAACTTCAAATAGCTCAAATAGGTCATCAAACGATTTTTTATACATATCTGCACTTTGTGCAATTGATATCAGTTCATTTTTTATGTCTACGTCTTCAATCTTGTCTGCGATTAGTTTTAGTTGGGCAGATTGGCTAATTAGAGCCTGAGCGATTCCTTTGACTTCATGAGCAAAAACAAATAATAGTGGAGCGGTTGCTGAAACAGCACGCAAAAGCTCTGATTCTGCCTCAAGTTCTTTATATTCTGAGAGTAGATATGCTTGCGCTGAACTTTTTTGGGCTTTAGTTTCTTTAGATATAACCTTTGAAGTAACCCCTTCAGTGGAGGGTGAACCACTAGAACCAACAGCTGTAGAGGCTATACTAGAAGATTCTGGTTTCGTCTGCAGCTCATTAGTAGCAGTAGTAGGAGACGCCCCTTTATTACGCTCGGAGGCCGTATCTGTCTTCGAAGCATCATCGCTCTCTACAGACGGTTCTTCATCTGTATCTTCTTGAGACCAAAGAGTATTAATAGCTTTAGTTATTCGGCTTTCGGTACTTTCGAATTTGTTTCCTACAGATTCTTCAAACTCTTGAGTGACTTTAGCATGTCGTTTTTTACGTTCTCGAATCAACCAAGCTTCATAGTTAATTGTAGCCCAATCCAAAGACATTCTAATGGCATCTTTTAGACTCTTGAAGTTGTCATTAGCTACCAAGCCTTCTCGGTCCATTTTAACTTGAAATGCATCAACAGCATTTCCTTCAATGATGACATTACCAATTAATGAGCGCGTACCTGGATGGTTTAGCATTGCTCGGTTAGGGGATATAATTCCCATATGAGTAGCAAGATCTTGTAGTTCAACAAAATCACTAGGGCCTCGACGGCGAGAAATATCGTGTGCAATGCCTAACCAGTCATCCCCCTCGTTAACCTCACCATATGGATAAACTCTAAACCCATTGAGGTATAGTTTTATTCCTGAATGTATATCAGTAATGTCCTTAAGAACTGAGCGAGTTAATAGAGTGGGATTTCTCCGATATTCAATGCCGTCACGACTTTTTAACGGAACAATGTGGATTGTAAACGATATACCTGAGAGCGGTAGAAACTTGCTATTGGTATAGGAATATGTTTGTGTGTCCGTTCCTTTACTATCGAGCTTGAACGCAAGAACTCCATCATCATCGATGCAACCAGATACAGTTCCCCAACCTGAACTTAATAGTTTCTCATCCGCTTTAAAAGTTGCACTACCTACTAGGTTTTCAAATTCAGGAGCATAGATATTTGCTTCAAAACCAGGATCTTCTTTAAAGTCATTACGTTTGGTTGGTGTGGCGATAGATATCAATGTGATACTTTTAAGGATCATCTTGAAGTCGCGTTCAGTGACTCGTTCGCGTAAGCGCCTTAATTTTAGGGTTGTGCCGATGGATCCTGTAGGAGATGTGTATGTATTGTACCGACATTTAACAGTAGACAGACGTTTACCGGGTACAAAGTCGTCCCAATCAAACTGAACAATAGTGTGTTCATAGCTATCGACTACTTTTGCACAAGTCGAAAGCTCGAGGTACTGAGCTAATCTTTGACAAGCAAACCGACCAATACCCTTGTTACCTGTTACAGGTCGACCATATAATTTGCTGAGTGGATGGCTCCGCTTGTTACTAGTGCCTATGGTCATCCAGTGTGTTTCTACGGTTTTAAACGTCATTCCTAAACCTTTGTCAGAAATGACTAGCTCCGAGTTACCTAGAGAGTGGTCAGAAGCATTAATAAGCGATACATTAACACTTGGGCTATCTGCGTCATACGCGTTTTTTATTAGTTCTGAAATACCAATATGATTCCGGCTTACCAATCTTTCACCGAGTTCGGTGATCAATTGAGCATCAACGTCAAAAGTGAGCGAATCGTTTTTTTCATTAAATTTTTCAGTCACAAGCTCAGCCTTATTTTTCTAAGAAATACCTGTTAGCCAGCGCCAGAATAATCCCAGAAAGACTGGCATGACTAAATAGAGAATGAGTGTAAAGCACACTATTATTCATTTTACCAAAGTAAAGTTTACCCGTTTCTTTTGAGTAGGGAACCTCTTTAAGGTGAAGATCTATGCGACCATCAACAACGATATTTTCTTTATCACGAGCCCATAGAGTTTTTAGTAGTGATTTTTCTGTGTCATCAATGACAAAGTACATGCGGAGGTTTGTAAATACTAACCAGCATTGTTGTGTGTCACTTTTGAACATGAGTAGAGCATCAGCCTTTTCAATATCCTCACATTCACTGAATCTTTCGAAAGTTCGAATTGACTCGATAACTTGCTCCTTTCTATTAAAATTAGAGCGACCTAATAAAAAATTCAGCATAAATTACTCCGTAGGAACTCTTTCTCGAGAAAGGTCTTGGTTTGCAGAAGCTAGCAGTCTTGGTAACACAACAGGCCAACCGGCACCAACAAAAACACTGGCAGTGCGGCTAATCTCAAAAATGTCAGCAGCTGCGCCAACTAATCCTGCGATGCCAGCGCCAATCCCCCATAACAAAAAGACTCCAATCCCTGAGAATCCATTATATGATAGCTTCAATAGGCTATTTTTATTTGTAGTTTTTGATGTGCAGAAATCTAGCATTATAATTAATAAGCCAAATATTGCAGCAGCCAGACCAAAAGTAACGACTGTATAGTTAGCATTTGTTGCTTCTCCTAAAAGAGCTAGGTCTAGCGCTAGTTGTATTGTATCCATTAGTGATTTTCCATTGCTAATGATTCCACAGCACACCTTGCCCTGCCATAATTCATTAGACTTGAACCATTTAGTTTACTTGTTATACCAAGGCTGCGTTTAGATAGTTAATCGTTTATATCAGCCGGTACTGCCAGCGATAAGCCAACACGATATAACTATGCTCTCATATCAAGGGGTTTCATTCACGTTTTTAATGACATTGAGAGAATATTTTTAGTTATTGAGAGAAAATCAGAAGAGGTATGCTTAGACTTAATTCAGCAGTTATTGCTTCTTGCTTTATATACAAATTAATCAATATGACAAATGGTATGAAACTTTATTACTTGTTGTCGGTAACTTTGAAATAGGTAAAACTCAAGTAGTATGATACTTTATTTTCTTGCTCCACCAAAATCATACGGCAGCACAAGGCTTTCAGCGACTCTGAGAATGATACTTTATTACCTTCCTACAATTGTTGTGTAGGAGAGGAATAAAGACTCATACTAAGTAATAAAGATTCATACTGAGTATTAAAGTATCATACTAGAATGGCAGCGTTCACATCGGTACGCTGCCATTTATAAATCGAAAATTCCCCCAAATTCGTTTTGATCATATAAGTTGTGTTAGTTCTTGACCTACTATTTCTTAATTATAGGCCGCCACTTTTTGTTGTGCATACTATCGTTTTATTTGCGGCATAAACATGAAAATAGAAGTGAATCTGTTGAGTAAAATTGCCCCATCAATAGCTGAGATATTATGTGTTCCGATATTATCGCTATGATTTAAAAGGTTATTTTGTTTAATATTGCAAGTTTTTGTTATTTAATCTTGCAGGGCTACGGTTTCTTACTTTTTATGATCTTAATAAGACGAATTACGGCCTCTATAACGCCTAAAAATAGTATTAATGCCTCTGAAAAATCTTTCATAAATTTCTCCTTCATTACTTGTTATTTTTGTAGGCTAAACTTTTTTAAACTTATGTCAAATTATCATAAATGATTGATTTTAAATGAATTAATAAAATGTTCTGGGCGTTGACTGGAAGTTGCTGGGATTTTTCTGGAGTTCGGTGGTATTTTCTGGAGTAAAAATAAATATTTTTTCTGAAAGTGTCTATTTTTTAGGTTAACTGCTAATTTCTTTGCTAAAACCGCATAAATCTTTTTTACTTTTGGGTGTAGTGGTCAACTAAAATTGGCCACGGTTTTAGAGTTTTTCCAATACTGTAAACATCCCGTAATTAGTTGCTGCGTGTCTTGATGTATATTTCAGGTTTGAGTGAGTGCAATGAGATGAAAAGAGGTCGAGTAATCTGATGATTAAATATAAGTCGCAAAAATCTCTGTTATTGTTGGTGGTTTTAATCTTTCTTTTCATGGTGTTCCGTTTTTTGACTTTTGGATTAGAAAACACTGGCACTCAGAGAACGTTATCTTTTACTCATGGCAGTGACGTTTTAAGTGGAACACTGATCCTTCCGCCTCATGTTGTTTCCCCGCCATTTGTTGTCTTCATTCACGGCGATGGACCACAAGATCGCTGGTCAAACGGAGGCTATGTCCCATTGGTTCGTTTTCTGGTATCAAATGGTATTGCTGTTTATTCTTGGGATAAGCCGGGTGTTGGCCTTAGCTCAGGCAATTGGTTCGCTCAGACGATGTTCGATCGTTCGGTTGAGGCCGCCACAGCGATGAAACAACTTAGAGAACTGCCTGAACTGAGAAATAGTCGTGGCGGGTATCTTGGTTTTTCTCAGGCGGGTTGGGTTGTTCCTAAGGCGAGTCAGTTAACCAAAACTGATTTTGCTGTTCTTGTCGGTGCCGCAATCAACTGGCGAAGTCAAAGCATTTACTACACCGGAGAACGACTTAAACTAGAGCATTACGCTGTTGACGCGATAAAAGAAGCTCAGAAAAAAGCTGAACTGGCATTTAACGAACAGTTCAGCATCGCAAAAGCTAGCGAACCCTGTGCCTCTATTTGTACCAGAGCCGATTTTGAACGGCGTAATTCACAGTCTGATGCAAGAAAAGATATATCTGAGATGCATACAGCTACCTTGTTGCTGATGGGAGAACAGGACCGAAATGTCGATCACACGGAGACAGTTGACGTTTGGCACAGACTGCTTCCCCGTGATGTATCCCGATGTATAAAACAGTTACCTAACGCCACTCACGGCCTTCTCCGTAGCGAACTTTTCGACTATCAACTGTCATCTCAATGGCCTGTATGGAAAGAATACCTGTTTGTGTTATTCGGTCGTTACTCATATTCACCCAATGCTTTTAATATAATGGCTCATTGGATTAAAGATCAGCAATGCCCCAATTAGTACCAATTCATAGTACCAACTCACAGGAGCCGTTGTGATTCAAACGAGATCGTTATTCAAATACATTGTTATTCAAACAACAGAGTCAATGGATCTTTAACGATTTGATTTATATTGAACTATGACGAACCTGCGAATTCATAGCGACGTTTAAACCATTCTGCCAGATAAGTAAACGCAATACACAGGGCGACCAAAACGATAGATAACATGCCTACGACCGGGAAATCGGTCCCGCCATCAGATATTTTACTGTAAAGCGTGAGAGGTAATATATTCAGTTGGGTGCCGGACAGCGCTAATGCGGTCCCATATGCTCCGAGTGCCACCGAGACCATGACACATAGTGAAGTGATCATCGCCGGGTAAAGCTGAGGGATAAAGATGTAGCGGTAGCTTTGCCATTTTGAAGCGCCGAAACTTTCGGAAACCTTCATTTGCTGCCAGTCAAAATTTAACATGACGGGGAGCAAAATAAATACGGCTCTGGGGATCAGGTAGTAGCAATACGCCAGCCCCAGCCCAAAGGGTGTAAAAATCAGATTACCGAACACGGATTCCGGGACACCGACATGGCCGAGCAATTGCGTTACAAAGCCTGCTCTTCCGAAAGTGAGAATAAAACCGTAGGCGACAATCAACCCGCTAAAGACTAATGGGAGAGCAATCCCCACGCTTAACCACTGTCGGACGACAGGGTGGCACTGGCTTAAAAATCGGGCGATACACAGGGCAACGGTGAGTGAGCCTGCCGATGTGGCGAGTGCAAGAAAGAGACTCCCTTGGATACTTCCCACGAGGTAACTATCAGAAATCATGCGATTGAAGGTTTCGAGAGGCGCGGAAAGCGCCTCAGAAAAAACTAACATCACAGGAAAAATGAAAAACAGGCCGTAACCAAGCAATCCGGGAGTGACGGTGAGCCAACGCACCCATTTTACAAGTTTCACAGTTTTATCCTTATTATAATTAGTGAGTGAGGACCGCTTTCGCCCACAGCTTATCAAGTTGTGGTTTGATTTTAGCCGCGGCTTCAAGGTCCAGAGGGTGAATCTGAGGCGCTTTCACTAACTTATCCTGGACTGATTTTGGCAGGGGCATCTCTGTCAGTACCGGACGAACAAAGCCCTCTGCAAAAATGGATTGCCCCTTTTCAGACATCACAAAATTCAGCCATAATTTCGCTGATTCAGGATTCGGCCCATTTTTTACCATTGAGATAGCATAAGGTGTGGCAAGCGAAGCCTCTTTGGGAATGATGACCGCGACGTTCTCGCCCATACCATCTTTCATCATCGCTTTCAGACCATCGTTTTCGTAACCAATCCAAATCGGAATTTCACCTTTAACGAACTGTGCGTATGGTGTGGTTCCGACCACTCGTAAAGTATTACCGATGGTTTTTAAGTGGCCAAAGTATTGCGCGCCAGGAGCGACATTGGACATATCACCGCCTTGGGCATCATTTGCGGCTAAAACAACAACTTGTCCCTGACCAGTCGTTCGGGGATCTTGATAAACGATGCTGTTCTTGTATTCGGGCTTCTGTAAATCGGCCCAAGACGCAGGCACATGTTTAACCAGTTTTTTATTCACCAGAAACGCCACATTTAAAGTATGAATGGTGAACCATTTGCCATCCGGATCTTTAAAAACCTGAGGAATTTTATTGAAGTTAACGGGTTTGAATCCACTCAGAAGATGTCGTTTACTCGCATCAATTGCTGATGCGCCAAAGTAATATGCTGTATCGGCTTGAGGGCGATGTTTAGATTTCTCCAGCGCAACAACCGTTGCTGCTGACCCCAAATCATTGTAAACAATTTCCATCCCCGGATAGCGTTTTTTGAATGCTTTAAACATCGTGCCCCAGTTCGCCCAAGTCGGGCCGGTGTCAAATGAAACCACCATGCCTTCTTTGGTGGCTTTGTCGTATTGAGCTTGTTCTCCCGGGTACAATTCCGGGCTTTTTAGGGCTTGAGCCATACTGCTGCACACGGGTAACAGTGCCAGTAAGGTTGCCGCGAGCGTAGTCTTGAAAGATTTCATCAAAAGTCTCCGTTTTCAATCACATGAACCGATTCGGCAGGAATGGCGATTCGGGTTAATGGTGTCGTTAAATAAGGGGTATATACATCAAGAGGCTGGCCACTGACGCGTAGTCGGTAAGCCATGGTATGGCCGAGAAATTGCTGTTGTTCGATGGCTTCCACTGCAAATTGGTTGGGTGTTGTGGTATCTGGTGCTGCAATAATTTGTTCCGGTCGGATCACTAACTGAACGGACTGATTTGCCATCAAATCTGTTTGTGGTAAGCGAAGATCACCCAACGCAGTTTTGATCAGACCGTTTTGTGCTGTTGTGCCGGATAAAATATTGGCTTTACCGACAAAGCGAGCCACGGCGACGGAATTGGGGTGGTGATAAATCGTCAACGGCTGACCACATTGCTGAATTCGACCATTTTCCATCACCGCAACCTGATCGGCCATGCTCATGGCTTCTTCCTGATCATGCGTAATCAAAAAGGTCGTGATATTGAGTGTTTTTTGGATTTTGACAATTTCGTCGCGCATTTCCTGACGGAGGGACGCATCGAGTGCCGACAGGGGTTCATCCAGCAGCAGCGCTTGCGGTTCGAAAACCAAAGCGCGAGCCAGTGCCACACGTTGTTTCTGTCCTCCGGAAAGCTGGTGAGGCATTCGGTTTTCCATCCCCCCAAGACCAACCAGCTCGATCATCGCCATTGCTTTCTCCCGGGCATTGGCCGTTTTATTGATTTTGAGCGGGTACATGACATTCTTTAAAACGTTGTAATGCGGAAAGAGTGCATAGTCCTGAAATACAATGCCAAGACGGCGTTGCGAACATGGAATGCCCGATTGATCTTGATGATGAATGATGACTTGTCCTGAACTTGGCTGTTCAAATCCGGCCAGAAGTTTGAGTAACGTGGTTTTTCCACAGCCACTTTTACCAAGGATAGCCAGTAATTCACCATTGTTCACCGATAACGAAATATCATGTACACCGACATCACTACCGGGATACGTAAAAGAGACGGAGCGAAATTCAATCATTAGCTGTGACTCCTTGCATTTGATCCGTGAGGAAGACTGGAGAGTAGTGACATGGTTATTGCCAGCACCAGTAAAATCATCGTGGCGGCACAAGCAAGCCCCGTCGCGCCATAGAAAGCCTGTAGTAACAAGGTGGGGTAAGTCCGGTTCATAAATCCGGCGATAAGGTTGCTGAGTTGAAATTCACCCAATGAAATCGCTGCTACCGTCAAAAGGCCGGTCAGTAGTGATTGTGATGCCAGAGGCAAAAAGACGGTGACAAAGCGCCGGACAGATGATGCGCCGAAAGACTGCGCGACTCGGTCCAGACTTTTGAGGGGGGACTTCTCAATATCCGCCGACAGACTGAAGAAAAAATAAGGGAATGTCAGCACCCAGTGACCAAGAATCAGGACCCACGTGGTGCCGAGCCAGGGCAGCGCATCTGAGGTGAAAGCAAGGATGAAACCAAAACCTATCACCAGTTCCGGAACCGCTATCGGCATGAGTGCTGACATGCGGGAGATCTTATTTAATCGCAAACTATCCGTTAACTGGAGTAAGTACACCACCGGTGTCACCACCAATAAATTAACCAGACAGACGGCGATACAGACCTGCAGACTCATCAATAACGCATTAAGATAAGCGGTTGACTGCAATATCTGACGATACCAGTCGAAGGTAAATCCGTTTGGCAGCAGCGTATTGACCCAACTTTGTCCAAAGGAGCCGACTGCCAAAAGGAGAATTGGTAGCAACAAATAAATAATGTAAATAGACGTAATCTTTTTCATGACAACAATCGTTCAATTTGATTGTTTGTGATCATGATGCTGTGCGATGACATTTTGATTACGTATTGTTTAAGGTTTGTTTATGGCGCGATCGCGGGTTCATTGAATGACAGATCACCAAATAAGATGTTGCATATATTGGTTACAATGGCCTCAAGATCAGTGTCGTATCGGGCGCCTTTAATTTGAGGTGCGTCGCAGGTGGCAAATACTGCTTTATCGTAATGCAGACCATAGGCCATTTCTGTCAGAGTGCCGTAACCGCCGCCAACTGCAATCAGGGCAAAAGCGGTCTGAGCGATTAATGAGTTTCTGGTTGGCCCCATATTGGTGACGACAGGGATAGTCACGTAAGGGTTCGCTTCCAGCCAACTATCGCCGGGAAGCAGAGCGATCGATTTCCCGCCTGCCTGATAGACGCCTTTACAAACAGCTTCCATTGAGCCGTTTCGTCCGCCGCAAATGACACAAAGCCCAAGACTGGCAAGCATATGTCCAAGGGTCTGTGCGCATTGATATTGAGCGTCTGTCGCCTCTTTGGGGCCAATCACACCGACCGGGGGGATCTGAACTTCATTGGGAAAGTCGCGGATGAGTTTTAGGACCTCTTGCTGACTCAGGCACTCTTTCAGTCTCAGAGCAAATGCACTATCCGCATCGATAAGACGAATCAGTGTCGCTTTACCATTACAGTAAAGACGGTTGGTTGTTATTTCGAGAGAAAACAATGTATTCATGAATTTTTTATGACTCTTAAGCAGAATAAATCACAAAGGGTGTGAATTTTGGTAGATTTGAGCATAAACGTTCATTATGACAATTTGGAGATCATCAATTGTCCCGGGTCCGACACCAGAAATTATTAGAAATTGTTCGCCAGCAAGGGTATGCCTCGATCGAGTTTTTAGCCAAAAAGCTGGATTGTTCACAGCCCACCATTCGGCGCGATCTGAAAAAATTGTGTGATGAAAATCTCTTGCAGCGTTTTCATGGCGGAGTGACTGAAGCGGATACCGACGTGCGGTTGGGGTATCGATTTAAATCTGAAATGATGACGGACGCTAAATCGGTCATTGCTAAAGCCGCGTTAGCATGTCTGGAACCGACGGAGAGCTGTTTTATTGATACGGGCACGACGTGTGACCGGGTGGCATCGGCAATGGCGCTGTTGCCGGGGCGACAAATTATGACTCATAACTTATCTGCGGCCATGATTTTTGCAGCACATGGGAGTGAACATAATGTGATTGTGACCGGTGGTACTTTGCGAGGTGCCGATGGCTCTCTGACCGGCGCGAAAACCTGCGATGAAATTCGCAGCTATTTTGCAGACTGTGCACTGATTTGTGCTTCTGGTCTGGATTCATTGGGCAATGTTTTAGATTTCGATATGGAAAAAGTTGCGGTAAAAAAGGCCATGATGTCATCCGCAACACGCAGTATTTTGTTGCTTGATTCATCAAAATTTCGTAAACGGGGCGCTTTAAAAATCGCGCATCTCTCTGAGTTTGATCTTTGTATTACGGATATCTGCCCGGAACCGGATTACCAAGCGTTGTTTAAAAAGGCTGGCACAGAATTCGTCGTTGCCGGGGACTGAATCATCGAGCTGTCCGAAAGGCCGTTTTCTCGATATTTTCGGCCACAAGACTTCACGAAGCCATCATTTTTGCCGATCTGGCGATGATCGTCGCATGGTTCTATGAGTGATAGTTCCGTGAGTGGATAGTTCCGTGAGTCATGATTGTGTGAGGAGAAGCCGTCAGGGGTTGTGACTTCACCGCTCACCGCCTTGCGCTTTTTTCCTCTTTGCCTATCGTAATTTGACCACAAAACGACTTTCCGGCAAACCGGGGGCAACGGCTGACACTGCTTTTAACAACGTGCCGTCATATTCAGAAGGGGCTGAGAGTCCGACTCGTGCGCTGGTGCAGTATAAGGTCGCGAAATTATCTCCGCCGAGAACCGGACAGGTTGGCTGAGCAGCAGGCGAGGTCAGGATACTGTCGACCGTGCCATCGGGACGGTAACGGACAACCCGGCTTCCGCCCCATTTGGCATTCCATACGTAACCCTCGGCGTCCACACATGATCCGTCAGGTTCTTCTGAGCCCTCTGTCTCCGCGAAAACACGCTGATTTTTGAGCGAAGGATAATCGCAGCAGAAAATCCGGCCCAGTTTCGAATCGGTGTAGTACATGGTGCCGCCATCCGGGCTGAAGCAGATACTATTCGGGATGTACACATCGGGGAGTGCCAGTGTTTCGACTTCCAGAGTGTCGGCATTCAGTCGGTGAAATTTCCCCACCGGCTGAATTGGACTCCCTTCATGTATGGTACTAAAAACAAAGTTGCCGGAACGGTCACAACGGCCATCGTTGATTCGGGTTCCCGGCGCTCCCGGTGATGCCACCAGCGGGTTAAATGTCCCGGTATTCAGATGATAAAAGCCGAGCTGGGTGACCATGCCCATCAGCAACATGTCAGCCTTATCCGTCAGGGCAAACGAGCCGAGTTTTTCCGGTAACGGCCAGTGCCTGACCACATGATTATCCACTTGCATGGCAAGCAGTTCACTGCCTTTGATATTGGTCCAGTACAGGCTGCGCGTGTTCTCGCACCAGAGCGGGCATTCTCCCAGCTCATTTTTGACATCGGCTGCAATTGTAAACATGTAAATTTCCTTTGAATAAAAGTCAGCGTTGATCCTTTAACGTCAGGCTTGCTGAGTGTCTTGTGCAGAAACCCCGAAAAAGATTGGCAAGGTCTTCGGTTTATCGTTCAGCAACTGACGGTCATAACGCGTTTGACGCACTGAGTTGCTGTTCAAGCACCATAATATGGTCTCCTTGCGCAAAACAGAAGCCGTTTGAATCGTGTTTTTGTTGCAACGAGTTGACATATCTATCTATTGACCATATTGTTGTATTATACAACTAAGTGGGGCGAGTATGATTTCAAATTCAGATATCGATGCGATTCGTGCATCATCACGACAGCTGGTTCGACAGCTCGGATTTATGGGTGGACCATTTGCAGGAACCGATTTATCGCCTTCTGCTGTGCATGCTTTAATGGAGATCGAAAATGGTGAGAGTGTCACTGCGCGTTATTTAAGTGATTGTCTTCAATTAGAAAAATCATCTGTCAGTCGGATGTTACGTAAACTCATGGCCACCGGGGATATTCAAGAAGAGCCTCATACCCGTGATGCCCGAAGTAAACAACTGAAACTCACTCCCGCCGGGCAAAAACGGGTCGCTGCCATACATGCGTTTGCACAACATCAGGTGATTGAAGCGCTCAACCACCTGAATCGGCAGCAAGAAAAAACGATTATCGACGGGCTTCAGTTGTATGCGGATGCTTTATCCGGCCGATTGAGTGTCGCCAATCGGCGTCCTGAAATTAAAATATCCACGGGCTATTGTCATGGCCTGATTGCCCAAATAACGGCAATGCATAGCGCTTATTATTCAAGAGAAACTGGCTTTGGGCAGCCATTTGAATCTGCGGTCGCAAGCGGGCTCGCGGAGTTTTGTGGCCGTTTAGATCATGCTCACAATGAAATATGGGTCGCCAAACTGGGTGAAGAGATTGTAGGCTCGATTGCCATTGACGGAGAAGATTTAGGGCCGGGGAAAGCTCATTTACGCTGGTTTATTGTGGATGACAAAGCCAGAGGAACCGGTGTCGGCCATCAGCTTCTGACGGCTGCTTTAGCATTCGTGGATGCATCGGGTTTTGATGAAACGCATCTGTACACTGTTGAAGGGCTGGAAGCTGCGCACCATCTCTACGAGAAATATGGGTTTTCACGTATTGAACAATACGTGGGTGAGCAATGGGGAAAAGCGATGACTGAATTACGTTTTATGAGAGCTCACCCTTAAATTAAATCATTTCTGTGTGTGTAACCATCCGAAAATGGTTACACAACGGTATGTCTAGGCGAGATGGTGTTAATAAACGCCTTCCGTATCTTTTGTACAGGTTTTCCAGCCGGGGAAAGTGCGATGCATATTCCACAACGGTTTTGGATTTTCTTGATTCCATTGTTGAAGCGCTTTTTGCATTTTTTGCGTGATCTCCGGATGCTCAGTGGCGATGTTGTGCAGCTCTCCTGAATCTTTCTCCAGATCGTAAAGTTCTGTGCTTTGTTGGTCGTCGGAGATCCAAAGCTTGTATTTACCGTCCCGCATTGCGTGCAATGGTGTCTGAGAGAAGAAGAGTTTTCGGTCGCTATATGCTTCGGGCTCGTTGATAACCGAGAGGAGATCCAGTCCGTCGAGTTCAGCGGGAAGATCTTTATTTTTTTCCACATGAGACAGAATGGTCGACACCATATCGATAGATGAAACCGGAGATTCAACGCGTTGATTCGGCTTAACTTTTCCTTTCCAGCTAAAGATGTACGGTACATGAACGCCACCCTCAACATAGGTAAATTTGCCGGAGCCTAGGGGGTCACTACAGTCGCAGAATCCGAATTGGATCGGACACCCATTGTCGGAAACAAAGAAGATCATCGTATTTTTATCTTGTCCGGTTTTTTCCAGTGTTTCCATGACACGACCTATATTGTCATCCAGATTACTGATCATGGCGACATACGTGCGTCTGACCGGATCTTTGATATCACTGAATTTGTCGTAATAATTTTGTGGTACCTGTAGCGGATAGTGGGGCGCGTTATAAGCCAGATAGAGGAAAAATGGGTTTTTCTTATCCTCTTGGCTATTCAGATATTGAATCGCGACATCAGTAAAATCATCAGTTAAGTATTTATTCAGATTGTTGACAACTTTCCGTTCTTTCCCTTTGAATACACTTTGACGCGGCTCGCGATGGTCGTAAGACATTTTTTTTCGGGCGTCAAATTTGGTGGGGGTTGTCACGATTCCCGGTGTATTTTGACTGGCATAAATGGATTCACCGGTCAGGAAGCCGTAGAAGTCATCAAACCCCCGGTTGGTCGGGTAAAACTCGTCGTTGAACCCCTGATGCCATTTACCGATAGCATTGGTGTTATAACCGTGTGTTTTGAGTCGCTCACCGATCGTTGGTACATCAGCCGGTAAGCCTTTGTCCGCATCTTTTTTGTCATGAATATTGTAAGTAAAACCGAAACGTTGTGGTGAGCGTCCCGTGAGAATCGCAGCCCGAGAAACGGCTGAAACCGATGCTGCGACATAACCATTGGTAAACAGGACTCCGTCTTGAGCAAGCTTATCGATGTTTGGTGTTGGTGCCAGATCATGCCCGTAAGCAGAGATATCCGGTAAAGCCAGATCGTCGACGACGATCATCAATACGTTTGGTTGACTCTCTTGTTCTGTATTGGTTGATGTAGCAAACACAGGTGCTGCCATCATGTATATTGCAAGTGCCAAAGGAGATTTTCTTAATTTAGTCATGGGCATCTTTAATTTCTCTTATGAGAATGGATGAAAACAACATGAACATTATTCATTCGCACAAAAGATGCTTATGATTCATAAAAAGCGAAGTGATCTTCTTATCAGTCATTACATGAGTGCGGTGCTATGTCCTGATTTGTGCCAAAAAAAAACCTGAATGAGCCTGGTATTCTTGCTCATTCAGGTTTTGCCTGTACGATGTACAGTAACAATCCTTTAAAATCAGTATTTTAGTGTATTTGTGTCGTTGCCAAAAATATAAACATGGGTAGGACACTGATGTTGCTTAATGATAAAAATAGAGCTAATAATTTTATCTTTTCAATAGACTAGTCAAGAAAATGAAGTCAAAACATGCTGATGATCACATTAACTGTGGCTTACTTTTCTGTTTATCGATACATATCACAATCTGGTAGATTGTATTTGCTTCGCTTAAATTAGTTGTTATTTTAAAATTATATTGATTGCGAATATGGATTGTTACTGCAGGGTTGCAGGCAAGACCTAAATCCAATCAGATCCGATTGAGCGTTATTATTTGGATTTGATTGGATTTAGGTTTTTTTTTATTTTAAATAAAGTAAACAGAACTTGATATTAATACTGTGACTTTAAACTGAAATAGAATGAATGAAGCAAATAGGGTGTTCATTTTTTAATGATTTCGGTCGTTATCGAGTGTGATTATTTTTATTGAGTGTCAAGGTGCCTTGTGAGGACTTTTATTAATCTGTTTGCTTAAGAGACAAGGTGTATAGAAACAGCATAGTTTATTAAATATAAGTATATGTAAATACATTATGGGATAAAAATATTGATGTATTGATATCAGAGAAGACTGTTTTTATAAGCAGAGTCTCTGACGTGTGCGTTATTTTTTAAAGGTATTTTACTTGTGCTATATATCACTCATGTCAGCATTGAGCATATATAACCATATAAAGTATTCACTAATAATACTTGGTATAAAATTGATATAAATAAGGTACTCAAAACATGAAGATAAAAAATATTGCAATCGGAGTGAGCGTTGCGATTGCCAGTCTGGCCAGTCTGACGCCTTCAGCCATGGCAAGTCAGCATGCCGCAGAAAAACCCAATGTTATTATTTTATTTACTGACGATATGGGGTGGGCGGACATTGGCTTGCAAGGCAGTAAAACCCCAACGCCAAACTTGGACAAACTTGCCAATACCGGCCAGCGCTGGACAAACTTTTATGTGAGTTCACCGATTTCTTCTCCGAGTCGCGGCGGTCTGTTAACCGGAAGGTTAGGGCCCAAAACCGGCCTATATGGTACAACTGCGCCGGGGGTATTTATTGAAGGTGACCCGGATGGTTTCCCGAACTCCGAAGTTACGATCGCCGACTCACTCAAGACCAATGGTTATGACACGGTGATGTACGGGAAATGGCATTTGGGCAGCAATTCTGACTCGTTTCCGACTCGTCATGGATTTGACTGGTGGTATGGTATTCCTGCCAGTAATGACCGTTATTCAACGCTCACACCAAATCAGTTAGAAATGAATGCGTTGATGAAAAAGGATCTGAAAGCGGCACATGATGCCTGGGTGAAGGGCATGCCTGCTTATATTCTGCCGAAGCAAGAATACTGGGATGTCCCTTTGTATATGTCTTATGAGTCCAAAGATACTATCAACGGCAAATATATTGATTATAAGGTTCCCGGCGGTATGAAACAGGCAACCTTTACCAAAGATATTACCAGTCGTGCCAAAGATTATATTGCCGATCATAAGAACCAAAAAAATCCATTTTTCATGTTCATGTCTTATCCGCAGACGCATACCCCTTTGTTTGGTTCACCTGAGTTTGTCGGTAAAGGTCACAACCGCTATGGTGATATCTTGCTGGAAATTGACTGGTCGGTCGGACAAATCATGGATCAGCTGGAAAAACAAGGGATGGCGGATAATACCATCGTGATGTTCACTTCAGATAATGGCCCTTGGTGGATGTGGAACAAATGGGGGCTGGCTGGCCAAAAAGGAAATTTGAGAGATGCGAAAGGTACCCAGTATGAAGGCGGAATGAGAGTGCCGTTTATCGTCAACTGGAAAGGTCATCTGAAAAATGAAGTCGTTGATGGCATCGGTAGTACGCTGGATATCCTGCCGACAATTATGTCTCTTACTGGCACCCATCATCCGGTCAAAGATCTCGATGGATTTGATATCAGTAAAACATGGTTGAAAGGGGATAAGAGTGCCAGAACGATCATGCCTTATTATGTTCTGGGGCAGTTTACGGCATTTAGGATGGGTGACTATAAGGTTGTCTTCGGTGAACGTAAAGGTAGAAAAGGGATTGTTTGGTTGAATGAACCGACCATGTACAACCTCAAAGATGATCCGAGTGAAACAACGAACCTTGCACAAAGTTCTCCGAAAGTGTTGGCAAAAGTTCTGTCGGCGGCGAAGCAATTTAAAGAGAATATGCCGAAGCCTAAAGCGCCATTATTTAATCCTAATAATTAAATCGAATGAGTCAGAAAAAGGATGAAGGAATTATCTTCATTCTTTTTCTGCTTTGATATTTTTATTTAATGGCATGCTTAAATAACCCCATTCTTTGACTTTTTGTTGAAGTGTCATTGTGTTCATATTGTAATTCATTTTTATTGATAAAAATATTTCTTGCTTTAAATCACATTAAATGTATCAATGGGTTTTTATTTTAGAATATTTATTTATTATTGTTCTTGGATTGCTACTGTATTTGCAGGCAAAACCCGCCAGATGGTTATTTATAACCGTCTGGCGGGTTTTTTTATTAATAGGGGTTTGAAAGATATGAAGAATATTACAATTTTAGCATTCGCGATAGCATGTGGGCTAAGTCATAATGTTTATGCAAAGAGTGACACAACCAAATGGGACTCCGATATTGTCAAAAACTATAAGAAAATAGGTTCAACAATCGAGCCTTTAACCAACCTAGATAAAAATTCCCGGTGGTATTTTAACGGCTTCTTAAAAGGCGGCTATAACACATCAACGGATCACACTGATTATGAAAAAGCTTATTTTAAAGTGATGATGCGCATGCGGGGCTATACTGCCCTGACCGATCGGATCGGGTTTGTCGGTGATGTGCGGTTGGAGGCTCAGGAAAATTGGGCTGATGAAAATAATAAGGTCATCGATCGTTTCGATAATTTTGATGATAAGCAGAAGATTGACCAATTCCGAGTCGGTTTTGAAGATTCTGTATGGGGCTTTCTGGGCTATGGTAAATATACAGCGACGATGGCCTCGTTCTCCAACGATGTCGCTGTGACGGGTTTGTATAACAACCAGTCAGAAAGAGGGATAAAAAATGCAGGGAAAATTATTTACGACAGCCACTATGACAATAACCTGTATGTGTATGCTTCCTACGATGTAGATTCTGACATTATGGGGATGGATTTCGGTTATCAGACGGCAGATATTTATTCGTATGAAGCTGATTCCTACGGTGCCTATCTGGCGGTTCATAATGGTCAGCCGGGTCTTTTTGTCGGTAGTAAGGGAATCATGGGGAATCGCGGCGCGAAGACCAAAGATTCTTACCACTCCAATTCTGATACTAACTTTGAACGGACCGATAAGAATTTGCTGACTTATACATTCTACGGGTATAAGCAGTTTGCGAAGGCACAACGTATGTCCTGGAACTTCTCTTATTCGAAAATGGATGATCATGAAAATGGCGATATTATCCGTAACCAAGGATATGCCACCAAAGGGCTGGGTGCATCTGCGAATGTAACCTACAGCCTGCTTCCTGAAAACGGTGAAGGATTCTCTCCGACGATCATTGTGAATGTGGATGAGCTTGATAAAGCTTTTGAACTTCAACTGAAGTATTTTATCAATCGTAGAACCACCATCGCAATTTCTGAAGTCATGAGTGATAAAGGTGACGATCAGATGTATCTCGAGTCCCGGTTTAATTTTTAAGTTCTATCGGTGCACTGAGATGATTGCCACCGGAAATGGTTTATTCCGGTGGTTTTATTCATCAGGGTTGATTACCGAAGAAAGGCGATAGCAATCACAGATAAAATGGCCCGTAATTGCTATTTACACAATAGAAACGTAGGCTAGCTGTATTCGCACGGATTGTTACTGTTTCGACAGGCAAGACCCAAGCAGAGATAGAAATATCTTTGCTTGGGTTTTTTTGTTTCTGGGCGATGCAACTTGCTGACTATTCAGGAGAATAGGAAATGAAGAAAAATGTCCTGGCTTTAACATTGTTAGCTGCCAGTATCAGCGGTACGGTCAATGCGGTTGATTTTGCAGCACAGAAACAGTCTGAAAAACCGAATATCGTCCTGATTATGGCTGAAGATCTGAGTCCTAGATGGGGTGTCTATGGGGACTCGGTTGCAAAAACTCCGAACATCGATGCCTTGGCAAAAGAAAGCGTCCGATTCCAGCAGGTGTATGCCATGGCTCCGGTCTCTGCACCGAGCCGGGCGGGTGTGATTACGGGCAGATTCCCTCAGACTCTAGGCTTGCAGCATATGCGCACGACCAATTATCCCGGTGGCGGATATATTGGTGTCCCAGAGTCACAAGTCAAAGGCTACCCTGAATTACTTCGTGCTAACGGATATTTCACTTACAACGATACCAAAACCGACTATCAGTTTTCTGGCGGACCAATGAATATCGGGCCATTCACGTTGTGGGATCAGCATGGCTCATATAAAAGTATGGATGATTTGATGGTGCCGACAGCGTGGCGGAACTACGATCTTCATGACAAACCGTTCTTCTTACACCTCAATCCACAGATTACGCATGAGTCAGGGATTTTCCGCAAGGACGATCTGCTGGATAAAAAATGGCTGGGGCTGGTCAATCGGTGGGATAAGTTGCGAACCCATTACAATATCGAGCCAACCGATCCGAATGCGGTTAAGCTTGAACCCTATTATCCTGATACGCCGAAAGTCAGACGAGATATTGCCCGACATTATGATAACGTCCAAGTCATGGACCAGATGGTTGGTAAGATCGTTCAGGGCCTGAAGAAAGACGGGCTTTGGGACAATACCATTCTGATTGTCACAACGGATCATGGCGATGGGATTCCGCGGCATAAACGCGATCTTTATGATTCGGGTCTGAAAGTACCGTTCATGGTGCATGTACCGAAGCAATATCGACCTACATGGTGGAAACAAAACGGTCAAACAGAAAGTCGTCTGGTCTCTTTTGAAGATTTGGCCCCGACCATTCTTGGGTTTTCCGGCAGCCGGGTGCCCGACTATATGACTGGGGTCGATTTATCGAAAGATAACGCCCCGGTGCGCGAATACACCTATGCCGGGCGGGATCGTTTCGATAGAGTACCTCAATACGGGCGGAGTGTCCGGAATGCACGCTATAGTTATGTCTATAACGAGCATACGGAAATCCCCGGAGGATATGACAATAATTTCCGTAACAATCTGGGAATTATGCAATCGATGAAGGCGGAGCATGACGCCGGCCATCTGAACAAACAGCAAAAAATCTGGTTTGAACCTCGCCCTCAGGAAGAGCTGTATGACAAGGTGAATGATCCATATGAGCTGAATAATCTGGCACAAGATCCTAAATATAAAGCGGTCCTTGCAACCATGCGGCAGGCTTTGGTTGCATGGGATGGCAGTGCCGTGG
This sequence comes from Vibrio rhizosphaerae, assembly GCF_024347095.1. NCBI lineage: Bacteria > Pseudomonadati > Pseudomonadota > Gammaproteobacteria > Vibrionales > Vibrionaceae > Vibrio > Vibrio rhizosphaerae. Next base: position 2,897,342 of record NZ_AP024903.1, on the reverse strand, counting down.
ATATGTCACTGATGCCTGAGTCTGAAATGGTGAAACAGATTCTGGATAAAGACGGTAAACAGCGCGTGACAGCAGCACCGTTTGGTCATTACAACCCATTATTCAAGACATTTTCGATTGTGAACCGGACTCAGAACGCATCGATCGGTTATCGATTTGATGACGGAGACTGGGAGTTGTATACCAAGGCACTCAAAGTCCCGCAAGGGGTACATAAAATTGAATTCAAATCCGTAAGATATGGTTGGAAAGAAAGTGCAAGCCAGAGCTACACGTTTCAATAACGGGTCTCAATACAAAGATTAATAACAAAGCGAATCAGGGCTGTCGTCGGTATGACGGCCCTGTCTCATCGAATACGTGAGGACACTGTGATGCAAAACCAGATTGAAAATTTTCAGCTCTTGTCGAAGCCGACCGGCTCCGTGTGTAACATTGATTGCGAATACTGTTTCTATCTGGAGAAGGAGAAACTTTATCCGAGCCGGAAACAGAACTGGCAAATGGATGAAGAGACGCTGAAAAACTATGTAAAAACTAATATTGAATCCCAGTCGGCACCGGTTATCGACTTTATCTGGCAAGGCGGGGAACCGACTCTGGCTGGATTGGCGTTTTTTGAAAAAGCAGTGGCGTATCAACAGCGTTATGCACAGGGAAAACAGATTAATAACTTTTTCCAGACCAATGGCCTGAACCTGACGCCGAGCTGGGCGAAATTTTTTCACCGTCATCAATTTCTGATCGGCCTTTCTATTGATGGTAACGCCGAGCATCATAATCGCTATCGGCGCACGAAGTCAGGCAAAAATACTTATGACAAGGTGATTGAAGCCATTGAGTTATTGAAAAAATATCAAGTCGAATTTAATACGCTGACAGTAGTCAGTGAGCATAATGTCCATGAACCGCTGGAAGTCTACCGTGCTTTAAAAGCCATCGGCAGTCATTACATGCAGTTTATTCCGCTGGTCGAGCGGATTGCCAATCAGGCGGATGCCAACGGCCTGTTCCTGATTAAGCCCGACTTTTCAGATCCGTGTCAGGTTGCCCCGTGGACGGTGCCTTCCGCCGCTTATGGTCATTTTCTGAATACCATTTTTGACGAATGGCAGAAACATGACATCGGCCAGTATTTTGTGATGAATTTTGAGCAGACCATGACCCAGCTTATCGGTGGTAAAGGCAGTTGTGTTTTCTCTGAAGAGTGTGGTGCCAATCTGGCATTAGAAGCGAACGGTGATGTCTATTCGTGCGATCACTTTGTTTTTCCCGACAATAAACTGGGGAATATTCACCACAATAATCTGCTCAAGATGGTTAACAGTGAACAGCAGATCCAGTTTTCGCAAAGTAAATCGAAGGATATCTCCGTTGATTGTCTGCAGTGTCCGGTGAAAGCAGTTTGCCATGGTGGGTGTCCGAAACATCGCTTCTCACTTTCATCGAATGGTATTCCGAATAAAAACTATTTGTGTGACGGCTACAAAGTTCATTTCAGCCACTGCGTTCCGCCGATGAAGGAAATTATCCGCCGGGTTCTTCAGAGTGCCTAACTTGGCGTGAGGCTCATCAGCCGGTCAATGCGGTGATTTGTTGTAATAAAAGGTAAGTTAATGAAAAAACGAGTATATATCGCAAGCCTCGCCTTCAGTGGTCTGTTTGCTCTGCCGCCGGTGACACTGGCACAAGAGTCGGTAAAGGCGGCTCCGGCATCGGTGCAGTCTGCGGTTTCTCAGACGCTGAAAACAACCCGGGCAAGATTGCGTCAGCAGATGGGGATTAATCCCGAGATTCAAGAAGCGCCGGTCGATACCGTGACATTGCCGATTTATCCCGGTGCGCTGATGGTCGTCCATAAACATCATGGCATCAACTTTGATGACTTAGACCAGACTCTGCCTTTTGCGACCTTTATAACCGAGGCCGACGTTGAGCAGGTGATTCGCTTTTACCGGGAGAAGCTGCCATCGTATAGCGCGCTGCAAAATGACACGGCGACCGTGTTGGTACAGGAGCGGGTTGAGCGGGGTCATTATCCTCAGGATTATCTGAAAATACCGAGTGTGAGTATTGACTCGGTGACCTTGAGTCATGATAAGACGGGGACTCTGATTGCGGTGATGTATCCTTGGTTGGCGGAATAAATAAGACATCGGATTGCCTATAGTTGTGGTTTCAATCATGAGAGAGAAGGATTGCTACGGCAGTCCTTTTTTTATGTTTTTTCGCTCAGGAGCACAGGATGATTGCCGTGATTTGAGTCGCTGGGCTTTCTCTGAATGAGAGCGACAGGAGGCGGTCGGATAGTCTCAGTAAATAGCCCCACCCGGATGTTCCGGAGCGGGGCGAGTGGGGGAGGTTACTTCTCAGTTGCTTCTTTTTTCTGGTTCATCAAATAGTGCGTCTTGATGTATTCTTTCGTACGCTTTAAAGAACCGGAAAGTGGGGCTAGTTTCTTGGCTTTGTCTACCATATCAGGTCGCAAACCAAAGTATTTGTCATCCGGATCATAGTCACGCATCCATTGATCCGGGAAGTCTGCAGCTTTCTTACCGGTGGCTTTGTAACGGAAAACTTGACCTCTGGAGCGTTGCTCGTTGTAAGGGATCACATTTTTACCTTCGTGATTTTTCAGCTTCTGGAACAACTCTTTGCGGAGTGCAACCTTGGTACGAATGATATCGGGCTCCTGAGAGTCGATCAGGTTATGTTTCTCATGCGGATCGGCCTTCAGATCATAGAGTTCTTCGGTGTCCCATAATCCATAGTATTGAATATATTTATACTGGCTATTACGAATCGCAAATGTTGTCGGTGTATAAGGGAAGTTGTATTCCCAGAAATATTCATAGACAAAAGACTTGCTTCGCGGCGTCGTTGATTTGTGGCCTGAAGCCAGCGGCAGGAAGCTAGACCCGTCATAATTATTCGGGATCTTGATATGGGCTGCATCCAAAATGGTTGGCGCAATATCAATATTGGCAACGACATCTTCAACCACTCGGCCTTTATCAAAGCCCGGTCCTGCGGCGATCAGCGGCACGCGGATGGATTCTTCGTAGGCATTACGTTTGTCGATCAAACCATGTTCACCAAACATAAAGCCATTATCACCCATGACCATGATCACGGTGTTTTTATCCAGATGATGTTCTTTCAGATACTGCTGTACCCGGCCGACACTGTCATCGACAGACATCAGCGTTTCGTAGTAATTGCGTTTAAACTGATCCAGATCCAGATTACTATTATACGGATAATCGACGCCATGCCAGCTATTGCGTTGGTCTTTCACCCAGCGCGGTTTGCCTTTATAGTTTTTCTCCGTGTTAGCATAAGTATCTGGTTTTTTGAACGTTTTACCGGCTAGTTTTCCATAGTGGCGCGGTGCGGGCAGGAAGTCGGCATGCACCCCTTTGTGACCTAAGTAAAGCATGAAAGGCTTACTCTTATCGCGATGATCCAGCCAGTTGATGGCGTAATCGGTCAATTCATCAGTAATGTAACCTTTCTGTTTAACCAGTTTACCGTCCACATTGAGCATTGAAGGTTTGCCGAACATATCAACCGGATAGTAGTTCCCCTGAGCGTTGGTACCGACAAAGCCGACCCAGCGATCGAAACCGGCAAATCCTGGTTTACCTTCCTCTTCAATGCCACCGAAATGCCATTTACCGAAGAAACCTGTCTGATAACCGACTTTTTTGAGTTCTTCTGGGAAGTAATGGAGTTTGAATACATCCGGATTCTTATTGTTGTCGACCATACCGTGATTGTGCGCGTACATCCCGGTCAGAATGCTTGCCCGGCTCGGTCCGCTCAGAGATGTCGTGACAAATGCATTTTTAAAATACACCCCATTTTTGGCCAGTTTGTCCATATTGGGTGTAACGGCCTCATGATTGATAAATCCCATCGCATCATAACGTTGGTCATCGACGATAATGTAAACAATATTAGGGCGTTGTGCCGATGATGAATCTGAGGATTGTGTGGCAGCCGTTGCGTAACTACCGATAGCCTGTGCGCAGGCTAACGCAATCAGTGTCGGAGCAAGCTTCTTCATAGTATTACCTTCTTTACATGATATTGCAGTGCACATTGAAAGAAAAAGAGAACAAAAATAATGGGTACGGAATCATCAGAGACCGCCGGATTTAGGCCAAAAAAAAACCTGAACCTAAGTATCCTCTATCTTCACGAAGAAACTCAGGTTCAGGTTTTGCCTACCTACATGATGTAATGTAGCTACAATCCTTGAATGAAATAAAGCTACGCGCCTGTATTCAAAACATCAATTGTTAATTAAGTTAATTGTGACCTAAATCCTATATTTTAGTGCTTTTTATGACCATGGTATTCGTCATCAGACTTTAGTCGTGGCGGTTTTTGGGCAGGATTGAGCGGTTTAAATTCGGTGTGGCTATTCGTCAGAGTTCCGACAACGTCATACATATTAAGCGAGGGTCGGCGCTGATCCATTTATTGCATCGTATTTAAACTAAATGTGATATTAATTCCGCTTTTATATTTGTGTTTGTTGTGCCTGATCACTTTTTTATTGCCTGTTATTGACGCTATGATTACTTCCGTGAATACTCGAACGTAGTTTAGTTGCTTCGCCTGTTGGGGTTAAGTAACCACAGACATCGGATTGTGACTGTTCAATCAGGCAAAACCCAAACAAAAATATTCCGGATCCGGGATCTTTTCGTTTGGGTTTTTTTGTGGGTTTTAAACCGGTTACTGATATTTAGCTCACTGTTTATTGAATAAACAGGTTATTGAATAAACTGCTTATTGAACAAACCAATGATTGAACAAATCGATGTGTATTGGATCCTGTGACCGCTAATTATCGGGATAAATGGCTGAATGACTTTAGGATAAGGGTGATGAATGTGAGTTTCTTTCATATCGTTAAATTCAATTTGAAATCAAAAATAATCTTCACATCGGCTTTTTTTATTATTATCACCACATCAATCCTAACTTATCTGAGTTACGGGACTTTTGAACATAATCGTAAAGAGGCTGTGCTGGAACAAAGTCGTGGCTTATTAGAAACGCATTCAAAGATCATCTCAAACTGGATGAAACAGCACCAGAATAATCTGGCAATTATCCGCGATACCATCCATAACCCCGATCGTGATGTGAATGACATCTTTAAAAAACACTTCAAACAGCTGGGATTCGATGACCTGTATTTTATTGATACGCAAGGCGATGTGAAATTTAGCCAAGGGATTCATTCAGATTCTCTTACCAGTGAGACGAAATGGTTAAAGCAAGCCTTGAATACCCGCTCTGATTTCGTGTCCTTGCCCTATAAAGATGGGCATTCAAAGTCACTCATGATATCGATTTCCACACCACTCTATCTTAATGGTCAATTTTCAGGTGTCGTTGCCGGGGCTCTGTCTTTGCAGCGTTTGATGAAAGAAGTTTTTCAGATCAAAGTTCCGACGGGTAGTGATGCCATGTTAGTCAACCGGGATGGTTTTATTATTTTCCACCCGAAACTTGAATTAGTGATGAAGAACTTATCCGAATTTAATTCGACATCCTCAGGTGAAAAATTATTTAGAATTGCAGAGCAGCATGGCGTTCGGACATCAGTGACCAAAAAAGGCCGGGTGTTTACTCTTATTCCTTACATTGTGCCTGATATGGGGTGGGTCCTTGTTTTTACGGTTGAAAATTCACTGATTAATCAGCCAGTCAATGAATATTTCATCAAGCAGTTATTGATTGCTACCGGGATTATTCTGTTCGGTATTCTGGGCATCAGTGTGCTTGTTTTCGGCATCTTCAAAAAATTTGATAAGGTCAATGATGCCCTGATGGATATTGCGTCCGGTGATGCGGATTTATCGAAGCGGATTCCAATCGATAGTCAGGATGAAGTCGGTAAATTTGCGACTAATTTCAATGCATTTATTGATCGGATTCATTCTCTGGTGAAGCATATCAATCAGGTGACACGCCAATTAACCGAAGAATCCCATCATATTTCGGATTCATCCGAGCATCAGGGCAAAGAGATCGCCGGACAGGAGGAGAATATTACATTGGTCGCTGCTGCGGTATCCGAGCTGTCGAGCTCTGCCGTTGAAGTATACCGAAATGCTGAATTAACCTCGGAATCGTGTCGTCAATGTGTGGAACTTTGTGATGATGGGGTTGGCTGGATGTCTAAAAGTGAATCGTCGATTCAGCAATTATCTGCAGAGCTGGAGAAATCGATTCATAACATCCGGATGCTTGAGCAGGACAGCCAGCAGATCGAGTCCATTCTGGTCACGATCCGGGATATTGCCGAACAAACCAATCTGTTGGCATTAAATGCGGCGATTGAAGCGGCCAGAGCCGGTGAGCAAGGTCGTGGTTTTGCGGTCGTTGCTGATGAAGTCCGGGTGTTGTCTCAACGGACTCATGTCTCCACCGAGGAAATTAAAGATAAAATCGAGAAGCTGCATGGCTCAACCAGCCAAGTCGCAAACATGATGCAAAACAGTTACGATTTGACCGGAAAATGTGTTGAAGATGTGGTTTCGACCAGCAAATGTCTTGATCAAATTAATACATCGGTTGGGGAAATGAGTCAGATGACGTTACAGATCACTTCTGCATCCCATGAACAATCGCATGTAACCGGTGATGTCAGCCAAAAACTGGAATCGATTAAATCGGTTTCGGGTCAACTGAAAGCGGAGTCCACACAGGGCATTACTCAGGCGGATAAATTAGAGAAACTTTCGAAGCAACTATTCCATGAGATTGAACAATATAAGGTATAACGGAAGATCTGAAGCCACGCACCCATGCGAAAAATTGCGCTGCTTCTAATAATGCAATCAATTACCTGATCGATCTCACAATCACAATCGTTCCTCATTGTTTGATTGAATCAGAGCAGGTAAAACGGATTTATATTGGATTGCTACTGCATGGTATGCAGGCAAAACCTGACACAGACGAAGTGATAAAGCCGCTTTAAGGTGACTTCGAATGGTCAGGTTTTTTTATTGGCTTTTTAAACTTTAGGATTGTTACCGTGAAAGCGGGCAAAACCTGAAAGGGTCGGTTCATCGAAATATGAACGTGACTCTTTCAGGTTTTTTTTTGCTCCCGGTACGTGAATTATAAATAATGTGAGGCTTACTTTATGGCTTATGAAAAACTTGCTGCCGAGATCGTTGAGGCTGTGGGCGGGGCTGCAAATATTGATAGTCTGGTCCATTGTGCGACTCGGCTGAGATTCAAACTGTTTGATACGTCTGTGGCGCAACGGGAGTCGTTGCAAGAAAATCCCGGAGTGATCGCCGTGGTAGAAAGCGGCGGACAATTTCAAGTTGTGATCGGCAACCACGTCAGTGATGTGTTCCACGCACTCCAGTCTTTTCTGCAGCATGGTGGTGTCGTGCCGACTGAAAGTAAAGAGACGTCAGCCAAGAAAGAAAAACAGGGAATCCTCGGGACATTCATTGATATTGTTTCCGGTATTTTTACGCCGTTACTCGGCATCATGGCAGCATCCGGGATCCTGAAAGGTTTGCTGGCATTGGGGGTTGCAACGCAGGTTTTGACAACCGAGAGCGGAACTTACCAGATATTCAATGCGGCCAGTGATGCACTATTCTTCTTTTTCCCGCTTGCTCTCGGGTATACCTCCGGTGTGAAATTCGGCGGTAATCCATTTGTTACGATGGCGATCGGCGGGGCGTTAGTGCATCCGACCATGCTCGCGGCTTTCCATGCTCAGCAATTACCGGATGCTGCCGGTCTCGAATTTCTCGGTATTCCGGTGACATTCATGAACTATGCGGCTTCAGTGATGCCGATTATTTTTGCTGCGTTTGTGAGTTGTAAGCTAGAGAAATTCTTGAAACAGTATATTCCCAGTGCCGTCACGAATCTGTTTACACCACTGTTGTGTATCATGATTACCACGCCGCTGACCTTCTTGCTGATCGGCCCGGCTGCCACTTGGGTCAGCCATTTACTGGCCGGTGGATTCGAGGTTGTTTACAGCATCAGCCCCATGATTGCCGGTGTGGTGATCGGGGCATTCTGGCAAGTCTTTGTGATCTTTGGCCTGCATTGGGGCTTCGTGCCGATCATGATCAACAACCTCAGTATACTGGGCGCTGATACCATTGGACCATTGTGTCTGGCGGCGGTACTGGCACAAGCCGGTGCAGCATTAGGTGTTTTCCTCCGAGCCCGCGATCCGAAAACCAGAGCGCTGGCAAGTTCTGCATTTACCACCGGATTGTTCGGCATTACTGAACCGGCGATTTACGGGGTGACTTTACCGCGTAAACGGCCGTTCATCTTCGGTTGTGTCGGTGGTGCGATTGGCGGCGGGATTATTGGTTTGTATCAGACCAAAGTCTTTTCATTCGCTCTGCCCAGTATTCTGGCATTTCCGCAATATATTCCTGCGACGGGCGTGGATGCATCCGTCTGGGCTGCCATCGTAGGTTCGGTTGTCGGGATTATCATTGCTGTGACGCTGACTTTCTTCTTCGGTGAACCCCGTGGAGAGAAAGCTGCGACCCCGGTGCCTGCGTCGATGGCAAAATAATTGCGGCTGAGCCGATAAGTTTTCGTTTCCCGATTCAATTTTATGGGGATGGGCAGTGGAACCGCCGCTTATCAGAGAAACGGTTCCCAGCGGGCCGATGGCAAGATGGGATCGCGTTATCTGATGTACCGTTAGGATGTATATTGAATCGCGGAAGCGGAAGACGTGGCGACGTCATGATTCAGGGATAGGATTGAGCGCATTCGCCTCAATCCTTTTTTATCATTTTTCCCCGGTTATTTTCCCCCGGTGAACACTTTCTTTTTAACCTCTTTCCTTTTGGGCGGTTGCTTGACGGTGATCGGCGCAACATCTGTGCAGTCAACACGACGGTCAAGAATGGCCCGTCGCGCTGTTTCAGTCTGAAATGCTGGTGTAATATCATTGGGTCTATGGCTTCAGATTCTTGATTGTCATGTCAGCATGACGGTGCGTTATCAATATTTGTTTTAACATGTCTTAATAGATTGCCAAGGGATACCAAATGAGCAAAAGAATCTTAGTCATCGAAGATGATTTTGATGCTGCCAATGTGTTGGAAGCTTACCTCAAGCGTGATGGATTTGACGTCGCGATTGCGGGCGACGGGCAGCAAGGATTATTACTTTATCGCCAGTGGAAACCGCAATTGATCCTGTTAGATATTATGTTACCGCTGCTCAGCGGGACTGAGTTGCTGATGCAAATCCGGCGGGAGAGCAACATCCCGATCATCATGGTCAGTGCGATGGGTGATGACCCGGATAAAATCGGTGCATTGCGTTATGGGGCCGATGACTATGTGGTGAAGCCTTATCATCCCGGTGAAGTGGTTGCCCGGGTGCAAGCGGTGCTGCGGCGCACGCAGCATCATACTTCGTCTCAGGATCACTTAACCTACCACAACTTACATGTAGATTTAGTTGCCATGCATGCTTGGGTGGCCACGGCAGATGACACGCAAGATGTTCTGGATTTAACCCATACCGAATTTAAATTGCTCGCCTTGATGTTGAAGTATCCGACCAAAGCCTTCTCACGTTTACAGTTAATTGAAGCCTGTTTACCGGAAAGTGATGCTTTAGAGCGTGTCATTGATACGCACGTCTATAACTTACGTAAAAAGCTGGAAAAGACCGGCATCTCTAATGTGCTGCAAACGGTCCGTTCGGTCGGCTATCGGTTCTGCTCATGAAACTGACCCACGAAGGAAAGTTATCGCTGTGGGGATGGATTTCGTCACGCATCATTTCATTGACGATCGGCACCGTGGTACTGATTGCGGTGTGTATGTGGCTACGCTTTGCTTTATGGAATCTGTGGGTATTTTATGACATGCCGGCACCGGTGCGGGCGGAGTTTTCATTGCTGCAACAGAATCCAGAATCAAACTGGGAACGTTACGTCACGCTGGTTGAACAATATTATGGTCACGGCGTGGTGAATACCTCGGTGGCAACCATGGACTGGCTCATTTTATTACTGCTGGTTTTACTGACGATCCCCATCATTATCTGGCTGGGCTTACGCGGTATCCGCCCTCTGGCGAGGCAATTTATGTCTCTCGCACGGACCGCGAGACATGTTGCCAAAGGGGATTTCACCGTGCAATGTCAGGAAATTGAGCAGATTCCTTCTGAGTTGTCGCGCTTTGTGTATGACTTCAACCAAATGACTCGCCAGTTGGAGCAATACGAAGCCAAACTCAAACGCTCTAATGTGGCAATGGCGCATGAATTACGCTCTCCCGTTACCTCGGCGATGGGACGTTTACAAGGGATCATGGATGGGGTGTTTGAACCCTCGACGGAACATCTTGAACAGATTATGCGCCAGTTGAACAGCCTCAATGTCCTGATTCATGATCTACATTTGTTATCGCTAGCGCAGGCCGGACAACTATCGATATCGCGTCAGCCGACCAATCTCAGTGCATTGATCCAAGAGCGCATGGCATGGTTAGCCCCTCATGCGACGGAAAAATCAATGACCTTTACGCTTGATGCCCCGGAGACGGTGATGTGCAATGTGGATCCGGAGCGAATCGGGCAAGTGTGTCTGATTCTGATGGAAAATGCGTTACGTTATGCCGCCGAAGGGAAGATGCTGACGATGACGGTGCGAGACTCGGCCGAACAGGTGCAGATTCAGTTTATCGATCAGGGGCCGGGCGTCAGCGCGGATTATGTCGATAACATGTTTGAACCGTTCAGTCGTGAAGAGGTGTCGAGAAACCGCCGTTCAGGCGGGAGCGGGCTGGGGTTATCGATCGCTAAAGCGATTTGTCAGGCGCATCAGGGCGATATTCAGGTCACTCTTGCTGCCGGACGGGGACTCTGTTTCGACGTGATCCTGCCGAAACATGTCCCGGTTTGAACATTTGCAGCGGTGTGGCGGCGCAGGATCAGCGCGGATGGATGGGTCTTGATGGAACGTCTTGATGAAACATTGATACTTTCTTTAAAGAGTCTAGATGTTCCTGAGTATCGTGTGACTTAGTCGTCGTTTACTTAAAGGACATCATCCCGATGTTATTTCCTGCTGTTCCGTTGTTTGCGAAACACTCCTCATGGCGTGTTCACGATTTATTGGCTGCGTTAGCAAAGCACGATTGCTTGTTGGCAAAACATGTGTGGTGTATCAGACGTGGTATCGGTCTGATGATGATTGCTTGTCTCAGCGGATGTGATACCGCTCCTCAGACAACGCAGTCTCCGTCTGCTCGTCCGGTGAAAACGCTGGTGGTGAAAGCGGTTGAAATGACACCGACCATCACTCAGGTCGGTGATATTCAGGCCTATCAACAGACATCGCTGAGTTTTCGGGTTAGCGGGCGAATACTCGAACGTCGGGTCGATGTCGGGGCGCATGTCCGTCAGGGCGATGTGCTGGCAACGCTGGATACCAGCAGTGCTCAAAATGCCTTGAAGCAGGCTCGGGCTGAACAAGACAGTGCCCGGGCCGCAGAGCAGCTCGCCCGCGACAACTTTGCCCGCATGGAAGCGTTGCTCCCGAAAGGCGCGATTTCCCGGGCGCTTTATGATCAGTCACGTTCCGATTGGCAAGCCGCCAAATCGCGTCTCGACAACGCCTTGGCGGCAGTGGCCGATGCGCAGGATAATATGCAGTTTACCCAACTGAAAGCCCCTCAGGATGGCGTCATCAGTGAAACATCCGCCAATCAGGGACAGGTGGTTCAGGCGGGGCAACAAATCTTGAAGCTGGCCGATAATCATCGTTTGGATGCGGTTTTTGAAGTCCCCGAACAAGTGTTGCAAACCGAGATTGATCATCCCCGGATTAGCGTCGCCTTACTGTCCGATTTGACCATTAAAACGGCTGCGCAATTGCGGGATATTACCCCGCAAGCCGATCCTTATACCCGCACTTATCGCGTGAGAGTCACGCTCACCAATCCACCACCGCAGATGAATCTGGGGGCGATCGTCAAAGGGCAATTGTCCCTGGCTACAACTCAGCAGTTGGTGATTCCGAAAAGCGCACTGACACGCGTGGGGGATCAACCCGCCGTGTATGTCGTTGATCCGATACTAAAAACCAAAACCCTGCGCTTACAGCCCATACAAGTGGCTCAGTTCAGTGATACCTCGATTCAGGTTTCCGCGGGACTGAATCCCGGTGAGCGCATCGTCGTTGCCGGTGTGGATAAGCTGCGTCCCGGGCAGAGCGTGACCTTGATGGCAGGAGAAGAGTAATGCAACCGACATCTTCTGAGCCGCGCTTTAACTTATCTGCTTGGGCACTGCAAAATCAACAAATGGTCTCGTTTCTGATGCTGGTGGTTGTGGTGATGGGTGTTTTCAGTTTTCAACATCTCCCCCGCAATGAAGACCCGGCCTTTACCATCAAAACCGTCGTGGTGTCAGCCCGCTGGCCGGGGGCGACCATCGGGGAAACCACCCAATTACTGACCGATAAAATCGAGAAGAAATTACAAGAGTTGCCGCATCTGGATTATCTGCGCAGTTATACCCATGCCGGTGAAACCGTGGTGTTTGTCAATCTGCGCGATGAGACGCCGCCGGATCAAGTGGATCATATCTGGTATCTGACCCGCAAAAAAATGAGGGATTTAGCCCCGGAGTTACCCGCCGGGACGCAAGGCCCCGTGATTGATGATGAATTTGCCGATACGTACGGGACGATTTATGCGTTCACCGCCGATGGATTCAGTGCCAAAGAGCTACGAACGCAGGCAGACAATGCCCGTTCCATTCTGATGCGGGTCCCGGATGTCAGTAAAATTGAGGTGTTAGGCGCACAAGAGCAGCAACTTGTGGTTGCTATCTCTTCGAAACGGCTTGCGGGGCTGAATCTGAATGCGCAACAAGTCATCGACAGTTTGCAGGCGCAAAATGCAGTCACTCCCGCCGGGATCATTCGCACCGATCATGAGCAAATTGCCGTGCAAGTGAGCGGGGCTTTCCAGTCCGTGGATGCCCTGCGTCAGGTCATCTTGCGCATCCATGACCGCTTTATTCCCCTGCAAGAGATTGCCGATATTTACACACAACCGGCACAACCGGCGGCTCCGTTATTCCGGGTCAATGGTCAACCTGCGATTGGGCTCGCCATTTCCATGTCGGCAGACGGTAATATGCTGGCATTCGGCGAGCATCTGCACGCCGCAATTGCATCGATCCGTCATCATCTGCCTTATGGGATCGAGGTGACTCAAGTGGCTGATCAACCCGCAGTCGTCAAAGACGCGGTGGGCGGGTTTGTCCATGTGCTTATGGAAGCGGTCGTAATTGTTCTGGGGGTTTCTTTTGTTTCATTAGGGACCCGGGCCGGACTGGTGGTCGCGGTGTCGATTCCGATTGTACTGGCAATGACATTTACCGGAATGGAACTCGCCGGGATTGGTTTACAGCGGATCTCGCTGGGGGCCTTGATCATTGCCTTGGGGCTGCTGGTGGATGATGCGATGATCACCATTGAAGCGATGGTCTCTAAACTGGAAGCGGGCTGGCCGAAACGTCAGGCCGCTGCCTGGGCGTATCAAAATACTGCATTTCCGATGTTAACCGGCACTTTAGTCACGATGGCGGGGTTTATCCCGGTCGGGTTTGCCAGCTCCAGTGCCGGTGAATATTGTTACTCACTGTTTATGGTGGTAGTGATTGCCTTAGCGTGTTCGTGGATTGTGGCGATACTGTTTTCCCCCTTGTTGGGCGTATGGCTGTTACCGACAACATTCAACCGCCATCACGGGGCCGGTGCAAAGATGAGCCGCTACCGGCGGTTACTCGAAACGATTTTGCAGCATCGCTGGAAAACATTGGGTGTGGCATTCACTTTACTGCTGATCGCCGCGATCCTGAGTACACGGTTACATTCTGAATTTTTCCCGGCTTCGGATCGCCCGGAGCTGTTGGTCAGCATGAGACTGCCGGCAAACGCCGATCAAACCCAGACGCTGGCAGAGGTGAAGAAGCTGGAGACACAACTGGCGGGCAATCCGAATATCGCTCACTTCACCAGCTATGTAGGCTCCGGTGCGGTGCGGTTTTATCTGCCGATGGATATCTTGTTAAATCAGGAAAATATTGCTCAGTTAGTGGTGGTGGCGAAAAATACCGATGTGCGCGATACCTTGCGCCACCAGCTAGAGACGATCATGGATCAATCGTTTAGCCAGTGGGTCACCCGGGTTTCTCCGCTGGAGTTAGGGCCGCCGGTTGGCTGGCCGATTCGTTACCGGGTGAGTGGCCCCGATCTTGGCAAAGTCCGCCAGTTGGCTCTGGATTTAGCTAATGATGTGGCGAATCATCCGTATACCAAAGACGTCAATCTGACCTCCGGGGAGCCACAACGCTTACTCCGGGTGGTGGTGGATCCGACGGCGGCAAGAGCAGTTGGTCTGAGCCGTCAGCAGATCGCCGAACAACTCGCGACGTTGTTCTCCGGGCAAACCATTGCTTCTCTGCGTGAAGGCATCCATCCGGTTGATATCGTGGTGAAAGGTGGTGTTGATGAACAACATGATATTCAGGCGCTCGCCGATTTGCAGTTATCAAACGGACAAGGACAAATCGTGCCTCTCAGACAAGTGGCGAGCGTGACCTATACGATTACTGACCCGATTGTCTGGCGGCGTCAGTTAGAGCCGTTCATCTCCGTGCAGACCGATACGGCACCCGGTTTTATGGCCCAACAAGTCTCCGACGCATTGGCTGGTTCGGTGCAGCAGTTCAGGGCGAAACTTCCCTTCGGTTATCGCGTGACAGAAGAGGGCGCGGTGGCTGAATCCGATAAAGGCAACGACTCGATCTATGCCGTGTTACCGGTGACGCTCATTGTCATGCTGACGTTATTGATGATTCAGTTACGCAGTTTCTCACGGATGTTACTGGCACTCTTTACCGCACCATTTGGCTTGATCGGTATTGTGGCAGCGTTACTGCCAACCGGTGTGCCGCTGGGGTTTGTCGCGATGCTCGGTATGATTGCACTGGTGGGGATGATTATCCGTAACGCGGTCATTCTGATTGCCGAAGTGGATATTAATCTTACCAAAGGCAAAGGCAGCTCAGAGGCGATTGTGCTGGCAGCGACCCATCGTGCTCGTCCGATTTTACTGACTGCCTTTGCGGCCATTCTGGGGATGTTGCCCATCGCCCGGCAGGTCTTCTGGGGGCCGATGGCCTATGCCATCATTGGCGGTCTGATGGTCGCGACGGTGATAACACTGACCGTCTTACCCGCGGCGTTAAGTTTGGTATTGTCCCGCGAAGCTCGCAACCATTCATCAGCGAATCCTTCCGGGACAGCCGATGGAGAGCAATACCTCACATCTGATGAGGCACAATGAGTGAACCGGGGAGCACGGTGCCTTATCGGACGCAAAAATGATGCGTATCGGGATAAGGGTTATGGCTGTAAAACTTCAGGCATCCCGCCTTGGGTATACTTTTCCGCAAATGCTTCCAGTGTCAGGCCGGCATGATTGCGGATACGGGGATCACAGTCAGCCTGATAAAGCTGTCTGGCAATCTGAAACTCACCTTTGATGATGGCCCCCATGATCGCGGTATTGCCCCGTTTATCCTGAATACATGCGTTAGCCCCCCGTTTGATTAATAACGTCGTTGCGGCTTTCTGCCCGTTGTAGGCGGCGACCATCAGGGCGGTGTAGCTGTGCGGATTACGTTGATCGATCGGGAAACCGGCATCCAAAAAGGTCGCGAGAACCTCCGTCTGGCCGACCCGTGCAGCGGCAAAAAACAGCCGGACCAGTTCATCTTCATCACCGCCAGTGGTTTGTCGGGACGAGGGTGGTTCAGTCGGCGGCGTTGGGGCGTTGGCAAAACACCAACAGGGAATCAACAGTAAACAAAGGGTATACAATGGTTTCATCTTAAACCTCACTTGGTGATGCCACGTCAACTTGGATTTGGCAGAGGCTACACCTTGTGTTTCGGGGGATGGCTCACGAGACAGCTTCTTATTCGGGCAGAAAAGAGCTGTATTGTCTCGTGAACCAAATGGTTTACATTTCAGCCAGTTTGATGACGTCCGTCAGCTTGGCATCCACCGCTTGCGTCAACCGCTTGCCATAATCCTGATCGGCGCGGTAGAAGTAACTCAGCATGGTGTTCTTGATTTTGGGGTCATGAACCTGACTGAGATCGGCGGCGAGATTGGTAATCAGATCTTGCTGATCCTGATCACTCAGACGCCGGTAAAACACGCCTGCCTGATAGAAATTACGTGGCTGGCTGATGGGAGCTTGCTGGACCGTGCCGTTGAGTTTGGTATTCAGCGCCCGATATTGGGTATCTTCAGACCAATTGAGTTTTGAACTTGGTTCGTAGTTAACATCTGAATCGGTCTGCCCCAAGTTTGCTGCCCCGTCCTGATTATGGTTACGCACCTGAACGAGCGGGCGGTTAATCGGTAATTGTGCGACGTTTGCACCAATACGATAGAGCTGTGTATCGGCATAGGCGAACAGGCGACCCTGTAACAGCCGGTCTTCCGAGGGTTCAATCCCGGGGATTAGATTCGAGGGAGCAAAGGCGGCTTGTTCGGTTTCCTGAAAGAAATTGTCCGGCACGCGATTGAGTGTCATGGTGCCGACTTTGGTTTCCGGCACGCCGAGCCACTCTTTGGTGGCATCCAGCCCGTTATAGTCGAGTTGAAACAATGCTTCCGGGGTGAGGGTCTGAACATACAAATCCCACTTCGGATAATGGCCGGCGTTGATCTGCCGGTACAGGTCATTGGTCAGATGATTAAAGTCTTTGCCCTGAACTTCGGCCACCTGCTGAGGGCGTAAACTTTTGACGCCTTGCTGGCTCTTCCAGTGGAATTTGACATATTTCACATCGCCCTGCGCATTAATCCACTTATAAGCATGGACACCGAACCCGTCCATCATCCGGTAACTTGCCGGGGTGCCGAGATTGGAATAAACCCACGTTAACATATTGGTTGAGCCGGGCTCATGGCTAAAGAAATCAAAGAAGCGGTTAGGATCTTGTACATTGGTTACCGGAGAGGGTTTCAGAGAGTGCACCATATCCGCAAATTTGATCGCATCGCGAATGAAGAAAATCGGTAAATTGTTGCCGACCAGATCCCAGTTGCCCTGATCGGTATAAAATTTGGTCGCAAATCCACGCGGGTCGCGGAGCGTTTCTGGTGAGCCTTTCGGATGGATGACGGTTGAAAAACGGACGAATACCGGGGTTTTCTTACCGGCTTGCGTAAACGGTGCGGCGGTTGTCAGGGCACTGAAATTGCCACTGGAGACAAATTCTCCGTGGGCACCCGTGCCACGAGCGTGAACCACTCGTTCAGGGATCCGTTCTCTGGCAAAGCGTTGTAATTTTTGGATCAGGTGAACATCTTGCAGTAATACACTGCCTCTGCTACCTGCGGTCATAGAATTTTGATTATCACCAACCGGGGCGCCGTTGTCCCGGGTCAGCGTCTGAGACTGAGCCTGACTTAGCAGGGGTAATCCCAGTCCTATTATTATGATTAAAAAGCCTTTTGACGTTTGCATGATGATTTCCTTCATGGATGACAAAAGCCCTTTTCTGCCCGAAATCGAGTATACACTTATGAAAGTTTATGAATAAAATGAATATTAACGATTAATATGATGGGAAAAAACGATAAATAATGTGATTTAATCGAGATAGGTATCTCATAGGTTACATCAAAATCAACATCACTTTTCATGCGTTATCATAAAGAGAGTATGGTTAGGTTGACTTAAAAGACTGAATGTTTTTGGTAACGTTAAATTGATAGTTTTGTTTAAAATAATAAACATACTGAATGATAAAATGCCAATCACAATTTTGATAGAAATACTGATATTTTAAATATTATTTATGATAATAACTGGCGAAAGCTTGTGATGTGTATAAATATTATCAGCATCATTTAGACCGTAAAGATCATCGTAAATTCCAATATTAACCAAAATGTCCCGTTTAGCATGAAACGCTGACGTCAACGGTAAATAAAAGGAATTAAACAATGATAAATAAAACAAATCACTTATACGATCCATCGCCTGACTCTTTCAATCCCCACAAAGACCTTTTTTATCCCATTCTGGGGGATTCGAATTTGATCCAGCGGATTAAACAGCAAATTCGCTTTGCCGCCGAAGTTAATTTTCCGGTATTCATTTCGGGTGAGCCGGGGTGCGAAAAGAAAGATGTCGCATGCAATATTCACTATCACAGCTCTCGTGCCCGAGAGCCATTTATATGTGTTCCCGCAAATCTTCACAATGCGCAGGCATATCGTGACTATCTTAGCCGCTGTATTGAGCAAGTCGGGAATGGCACAATCTATCTGGAAGAGGTTGATAAATTAGATCCTTCATTTAAAGATGAATTGATTTTTTTATTCACACAGGATGCATTTCAGGAAGCATTAAGGAAGAATAAGATTCGATTAATTGTCTCCTGTTCGGAGCCTTTTTATCGCTTACCTTCAGAGCAACAGTTTATTGCTAAAATATTAGGTTCTTCAGTGCCGCAATTTAATTTTCATTTGCCACCTTTACGAGAAAGAAAACAAGATATCGAACAGCATATTCGATTCATTTTGAGTCGATTTGAACGACCGGTTTTATTTTCTGATCATGCTCTGGAACAACTGAAAAAATATGAATGGCCCGGCAATGTTAGCCAATTGCAAAATATATTATTGTTAATTATGTCGTTGGAGAAAACCGAGATATCGACGGATGATCTGGCCCATTTAGGCTTGTGTCAGAAAGCAACCCCAAAAGTGGACTTGATCGAGCATTTACTCCGCAATGACCCCACTTTATGGGCCAACATGCATCCTGCATTGTCCAAAGCATTAATGTTTCTGAGTGAGCACTTTCAGGAAGATATTTCTCTGAGCCAGATTGCTGCTGCCAGTTATACCAGTGCCTCTCATTTATCCTATCTGTTCCGGGAACATCTGGGCAGTTCATTCAAAACCATATTGTGCCAGCTTCGGATTCGTGAAGCGCAACGTCTGATCATGACCAACCCTTTAATCAAGATCACCGATGTGTGCATGAGTGCCGGGTTTGGCGACCTCAGTCATTTTGAAAAAATGTTCAAACGCTATACCGGTTCTACACCAAGAGAGTATCGGCAGGTGCAGCGTCAGGAACACGATTATTTCGTTACCCATTAGTCACCGCTTTATTGCCGGATAAGCCGTGATTATTCATCCGTTAAGCCAAGTTATCCAATTGGCTTCATCCTAATATGAAACTCAGTCACAGGATGGCGCAGGAAGCCGGAAGATGGAAATTGATGTTCAGAAGTTGTTAAGCGAATTGACACCCAAGGTTTCACGAAACACGCAAATGAATCTGGTTGCCGCCTCACTTGGTCGGGCCGCAGAAAATGCGACTCAGGTCCAGCAGCAGATACAGACCATTGTCGTGACTAACACGGCATTGAGTTCGAGTTTGATTTACGCCATTGCACTGAAAAGTTCGTCATCCTGACCGGCTTTGAAAGATGAATCGTCATCTTTCATGACTAAGAGGAGCATATCTATGCCAGTAAATGATGCGGTTACCGATTCTGTAACCCAAGTCAACACGGAAGCCGTTGGTAGTACACCGGCAGCGGCGACCGGGAATCTGTTGATTTCCACCAGCCACGCGATGGGGCTTACCGCGCACAGCAGTGTGAGTGCAAACCAGCAGGCAACGCTGGTCCACCAGACCGCAACAGTTCAAGGGGTCAATTCACTGCTCAGTACCGGCAGTGCGATCGTTGGCCGGAGTGTTGAGCTGATTCTAGAACCGAGTAAGAGCAGTAAAAGCTAATACGTGAACGTAGGAGAATATTATGCCAGTAAATGAACAAATCACCGATTCAGTCACGCAGGTGAATACAAAAGTTGTCGGGGAAACTCCCGCAATGGCGATGGGCAACTTGCTGATGTCAACCAGCCATGCCTTGAGCAATGCCGCCCATAATGCGACAGCAGCACAGCAACAGGCACAAATTACCATGCAAGCTGCAACAGTGCAGGGTGTCAACTCTTTGATGGCAATCGGTTCTTCCGTCATTGGACGGGGTGCTGAAGGCATCATTGAAAAAGGTTAATGCCAGTCGGTATTAATGCGTCCTGTCTGACATCCGAAGTGACGTGAGCAGGACACCATTTCATTAATTAACTCGTAAAAGGAAATCACAATGCCAGTGAATGAACAGGTGACAGACTCCGTCACACAAGTCAATACAAAAGTCGTCGGTGAAACGCCAGCTATGGCAATGGGCAACTTACTGATGTCCACCGGTCAAGCCCTTGGTACGGCTGCTCATAATGCAACGGCTGCCCAGCAGCAAGCGCAAATTACGATGCAGGCCGCTACCGTGCAGGGGGTTAACTCCTTGATGTCTATCGGTGGCTCGGTCGTTGGCCGTAGTGCTGAAGGCATTATTGAGAAAGATTAATCAGTGCTTTCATTCCCTTTGTCGGCTGGTCCGGCAAAGGGTCTTAAAAGGAGCATCAGATGAAAGATACCTTACGTCCTCCTGAGCCGGATCAAAGTGCATTTAACTCGGCATTTCAGTCGGTTGCTCAATCGACTGCGCTGGCATTATCGGATGCGACAGACAACTTGCGTAATCTCAATACGCTCAGTACCACAGCCATTGGCACGGCATTGAGCCAGATGTTAGAAACCGGTGATTTAAAGTATGCCCATATCATTGAACAGGCCCAAAAAGTCGTGACCAATGGTGCGGATAACTTTGGTGTCGTCGGGGAAAAAATTGCCACTGTGCTGTACGACGCTTCCAAATAATCGCTGTGCCGAGATGACGAGCCCGGATGAAAGCGTTGTGAAGCAAGAGAGATGAATGATCGATCCTGATCGAATCCAACCATGATCTTTGATCTGCAGCGGCGGATATCAGGATCATCAGCAATAATCAAGGAGTGACGATGATGCAAGAGCAGAATCCCCGCTATGAAAATGAATCACGGCAAGAGTTGCCACAGCAGACGATTGAACATTTTAATACCTTGCAGGCTTATACGGCCCAGCCGACCAGCCTGTTAGAAACCACATTGGCAGATACGTTAGGGCTGTCGATGTATAACGCAATCACCAGCCAGCAACAGTCGCAAATGACAACCGCAGCGTCAGTGACCAATGCTTGTGCCCGGCTATTACAAACGCAGACCCCGCTTACGCCTGCGTCATCCCGAAAAGAGTCGGATGTAGAGCCTGCCATTTTTGTGGATGGTTCGGATCGTTTATCCCCGGATGCGAATGACTCAGACTCGGCGACCGTGGATATCAAACAACCCAAACGATTTAACTTATTCAAGTTTTTAAAACGGAATAAACAACAGCCGGAGGAAACAGCAGAATGAGTGAGCAAGCATCGTCGACCAATATCGAGCAGCGCCTGAACCAGATTCAGCAAACCACGGAAAACCAGATGCAAGCCATTCAGCATATGGTCCGTCAGAATCAGGAGCAGTTTCAGTCATTAGAGATGGACGAAAATATTCAAAAGGTTCATCAGGAAGTGAACCAGATGTTTGAGGATGTTCACACCCAGATCGAGCAGGAAATGCAAAAAATCAATCAACAGCTTCAACAGGTATTGCCTGAACAACACGCATAAACGAGGAAATTATGTCTAAAAAAGTGAATGAACAAATTACCGACGCAGTCACTCAGACCAATACGCAGGTACTGGCGAGTTCCCCAGCCAATGCGATGGGCAATCTCTATACTGCAATGAGTCTGGCGATGTCGAATCTCAACCATAATGCCACATCGGCCCAGCAACAGGCGGGGATTACCATGCAGTCAGCGACGGTGCAGGGGATTAACTCACTGACGGCTATCGGCACGGCGGTCTTAGGCCGGGCGGCCGAAGATATTGTCGAAAAAGATTAATAGCTCGGGATTGGTCATCTGGCAAGGGGCAAAGCCATTCAAATCAAGCGCTGTGAATGGCGATCCCCCTTAAACCATAGTCCCCGCTTTTAATCCTCAGCTTCCCTTTCATTCACGGAGAACACGATCATGGCAAAGCAGGAAAATACCGATCTGGAGCAGGTCGATGAGATGATCAATCAACTGACTGAATCAGCCATGTCCGATACGATGGGGCTGCATATGCAAAATGCTGTCACGATTCAACAGGGGATGCAGGCTGTCAGTAATGCTGCCACATCCACCGCTTGTGCCCTGATTTTACAGCAAGGCTAAGTGATGACGAATCACGTCGCCGTTTGACACGCCATCTGAATTCAGCGCGATGCTTTGATGAGGAACCATGTCGAAAGGATCAACCACTGAAAAGGCCCAACAGTCCGTTGCACAGTCAACGGCGATTGCCGTTCAGGATGCTGTCGATAATCTCCGTAACCTGAATACCATCAGTACCACAGCCATTGGGGTCGCCTTGTCACAGCTGTTAGCGACGGGGGATGAAAAATATATCAAGGTGATTGAACAAGCCCAGCAAATTATGGAAAAGGGGACGGCCAATTTTTCTGAGCTGGGGAGTAAGGCGGCAGAAGTGGCGAAGAAATTTGATTAAAGCCGCGTCGATTCTTTTCGGCGATATGGATGGATATCGAGCGTTGGCGCGCATCGGTCCTGGCTTTGGCATGTTATGCCGTTGGCAGATAAGCTGCCAGAATCAACCTCGGTTTGGCTTTTTTATCAATCTGACAGAGCCGGGAAATCCGGCCGCTTCCCTGACGCAGCGAATCCAGAGCATAGCTACAGCGTGACGGATGATCAAACTCAGCCAGCAAAGCGGCATCCCGGGTATCAAACGCACCCCATAACACACTGAGTAAACAGACCTGATCCCCTTGCAGACAGCGCTGAAAAGCGGCGACCCGTGCCATGTTCATGTGCATTTTCTGCCGTTCCCGGGCAAGGCGAAACTGCTGCTCGTGGATGAAAAAAACTTCATACCAGACTGATTTTTGTGCTTGCTCGATACTGAAATCAGCGTAAGAGGCCTGCCGTTTACTGCACTCGTCAATCTGATCGTTCTTTTCCCGGTAATGGAGGTAATTCTCATGGTCAGCATAGCGTGGTGTATAGGCAAGCCGGGCATCCGGCGCGTGTTGTATCAGCGTTTGCCCCAGTTCGACCGTCAGCCAGGATTTGGCGAAGGCGCGGATTTCGGGATCGGCAAGATACTGATTGGCACGCTGAAAATCATAGTGTTCGGCAAAGAATCCGAGCAGTTGTTGGGCATTCATCGGTGCTCCTTACAGGATGGATTCATCAGTGATGTTATGGTGTACATGGGGACTGTAAGTGATTGGGGTGGGCAGATCTCGGTGTTTTTCATTTTCTCGGCCCCAAATATAATGATGTGTCAGTAATATATCTTGCGACAAAGTTGATGTATGGATAGACACATCGCTATAAAACATGGTAACTAATTCTGACTCAATCAGATAACAGGCCTTTCTTATGATGCACGATATCACGACCATGGCGATTACTGTTTTTATGGGATTTTTTGCCATGATGAATCCTATTGCCAATACCGCAGTATTCATCGGCATGACCGCGAACCAAAATCAGCAACAGCGAAAAAACACGACCATTAAAGCGCTACTGACTGCTTTTATCATCATTACCGCATTCTGTCTGCTGGGAAAAGGTATCTTTGAAGTGTTTGGGATTACCTTACCTGCCTTAAGACTTTCTGGCGGTATTTTAGTCTTTATCGTCGGTTATAATATGCTACATGGGAGTGCTTCCAAGCTTCACTCGCACTCAGATACAGAAACGACTGCCGATGATGACGACAGAGATATTGCAATTTCGCCTTTGGCTTTGCCGATTCTGGCCGGGCCCGGTACGATTGCTACCGCGATGAACTACTCCGCATCCGGACAAATGCTGCATATCATTATCACGATTATTTCATTTGCTTTACTGTGTCTGATTACTTTCGTGTGCTTTTTGTATGGTGCCAAATTAGTTGAAAAAATTGGCGAATCGGGCATCAGTATTACCACCCGATTAATGGGCCTGATTCTCACCATCATTGCTGCCCAAATGTTCATACAAGGTGTCCACGATGCGTATATTCTGTTCCAGAGCTCGAATATAGGTAGTTAATGTATTCATTCTCCCGAAATGGTTTTCTTGGTTGGGTGGTTGATTGGCGTGTCGTGAAACATTTTTAAAGCGAAGCCAAACTGATCGATGCGCTCAGGGGGAAAATTCAAGGATGAATTTTCAGGATTGCCTGAGCAGGATGCGAATCAATCCGCCCCTGATTCGGTGCGCTGAACCCAAACTCTGGGCATTTTTGGATACTTTTTTGGCCATAAAAAAGTATCTGGGGCGCTTTCGGAGATGTTGATGAAATCGAGGTAAGTGATAGCGTCCCAAACACCGGCATCACAAGTTTTACTTTCCAGCCATCGGCTCCCAAGTTTGACGGCGTCGCACGTTGTCCAGAACCGGCTTTTACGGACGTCCTGCCCGGAAAAGCCTAACCCTTCGCCCGAAATGGTTTTCTTGGTTGAGTCGTGGATTTGCGAGCAGTGAAACATTTTTAAAGCGAAGCCAAATTGATCGATGCGCTCAGGGGGAAAATTCAAGGATGAATTTTCAGGATTGCCTGAGCAGGATGCGAATCAATCCGCCCCAGATTCGGTGCGCTGAACCCAAACTCTGGGCATTTTTGGATACTTTTTTGGCCATAAAAAAGTATCTGGGGCGCTTTCGGAGATGTTGATGAAATCGAGGTAAGTGATAGCGTCCCAAACACCGGCATCACAAGTTTTATCCTTGCCAGCCACCGGCTCCCAAAGATGACGTGAAATATAACCCCACCCATGACTCATTCATTCCAAAACCATGTCACCGCGTGATCCAATGCCGGTGGATTGAGGGCATCATACAAAGCAGAACACTGGTCGGTTGCCGGAGCGTGAGGATCCCGGTAAACAATCCCGAGCGCTAAACATTGGGCCTGAAGAATCGGCGGCAGTTGACCCAGTTGCATCATCACTTGTTTGAGTGCGATTTGTACGCGTTCTGGCTGAGGATGATTGAGGAACTCTGACACGATCCGATACATGGGGTTGCGCTGTTGTCTGGCCTCGGTACTGGCGGCAAACGTCTTGCCCCATTGAAGTCGGGTACCGTACAGATAGCAGCGAACCGAATGCATGATCAGCCAGTAGATTTCTCGTTCAGCGTCAGGCGCAGGCCAGCGGTGATGACAGATGCACGCAAACAGCGCCACGGCAAATTTACGCTGCGCATCGGGATCCGACTGAACCAGTGCCCGCATGATGGCATCATTGATGCGATTGAAAATTCGTGCTTCGTCTGCGGGAGAAGCCGATGGTGGGACGGGATGAGGTACCCGGGCAGATTTGTGTGTGGTCGTGCCCGGTTGTCCGCCTGTGGAAAATTTTTGTTGTTTGAGCCAACGTTCATTCAGGCGACCACCAGCGAGCCAGTCGACGTGGTTGAGCGGATTAATCGGCCAGCGTTGCGCCGGGTGCTGGCGGGGGGGATCCTGCGGAGCAAATACTTGATGAGCCTGTAACGAAGACAGACGTGAATCATGTGCTTGCGGTGTCCGGGGGGGCTCGTTGACGGGGTGTTTCTCCGCCACCGGAGCACCGGACGGGGAGATTGCCGGGTAGCCAAACCGCTCCGCGTCGGCGGTGAGGTAGGCAAGTTGATAGCCCAGTTGTTGGGCGAGTGCAGGTTCAGCCTTTGCCATTAATGCGGCACTTAAGGCCGCATAATACAGTTGTTTGGCATGCAATTGTTTCGGATGCTGTTGTTTCGAATGCAATTGTCCTGAATATAATCGTTCTGTTTTCATACCACCTCCAGAACTTATTCTGTCTGCGGCGCCTTCAGCGCTTTGACTGAGCTATTGTATTGTGGCAAAGCCTCGACAAACCGATTGATCACCTGCTCGGCTACCGCAGCTTCCACCGGCGGCTCACCGATATAGGTATCCACTTCGGTGCGAATATGTCCGCCGCTCAGGGCATCTTTTTCTTGTTGAACCACAATGGCATGGATCGACTGACAAAAAGCAAAGGCGTCGGTTTTGCAGTAAATTCGATGCTGGCTGCTGGTGTTTCCGCCATCCTGATAACGCGGGGCAGCATAAGAAACCATGTAAGGTTGTGTGGTGGGATCGTTGCCGATCAATTCTTCGCAGGAAAACAGTACAAAGTCGGTCGAACGGTATTGTTCCATCATGTGATTACAGATGGGCAAATCCGCTTCAATGGCTAAGTTATAGTCACAGAAGAATACATCAACCCCGGGAATTAAGTTGCGGATCATGGTATCGAAGGCATTTTGCACCCCGTCCGGCAAACCGTCTTGCTCTGGTAACTGCTGGTAAGTGGCTGATTTGACCGAGTAGGCTTTTCTCCAGCGCGCCAGCATCCCGTCACCGGTTGACCGGTCGCGGTTTTTATAAGCAACTTTGTAGCCGTTGTCGAAGAGGTCCTCTACGTCCGGCTGATCAGTGAGGAAAGCAAAGTGGCGGCCATCAGCGGCTTGACATAAGCGAAATAGCAATTGTCTCATTCTCTTTCTCCAAGTTGAGTCATGACAAGGTGATTCTAAAGGTTCAGTTGGTGAAGAACTTGGCTGAATGAATGGGGTATGACTGTTTTCTGATGAAGTTGTATGGGTCAGTGTCGGTGAAATCCGGGTCGTTGGTGGTAATGGTGCCGGGTTGAGAGCCGCGGATGCCCGCAGCATATGACGGATACCAGTCAGCTGGCGTAGATGCGGGATGAGCCACGCATGTTCGGTCAAAGGATGATGTGCTTCATCGTCATCCTCATGATTATCGTTTGAATTATGCTCTGCCTCGGGTGGCGGAGAGATATGAGGGGCTCTCGGGCGATCGATTAAGTGAGGAACGAGCGGCGGCGCGACAGGGACGCGCTGCCCGGGTAAACACGATGTTTGCGGTGATGAGGGGGGCGGCTCCACGGGGGCATTGGTGACAAAAGTTTCAGCCGGCATCGAGTGCAAATAGTGGGGTAAGCTCTGTAAAAAATCCTGATAGGGATTACATTGGTCGGGAAATGAAGCAATCTCGCCCGGCTCCGGATCGGATGGTGTCGTCCGATCCTCTGTTTCTGGTGCCTCTGTTTCTGGCACTCCAGCAAGTACGTCTAGCGCTTCAGGCGGATTGACCAAGGACGGCGTCTCCTGCGACGCTATCTCTTGCCGGGGTGATTGAGCCATTGATTCGGTCAATTGTGGCGGTTTCGATGCGACATGGGCCGAGGCCGGAGTTTTGGGGGGTGAGTGTTGCTGCGATGAACGGCTCGCGGGGCGGCGGACAATATGATAACCCGATGGCACCCAAATAATGCGTGTGATCCGAACGCGTCTCATCATTTTTCCTCCTGTACTGGCGCTGCCTGTCCCCCGTCGCTTATGGTTTCGGAGTTATTTCAACTGGCTGGTAATGGCCTGAAATACCTGATTGACCACTTTCTGGACCTCTGCCTTGGCCATAATTTGCAGGGTTTCCATTTCTGCGCTCAGGAGCGCTTTTTCCCGTTCGATTTCGATTTGAAACTCTTCTTGAGTCAGGTCTCCGTTTTGCAGGGCGGTCTCTAGCGCTTCAAATTCTCCCTGTTTTTGACCGAGACTTGTTTTGAGTGCGTTTTCAATGCCCGACTTTAAAGGGGATTGTCCGAATTGTGCGGCGATCTGCTCGGCGATGGTATCCATAGAAAAGGGCATAGTGACTCCTTATGCGTGGCTTCTTATTGGTGACAATCATGTTGGGTGATAATCATTTTGGGTGACAATGATGCTGGTTTTAAACCGGCGTGCGTTGTCAACGATGCTTTGCCCCGGCACGATCGTTCGTAAGCAAGGCAAGTGATTGAATCAACGTCCTGCGTCTCAGGGCTGGGTGGTTTTTTTCGCTAATTCACCCTGTGCAATGGTGTCGATCAGCCGCTGATACTGCGCCCGGTGACGCTTGAGCAGAAAATCGGACAGGTGGCCGTTTTTTTGGTGTTGCTGCATGTCCTGTTGCCAGAGTTTTGCCAGAATCTGCGCTTGTTTGTTGGTTTCTTCATTCATTTGCCGCCACTCCTGAAGCCGGACGAATCCCCGAATCATCACTTCAATCTCTAAGTATTGAGGTTGAAATCGCGGATACCGACGTTGTGTTGCCGGCAAAGCCGCCATTTGTAGATACAGTCGGTCGATTTGGTTATTGATTTGCTGAAGTTGATGCAGGGTTTGTGGATCAAATTCAGCGACGAGCTGGACGGCGCATCCCGAAAGCAACAACAGGAGAGGGAAAAGCCAACGTGAAGGTATTTTGAACATAGGATCTTTCCTGATAAACAATTGGGTTTCATCAACGTGATTTGATTATGTTATTTCTGGGCCAAAATACCCGGTGGAATGGGGGAATATATCCGTTGTTTCACCGATATTTACGGGGATGGGGCAGCTAAAATGAATGGTAGATTACGTGAGAGTATTCCCATGTCTGATACCAGCAAAATATTGAAAAAAATAGAAAAAGCGTTCAAACCGAAGCCAGCGCAACAGCAGCAGAAATTGAATCCGAAGCAGTTGGCGCAGATGGCGAAGGTTAAGACGTCGATTCATCTGTTTCGGCTCAAACTGGCAACCCTTGATCGGGTCAAAGACGAATCGGATAAGTTGATTCAGGAGTTGATCAAAACCTTTATTCAACAGATCCCGAAACAAATTGAACAGGCAACATCCGGGCTCGCACAGCCCGTGGATACTGATGATTCAACACATGAGGCAATGCCACCCGATTTATCGCCAGTTCCCAGCGGTGAACAGGCTGTAGATCAACGTCATAAACGTGATCGAGAGCCCCATGATACTGAGCGTTCTGACGGCTGACTCCGGATAATAGTTTTGCAGATTGGGAAACAGAAAAGAGACATAACAAATCGCCGGAATGCCCAGATAGAAACTGCCGAGATCTGGTGAGAGCGGTGGATGATAAAAGGATGTAAGGATGATGGCATATAACAGGTAGTAAGCTGTAAAGCGCCATTGTGAGAGATCAAATGACTTCCAGCGGAAAAGTACAATCATCAGTGGCAAGAATACCCATATCATGATTAACGCCCTAAAGGAAAATTGATGAGTCGGACTCAGGATTTTGATGAAATATGAAATCAGATGCTTAAATATAGCACGATTTATCAGTGACGAGGATAAGATTCATCTATCGATATGGCATCGTTCATTACATGACTGCTATGGATGAAATTGAGCCCTGCAAAAATGCAAGGCTCACGTTGTTTTCAGACAGTTATCCAGTGACCAAATCGGCCTGTCTGGTTTGTGCCGCGGCAGCCTTTGGGTGAGGACGTAATCGCTCGACCAGCCAGTCAGCCGCCAGAGCGCAAGCCTCGGCATTGGCATTATGCGCGTTGTGTTCCGCCCCTTTAAAGTAGACTTGCTGTTTATCGCTGGTCGTTGCTTCTTCATAGATGCGTTTGACGTTCGACGACGGAATGAGAAAGTCCGGACGGTTGTGAATAATTAAGAGCGGGCGGTCAATCTTGGCTGATAGCGTATCCATCCCGAAACGGTCAACAAATGGGTAAATCTCATCAATTGCCACGTTACCGCGATAGGCAAACACCGCTTCAAACTCAGGGTGTTCTTTGACACTGCTCGTCAGCTCGTAGCCACCGCCCATACAGACAATGGCTTTGATTTTATCCCGATGCGCTGCTGCGGTTCTGGCCACCAGCAATCCGCCCATACATAAACCGTATAAAGCAATATTGTTGCCGACATCAGTCCGGTCAATCAGGTAGTCAATCATGGCCTTATGTGCCAGTTCTGATTCCGGTTCAACACCGATACCATAGTGATAGAATGTTTCTCCCTGCCCCGGGCCGTCAATATTCAAGACTGCGATTCCTCGTTCGAGAAAGTGGGTAATCACATAATGAACTTCTTCTTTAAAGCCGGTAATCCCACCGGTCGCGATCACAACCGGAACGTCATCGCTGCAATTGAAAGGTTTCATCAGCCAGCCAACCAGTTTTCCTTCCCGGTAGGGAATTTCGGTTCGTTCTGCGCTAAAGCGAGTATCGAGGGATAGTGCCCGGCTGAATACCTCTAGCTCTTTCTGATATAACGCTGATTTTTCGTCGTCAAACTCGAGAATTCCGTAATGGGAGATCCGATATAACGCGGCCGCTTTATACGAGAGCTGGCAGGCACTGAGCTGATGTCCTGCTGCCTGTTTTTCTAAAGCGACTTCATCGAGGTGGTGTGCCAGTGAGCGGCAGACTTCGACGCAGTCTTCACCTTTACGATTGACCCGGTAGTCGATTTTTTGATAGTCAGAAAAATCGATACCCCGAGCGTTTAATCTGGCCGGTGTTTGTCCTTTTGGTAATGGACGTGGTTGAGTCATGATGATTTCTCCTAAGCTGCGACAGTAAAGGTCAGTAATTCATGCAGGATGTCAGCAATGACATCGACGTTTTCTTTGTCCAGCATGGTGTAATGGGTGCCGGGAACGACGAACTCTTTAATTGGTGACTGAGCAAAGCATTGCCATTGGGCGATTTCGGTGCCTTCAACCAATGAGATGTTCAGCACATCCAATATTTCCTGAGGTTGGAACACTTCTGCTTTGAAGAAGATTAAATCTGCTTTCAGTTTTTCGGATGGCATATGCGTTCTCAGGGTATTGTGATTACTGCGCCATAATTCATAGTACAGTTTGAATTCTTCGGTGCTGAATCCCCAAGGCACCCAGCCTTTCTGTTTGAGGTAATCGACCACATTTTCAAGCGTGTCACTCTTCATATCATTGAGCGGTTCCTGGGTGTTAAAGAACATGCCGCAGATGACGGGGAATGACGCCAGAAACTGCTGTTCGCTGAACACCGTATTGGAGAAGTATGCTTGTGGCGGATGGCTGTCAAACATGATCACTTGCTCAATGGTTCTGCCCGCTTGTTCGAACTGAAGTGCCATTTCCAGCGCGGCATTTCCCCCGAAGGAGTGACCGGCAAGGATCAGATTGCCAGTGGGATAAAGCGCCGTGATTTTTTCGTTATAGTGGCGGGCTAAATCACACATAGAGACGATGTCATTGCCTTCATCGCGGAAGGGGTACTGAATCCCATAGACGGGATGACCTTCCGGCAGGCGACGCGCCAATTCTTTACAGCCCATCACGGTACCGCCGGCCGGGTGAATCAGGAAGATCGGCGCGAGATTGCCTTGGTCGTTAAAGCAGACGATATGCTCATCCAGCGTGGAATGTTCACCGGTATGTTTGAGGTTATAAATCACCTCAGAGAGCTTGTTCAGGGTATTGTTTTCAATGAATGTTTTGTTCGACAGCGAGATCTCATAGAAGTCTTCCAGCTCAACATTCATTTGGAGTGCGCTGAAAGAGTCTCCGCATAACTCATAAATGTCGGTGGTTGCCGCACAAGGGATGGCTTCACCCAGATCATCGAGCCAGAGTTGCCGGATTTTATCTTGGATACTTGCCAGTGTAATCGCGGTGTTGTCTGAAGCCGGCTGCTCTGAATCCGGTTGAGCGAGGACATTGCGGCCAGACGTCGGTTCAATTTCAAACACGGTCTGCTCAAAGGCATAGCCCGGTAGCGATACTTTTTGGCGTGACTGGGTCGCATAAAGCTTTTCCCAACGGATAGTCAGGCCTTGTTGCCATAACCAGCAGAGCATACCGAACACTTCATTGTTGCTTAAATCGAAAATTTCGCAGTCGGTCTCCGCCACTTTTTTGCTGTCTGCGTTGTAGGCATGAATCATCACTTTATCGATCAATTCATTGGTGTAGACCATCTCAACGTCTAACGGCTCAACAACCATTTGCTCACATAATTCCGCCAGAAAACGGTGTTTTTCCGACAGTTCGGCGAAGTTGAAATAAGCGGCACTGTTGATGAAGGTTTCCGATAAGCTCAGTTCCTGATTTTGATACATTTTAATCCGACAGATCCCGGTCGGTTGATGCACGGTACTTTCGGTCAGCGCGGCGAGGTTTTGGCGTACTTCTGCAATATTTGCGGCTTCAACCCAATAGCGGTAAGAGAAATGGTGTCTTCCGGCAGCCAGCGTGTAGGCAATATTGGCCAGATCTTGATCGGCGTAATGCTGAGCCGCCGCCGCGACTTGCTGACTGTTACGAATCAAATCTTGTGCTGTCCGGCCGGACAGTAAGATATGTTGTGGTTTGGCTGACGCAGGTTGCGAAGGTTGCTGATAGATATCACTTGATTCGACAATCATATGTGCATTGGTGCCACCCAGCCCGAAAGAACTGACGGCTGCATAGCGAACGGCGTCGTTATCATACCAGTCGGCCAGTTGTGTGTTGATTTCCAACGGACTGTTGTCGAGTTCAAGCAGTGGATTGGGTTGATTAAAATGAATCTGAGGCAGCAAGGTATGATGTTTCATCATCAACGCGACTTTGATCAAGCCGGTAATCCCTGAAGCGGTATCGGTATGACCGATATTGGCTTTGACGGAGCCCAGTTTGACTTTCTGGCCTTGATGGCCGGTATAAATGTCTCTGAGTGCATTGATTTCAATCGGGTCGCCCAGTTTCGTGCCGGTGCCGTGAGTTTCGACATAGCTGATCTGACTGGCATCGAGACCGGACAGGCTCAGGGCGTCTTCAATCACTCGTGACTGCCCGGAAATGCTGGGCGAGGTGAAGCCCATTTTATCCTGACCATCGTTATTGACGGCTGAGCCTTTGATCACGCAGTAAATCTGATCGCGGTCGCGGAGTGCATCTTCGAGTAATTTCAGGACGACAATGCCACAGCCATCACTGACGACAGTACCGCAGGCATCCTGATCAAACGGCCGACAGTGACCATCGGGTGATAAGATGCCGCCATCCTGATATTTATAGCCGGCTTTGACCGGGAAGCGAATGGTAATACCGCCCGCCATCGCGATATCACACTCACCGTTAAGCAAGCTCTGACAGGCCATATGGACGGCAACCAGTGAGGTTGAACATCCGGTTTGAACCGTCATAGCCGGGCCACGCAGGTTCAGGGCATGAGAGACTCGCGTACAGAGAAAATCTTTTTCATTGCCGAGAATGACCGGGTACTGATTGATTTCATGGCGATAATCTGAATTAAAAATATGGTGAGACAGATATGTATTGGTACTGCTGCCACCATACAGTGCGATATCTCCCTGATAGGAGAATGGATCGCATCCGGCGTCTTCCAGAGCGTGCCACGCGGTTTGTAAAAAGATCCGCTGTTGTGGATCGGTTAATAGTGCGTCCCGGTTCGAGATATTAAAAAATTTATTATCAAATTCGGTTGCATGATTAAGAATACCAGCCCGTTTGACGTAGCTTGCGTCTTGACTGTACCAAGGATCACTTTCTTGTAGCTCCTCATCGGTGAATGTGGTTAAACACTCTTTGCCGTGTTTGAGGTTATCAAAAAAGTCTTGAATATTATCAGCCTGTGGGTATTTGCCTGCAATCCCGATGATTGCTACCTCTATGCCATTTTTTTCCATCTTATGCACCATTTAATTGGGGTTGACGTTGTTTTCTGTTTTTTAATTGATTGATTCTCTTTTGTGCCCTTGCCGTTTTTTGCGAACTGGTCTTTTTGTCGGGCGCCGCAGTGGTTTTATCAGCTAAAAATCGCGATAAGCTGCGGATATTTCTGTATTTAAATAAATCAGTGACTAACAGCTGGTTGGGATAGTGCTGATTCAATTGTTGGTAAACTTTTAAGATCGAGCTGGAGTTTCCTCCCATCGTGAAGAAGTCACTTTCCAGATCGATTTCATCGAAGCCGAGAATTGCCTGCCAAATCGACAAAATAGTGACTTCTGTTGCGGACTCGGCAATTTGATTACGGACGGTGGGTAAGAGTTGGGTTGCTATGTCATGTAACCGCTTCATATCGACTTTGTTATTGACGGTCAGCGGAATTTCATCCGTGAGATAGAATTGCTGCGGAATCATATATTCCGGTAGATCGGCGGCGATCCCCTGAATCACTTGTTCGTAGTTGATCGGAGCATTTACCAGCAAGTAAGCGATGAGAATCGTGTCATTATCAGCTTTTTGAGTGGTTACAAATGCGTGAGAGACAGCCTCAATCCGCGAGAGCTTGGCCTGAATGTCACCCAGTTCAATCCTGAATCCGCGTATTTTGACCTGATGGTCAATGCGGCCCAGATAGTCAATTTCTTGATCGCTGATGAAGCGTGCCAGATCACCGGAGCGATACAGACGCAGTGTTTCTCCGCCCAGATTTTTTTCGATGAATTTTTCTGCCGTGAGTTCGGGACGATTGAAATATCCTTTGGCTAAACCTTCACCGGCGACATACATTTCTCCCGGCCAGCCAATCGGTAACGGATGACCGAATGGATCCATCACGACGACACCCAGATCATTCAGAGGCATTCCGATCAGGCTGCCCCGGTCTTCCAGACAGTCTTGCCGTGTTAATGGACGGTAGGTGACATGAACCGTTGTTTCGGTGATGCCATACATATTGATCAGACTGACACGTTCTCCGTAGGTGTTATACCACGGTAACAAGCTCACCAGATTGAGGGCTTCACCACCGAATACCACGACCCGTAGCTGCCGGAGTGAGAGCTGATTACGGATACAACTTTCACTGAAGCGGGAAAAGGCGGTCGGTGTCTGATTGAGGACGGTGACTTGCTCTTGCTCGACCAGTTGTGAGAACTCTTCAGGGCTGCGCGAGATCAGATAAGGCACAATCACCAGACGGCCACCGTAGAGCAGCGCCCCAAAGATCTCCCAAACCGAGAAGTCAAAAGCAAATGAGTGGTAAAGGGTCCAGACATCGTTTTCACAAAACCGGAAGTGATCATCGCTGGTGGTAAACAGGCGGACGACATTACGATGGCAAATCTGGACCCCTTTCGGTTTACCTGTCGACCCCGAGGTATAAATGATATAGGCCAGATCTTCACCGTCCGGTAAGAATGATGTCAATGAGCCGGTCGGTGTTTGCTGTGCCAGAACATCGAGTTCGGGTACAATAACTCGTTCCAGCAACGGCTCAAATCTTGCGGTGAGACTCTCTTCAACCAAGCCATTGGTCGCCTGAATATCGGATAAAATATCACTCACGCGGCTATCGGGATACGCGGGGTTAATCGGCACATAACAGGCACCGCATTTCAGCACGGCGAGTAGTGCGACGATCATATCGGGGCCGGGATTGAAGCACAGCGGGATTTTATCACCACGCTTCACGCCATATTCAATCAACTGATGCGCCAAGTTGTCGGCCAGACGGAATAATGACTGATAAGTGAGTTGGGTATCGTTGTAGCGAAGCGCCACATGTTCTGGATACTTGGCTGCGGTTTCATTCAGCCAGTCAACCAGTGTGCGACTGGTACTGCCGGGTTGAGGGTTAAACGGGCTTTGTGCTTTGCCGGTGGTGAAACTAAATTCGCGGAGTGTACGTTCCGGTTGTTGCAAGCAGACGTCAGAGAAATGGACGAAGTTCGCTAAAATCCCTTCAGCCGTCTTCTGACTGATCACGTTCTCTTTATGGAGGAGAAAAATATCAAATCCGTCCGTGGTTTCTTCCGCGACCATCAATAAATCAAACTGGCAATCGATTTGGTCGATGTCGAAAGGCTCCAGCGTTGTTTGATCGATGGTGACGGGTTGTCCCTGAGAGCCATAGAGCAACGCGGACAAACTGCCCTGATATGTTTGTGAGAGCTTTTGGAAATTGAAGCATACATTAAACAGCGGATTGGTACTGAGCGATCGCTCCGGTGCACAGGTTTCAACGATCCGTTTCAACGGCAGCTGACTATGGTGCAGCGCATCCAGAATGGTTGTATTGCCGCTTGAGAGCGTGTCATTGACGCTCTGATCCGGAGAGAAGTGGTAGGGGATAGGCAGAACATTGACTGCATAGCCCAAGCCGATTTCCGGATTGTTTTTTCTCATACTGACGGATAAGCCCATACAAAACTCGTTTTGTCCGCTCAGCCGGTATAAGGTCAGGGCAAACATCTGACTGAGCAACCGGGCAGGACTGAGATGAGCATGTTCGCCGTATTGTTTGATCTTTGAATATAGCTTGCCTTTGATTTGAGTCTTACAAATACGACCATTAAATGCAGTGTCGGTGGGACTGTTCGGCAATAATTCAAGGACAGTTTTTTGTTGTTTTAATTGTTTTGACCAGAAATGAATATCATCATGGTATTCACTGCTATTAATATATTTTGATTGTGAATCAGCTAGTGTTGTTGGCGAAAATAAATAATGATGGTTATTTTTAAATAACTGGTTAATGATAGTTTCAATGAAATGAAAATCAGAAATAATATGATGTACTCTAATCACCATGAGATGTTTTTCTGTACTTTGGTTCAAATGAACCTTGATTAGGCAGTGATCTGACTTTAAGTCGAATTTTTCTGATAACACATGATGAATGAATTCATCTTCTCCCGTTTCTTGATGATATTTGACAATATCATCAATATTAAGTTGTGGGGCAGTGAACTTTAATAATCCAGAATCATCGGTTCGGAAGTAACTTCTTAATTCTGAATTTTGATTAATTATATCAATAATTTTTTGACACAAATAATCTATATTTGTTTGTTTTTCAATTTTAAATGCAACCCTAAGTTCATTCTCCCGGCTGGTTGAATTAAACCCATCGACAAACCACATGGCTTCTTGGGCGCACGAAACAGCATAGCCTTCTGTACGATTCATACTGACGAATTCCTGTAAGTTTAATTATTTTATATATTCAATGGTAACGACTTATTGATAATACTTTTATATACAAATTTTTTTATCAATGTAATAAAAGTAATTATTTAAATTAGAACTATCTTATATTGTAATTTTTTATATTTAATTTATTTTTTTATTTATTTAAATATATTGATGCCTATATGCATTCATAAAAATACACATATTAAAAATATTAACACTATGAATAATACGAACCTTTATGTTCGATTTATAATTTATGTGAATGCTTTCATTGTCGGGTAAATACCAAAAATAAGAATGAATCTAATTGTTTAAATAATCAATATGAAGTGCATCTAATTTCACTTCAATGGGTTTTATAAATTATACTTTTGTGTTTATATGTCAAGAAATATTTTGTTACATTTGTTTGGTTTTAAATTTAAAGAGGCCATTATTATTTTTAAGTTGGTCATTATTTATAGATAAATAAGTATTGTTGCCTGATTAAGCTGATATTTTGATTTGTGTGCTGGTGGCGATGGTTGGTTCATAGTGTTTTATTTTTTTGTGGGAGGATTGCTCGAACGCCACAGACACACTGACCGATGAGAAAATCTAAGGCGGGGTTGAATCTTTGGTGTCCGGGGTTTTCTTGCGAATGTTGTCGATGATCATATCGAGTGCGCTAAACAGGACTTCAATGCTGTAGCCAGCGATAAAGGCCAGTGCCATTGGTGAAAGGGTCATCGTGCCGACTTCGGGTTTGAGCAGCCAACCGGTGATCATGCCGGCCAGACAGCCGAGTGTCAGCCGCAGGCGGTAGCCGATTTCGCGGCTGGCGGTATAAGTCAGGGTTCTGATTTGTTGCAGCAGGCTACGCAGGACAAAAATAAAAGCCCCCAACAAGCCGTACATGAGCGGCAGGATATAGTTTTGTAACATTTGCAGGACGGACTGGGCGGCAATCAAATGGGTGGCAAAGTGGATGGTTTGTTCTTCCTGACCGGGCGGGATCTGCTGATCGGTCGGTGACAGTTGAAAATCGTTGCCGAACATCCAAACCTGATTCCAGTGTTGTAATAACTGATAACTGGCGCGGAGATGATTTTCGTAGAGCTTGTTGTTTTGTGGCGACACCGGGGGGGATTGCTCTTGTTTTACCGACGTTGATGACAAGGATAAATGGGTATATTGCAACAGAGTCTGTGTGAGTCCGTAACCGAACAGGTAATAGATCTGCACGCTGAGCAGAATGATCAGGGTAAACACGGTGTAACGGCGATACCAGATAATAGTGCGGTTGGCCCGGGGGGATTCGATTTGCCCGTTGACGGCATTGGGGACGACGGCTTTGATACTCTCGACGGTTACCGGCCAGACCTGACTGGCGAGTTTGTCATAACAACGCAGCAGGCGGTTTTCATCCTCTTCCCCCCAATTGCGGCTGTGCAGGTTGTTTTGCGCGTTAATAATTCCGGCGGCGATTTCCGGATCAACATTCAAGTCCCCCGAACGGGCAACATAATGCAACAGACGGATGCCATCGTTGATCAGCGTCTGTGTTTCGATCAGGGCCGCGGTTGGTGCTGTTTTATCAGCACTCGATAGCGTGTCTGAAGTGACGCCCCCGGAGGAGCGCCGGCTGAATGCGCGAATAACCATATTGATGAGCACTCATTTGTGTCTGTAACGATGTGGCTGCATGGTGGTTATTGCATGATTAATACGCAAAATGAGCAATCTCACATCCAAGGTAATCGGACAGCGCGCACATCCCGCCGCGATTGTTCCAGATCGCTGTCGGGCTATTCACACTATATTCATTCGCAGCACTGGGGGGACGATTGGTATAAACCCGGACCGTCCCCGAGGGTTCAATAATCGCCCCCGACGGGAAGGTAAAGCTGTGTGTATTACTCATGGCGGTGAGCTGCCACCCGGTGATATCAACACGATCTCCGGAGGTGTTACGTAATTCAACATATTCGTCACCCTCAGTTCTGAATTCATCGCCTTTATAGTGCACGTTAGATATCATCACATGCATATGAGCCGCTTTCCCGTAAAGCCAGGTTGAGATGACTTCGCCGCTATGATTGAACAGCGTGGCTGTATCTCCATGATTGTTCCAGATCGAGCGGTTTGAATTAAAACTATGTCGGGCACCGGGCTGGGTATAAACCGTGACAGATTCACCGCCCCGGAGCAGGGTGTCCTCGGGGAAAATATAGTCTTGATGAGGGTTTCCGGCATTGATCCGCCACTGACTGATATCGCAAATGGCATGGCCCCGGTTAGTGATCGTGATGGACTCATCTCCATCGGGCTCCCCGAGAAAATCCAGCCCGGTGATCTGGAGATAAAACTTCACTTGTAAATCGTTCAGAGCTGCCCAGTAGGCGTCCATCTTCATGGCGTCCAAAGGGTAGGTTGACGCAATCTCTTGACTGAGCTGCTGCGTTTTCAAAATGATATCTGATGACACGGGTGTTCTCCTTTTATATGGTTTCATCCGTAGCGGTGATCGGGTCGTTTTTGCCGTGATAAGGTGAACCAATCACCAATGGTTTTATTTATTCCCGATGATGTTCATAAGCTTGTCGGAGCCTTTCATCGTAGTGGTTTTCCGCATACCCCGGACCGTTGTAGTAACGGGCAAAGGTTGCCCAGTCAAGGGACTGAATTGCACTGAGCAATTTCGGATTAGACTGAATAAAATGAACGAAGGCCATCAGATGATGACGTTCTGCCAGAAACATATCCCGGACAAAACTTTCGACATCATTATAACCGGCACTTTGATGGTTGAACCCCATGATCTGATAGCGTCCGTAAGAGGCGGATTTCAATGCAGCTTCCCGATCCAGAGTCAGCGCTTGCTGTAAACGCTCGTACTCTTTTTCTCCCCCGGCGTACAGTGAGCGATCCCATTTCGGCGCAGAAATATTCGGATGGGAATCATCAAAGCGATGGCCGCTGTATTTAGAGAACTGATGTGCTTCAAACAATAGGCAAGGTGCGCCGGAGGCAAAGAACCCGCTGCCGGCGGATTCGACATCTGAGACGGCTTTGATCGCGGCAATCTCACACGAGAGGATTGCGCCGGCATCCTGATAATCCTGTTCGCTGAGTCCTCTTTGCGGGGCGGATTCCGGGAGCGCCAGATCAGGAATATAAGCCGGTGTCGGCAGGAGAGCCTGTTTGAGTGCCTGTTCACTTTTACCGCCACAGTCGATCCGATAATCAGGGTGCCGATAGCCTAACAGGGAGGTTTGTAACAGCCCGATGGCATGACAGGTCGGAGATTGATCATGGGGATCAACGATTTTACCGTCTTCGGTTAACGGTGTTGAAAGGCCGATTTTGTCGGCAATTCGGTTCAGGGCTTTCTGGATATTCAACACATCTTCCGGGGTATTGTCCGCACCGTTGCCGACTGATGCCGTCAGTTCCAGCTCTTGCATGGTTCGCTCCTTGTCTCATATGGGTGAATACAAGGTCACAGTAATGAAATTGTTCAGGAAATGATTGGGGGAAATTGGGAATGAATCAGGGGAATTGATGATGTTGCTAGAGGAAAATAAGTAAGCCACTTTTGGCTTACTTAAGTCAATGATTAAAGGTATTTACAGAATCAACTATTCAACCTTAGTGGCATACCATCCATATTTATCTGATGAGGTGTTATGGACTGTCATATTATACAGTTCTCCTGCCATTACATTGTTACTGCCGCTTTTTTTAAACATATATCCAACGTAGTTTTGTGGTGTCTCTAACAGCGGAGACACATCTCTGGAAAACATAATTGTATTACCGGCAACTGAGCCGACAATTTTACTGTTGGGCTCGTTGGCATTGGTGCTTACCATTGTACCTTCGACCAGTAATTTGTCTTGTGAGATTTCTACATCGTAGGTAAAACCATTGACATTAAATTTCCACGATCCGGAAAAATTAGTCGTGGCTGCACTGACCATGCCAGAAAATCCAACCGTTAGTCCGAGTAATACGGCACTCATCTTTTTCATTTTTTATACCTCATTGTTAATTGTAGGAGGATGATATAGGAACTCTTTAAATATTTAACTGTTTGTTTTGTATGATAAATAAAAAATGTGATAATTATATTATTTATTAAAAATATCCAGCGGCTTTTTTCAGCTTATCAACCATTACTTTCTGGTTCTGATTATCGGCAAAAGCGATAGTGTTTGAGGCATAAATATGCTCGCTGGTATCGAGCGTCAGTATTCTGGCAAGACCGGTACTTCCCCAAAACGTATTCACCAGCGTGCGATCGTCATTGGGCAGATGATTTAATTCAGCGGAGCGATAATGGAGGACTTTGGTCGAGGCTGGTGGTAGCTCCGCGTTATTCTGATAATCCTCCATCAGTAAACGTACATCGACATAATTGTTGCCACTGATTTGTACCCGCATTAATGCCACCGGACGGAGTGAAGTGCTGACCCGGCCAATATTACCGGCGACCACGTCGAGGGTGAAATAGCTGTATTGGTGATACTTTTCGGCTTTTAATTTGTTGAGCTGAGCTTCGATACCACGAATATTATCCCGCAACTGTTCCAGCCGCTGATTGTTTTGTTCAATCACATCACTGAGATCATCTCTCACATCTGAAAGCAGAAACTTCAGCGCAGGGAGGTTAAACTGGGGTGTTTGTTTGCCGGTAAACTTCAATTCGGCATAGTTGCGGGTGATAGTGAGCACTTGTTGTTCATAGTAATGGGCTTCTGAGTCGTCCATATAATTGCTGAGTGTCCACTGTTTCATTTCGCCAACCCGGAATTCGCTCAGCAGATGTTCATGATCTTTCGGGTCGAGATAAGCATTGATGGTCGCAATGTATTGCTCCAGCTTAGCGCGGGTTTCTGCAATATTTTTCAGATCCTGACGGGCAGCATCATACGCATTGGTTAAGGTGGATACGGTGAATTCAGGGTAGTCGATTTTATCGCCTTTCTCGCCTTGTGGGTTATATTCATAGCGCAGTCGTTCGGGAATATAAGGTTCGAGCAATTTGAGCTCATCCGTATCCAGTGTGGTTTTAAGATGATCCGACTCGATCCGTTGAATGCCGGTGATTTCGAGTGTGACATCCGAGGTTTCGACAAAATAGATTTGCCAGACCGGAATGACGGATGCGGATGCAATACCTGCCAGCCCTAACAGGATGGGCCGACTCTTTGTTTTTAATATTTCCACCAATCGCTTCATTGACGTTTCCCCTCAAGTTTCCCCGTGATCACACCGTATTCACGATGTCAGGGCTTGGAGAAAATCGCTTTTTTGACGGTGAAACCACTGACGATGAGCGAACATGTGAGCGCTGAATTTGAGCATCCTGCCCGTTATCGGTTCAGCCCGTTATCGGTTCAACCCTTCATCGATTTGACCTGAAAGTTCCTGTATTCAACCGATAACTTTTCAGTGGCGATCACCATACTGAGCCTATGTGAACTAACGGAACAGAGATGCATGATCAACTTAGAAGAGTTTGTCCATTCGATTCATGTGGCGACAGCTTCAGCCGGAGAGGCGCTGATTCAGAAAAATCTCGATCTTCTGGAGCGGTTCTTTGAACCGGCAGATGAGGATGATGAAGACATCACACATATGGCAGATATTGGCCGTTCCGATGCCAAAGTCGAGGGT
This sequence comes from Vibrio rhizosphaerae, assembly GCF_024347095.1. NCBI lineage: Bacteria > Pseudomonadati > Pseudomonadota > Gammaproteobacteria > Vibrionales > Vibrionaceae > Vibrio > Vibrio rhizosphaerae. The sequence goes on along the minus strand of NZ_AP024903.1, from coordinate 2,854,787 downwards.
AAAACACCAAAGCGTACCGAGAAAAATCCACCTCCGCCGGATGATATATCGAAACGGTTTATGCATGGTGAGTATGGGAGCGACATTCCGATTCTTAAACCGAAAATGGTGGCGATGCAGTATCCGACCGTGACTCGCAACGGGCCGGCGGTACAGACGGTGAACGTTCCGTTGATTACGCTGATCCCGTTATCTCAGGTTGAACTGCAGGAAATGAGTTTTTCCACTGAATTGGAGCTCAGTGTCAACGGCGATGCGTTGCAGGTTTCGTTTCCTAAACGGACTCTCAAAGCCAAAGAGATGGCAGAAGAAGGCGCCAATCAGGGTCACGGCGGTAAAGCGAAGCTGGAAGTAAAAATCGCGGCGATGGAGACCCCGGACGGGCTGAAATATATCGTTGATGGTTATGAAAGGGCGCTGCGGGCGCAAGTACCGGGTTAATCTGCGACAACCATGTCTGTGATGACTATAGCACAGACGTTTACTTTACATACAGATAAGGAGTCTTTATGGCAGTCACTTCAGGGCCGGGTCTGGTCTCAATGGCACAACAATTTAGTGGTCTTCCGATGGGAGATCTGATCGGCGGGCCATTGATGGCCGCGGCTGAGGCGAACAATAAAATGGCAATGACGCAGGTAAAGTTCATGCTCGATAGCTGTTTTAGTAAGCAGGCCGTTAAGGGGGGCGGCGGTGATAAGGACGACGAGTCACGTTCTGAATATCAGCCGGTGATGGTTGAGCTCAAACTTAAACGCCCGATCATTACCACGACCAAAGGCAAGGATGAAGGGAAATCGACCGTCAGTACGGATACCGCCGAATCATCGATTTCGATTCCGCTACTGACCCTGTTACCTCTCAATGCACTGGCTGTAGATGACGTCAGTATTGAATTTAATATGGAAGTGAAATCAAGCTTCTCGAATGAACAAAGCCAGCAAGAAAAAGAGAGCATGAGCGCTCAGGGGAGTTTTGAAGCGAAGATTGGCTACGGCCCTTTCTCCGCCAGTGTGAGTGGCAGCGTGTCGAAATCTTCTGAAAAGAGCAACAGTAATACGGAAAAGTATGAAAAGAGTAATAAAGCGAGTTATGACGTCAAGGTTCATGCCGGTCAATTGCCGTTGCCTGAAGGCGTGGGCGTGATCATTAAGGCTTATACCGACAATATTTCGCCGATTATGATCACCCAAAACGGAGAATCATCACCGTCGTGATGACCAAACCTCACTTGGCCAGCCTTCTAGTCTATGCCCTGGAGCTGGCCCTTTTTGCTCAATCAGATTTCTTTTTCTCTTCCCTGTCATGTACAGAGAATGTACAGAAAACATACCAAGGATATTCAGAGGGATCGTTATGAATACGCAATTGCCTTGTCCGACTTGCCTTGAAAACGGTAAGAAGAGCATCATCTACATTGAACCGGAACTGCTGTTATCCGGTGCGCATTTTTCGTGTCCGGTTTGCCATAGCTCAGTGGCACTATCGATCAGTAGTTACCCTGTCTATCGTCAGGGGCTGGCACAGTATCGTCAGTATCAAATGGTGACTAACGGGCTGAAAGCCGAAGGTGAACGGCCGAAAATCAATCGTGGCTAACCGGGATCAAGGTGTGAGCGATGAAAGTAAAGTCGATGAAGGCGAAATCCCAATCTCCCGGCACTCTGGCGGAATGGCTGATGCGAGACATGCTCCGGGCCAAGGCGCGTGCGGAAGATGAAAAATATTCACCGCTTCAGGATTATTTTTCCGTCGGTGACGACGCGCTCATGACGGCCAAGCCTGTGGGAATAAAAATGCCCTGTATCACGGATGAAGGAATTCGTTATCAGATTCAATGGATTCCGTTATATATGTTGTGTCCGTGTCGTTTTTTCAAAATAGAACGTCTGTCTCTTGAGTTAAATGCTTACCTTGAACAACGCGGGCAACAGGACACCACCAAGTCTGCGCCACAGGTGACTTTATCCAAAAAATCGCGCTGGTGGTCTCACAATACTCCGATCAAAATGTCGCTGCAGTTTTCGGAGTCAGCGGGGGAAAGTATCTGTATCGAGTATGATGAGAATAGGTCTGAAGGGCCATCCCCGGAGACGGACTGACTCCGGGAATGTGATCCTGTTTTATTTGGCGTGATACGCCAGATAGGCTTGAGCGGGTGCGCTGCCCATATAGCGGGTTAAGGTTTTTTCTGAAACCTGACGGAGATCAACCACAATCAGGCCGTCCAGTGAATCATGAAAGTCAGGGTCAACATTGAAGCAGGCGAACTTACCGTTCAGGCCTAAGTATTGACGTAACAGAACCGGTACGCCTTTTCCTTCGTCAATCCGGGCAATGACTTTAGACAAGAGTTGTAAGTCAGCCAGTGCACTGAGCAGATGAATATTCCAGTCATGATTTTTGTGCGTCGGCAGTGGGTTGGTCGGTTTAACCAACTGTGCCTGTTCCGGGTCGTAGTAATTTAAAGTCATGGTTTGTGCCAGTAACTGGCGGGCGTCATCACTATATTCATTACTGATACTGACCGGACCAAACAGATGGGTATACTGTGGACGACGGGTCACGAATGTGGCGATCCCTTTCCAGAGCAGTAACAGGGATGCCATACTTTTCTGATAAGGCTGTGCCACTACTGAACGGCCCATTTCAATGGATTTACCCATCTGATGGATAAATTGAGGGTCGTAGTTGAACAAAGTACTGGAATACAGCCCGGCAAGACCATGTTCCGCCATCAGTTCATCGACCAGACCTAATCGATAGGCGCCGACCAGTTCATCAGCTTCCCGATCCCAGATAAACAGATGGAAGTAATGCCGATCGAACTTATCGATATCCAGTGCCAGCCCCGTTCCTTCACCAACGTGACGGAAATTGATTTCCCGGATGCGACCGATTTCGTGCATGATGCAGGGAATTGACGCTGCTTTGGCGCAATACACATCAAACTCATTATATTGCAAGAGATGTTCTTCAGCGGATAACCGGGCCAAATCACTTTTCAGGTCATCAAGCGGTAAACGTGGCGCAACGGGAGGCAGAGTGAGATCACCATCTTGCTTATTACGCTGTTTTTGTGTCGCCGGATCGAGCAGATATGTATTGAAACGCAAGTAATTGACTAACTGCTCGTCGTTCAGTGGGGTGATTTCTTTGTACTGAATCGGCTGACCGATCGCGATCTCGATGGCGCGGGATTTTTTATTGAGGAGTTCGCGCCCGAGCATCAGCGTTCTCAACAGCGGGTGAATTTTGCCTGCCATATAGAAACGCTTGGAGTTTTGCCCGTTAATAAAGATAGGCACTGACGTTGCGTGGTGTTTTTTAATTAAGCGGCTGACAGACGTGCTCCACGCTTTGTCCTGTAGCCGTTGTTGTTTAATATCGACCAGATGAGACACTTCCCCGGCAGGGAAAATCAACAGTAAGCCACCCTGTTCCAGATGACGATGCGCTGTGCGCATGGCCTTCAGATTTGCCTGTTGTGCCTGATTGGTATTGAAGACATCGACCCCGATAAACAGTGAATCCAACTCGGGAACGGTTTTCAGATAGTGATTAGCGAGAATTTGTACATCAGAACGAATTTGCAACAGCATTTCAGCCAGAATGACGCCCTCAACACATCCGAGTGGATGGTTAGCGACCACGACCGTCGGGCCAGACGCGGGGATATGATTTAAGGCACCTTTAATCACCCGATAATCGATACCCAGAATTTCCAGCGTGAATCTTAAAAAGGTTTGGGTATCGCAGTTTGCCGGACGTTGCGCATAGAACTTATCTAACTGCGTCAAGCCTGTTGCCCATTCCGCAATGTGTTCACCGACACCAAATGGTGTCTTCTTGGGGAGCTTAAAAGGACTGTTCGCTATCATATCAACCTCGAATCATGATGATGATCCCCATGCTAGGGTGGTTTTGTTGCAGATGCGCTTCAGTTTTATGAGGCTTTCATGTCATACCGGTGACGTTCTGATGACGGTCTTGTTGCAAATGCCCGACGTCAGACATCGGGCATTTGCAGCTCAGATCTCAGTGCGCCTGCCTGTGTGATGCTACTGCGAGAATCGGTCTTATAAATCGATTAGGTCTTTGTCTTTTAGGTAAGCTTTTCTATATTTAGGGATTAGCTGCCTCATTCAATATATGTTTTGAACGGCCGTGTGTAGCTTATTTTGCCCAGCCTATGTTGCTCTGAAATGGATATGGGTTTGGTTTTATATATGTGATTTATCTGAATTTATTTAAGATTTGTTGGTCGAATGACGACAAGGTGTTGGATTCTGATCCGGAAATGATGCTTGACGGCCATTTTTGTCAGAGGAGAACATTCGTATATCTTTGAGGGAATGGACATTGAATAAAGTAAAAGTTTTGCTGGGGCCGTTGTATCCGGTTGTGAGTGCTGCGGTTGTTTTTATTGTTCTTTTTACGATTTCTCGTCTGGGGCTGTCATTATGGCAGATTGACCGTGTGAATGATGTTCAGGGATGGGGAAATATTTTCTTGGGCGGTTTACGGGTTGATGTGTCGTCCGTTTGTTACTTGTTGGTCTTACCTGCACTTCTTTCTGCTCTTTTTTCAGGTGATCATCTGATTGGACGTTGCTGGCATATGATTCTGCGTCTCTGGCTGACTGCCGGATTATGGTTAGTTGTGTATATGGAAGTCGCAACGGTGCCGTTTATTCAGGAATATGACTTACGGCCTAACCGTTTATTCATCGAGTATCTGATCTATCCGAAAGAAGTGTTCGGCATGCTGTGGAGCGGCTATAAACTGGAGCTGTTGATTGGTCTGATTACATCAGTACTGACGATTTTTATCGGCTGGCGCTGGTCGAAAAAATTGGTGACTGGCCTTGTTTTCCCGCGTTGGTATTGGCGTCCGGTGATTGCTGTTGCTGTGGTTGCATTGGGTGTGATGGGCGCGAGATCGAGTTTTGAACATCGTCCGATGAACCCGGCGATGGTGGCGTTTTCCAGTGATCCATTGATGAATGATTTCGCTTTAAACTCTTCTTATTCGGTGATCTTTGCTGCGAAACAGATGGGCTCCGAAGCGAGTGCATTTCAGTTTTATCCGAAGATGGCCAAAGACAAAATTATCGAAGAGGTGAAAGCCTCGATGAATGTTGAGCCTCAAGATTTTGTACCGGGCGACAGACCAACACTGGCTCGTCATCAGGCGCAATATCAGGGCAAACCAAAGAATATTGTGATTTTGTTATTAGAGAGTCATGGTGCGCAATTTGTCAGTCGTCTCGGGGGAATTAATGCTTCGCCGAATATCGATCGCTTAATCGATGAAGGCTGGGCTTTTACCCGGATGTATGCCACGGGAACCCGTTCGGTTCGTGGGATCGAAGCCGTGACAACCGGATTTACACCCACACCGGCGCGTGCTGTCGTGAAACTGGGTAAGAGTCAGACCAACTTTTTTACCATTGCCGATTTGCTGAAAAAGCGAGGCTATCATACTCAGTTTATTTACGGTGGAGAGAGCCATTTTGACAATATGAAGAGCTTTTTCCTCGGTAATGGCTTTGTGGATATGCAAGATTTTCCAACCTTTAAGTCACCTGAATTTGTGGGCTCATGGGGCGCTTCCGATACCGACTTGTACAAAAAAGCAGATGAGCAGTTTACTCAACTGGATGCGCAGGGAAAGCCTTTCTTTAGCTTAGTTTTTTCTTCATCCAATCACACGCCGTATGAGTTTCCGGATAGCCCGTTCGAACTGTATAACCAGCCGAAAAACACGCAGGAAAATGCCGTCAAATATGCCGATTATGCCTTAGGTCAATTTGTGAAGAAGGCGAAGCAGTCTCCGTACTGGAATGATACGATCTTTGTGGCGGTTGCTGACCATGACGCTCGTACCAGTGGTAACTTACCAGTGCCGATTGGTCACTTTAAAATTCCGGCGATCATCTTTGGCGGCGGTATTGAACACAGACTCGATGATCGTTTGGTCAGTCAGATTGATCTGCCACCAACGCTACTCTCTCTGGCTGGGATCACTAGCGTCAATCCGATGGTCGGCAATGATATGACCAAAACAGTTCCGGTCGGTAAGCAGCGGGCGTTGATGCAACGGGATAAGAACTTTGGGTGGATGACGGCCGACAATCAAGTGGTGGTGATTCGTCCCGAGCAGGGGATTACCACTTATCAGTATGATCCGAAACACGATACCTTAACCGACCATCCGGTTGCCGATTCTATCGTCGAGAGAGCGCACGCTTACGCCATGTGGGGAAGTCTGGCCTTTCAGGATAATTATTATCAGGCGCAAGATGATTACCATGAATCTCAGCACTAGCTGATTGTTCCGGGGGCATCAAACGATGCCCCCGTTTCAACAAACGGTTCAGCGTGGATAGATTGGTCGCAATGATTCCTGAACCGCATTGATCGGGGATTTCGATGATCATCGTGGTAATGATGCAGATTGTTTCAATAAGTCATTCAGTTTGACCTACACTTTAGGCATGTAGGTTGAATCGGACAGATTGATGACAGAGCAAAATATCGGACAAATACTCCAGTCTTTCAATAATATAGAATCTCGAATTCAAGAGCAGAATGCCATGCTTCGGGAGCTGACCGCGAAAGTGAAATCGCTGGAAGCTCAGAATAAGCAATTGGTTCAAATGATCCACCAATTACAATCTGCAGCATCCACACCGCCTGAGCTACCGGGCCAAAATAAAGCTGAGTTTCAGGAGAACGTGACCCGAAGTCTGCGTTCAATTGAAGATAAGTCGAAGAAAGCGATTGAACTGATTAAAGCCAATGGTGGTAAAAAGCGGGCTTGGCCATAGCGATAGAGACGTTTTCGGCGTAAAAAGCGTGAGTGGATATGACGAATTCATCTGCTATCACGCATCTTTTATGCTTCACTATTATCCCGCTATTCACTTCCTCGGTTTTGCATCTCTGATCATGCATATGAGTTTTCTCATCTGTCCACGTCTCGGTTGATCATTTTTATTCACTGATTTTATGAGATAAATCCAATTAATTTCATATGAATGCTTTTGTTTATGTTGTGTTATCTAGATAATATCGCGCCAGGAGCGCTTTGATGTGATACACGCTCCGATTCAAACGATTGATATTATTTGGGGAGTCTCAATGAAAAAATTATTGGTTTTTATCATTTGTCTGGGTGTGCATGTAAATGTATTCGCTTTGGATGCACAAGGAAATGGAAAAGGATGGATTAGTTTAGGTGTGCCTAATTATATCCATATGGGCACGGATGGTCGCTTTTATTTAAATGGTACAAATCAAGGCCGATGTTCTGGGGTTAGACCTCAGTATTTTCGGCTCAATATGGATAAGCCGCATTTTAAAGAGTTTTACTCGTGGCTGCTGTCCATGCAGGTACAAAAGAAAAGTCTCGATTGTGTCGTAGATAGTGGCTGTGGTAGTGATCAGGTATGGGTCTCATATTGTCGAGGTGCGCTATAACCATATACTCGTCTATAGACTTGCTATTCTCAGTCTCCCTCGCAAGACGTTTGATTTTGTGCTGTTCTTCTATTCGCACGATTTCATTCAACCCTATTGAGGATATACCCTTTTAAGGCGAGGGACTCCGTGTCATTAAGGGCAAATATTTGTCCTTAATGATATGATTAAGTCGTTGGCTCATGTCGTACGAATTCGACGCTGATAACCTTATACCCAAGGTAAACGACTAAAAACGATTGATTTATTCTGTATGTCAGGGGAGTAACTCGGTGATGGCGTCATATCTTATGAACTGTTTGGTGGGTGAATTTTAATATTTCATCTTTTTGTGTACAGATTCATTATATTCAAAATGATTATGATGGTTTTATTTTATTATTTTCTAATATGATTTTGGTGAATATATTTCAATTGTCTGGTTTCATATAATTCATATTTTGAATTAAATGATAGATCATAGAATTGTTGTGGCTTATTCCATATTACTCTTATTTTAATGTTTTATTTATCATTAAAACTGTTTGATATTCAATTGTTCTTGTCCATTTAATTCAAAATGGGTAGGCTTGTTGTTTTTGATGAATTATATTGAAAACATTATTTGAGTGAATGTTATTGAGATAATCTGGCAATCTGAGATGCACTGCACAAAAAAAGATGTCTTACTGATATATTGAAACGAATAAATGTGTGACATTTGCTATGATTTTTTAAATTAAAAAATAAAACGATATTTCATTTATTTGTATTTTTGTTTAATTCTTATACACTTCTTATCTTGATAAGTAATCAAATTAATATATGAATCCGCACTATTCGTAAGCAGTTTTTGCGGCTGTTACTGATCGATGCTGTTACTGATCGATATTGTGAAATATCTACATTATGTGTGAACATAGAAGGAACCATAACTGTGAAAGTTTATAATGTTAAAAATAGGCATATTTTGCTTGCTGGTGTGATGGGCTCTGTCATGCTCAGTGGGCCGATTTATGCAGCAGATTACTGCACAGATCAACCCGTAGACGGCATTGTGTATAAAATTGTCAATTCCGGTGCTGACATGTTAGTTGCCGCGGAATCCACTGCCAAAAAAGCGAATATCGCAGCCCAAAAAAATACGGGGAGTGATTCTCAACGATTTATACTGAATCAGCAAAGTAATGGTTATTGGGCGATTCAGGCTTCCGATACCTCGTATGCGGTCACTGTAGAAGGCGGTTCAAAAAGTAATGGTGCGACTGTCCGACAGAATCCCTACCGCCATTCGTCAAGTCAGGAGTGGCAACTGGTTCAGGTGACATCAGGTGCTTATCAGGGAACTTATAAGATCATCAATGCGAATTCGGCATTGTTGCTGACCGTTGCCGGATCAACGGAAGGTTCTGATATCTATCAAAACCAAGATGCCGGTATTAGCTCTCAACGCTGGTGGCTTGAGCCTGTCACAAGAACGTGTGGATCTTCCGGTTCTGATTCTGGTCGTACTTCATCTGCGGATATTTCAAGTTCTTCGGCTGCACCGACAGCGGTTGCTGCTCAACTTGCGGGAGCGAACCGTGAGCCGTTAACGAATGGCTATCCCTCTTTTATCAAACATGTTGATTCTGATGCCACCGTCGTTTCTACACTGGCAGGACTGCTTGCTGCGATCGACGACGCAAAAGCCGGAGATGTTATCTATATGCGGGGCGGTACATACTATGCCTCAGAGACCATCAAGATTAAACATAGTGGTACGGCATCGAAAGCGATTGTATTGAGTGCTTATCCCGGCGATAAACGCCCGGTGTTTGATTTCTCTGCGATGTCAGAGAAAAGTACCAACCGTGGCTTCCAACTGAGTGGAGACTATTGGCACCTATATGGCTTCGATATCAAAAAGGCAGGTGACAATGGGATGTACCTGACAGGTTCGCATAATACGATCGAGTTCATGAAGTTTTATGATAACTCAGATACGGGGCTGCAAATCAGTAGTGGGGCTGCTTACAACTTCATCAAGAACTCTGATTCTTACTACAATGCCGATTCAACGCTTGAAAATGCCGATGGGTTTGCTGCCAAGCTAACTGTGGGAAGCGGAAACTACTTCTACGGTTGCCGGGCATGGAATAACTTGGATGACGGTTTTGATGGTTACCTGCGTGATAACGGCAGCTCTGTGACCACAACGCTGGAATACACCTGGATGATTCGAAATGGTTATCAGAAAAATGGTGTGAAAGGTGCCGGGGATGGTAACGGTTTTAAAACCGGCGGAAGTGATGGTAAAGATTTAGCACACAACGGTGTGTATATTAATACGATCTCTGCGGGGAATACTGCGGATGGTTACGACCAAAATAGTAACCGGGGCACAGTTACGATTTACAATGCAATTGCTTATGGCAATAACCGTAACTTTGGTTTAGGTGATGGCAGCTCACGTCAACTGAAGAGTCTGACCATCAAAAACAGTATTTCTTTAGATGGTGATAACCGGGATAAGTTTGGTGCTGGTTCAACCAACATCACCAATAATAGCTGGCAGGATGGTCTTTCGTTTTCATCATCTGACTTCGCAAGCATTAACATCGATGATTTACTGGCTGAGCGCCAAAGTGATGGTAGCTTACCTGTTGTTCAGTTCTTCCATTTGAAATCGGGAAGTGAACTGATTGATGCTGGCACAGATGTCGGCCTCAATTACAATGGCAAGGCACCTGATTTAGGTTCGTTTGAATCCAAATAAGCCGCACTCGGTATTGTACCCGGGTATGTGTAAAGGTCGGAATTTCCGGCCTTTTTCTTTGTTGGGCCTTCCTAACATATCCTCCTTTTCAGGAGGATATTGATTCAATCACTCATTCATTCGTCTCGTAGCATGACATCGAGTTGATCCACCAACTCAGCCCAGTCGGCATCTTCCTCAATTGCCTGTTTTAAAAAAGCAGATTGGGAAGCGGTCCAAAAACTTGCTTTATGGAGCTGTGTCGAATTCCGAGTGTACCGATGCTTCTTCACGAAGTCCTTAATTTCGTCCGGTGAACTGCCTAAACCAAGCTGTTCGAATAGATCCGTCATGTCGTGTTGAGATATTCCCATGGTCTGCCTCCTTCACTGCGTTCACTTATCTGAAGTATATACGTTGTTCAGGATAGTGTCGGTGGTCAACTGAGTTGTCTATAAACCATGTCGCTGAAACATTTTTAGGTTAAGGAGAGGGAATTAGAACGTTTTCCAGAAGTGTTTTGACAGGCCAGTATGACTATTAAAGCGATTTTAAATTGTTGATTCTAGGAAAAGAACCAGAGCTTCTCAAGACCCTGAGTATTTTTATGGATTGATATCATTGGGTTATCGATATGGAAAGACCGCAGTCGATGACTGCGGTCTTAAATTTGGTGGGCCTTCCGGGACTTGAACCCAGGACCTGCCGATTATGAGTCGGATGCTCTAACCAACTGAGCTAAAGGCCCCTTAAGTCGGACGATTATAGGGGATACGTCCTATACTGTCTAGCCTCAATGATGACTAAATATGCTTATATTTTATTCACTTAAATCAAAGACAATAAAAAAGGTGAGCATTTGCTCACCTTTTGTGCATTGACTTAAATCAGATTACTCATCCAAGAAGCTACGGAGCGTTTCTGAACGGCTTGGGTGCCGTAATTTACGCAGTGCTTTGGCTTCGATTTGACGAATCCGCTCACGGGTGACATCAAACTGTTTGCCGACTTCTTCAAGAGTATGGTCTGTGTTCATGTCGATACCAAAACGCATCCGCAGTACTTTTGCTTCACGAGGCGTCAGGCCTGCCAGAACATCACGCGTCGCAGCTTTTAAGCTAGTCGCTGTGGCTGAGTCGATTGGCAGATCCAGTGTGGTATCTTCGATGAAATCACCCAGATGCGAATCTTCGTCGTCACCGATTGGTGTCTCCATTGAGATTGGCTCTTTGGCAATCTTCAGCACTTTACGAATTTTGTCTTCTGGCATTTGCATGCGCTCTGCCAGCTCTTCAGGGAGTGGCTCACGGCCCATTTCCTGCAGCATTTGACGAGAAATTCGGTTGAGCTTGTTGATGGTCTCGATCATGTGGACCGGAATACGAATGGTCCGGGCCTGATCGGCAATTGAGCGAGTAATTGCCTGACGAATCCACCAAGTTGCGTAAGTCGAGAACTTATAACCACGACGGTATTCAAACTTATCGACTGCTTTCATCAGACCGATATTCCCTTCCTGAATTAAATCGAGGAATTGCAGTCCGCGGTTGGTGTATTTCTTCGCAATTGAAATCACCAGACGTAAGTTTGCTTCAACCATCTCTTTCTTCGCTCGGCGTGCTTTCGCTTCACCGATAGACATGCGACGGCTGATATCTTTGATCCGGACAACGCTTAAAGAGGTCTCTTCTTCAATCGCTTTAAGTTTTTGGATCGAACGGCGGATGTCTTCTTCGCTCTTACGAATTTTGTCAACATAAGGTTTGTCAGATGCGAGAAGGGTATCCAACCAGTTTTCGTCAGACTCATGACCGGTAAAGGCGGTAATAAACGCTTTTTTCGGCATTTTGGCGTGTTCAACCACATGCTTCATGATTAAGCGTTCTTGCGTTTTTACCCGATCCATCGAACCACGAAGTGTTTCAACCAGATTATCAAACTGTTTTGGTGTCAGGCGGAACTCACGGAAGGCATCCAGAACCAGATCAGATGCTTGTGACGTTTGTTCATTCGTTTCACCAAATTCATTCAGGGCTAACTGGTAGTCACGGTATTTGTTACGAAGATTGTTGAACTTCTCTTGTGCTAGCTCAGGATCGATACCGACATCTTCGTCACTATCATCATCGTCGTTGCTATCACTGTCTTCATCTTCGTCTTCATCTTCTTCCTCATCATCTTTATTCTTCGATGACAGAGGCATATCTTCGTCTTCCAGATCCGCACCAGTCAGTTCTGAACCGATATGTGTGGCAGTCGGTGATGTTGTTTCATCAGCGTCTGGATCAACAAAGCCAGAAATCAAATCGGTCAGTCTTAACTCTTCAGTTTCAACTTTGTCGAATTGTTCAAGGATGTAAGGAATGGTTCCCGGATATTCGGCAACAGCGCTTTGAACTTGGTTGATCCCTTCTTCAATGCGCTTTGCAATATCGATTTCACCTTCACGAGTGAGAAGCTCGACAGTCCCCATTTCACGCATATACATGCGAACCGGGTCTGTCGTACGGCCAATTTCACTTTCAACACTGGAGAGAGCTGCTGCGGCTGCTTCTGCAACATCTTCATCCGTAATGTTCGTATCATCATTCAGAGCCAGATCATCAGCATCAGGGGCCGTTTCTACAACCTTGATGCCCATATCGTTAATCATCTGAATAATGTCTTCTACCTGCTCAGAATCTACAATTTCTGCAGGGAGGTGGTCGTTGACTTCAGCGTAGGTCAGATAGCCTTGTTCTTTGCCCTTAAGGACAAGTGATTTAAGCTGTGACTGCGGATTTTGATCCATAGACGGTATCCAACTTCATTTCTAGTGACGGAATTAGTATGCGGAATGCAAACCACGTATTCTAACAAATTAATCATTTGTTGGCTATAAATAAGGGATTATGCTTTCAAATCTAGCATCAATGCTAGCAGCTCCCTTTTCTCGTCAGCTGATAAACCAACGCTTCTCTCTTTTGCCTGCAGATTTTCAATTTGTTTTTCAACACACTGGGTAATGATTTTATCCAGCGAGTCTAAAAATATTTCTTCTTGATTGTCTTCTACCAGTGGGATATCCCAGCTTGCAAGACGTGACAGAAGAGGTTCATTTCGATGACCTCGCCAGTTTTCAAGTAGCTGGCCTGTTGTTACATTGGGGTAATTTTGACATTTTTCAAGGACCTCAATGAATAAGCTTAAACCGGGAATCTCAAGTGTCGCGATACTTGAAAGATCCGGTATCCTATCAGCATAGTTCGGATTTTGGAGAAGCAAAGCGATAACTTCTCTCATCGGCGTACGCTTCATTTCCGTTTGCGGGCGGATCGCCGGCGTCTGTTGCGAAATTTGCTTTTTATTCAATGCTGACTGAATGGCATTGGCGCTAAGGCCAGTGCGCAATGACAATTCTTCCCACAAATAAATTTTCAGCGCTTCGTCTTGAACCTGATTAATGAGCGGTTCAGCCAGATGGACAACTCGAAAACGACCTTCCCGGCTACTATTGTCAACCACGCGGGCCATGAGACCCTGAAACAGAAAATCAGAGAACGACATCGATTGCCGAACTTGGTGTTCGAATGCTTCTGTACCATGCTGACGGATGTATGAGTCCGGATCTTCTTTGTCTGGTAAGAACATAAATTTCAGGGTTTTATTACCACTGAGCAATGAAAGTGCATTCTCTAATGCACGCCATGCGGCTTGCCGGCCAGCATTATCACCGTCATAGCAACACACCACTGCATTGGTTTGCCGGAACAGTACCTGCAAATGGTCGTTGGTTGTCGAGGTTCCCAGCGACGCAACCGCGTAGTCAACCCCATACTGAGCCAGTGCCACGACATCCATGTAGCCTTCGGTCACCAGAATTTGTGGTGGTTCACGATGCGCCTGAAGGACCTCGTATAAACCATACAGCTCTTTACCCTTATGGAAAATATCGGTTTCTGGTGAGTTGAGGTACTTGGGCGTTCCATCACCGAGGACCCGGCCCCCGAAGCCAATGACACGACCACGACGATCCCGAATCGGAAACATGACGCGCCCTCGAAAGCGGTCATAGCGACGGCCGTTGTCATTCTCAACCAGCATTCCGGCCGCGGTAAGCATCTGCTCTGATTCTGGTGTGCGGGAAAAGTTTTTATGGACCAGATCCCATTCATCGGCGATATAACCGATACCAAACTTTTGGACAATCTCTTTAGACAGCCCACGATTTTTTAAATAATCGATTGCCACCTTACTGCTGGTATGTCTGAGTTGATGACGGTAAAACTGGGCAATTTGTTCCATCAAATCATATAAGGTGCGTTTTTGTTCTTTGCGTGCCTGTGACTTCTGGGCATCAAAGGGCGTTGTCCCTTTTTCTCTCGGTACTTCGAGTCCGAGTAATCCTGCCAGTTCTTCTATCGCTTCAACAAACTCTAAACGTTCGTATTCCATCATGAAGTCAATGGCATTACCGTGCACACCACACCCGAAGCAGTGATAGAACTGTTTGTCTTGACTGACACTAAAAGACGGAGTTTTTTCGTTATGGAAAGGACAGCAAGCGCTATAGTTCTTGCCCTTTTTTTTAAGTTTGACGCGAGCGTCGATAACATCGACGATATCTAGCCGAGCGAGTAAATCATTGATGAAATTTCGAGGAATATACCCAGCCATAAGACCTGATAGCTAATGTTACAGTGGATAGCTAATTTACATGTTAGCGCGTATACAAACAAGCCGTGCCATATAGAATAGCACGGCTTGATGTTTAGAGGAGTGGGTTAAGTCAGCTTGCTTTTAACCAAGCTGCTGGCTTTTCCCATATCTGCACGCCCTTGAATTTGCGGTTTCAATACAGCCATGACGTTACCCATATCCTGCATACTTTGAGCACCGGAAGCGGTAATTGCGTCATCAATGAGTTGTAGCACTTCATCATCAGTTAATGCCTGAGGCATAAATTCCTCAAGAACTGCGATTTCGTTGCTTTCCGCATCTGCCAGATCTTGTCGTCCCGCAGATTCATATTGTGCGACAGAATCGCGACGTTGTTTGACCATTTTGGTCAGAACAGCAACGATATCATTGTCGGTTAGCGTAATCCGCTCATCGACTTCACGTTGCTTAATTGCTGACATGGCTAAACGAATAGTGCCAAGGCGTATTTTATCCTTGGCTTTCATCGCAAGTTTTTGCTCTTCTTTGAGTTTGTCAATCAGAGCCATAACTCATTCCTTTCCGAAGGAGTTATTAGTACAGGCGAACGCGACGAGCGTTTTCGCGAGCAAGCTTCTTAGCGTGACGCTTTTGAGCTGCTGCTTTAGCGCGTTTGCGAACAGTGGTTGGTTTTTCATAGTGCTCACGACGACGCACTTCAGAAAGAATACCTGCTTTTTCACAAGAGCGCTTGAAACGACGCAGAGCGACGTCGAACGGTTCGTTTTCACGTACTTTAACTACTGGCATATGCCTTTCACCTCAGGGGATATTCGTTAACGCTGGTCTTGCTTAGTCGGAATACATCCGGTACTTACCAGCACAATCAAAAATGGTGCGGAATTTTAATCCGAATGGAAAGGCTTTGTAAAGTATTTTATGGATGAATCTCTGTACAAAATTTGTCTGTCATCTGAAGGCGAGGTAACATGGCGTCAATTTTGATGTCGAGATGGAAGTTTTCCGGAAAATTATGCGTGTATTAGGTATTGAAACCTCTTGTGATGAAACAGGAATTGCAATTTACGATGATAAACAAGGCTTGCTGGCTCATCAACTCTATAGTCAGATAAAACTTCACGCAGACTACGGTGGCGTTGTCCCGGAGCTGGCTTCAAGAGATCACGTCAAGAAGACCATTCCATTAATTCAGGCGGCAATGGCCGAAGCCAATTGCGGCCCGGAAGATATTGATGGTGTCGCTTATACGGCCGGCCCCGGATTAGTCGGCGCGTTATTGGTTGGTGCTACCATCGGGCGCAGTCTTGCTTATGCCTGGGGTGTGCCGGCTGTCCCGGTTCATCATATGGAAGGGCATTTACTTGCGCCGATGCTTGAGGAAAATCCACCTGAATTTCCGTTTGTTGCCGTGTTGGTTTCGGGTGGACACACGATGATTGTTGAAGTGAATGGGATTGGGGCCTATCGAATTCTCGGGGAGTCAATTGATGATGCCGCCGGAGAAGCGTTCGATAAAACGGCAAAGCTGATGGGACTGGATTATCCGGGCGGGCCGTTATTGGCGCGTCTGGCAGAAAAAGGCACGCAGGGGCGATTTCGTTTTCCTCGCCCGATGACCGACCGACCGGGGCTGGACATGAGTTTTTCCGGATTAAAAACGTTTGCTGCCAATACGATTGCTGCGCATGGTGATGATGAGCAGACCCGGGCAGACATCGCTTATGCTTTTCAGGAAGCCGTGTGTGATACGTTGGTGATCAAATGCCGTCGGGCACTGGAGCAAACCGGGTTAAAGCGGATCGTGATTGCCGGAGGGGTGAGTGCTAATCAGCGGCTGAGAGCCGATTTAGCGCAATTGGCTCAGAAAGTCGGTGGCGCAGTTTATTATCCGCGTACTGAGTTTTGTACCGATAATGGTGCCATGATCGCTTATGCGGGGATGCAACGCTTCAAAAATGGTGAAGTCTCTGGCCTTGCCGTGCAAGCAACACCTCGCTGGCCGATTGATCAGCTTCAGGCTGTTCATGTCTGAGCAAACATGCTTGAGCGTTACCAATCAACATCATACGAATCACCAGAGAAGGTCATCAAACGAATGAAATCATTTACAGTGAACGGCAAAATCATGCGTTATCAGGATGTCGGAACGGGCGAGGTGTTGCTGTTCGGTCATAGCTACCTGTGGAATAGTCAGATGTGGCAGCCACAAGTTGCAGCGTTGAGCCAGAATTATCGATGTATCGTTCCGGATCTATGGTCACATGGTCAATCTGACGCTGCCCCTGATGGTGTGCATTCGCTGAAAGATTATGCTGAACATATGTTGGCGCTCATGGATCATCTTGCGATTGAGTCATTCTCTGTGATCGGATTATCGGTCGGCGGGATGTGGGGAAGCGAATTAGCGTTGCTGGCTCCTGAGCGGGTGAAGGCGTTGGTTTTGATGGATACCTTTATCGGGCTTGAACCTGAAGTGATGCATGCCAAATATTTTGCAATGCTTGATGCCGCAATTGCAACGCAGTCTTTTCCTGAGTCCATTATTCCACAGGTCGTCCCGATGTTTTTCTCCGACCATACTTTACAGCAACGGCCAGAACCCGAATTTGTGACTGCGTTTCGAACGTTTTTGATGACAACATCGGGTCCGCAGGTTGTTGATATCGCACGAATCGGTAAGATCGTGTTTGATCGCCGGGATCTGCTGGATGACATCCATCATCTGGAACTGCCAGTATTGATTATGGTGGGTGAGCAGGATAAGCCCCGGCCGGTGTTAGAGTCATATCTGATGCAAGATGCGATTGCTGGCAGTCAGCTGATTGTGATTCCTCAGGCGGGACATATCAGTAATCTGGAGCAACCTGAGTTCGTGACGCAAGCGTTGCAGGGGTTCTTCGATACATTGGTCGATGAATGACCGACACACTTTATACTGGCACATGACATCGCAAAGTTTTTCTGACGAGCTTGCCAATTCAATCTGATCTAATAAAGAGGCCACTGTCGGTAGGCAGTGGCCTCCATTATGTCATCAGTTTTTTTCACCGACTTTGGGTTCTGTCCCGTTGAGCAGACGTTTAATATTTTCCTGATGGCGGAACACAATCAGACAACATAGCATGGCGACAGGCAGGGTATAATTGGGTTTGATCATCCAAGTGTATAGTGGTGCGACGAATACGGTGACCAAGGCCGCTAATGAAGAATACCGGGAGATAAGCAAAGTCATCAGCCAGGTCGCCATCACAACGCCAGTTAAGTCCAGTCCGATTGGTGCGATTGCGCCTAATGCTGTCGCAACCCCTTTTCCCCCTCTGAAATGGAAGAAAATAGGATAAATATGGCCTAAACAGGCGGCAATTGCGATAACGCCGAGCAGAAAAGGCGTGACTCCCAGAAAGTAGCTTCCCCAGACCGGAATTGTCCCTTTCAGCATATCGCATAGCAGAACGATGACGGCTGCTTTTTTCCCGCCGACTCTTAAAACATTTGTTGCACCCGGATTATGCGACCCGGACTCTCTGGGGTCGGGAAGCCGGAATAAACGACACACGAGCACAGCACTTGAAATTGAACCAAGCAGGTAAGCTGAAATAATGATCAGAAGTATCAATGGCGTCATTTGGCCCCTGAGCTGTACGCAAGTTTAGGTGTTTGTTTATATCGATAAAAATCTATATTAATTTCGCATCTTGAAATCATTTAAGTATATGATAATCACTATACCTAAGTCATCCTAATGAGGCTTGGGTATATACCAAAATGATCTTAAAATACGGTTTTAGACCCAATCATGTGTGATGCAGCTATGATGCTCGCTTGCCGGGCATCTTTGGGTTCATATTTGGTGAAAATACAGGACGATTTTTTATCTTAATTCAATATTTGAGATAGAAATATGGCGAGATAATCAATGGATAAAGTATTTATAGAACAGCTAGTTGTTGTCACAACGATTGGTGTTTACGACTGGGAACAGCAGATTAAGCAGAAGCTCGTTTTTGATGTTGAGATGGCGCATGATAATCGCCCGGCCGGACAGAGTGATGATGTCGCCGATGCGTTGGATTATGCGCAGGTCAGTCAAAAAATAATTCAACATGTTGAAAATGGTCGCTTTCTACTGATCGAACGGGTTGCTGAAGAAGTGGCTCATTTAATCATGACAACATTTTCTGTGCCTTGGATTCGGATCCGTCTGACCAAACCCGGTGCAGTCCCTCAGGCCTCTGGGGTTGGGGTCGTCATCGAAAGGGGACAGCTATGACGCTGGTTTATGTCGGTGTCGGTTCCAATATCGACCGGCATAAGCATGTCGAAGTCGCTGTCAGTGAGCTAAAAAAGTTGGGGGAACAACTGCGTCTTTCAACAATTTATGAGTCGCCATCTCAAGGTTTTCAGGGCGGGGCATTTTTCAATTTAGTGATTGAAATGCATACAGAACTTTCATTAACCAAGTTTGTCAGAATGCTGAAGGATATTGAGCTAAACTGGGGACGGCAGCCTGATGCGCAAAAATATCAGGATCGGACGCTGGATCTCGATATCATCTTATTTGGTGATGTTGTTAGCTCCGAAGCCCCGCAGTTGCCTCGCCAAGATATTTATCAATATCCGTTTGTGATTCAGCCGCTTTTTGAACTATGCCCGGAGCTTGTATTACCGGGTGATGGACGAAGTATTCGGCAAATTTGGCTGAAGGCTGACAATCTAGAAGTTTTGAAACCTGTAGAATTCTGGTTCTCTGCAACTGATTTTCCCAACATGAAGAGTAAGTAATGGAATTAATTCATAGTGTTATACTTGGTTTGGTTGAGGGCATTACCGAGTTTTTGCCTATTTCATCAACCGGACATTTAATTATTGTCAGCGATTGGCTTGGTATCCCCCAAACTGAGGGAAATAAAGCTTTTGAAGTGATTATTCAGCTTTCTGCGATTTTAGCGGTGCTGACGAATTATAAAGAACGTTTCCATCCCCGATATATTGCGTTGTGGACCAAAGTTTTTATCGCATTTTTACCCATCGCAGCTATCGGTTTTCTATTTCAAAATCAGGTGAAAGCTTTGTTTACTATTCAGGTGGTCCCGATCATGTTTATTCTTGGTGGGATTATTTTTCTGATTGTTGAGCGTTTCCTGAAAAATCATGCTCCGACGGCTGAAACATTGGATCAGATCACCTATCGACAGTCGATTTGGATTGGGATTGCTCAGGTATTTGCATTGATACCGGGCACCAGTCGGGCCGGTTCTACGATTGTCGGTGCTTTACTTGTAGGGGTGAGTCGTAAAGCGAGTGCTGAATTCTCATTTTTGCTGGCCTTGCCGGTGATGTTTGCTGCCAGTGGTTTGGATCTGTGGAAACATCATCAGAGCTTTCAAGGTGAGAGTGCATTACCTCTGATTGTCGGTTTTATCACGTCTTATATCGCCGCGTGGGTGGTCATGAAGGTATTTCTCGCTTTTCTGAATCGCTTTACATTCAATGCGTTTGGTATTTATCGCATCATTTTCGGTGGTATTTTACTGTACTGGGCTTATTAATTGTGGCGAACCGTTGTGTCGTGAGACCTGCCGGTCAGCAAGTTGCCCTTTAAGCGACTTATGGTATAAGAGGGAAGTTCTTTTCGGTCAGTTTTGATAGACTTCCCGATCATCTATTTGAAATCACAAGTGGGCGTCATGCGAGTATTTGCTGTTACACTGACTCTATTTTTAATGCTGTTCCAGTATTCATTGTGGTTTGGCAAAAATGGTGTTGCTGATTTTCATCGGATCTCTGATGAAATCCAAACCCAGCATACGGTCAATGTGAATTTACAAAAACGAAATAAAGAAATGTATGCAGAAATCGATGATTTACGTCAGGGGCTGGATGCCATTGAAGAAAGAGCAAGGCATGAGCTTGGCATGGTGAAAGAAGGAGAAACATTTTACCGTGTTATCAACGAGGATCATCCCTAAATGACTCAAGAACAGATTTCAGTGGTTATTCCTGCCGCCGGGGTTGGCCGCCGGATGTTAACCGATAAACCGAAACAGTATTTGACGATTCACGGCAAAACAATTCTGGAGCATACGGTTGCGAAGCTGCAAGCTCATCAACAAGTTAACCGGATTGTCATTGCCGTCAGTGATGATGATCCTTATTTCAGTCAACTCCCTCTCGCTTCTGATCCCGATATTGTTCGGGTCTCCGGTGGTCAGGAACGCTCAGACTCTGTGTTTGCGGCGCTTGATTATCTCGTGAAATCTGCACCGACGACTTGGGTCATGGTGCATGATGCTGCGCGTCCCTGTGTTCGTTTGAGTGATATTGACCGTCTGATTGCAGCGGTCATTTCTCATGATGTCGGCGGAATACTGGCAGCACCGGTCCGGGATACAATGAAGCGGTCGAATCTCAACCAAGATATTGTTGGTACCGTAGAGCGAGAGAACCTTTGGCACGCATTAACGCCACAAATGTTTCGAACCGTTGAATTGCATCGGGCTTTATCCCGGGTGATTGCTCAGCATATCGCCGTGACGGATGAAGCCTCGGTTATGGAATGGCATGGTGATCAACCCCGAATCGTGGTGGGGCGTGCCGATAATATTAAGATTACGCAGCCCGAAGATTTAGTGCTGGCTGAGTTTTATCTCAGCCGGGAAGAGCAAAGCTTGAAAGCGGAATCCCCTAAAGAATAAAGCAGAGTAAGGAATGGTTATGTTTAGAATTGGTCATGGGTTTGACGTGCATAAATTTGGCGGCGAAGGGCCAATCATGATTGGTGGTGTGTCTATCCCTTATGAACAGGGATTATTGGCTCATTCCGATGGCGATGTTGCTTTACACGCATTAACCGATGCTTTGCTCGGCGCCATTGCTGCCGGGGATATCGGGCGCCACTTTCCAGATACGGACGAACAGTGGAAAGGTGCTGATAGTCGAGAGTTGTTACGGTGTGTTTATCAGAAAATCATCGCACACGGCTATCGATTGGGGAACGCCGATATTACGATTATTGCTCAGGCTCCGAAAATGGCACCCTATATTGACCAAATGCGGGCTTTGATCGCCGATGATTTGGCAACCGATATCAGCCATGTCAATGTGAAAGCCACCACAACAGAACGATTGGGATTTACCGGACGTAAAGAAGGGATTGCCTGTGAAGCTGTTGTGTTACTGATGAAGTAAGTAATTCACTCATTTTTTTGTCATAAATTCAGTTGTAAATAACCCTGTCAGGGGGATGGCTTGACCATCATAGCGAGGATATCCGAATGGATGATGTTTTAGCCAATCTGGCTTATTTGTATGGCAAGCCGGTTGCAAAAGCAAAAATCAAAGTAAAACCAGAACATTTTATCGTCACAGAAGATCTCGGATTTCCACTGGATGGGCTGGGCGAGCACCTGATGGTCCGCATTCGCAAAACCGGAGAAAATACCAGCTTTGTCGCCAATGAGTTAGCCAAAGCATGTGGCGTGAAGTCAAGAGATGTGAGCTGGGCGGGTTTAAAAGATCGTCATGCGGTCACTGAGCAGTGGTTGAGTGTTCACTTACCTAAAGGAGAGACACCAGATTTTTCTGCCTTTCTGACGCGTTATCCCCACATTGAAATCCTTGAAACGACTCGCCATCAGCGCAAATTAAGACCCGGCGATCTGCGCGGCAATCATTTTCAGATTACGTTAACAGAGGTCTCGGATATCGCGGATGTCGAGCAACGGTTGAATCTGATTCGTGAACGGGCCGTTCCCAACTATTTCGGAGCACAACGTTTCGGTCATCAGGGGAATAATCTCGATGAAGCGCGGCGCTGGGGCCGGGAGAATGTCCGTTCCCGCAACCAGAATCAGCGCAGTCTTTATCTCTCTGCCGCACGTTCATGGATCTTTAACCAGATTGTCTCCGAGCGGATTGCAAAGGATTGCTTTGATCATTTGATCGAGGGCGACATTGTGCTCCACGGTGATGAATCGCTCCGGGTTGAAGGTGAAGCCATGCTGGCTCAGTGGCAGGTGCTGGTCACGCAGGGCAAAGCCGGAATCTCGGCAGCGTTAGCGGGAGACAACGCACTACCGACTGCCGGTGATGCTCTTGCGATAGAACAGCAATGTGTTGATAGCGAACCTGACTTCATGAAATTGATTCGAAACAACCGTATGAGGCATGAAAGGCGGAATGTTGCTCTCAAACCTCAGCAACTGGATTGGAAGCTGGGAAAAAATGAGGTTATATTGAATTTTTCGCTTGATGCGGGATGCTTTGCAACTTCTTTATTACGAGAGCTAGTTGAAGAAATACCAGTGGAAAGGGAGTTCTAACTGATGAAAATTTTGTTGAGCAATGATGATGGCGTCTATGCTCGGGGAATTAATACGTTAGCTGAATCATTGTCTGATTTAGCCGACGTTGTGGTTGTTGCTCCTGACCGGAATCGCTCCGGGGCTTCCAATTCTTTGACTCTGGAGCAACCGCTTCGTATCCAGCAAATTGCATCGGCAGTCTATTCTGTTCAGGGGACCCCAACGGATTGTGTTCACTTTGCTTTGAATGAATTAATGAAAGATGATTTACCTGATCTGGTCTTAAGCGGTATTAATCACGGTGCGAATTTAGGTGATGATGTCTTTTATTCGGGGACGGTTGCCGCAGCGATGGAAGGACATTTTCTCGGGGTACAATCAATCGCATTCTCTTTGGTGGGTGAAACTCATTTTGATACGGCTGCTCATATTGCCCGCCAGATTGTGAAGCAACACTTACATGCTCCGATTCCGACCAATCGTTTACTGAATGTGAATATCCCTGATCGACCGTTGGAACAAATTAACGGCATGAAAGTGACCCGCTTGGGCGCTCGCCATCATGCGGAGAGTATGATTCGGCAGAAAGATCCGCGAGGTCATGACATCTACTGGCTCGGACCTCCGGGAAGAGAGCAGGATGCAGGAGAAGGCACGGATTTCTACACAATTGATCATGGATTTGTTTCTATCTCACCGCTGCAAGTTGATCTGACTGCCCATGAGTCGATCAATGCGATGACAGATTGGTTGGAAAGGTAGCTGACATGTCAAATTCACTCGCTGATAAGTTGATCGACTTTCTTGTCAGAAACGGCATTGAAGATTTACGTGTTCTGGACATTATGCGTGAATTACCGAGAGAGAATTTCGTTTCACAGGCCATGGTTCATCAGGCGTATGAGAATAATGCATTACCGATCGGTTTGGGGCAGACGATTTCTCAGCCTTATATTGTTGCCAAGATGACCCAACTGTTAGCTTTGACACCCACAAATCGGGTTCTGGAAGTTGGTACGGGGTCAGGGTATCAGACCGCGGTATTGGCACGTTTAGTTGAGCATGTCTGCTCAATTGAACGCATTAAAACGTTGCAATGGGAAGCAAAGCGTCGTCTAAGACAACTGGATATTTATAATGTATCCATGAAACATGGCGACGGCTGGCAGGGATGGCATACCAAGGCACCTTTTGATGCCATTATTGTCACCGCTGCGGCTTCTGAAATACCTCAAGCGTTGTTGGATCAGTTGGCTGACGGGGGACGATTGGTGATCCCTGTCGGTAGTGATGAGCAACAATTGCTGAGGATCACCCGGAATGGCGAGTCATTTCATTCAGAAATCGTTGAAATGGTCCGGTTCGTTCCTTTAGTGGCAGGTGACTTAGCCTAACGATGAGAAGCAGCATCAGACTTTTAATTTTGGCAGTTTTATCAATCTATCTGATGGGATGTGTCGCGACATCACCCGCGCCGGTGTCTGACGTAAAGAAGGCTTCCCGGGGAAGTTACCGAGGGAGTTACTATCAAGTTAAGAAAGGAGATACACTTTACTTTATTGCTTACCTTACCGATAAAAATGTCGAAGATTTGATCAGTTATAACCACCTTTCTCCCCCTTATATCATCTATCCCGGTCAGAAAATTCATTTATGGAAACCTGCTTACACTCCGCCTTCTTACGGCAAGTCTCAGTCTGCTGTGACGAGTAAAAATGGGATAGGGATCAAAGGTTCTGATGAAGTGTTAACTAATGTCTCATTAAAAGATTCTAAGAATAAGCAAATCTCTAACAATTTAGAGAATAAATATGACAAAGTTAAAAAACCGCCAGGTAAAAGTATTGAATCTTCACAATCAAAGGGGTATGGTGAATCCGCAAGTAAAAAAAATGTTAATTCTAATTTACTAACTACTAATTTAGCACATACCACAAAAATTGATAGGTGGTTATGGCCAACCAAAGGGAGGGTTATCCGACAATTTTCAGCTATTGATCAGGGAAATAAAGGGATTGATATTGCAGGACAGCGAGGTCAGTCCGTTGTGTCTTCGGCAGCAGGAACCGTGGTTTACTCGGGGAATGCCTTAAGAGGATACGGAAATCTTGTGATCATTAAGCATAATGATAAATATCTTAGCGCGTATGCGCACAATGATCGGTTGCTAGTGAGTGAGGGACAAAGTGTAAAAGCTGGCCAGAAAATCGCAACGATGGGAAGTTCCGGTACCAGCAGTGTTCGTTTACATTTTGAAATCCGCTATCAGGGTAAGCCAGTGAATCCAAAGCGCTACTTACCATAAGTATTTGAATTGATAAGCGTAAGCACCATATAGCGACATTAAAAGTAGTAGTGTCTTGCTAGCTCGCCAGGGGGAGGCATCATGAGTAAAAGCAATTCAGTAACTAAGGTCGATCAATTTGATTTTGATTCAGAAGCGTTTGATCTCAATACATTGGACAATGAGGTCAGTTCCGACGCTGTTTCGGTCGAAACTCGGGAAGATTATGAAGTCACTTCTAAGAGTTTGGACGCAACTCAACTCTATTTAGGCGAAATTGGTTTTTCTCCTTTGTTGACCGCAGAGGAAGAAATCTTGTACGCGCGCCGGGCTCTCCGAGGTGATGAGGCCGCCCGTAAACGGATGATTGAGAGTAATTTACGTCTCGTTGTCAAAATATCTCGCCGGTATAGTAACCGTGGTCTGGCTTTGCTGGACTTAATCGAAGAAGGTAACCTCGGGTTGATTCGGGCCGTTGAAAAGTTTGATCCTGAAAGAGGATTTCGTTTTTCTACGTATGCAACCTGGTGGATCCGGCAAACGATAGAACGGGCACTGATGAATCAAACCAGAACGATTCGTTTACCTATTCACGTTGTCAAAGAACTAAATATTTATTTACGTACAGCACGTGAGCTGTCACAAAAACTAGACCATGAACCGACAGCCGAAGACATTGCGTTGGAGCTGGATAAATCGGTTGATGATGTCAGTAAGATGCTCCGTCTGAACGAACGTATTAGTTCCGTTGATACGCCAATTGGTGGTGATGGTGATAAAGCATTGTTGGATATTATTCCCGATGCCAAACACTATGATCCAGAATATTCGACAGAAGATGATGATATTAAGTCTTCACTCCTACATTGGTTAGATGAACTGAATCCGAAACAAAAAGAAGTGTTGGCAAGACGCTTTGGCTTGCTCGGATATGAACCATCCACTTTAGAAGAGGTTGGTAAAGAAATAAATCTAACCCGTGAACGGGTTCGCCAAATTCAAGTCGAAGGACTACGCCGTTTGAGAGAAATTTTACTTAAACAAGGCTTGAATATGGAGTCTTTATTCGATGTAGAAAGTGAAGAATAAAAACGTCATTTAAAAAATTAGTAACCGATCATTTTAAGCGAAACCCCGTTTGTACGGGGTTTCTGTTTTCAGGCGTTCTTCCCGAACGATATTATAGCTTTCTCACGTCTGAGTGAGAGACATTACAGGCACTGGTATTCCACTTCTCGCCTATCTTCTTCGACTCACCCTGACCTTTCTGAATACCGACATACTCAACACAGACTTTGGGTTTGCCGGTTTTGTAGTTTTTGATTTTCAGGTTTCTGATGGTTGCTGAATCCCGGTAGTTGCCGTTCATCCCTGCAATCGACCCGATTTTAGCATTGACGGTTACGCCATTGATTGAGAGATAACGGGGACCACCATTGTTGGTACAGTTGCCGCAAGAGCGGTACAGTTTTCCGTGTTCGCCAGTGAGGGTAAAGTTACCGCGAATTTCGGTGGTACTGTTTTTCGAGTTGTGTTGGAACACTTTGTCGGGTTTACCACCCGGGCCGTTGGCACTGTTGTGTGCAACTCCGCCGATAATGGTCATTTTTTTACCATTATTGGTTGCGGCATCTTCACAGATCTCTTCCCAAATCACGTTTTGTAGAGTGCAGTTACCTGACTCACAGTGAATACCGTCTGCTCCGCCAGTTCTGGAGATTCGGACATTTTTAACCGTTGCATTGTGTAGGGTCAGCACCGCTTTTTGGCCTTCAGCATCACCATTACAATTCAATCCGATGGTCTTTCCTTGGCAGTCGACCGTTTTATTTTTGATGACTGCACCGGCATAGCACTCAGATGAGCTGGCCATGGCTAAGCTGGTTGTTAAATAAGATGCCTCACTGGCATTGGTACTGGAGTCATTTGAGGCAAATACGTGGTCTTGATCGTCTACAGCCCTCACTTGGTAATAGTAATCGGTATAACCATCTGCTGTTGTATCTTCAAACGTTCTTTCATCCGGATTCAGAACTGCAATTCTTTCTCCTTCGTCGGATAACGTTGACTTCCGGTAAACTTCTTGACGAACAATACTGTCATGATCAGATGACCAGCTCAGAATCGTTTGTGCGTCGTTTTGGTTTTGATAGAGCATCAGTGTCATATCGCTTGCGAGTGCAAACTGGCATGACAGTAATGAAAGTAGAACCACCGTTGCGCGATGAATCATAATATGTTCCCTTCTGCTTTTTATATGTACAGGATATGGATTCTTATCATAAATACACTGAGCCTATGAAACGCTCGATTTTATAAATATCACTCGCAACATAAAAAATCCAAAACAATGTTTCATTTTGTTCATTTATTGAATCCTTGATCATCTTATTTTGAAATTCTCATTTTTGTTACTTGCAATATTGATGGATTGTGAATGGTGTCGTTGTGGAATGTTGTGAGTGATGTGCACCAAACTAAAACGTTGATTGCACCCCCTGCACAGATTTGAATCACCGGGAGAGTTGGAATCAGTCAGATATTGTTTTTGTTATTTAAAAACAATTGTTTGCGTTGTGTTTTGTGCTGAGGTGTTGTGGAATAAATTATGCTTGTTATCTATAAATCAGCACAAATTGTTCCCACAACAATAAGGATAAGGTGACATGATGAAAGCGCTCATTATCGGGGCAGGAATCGGGGGGATGTCTGCCGCTGCTGCACTGAAACGCAATGGAATCACATGTGAAATTTATGAAGCAGTCAGAGAGATTAAACCGGTAGGGGCGGCGATTTCTGTGTGGTCTAATGGCGTGAAATGTATGCATCATCTCGGTATGGGCGATATTGTTGAAGCACTGGGTGGACCGATGCACTACATGTCTTATCAGGATGGTTTTTCTGGTGCCGCCATGACTCGTTTTAGTCTGATGCCATTGGTTGATGAAGTCGGTGCAAGACCTTGTCCGGTTTCACGGGCTGACTTACAAGCCAGTATGCTGGACTGGTGGGGGCGGGATCTGATTCATTTCGGTAAGCGGGTTGAACGGGTTGAACAAACCACGGAAGGGGTAACGGCTTGGTTCGCGGATGGAACGGTTGCCGAGGGGGATTTTTTGATTGCTGCGGACGGCACACATTCGGTAGTTCGGGCCGATGTTTTAGGTTATACGGTTGAACGACGATATGCAGGTTATGTCAACTGGAATGGATTGATTGAGATCGATACAGCGATTGCTCCCGCAGATCAATGGACGACTTTTGTCGCTGAGGGCAAGCGGGTTTCGGTGATGCCGATTGCTGACAATCGATTTTATTTCTTCTTTGATGTCCCTTTACCGAAAGGATTACCGGAAGATCGGACGACGCTGAAAGCCGACTTACGTCGTTATTTTCGGGATTGGGCACCGAGCGTTCAGACTCTGATTGAGCAGATCAATCCTGAAACAACCAACCGGATTGAGATCCATGATATCGACCCTTTTGAACCGTTGGTTCATGGCCGAATCGCCTTACTGGGAGATGCCGGGCACAGTACCACTCCCGATATTGGTCAGGGAGGATGTGCAGCGATGGAAGATGCCGTGGTTTTAGGACTGTCCCTATCACAACATCATGATATTGAAACAGCATTACTACATTATCAAAATGAACGATTAGAACGAGTGAAATCACTGGTTTTAAAAGCTAGAAAACGATGTGATATTACCCACGGCAAGAAAATGGAGCAGACGTTGGCTTGGTATAAGTCATTAAAAACGGAAACGGGGCAACATATTCTTGAGGGGCTCAGAGACACTATCGTGGCGGGGCCGTTGGGATAACAATGGCGACATACCACCTGAATGACGGAAACAAGACCATTCTTCGTCATTCAGGTGGTATGTGGTGAGGCGTTACGCTATGCGGAGCGCTCGACCGGATAGGATGATACCGGCTGATCCGGTAACGTGATGATAAAAGTACTCCCCTGACCGAATTGGCTTTCACAGTGTATTTTTCCGTGCAGAATATCTTTGACAATGTTATGCGCAATACTGAGTCCCAATCCACTGCCCCCATGGCCTCGTTTGGTGGTAAAAAAAGGTTCAAAGAGCTTGGGCATGTCTTGGGGCGGGATACCCGTACCGTTATCGGTGACGGTGATTAGATTTTTTCCTTGCTCTTTGTGAGCTGAAATCGTGACTTGTCCGCTGATCGTGTCAGTTTGTTCACCATCGGGGGAAGAAAATGCATGAGTGAGGCTATTGGTGATCAAAATCGTCAGCACTTGAGCTAATGCACCCGGACAGGTAATCAGGTGAAGATCTTGCTCAATGCTGATAGAAAGGGTGTGAGGCGTTTTCTTAAAATTGGGTTGCATGGTTGCCACGATCTTTGCGAGATATTCTTGTACAGAAATCGTCCGGTAGTCCGGGCTCGATTGATCAACGGCGATTTCTTTAAAATTAGAAATGAGCTTGGACGCTTGTTTCAATTGTGAACTCATTAAGTCTGTCGCTTGTTTGGCATCCTCAACAAAATCGATAAGCGCATTTCGGGTCAGCTGACCGGATTGTACTTTGGTATATAGCTCTTGGACTTCTTCATGGAGGTGGGAGGTTCCGGTAATGGCAATGCCTAATGGCGTGTTAATTTCATGTGCAACCCCGGCAACTAATCCACCTAATGCTGCCATTTTTTCTGACTCCACAAGTTCACGTTGGGTTCTTTTGAGATTCTCAAGTGTGGTTTGTATCTCTTGATTGGCCCGTTGCAGAGCAATGGTTCTGGCAACAACCCGCTGTTCCAGCGTTTCATTTAGCTCTTGGAGTTCAACTGTTCTTTCGGCGACTTTATCTTCCAGTTCGTTATTGGTGGTCAGCAAATTCTCAGCAAGGTTATTAAAACTGCGTGCCAGTTCATTCAGCTCCTTCGCTTGAGTCGGACTGACTTTCGCTCTCAACTGATGTTCTCCGAGACGAATTCTGCGACTATCGGTTGCCAGTTTGACAATCGGAGATGAAATCGCCCGTCCAAGCGCCTGACCAATCATGATCGCGATGATTCCCAACACACATGCCGCGATCATCAGCAAATATTGATAATGCTTCATCGGTTGCATGATTTCATGTTGATCGACCTTCACGATGATGGTCCAGTTTAATGCTTTCAAATAACGCGCTACAGCGATTACATCGGTATTGCGATAGTCATTTGACCGAATTATATCTTGGGTATGATGTTCAATCGCCTGAACCAGTGAGTCACTGTTGACGAGAGCAAAAGATGTTGCATCCTCGGGTTTGATTAGATGCTGAGGGTAACGCAGAGGCGTGACATAGACTAACTTCCCGGCTTGGTTTTCAGTAAAGAGTACGGTCTCCCCAGAGACGCCCATGCCTGTGTAACTTTGCGTACTGTTCAGAAGTTCATCGGCTGCCAGTGTTACCACCATGACAGCGATTTTTTCATTTTGAAGGAGCAGCGGGGACTCGATGTGTACGTACAGTCCTCCGTTTAAGTCACGGGTCATGGTCTTCAATATAATATCGCTTTGACTGTGGTCAGTCAGATGAAGTGTGGCTGCGACTTTATTGGATTGATTCGGTGCTGTCCGGGTGATGATTTCACCATTGAGTTTTTTCAGCTGAATTAACTTCACTTTTGAGACGGCATTGATGGCATCTTCAATGATACTGTCTATTTTTTGTAAGGATTGCGGATTGGGATTGCGTAAATACTCGTGAAGACTTAAACGCAACTGCGTTCTGCTTGCAATCAAGGCGACCCGATCTTTCCATGCATGAATGAGATTATTGAGTTGGTCTTGCTGGTTGGTTGCAACCACATTTAAGAGCTTATCCACCGATTGATTGAGTAGCTTTGCACCCGCTTGATTTGAGATGTAGCCAAATGCTCCCATACATAAGAACACCAGAAGTAAGCAAAAAATTGTGATTCGGTAATAGATAGACATGTGCTATCTCCAGTCATCGCAGCTGAGAATCATAAGGGTCTAGTTGCTATCCACTCAGTTATGTAAAAGTTTATTCATATACTAAAATTGATTAACAAAGCAGCAAAAATCAAGTTCCACATGATGAATGGACGAATGAAAAGTGATCAGATTTGGTTGGGATCAGCGAGGTAGGGAAAATGTCAGAGCAGGATATGCTATTTGATGAGTCGGGTAATCTCAGTCAATCAGCGCCAACGAATGCATCTAATGAGGCGCCTTCAAAGTGGAAAATCCTGATTGTCGATGATGAGGAGGGGGTCCACACAATCACGAAGCTCGCTTTGAATCGGACTCAATTCGCCGGGAAAGGACTCTCATTTCTCAGTGCATATAATGTGGCTCAGGCAAAAAAAATTCTGTCATCTGAAAACGATATTGCCGTCATTTTATTGGATGTGGTGATGGAAACGGAAGAGGCCGGTCTGGAAGTCGCTGAATATATTCGTGATGTACTGAACAACCATCTGATTCGGATTATTTTGCGGACCGGTCAGCCGGGGACTATTCCGGAAAAAGATATTATTGAACAGTATGATATTAATGATTATCGGGAGAAGACCGAACTGACCAAACGTAAACTGCATTCGACTGTTTATACGGCGTTGCGCTCCTATCGTGACATGTTGGCTCTAGAAAATCACAAGATCGGTCTGGAAAAAGTCATTGCTGCAACAGCCAATATCCTCAAACAAAAATCAATGGCAAGTTTTGCTCAAGGTGTGTTGGAGCAAGTCTCATCGTTACTGTATATGAATGACGGAACCATGCAGCCGGAAATTAAAGGCGTACTGGCTGAAAAAGATAGCGATGATGTACATGTGCTGGCTCAGGTCGGCGATGTCTCCGCGCAAGCGTTTCAATCATCAATCTCTCAGGAAGAGCTCGATGTGATTGAGGACAGTGATCAGGCGCTTCATTACCAAGAAGACAATATTTGCCATATTTCCAAGATGAATGGTGTGGAGACCATCCTGAATATTACCGGGAAACATGAGTTCAAAGATGTTGATGTTCATCTTATCGAGATGTTCTGTAATAACATGGCAATCGCTTTGGATAATTTACGGCTCAATGATAGTTTGAGAAATACGCAAAAAGAGATTGTTTATGCGATCTGTGGGCTGGCTGAAAGTCGCTCTAAAGAAACGGGGAACCATGTCCGGCGCGTTGCTTATTATTCCCGGCTCATGGCGGAAGAGATTGGTTTGAGCCCGAACCAGTGTGAAGAACTTTTCTATGCGGCCCCACTCCATGATATCGGTAAAATTAGTGTGCCTGACTACATTTTGAATAAGCCGGATAGATTGAATGATGAAGAATGGGAACTGATGAAAAAGCATACCACTGTGGGTGAAAATTGTTTGAAGTGTTCCCATCAGCCTGTCATGCAAGCCGGGGCAATCATTGCCAGTCAGCACCATGAAAACTGGAATGGTCACGGCTACCCGCAAGGCCTGTCCGGTACGGATATCCATATTTATGGTCGTATTGTTGCGTTGGCGGATGTTTTTGATGCGTTGGCCAGCAAGCGTTGTTATAAAGAACCCTGGGGTGAAGAAGAGATTGTCGCTTATATTCATAAACAGTCAGGGGTGAAGTTTGATCCACAATTGGTTGAAATCTTTGAGCGCCGACAAGCGGACTTTTTCCGGATTCTTCAAGAGTATGACGATAATCAGTCATATCTGTCCTCAGTATAATCAACGGATGCGGGAACCCAATTGAAAAGCGCAGCCGAATGGCTGCGCTTTGGTTTTGGTCATTAGAGATAACGTTTCAGTTGATAGAGCTGTTCGAGCGCTTGTCTCGGAGTGAGACTGTCAGGATCGAGTTCGGCAAGGCGTTTCTCAACTTCAGATGGCTCCGGCATCAGGCTCAGTTGGTTGGCAATATCAACCATTGGTGATTGTTTGGTCCGTTTGCCATCCAACTGGTGACTTTGCTCTAGCTGGGATAGTTTCATCCGGGCATTTTTAATGACGGCTTTGGGGACTCCGGCGAGACCGGCAACCGCGAGTCCGTAGGATTTACTGGCTGCGCCTTCTTGTACTGCGTGCATAAATGCAATGCTATCGCCATGTTCAACGGCATCAAGGTGGACATTGGCCAGATGCGGCAATAAATCAGGGAGTTCGGTTAATTCGAAATAGTGTGTGGCAAATAATGTTAACGCGCCAATTTCAGTTGCCAGCCATTCAGCACTGGCCCAGGCCAGAGAAAGACCATCGTAGGTGCTGGTCCCCCGTCCGATTTCATCCATCAAGACTAAACTGCACTGGGTAGCATTGTGTAAAATATTGGCGGTTTCTGTCATCTCAACCATGAAGGTTGAACGCCCTGAAGCCAGATCATCCGAGGCACCAATACGAGTGAAAATACGATCCATCAGGCCAATTTGGGCCGATTCAGCCGGGACGTAACAGCCAATATGCGCCATTAAAGCAATCAGCGCGGTTTGGCGCATATAGGTTGATTTCCCTCCCATGTTGGGACCGGTAATAATCAACATCTTGCGTTGCGGGTGGAGTGCCACCGGATTGGCAATAAAGGGATCCTGCATCACTTGTTCGACAACCGGATGACGGCCAGATTGAATATGGATGCCCGGCTCATTCGTCAGTTCAGGACGGCAGTAATCGAGCGTATCAGCGCGTTCTGCCAGATTTTGCAGTACGTCCAGTTGGGAAACGGCAGCAGAGAGTTCCTGCAGCCGGGCCAGATCAGGCAATAATTGGTCAAATAATGCTTCCCAGAGTTGTTTCTCCAGTGCCAGTGCTTTTGATTTCGAGTTCAGCACTTTATCTTCATGTTCTTTGAGCTCGGGAATGATATAGCGCTCTGCATTTTTCAAAGTTTGACGACGCACATAATGCGGTGGTACCAGATGGCTTTGTCCACGGCTGACCTGAATATAAAAACCATGGACATTGTTATAACCGACTTTCAGCGTATCAATCCCGTGACGCTCCCGCTCGTCATGTTCGAGTTGTTCCAAGTATTCGGTGGCACCATCGGCCAGATTACGCCATTCATCCAGTTCGGCATGATAGCCGGGTGCGATAACCCCCCCATCGCGGATGACGACCGGTGGATTTTCGACAATGGCCTGTTCCAGCAAGGTGGCGACTGACTCGATCGGTTGACAGTCTTGAGCCAGTTGCTGTAGATGCGGATGGCTCAGTGACGACAGACTGGTCTGTAATGCCGGGAGTTGATGAAGCGCATGACGCAGCCGGGCCAGATCTCTCGGGCGGGCTGAACGGATGGCTAAACGAGCCAGAATCCGCTCGATATCACCAATCTGTTTTAAGACCGGTTGCACATCACTGAAAATTCCCTGCTCTTTGAGTTCTCCAATCGCATCAAGCCGGTGATTCAGCACTTCAATCTGACGCATCGGTTGGTGAAGCCACCGTTTGAGCATCCGGCTACCCATCGGGGTGGCACAGTGATCGAGAATTTCCGCCAGTGTGTGTTCCGTTCCCCCGGATAGATTTTGGGTTAGCTCCAGATTCCGTCGGGTAGCCGCGTCCATAATCACGGTTGTGTCTTGGCGATCATAGGTCAGGGAACGAATATGCGGCAGGGCCGTTCTTTGCGTATCTTTCACGTATTGAATGAGACAACCGGCCGCGCACAGGCCTTTTTCCGCATTCTCGACCCCGAATCCGATTAAATCTTTGGTGCCGAACTGTTGATTTAACTGCTGTCTGGCCGTTTCCAGTTCAAATTCCCATACCGGGCGGCGACGGTTTCCTTTCCGGCTGCCCATCAGATGAACGGCTTGAAAGTCCTCAGGAAAGAGCAGCTCTTTTGGCGTGGTTCGCTGTAACTCGGCTGCCATAGCTTCTTCACTGTCCAGCTCACAGAGCTGAAAACGGCCCGACGTCATATCTAGGGTGGCATAACCAAATTGCTGGCCTTGTTGGTATATCGCCGCGATCAGGTTGTCGAGTCGTTCAGGGAGTAGCGCTTCGTCAGTGATGGTTCCCGGTGTAACGATGCGGACAACCTTTCGTTCTACCGGGCCTTTACTGGTCGCGGGATCACCGATTTGCTCACAAATAGCAACGGACTCACCGAGCTGAACCAGCTTGGCCAAATACCCTTCAACTGCATGGAAAGGGACGCCCGCCATGGGGATCGGTTCTCCGGCTGATGCCCCCCGTTTGGTGAGAGAGATGTCGAGCAATTGCGACGCACGTTTCGCATCATCATAAAATAGTTCGTAAAAGTCCCCCATACGATAAAACAGCAAAATATCAGGATTTTCGGCCTTGAGCTTCAGATATTGTTGCATCATGGGCGTATGTTTACTTTCTGGTGCTTTATTGGCGGTGGGATGTTCGATCATGTTTTATATTCAATACCAATTGGTCGTGATAAATGACTCACCGGGAAATTCCACAATTGGGGATGTGCTGGTGGCCGGAATCATAATGATGAAGCTTTGCGCTCGGAATCATGACACACGAGTGCTGAGCAATGGGTGAAAAGAATAGCAAACCTGCGATGAAGAGCGCAACAAACGCTTCGACTAAGGGGGGATGAAACGTTTGTGCGCTCTGTGAATATATCTGAGAGAGGCACAATACCTCTCTCTGGCGCGCGGAGATTATTTCAGTTCGCTCGGCAAGTCGGCAATATAGACCGCCGGTACGCCTTCAAAATCACTGGTAAACAACACGCCCTGATCATTGGGTGTGAATGAAGGGTGGGGATGGGTGATTTGGCGGTCACCATCGAGCACCTGCCAGGATGTACTATGCTTGGCTAGCCGGGCAAATGTTTTCTTACGGGTATCGAGAATATAAAGAAATGGATCATTCTCGATATTATAGCTATCCGTGTCATTGACATCCGGTGGTGTATCACAGCCGTCCCCGACCATCAGCGACCCGTCAAAGTTACTCATTAAGTGAGAGCATGGCGGCATTTCCATCACCACTTCATTCTTGAGTGTTTGAGGATCAACCCGGCAGATCACCCGTTCGGTTTGTCCTTTCATATACGAGACATAAGCCATCGCACTGCCGTCAGGAATCCAAAATTCGTGGGTACAGGATTCTCCCGGCGCATGAGATTTCACTTTCCGGACATGATTGCCGTCACCATCGACCAGCCACATTCTGGCATCGACGAGATCATGCGGCCCTTCATGACAGAATCCGATCGTATCATCATCAAATGGACGATAAATCGGGTGACCGAGCCAGGCATCTTCCTGATGGATAACTTTGACATTGCCAGTGGCAATATCGACCTGAATCAGGCGGCAGGTTGGATTGGTATGATAAAACTCAGCAAATTTTTCCCATGAGGTCAGTGGTTGCCAGCTATCTTTATGGATTTCGATCCCGACCAGCTTAGTACAAGAGGAATTGGCAACCCAAGTGCCGTAACCTTTCCACATCTCATCGACAGTATAAATTCGAGTTTCTTCGAGCGTCTCGAAATCAACCTTCATCAAATTGCGTTCATTTTTGACGTAGAAGAAGCTCCGGTCATCGGATGAAATAAAACCACCAAACGTGTTGTCGCCGGGGCCTTCTGTTAATTGTGTTGCTTGTTGCGTGGTCAGATCGACCAAATAGTAATTGCGGTTCGTGTCGAAGTCCCCGGCAAATAACAGTTTTTGCCCGTCTTCAGTAAAGCACTTTTGATAAAAATAGTTGCGATGACAGATGACATCTTTGGGAGTCAGTCGCGTCACTTTGACCTGTGTATCTGAGTCGATGAAGCTTTCAAAATCAAGGCTGATGACATCACCTTTAGCCATGAATATTCTCCTGTTCTGTCAGGCTGCCACGTCGGTGGCAGCCTTTATATGATGGTTTAACAAACATTCAGCAAACTGAGCTAACAAACTTTGTGTTAACGCACGGGAATCGCCTTGCCCTGAAGTTCGTCTATCCGGGCACTCTTTTTCAATGCAAAACCGACGATGAAAATGACGGCTGCGCAGGCTAGGAACATCAGCCGTCCCCATAGGGGGTTCGGGATGAGTACCATCAGGGTCAGACCACAAGCCATATAGGTCACTAAGGTGCCGAGTTTAGCGCGTTGCATCCGGTCAAATTGATCCTGATCTTTATCGGTGACCACACATTCTCTCTCTACATCGGCAAAGAACTTTTCAGTTTCAACTTTATAGGTATCTTGAGACTCTTTGTAAAAGAGTGTGGTCAGACAGAAGAATCCAGCGGTCAGGAACAGATGCGCGGCAATGGTAATCATGGTCCGCATTTCGCTGGTTTCTCTGCCGGTCAGGGTGTCAATACCAAACCAGCCAGCAACGAATTGTGGGGTGAAGACTTTCACCACTAACAGTGAGACCAACATGCCGAATACAACGGTTGCCCATGGTGCCCATTTCGGTGTTTTACGGATTAAGATACCCAAAAACAGTGGCACAAGAATCGGGGATTGCAGTAAGGTCGCA
This sequence comes from Vibrio rhizosphaerae, assembly GCF_024347095.1. Taxonomy (NCBI): domain Bacteria; kingdom Pseudomonadati; phylum Pseudomonadota; class Gammaproteobacteria; order Vibrionales; family Vibrionaceae; genus Vibrio; species Vibrio rhizosphaerae. The sequence goes on along the minus strand of NZ_AP024903.1, from coordinate 2,816,898 downwards.
ACCTGCATCATTAAGTCAAATAAGCTCAAGCTCTTCAACGAGTTAAAGAATTGAGCCATCAAGATGACCAAAATCCCATTGACCAGACAGGCCAGTTGGCCGACGCGCAGCAGTTCTTTGTCATTGGCCTGACCACGACGGACAATATTGGAGTAGAAACTACGCACGAAGATCCCTGAGTTGCGGTTCAATGCCGAGTCCATTGATGACATTGTGGCTGCGAAAAGACCGGCCATCAGCAATCCGACGGTACCTAACGGCATTGTTTCACGGGCAAAAACTAAATACACAGCGTCTCTGGCTTTCGCGCCGAGCTCCGGATACGCTTTGGCTGCGTCAGGGTACAGAATCGCGGATGCCCAAGGCGGAATGAACCAAATCACAGCACCGACCATCATCATGATTAACGCCATTAAGGCCGCTTTACTTGCATTCCGTGAATCTTTGGCATTCAGGAAACGATATGATTCCTGCATGTTGTTGATACTTTGTAACTGTTTGACAATGAAGAAAATAAAGGTACAAACCAACAACAGTGGATAATTCATATCTGGACCGGAAACAAACCCGCCGGGGAATTCACGGATAATTTCTCCCGGACCACCGACGAAGTATAGAGCAACCACGGCACAGGCGACTGAAACTACAGCAACCACCAGCGTTTGGATAAAGTCTGATGCGACGACACCCCATGCGCCACTCAGCAGTGAAATGATGAGTACTGCCGCGCCTGTAACATAAATCGTGGTAATGATATCGGCATTGAAGACTGCTGATGCGAAAACACCCAGTCCATTCAGCCAAACACCGGCATTAATGACACTCAGTGGAATAATCACCCAAGTAAAAAATTGCTCGTTCCCATTACCGAAACGGCGTCTGATGCCTTCGGTTGGTGTATCAACACGCATTTGGCGGAAACGGCGGGCAAAATAGAAGTGGGCAAAAACATAAGCCACCATATTACCGATAAAAACAGCAAGTACCGCGAACCCATCGTTAAATGCTTTCCCGGCCGCGCCGGTAAATGTCCAGGCAGAAAATTGGGTCATGAATGCGGTTGCACCAACCATCCACCACAGCATCTTACCGCCACCTCGGAAGTAATCACTGGTACTGGCGCTCGCCATTTTTTTAAATATGAGACTGATTGCGATCATCAGCACGAAGTAACCTGCAATCACAAGATAGTCATATTGCATTGCTTATCCCTTTATGAGTATTTGAATGATGCTATTTTTATCCAAAAAAATAAAAAGGTGTGTGATTAATATCAAAACGATGGTTCATTTTTAATTTTTTATAATTAAGTGTGAGCTGTGTCGAGATTCAGAGCGAGCCACTGATCCGAATTGGATCCGTCGGTTTGCCCGAGGGAAGCAGAGATAGATCACCGGATAGATAAAGTGCTGACTCACAAGTGGTGATTGAATGAGTGTAGGACACCTTGGCGGACAGGGAATGAGAATCTATATAAATCAGCTGGTTATATTGATTTATTTGCGAGGGATGTCAGGTTTCTGGGTGAAACCTGACAAGTCACATCAAAGTAGGAAAGAGGTTGATCAGGGGTGTTGATTCAACCAGGTTTGAATATGTTGTACCGCGGTTTGCCCGGGGATTTTTGCCTGTGATGAAATTTTGGCAGCTTGTTTCAGTTTTGATAATGCCTCTGTAGCAGGGTGCAATCCCTGATCATCGGTAGACTGGCCGTTGACAATCAGTGTGTTGTCCCGACGAGTTTCTGCATTCACAACATCATCATATTGACTGTTTGAATAAAAGCGATAAGAGCGATTACCTGTGAATGTGCCCTGTTTCTGTGTCGCCGTGTAAGGACTTTTTCTAATCAGGAAATTGAAACGTTTGTTATCAATGGCAACGTTGTTTTCGAGGGTCAAACGCCCCGGATTGAAGTTATCGGTGAAGCCGTCCATATTATTTTGATAAGCAAGGTTATTTTTAATGATATGTGCGACGGGGAGTCCTTCTCCGCCAAGCTTGAATCCGTTCCCCCGGCTGCCGCCTCTGGCTTTGACCTGAAGCGTCTGACCATTTTTATAAGAGATCGAGTCGATAATGGTTACAACACCATTGGGGCCATCTTCCACTTTATTGAATAAATCCCAGCCGTCATCGATGTTGTGGTGAGAGATACAGCGGATAAAGGTATTGCCATCTCCGATACGCATTTTCGCAGCAAAACCGTCGGCATTGATCTGGGATGGATCCATATTGTTATAGCTTTGACTGTTCTGGACAAGGTTATGACTGGCCCAGAATGCGCGGGGAGATTTTGCCGGTGACGTAATTTGAAAACCCGTATCTGAAGCATCATGGGTAATAATGCGATCAAATGTATTGTGACTGCCATGGACAATATAACGAGCGCCTGCGACTTCCAGATGAGATACATGCCAGTAGTTTGCCTGATGGGTAATGTCACCGGTGAAACGAACATGATCCCCGCCGGCCTGCAAGGTTTTGACCTGACCATCGCGGCCACTGGCGGTGATTGGAATGAGTAGCGCGCCATATTCACCATCTTCTAGTGTGATGGTACCACCCGGAGGAAGGAGTTGAATCGCTTTTTCGAGGGTGAGTCGGCCATGATCTCCGTTAGGATTAACGCGTAAATGCATCGGATCTTTGAGTGCAACTTTGGTCACGGTTTGCTGATATTGTCTGACAGAACGGTCGGCACCTTCGGTCGGGGTAAAGCGGAGCGAAAAGTGCGTTGTCGGCGTTGCTAAATGCGTTTCAGCGCTGAAGAGTTGCCCGGCGACTACTTTTTGGTTGTTCACCAGTAATTTATCGTCCTGATAGAGCGTAAATGATCCGGTGCTGCTGGCCCGCGACTGAAATTGATAATTCGCGGTGGTAGATTGTTTGGGAGAGGCTGCCTGTAATACCAATGGTGCTGGTTGGGGGTGATAGGCTGGCACATTGGTCAGTGTCCCCGGCTGAACCGTCAGGTGAGCATTGCTGATGGTGACTTTGGCATTCCGTGAGGCAAAAAAACCAACATACTGATACTTTGGATCCTGCATGGCGATGATATTGGTATTCGCCCCTTTGATGTCATGGCTCTCTTTAACGTCGCCATAGTGATAAGTCACGCGATAGCCCGTATCGCTGCGGCTGAGTGACATCTGATAAGTGATGTTGTTGCCGTAGGGGACGCCTTTGATAAATTCATCCCGGACGATATGGTTTCCTTTGGTTCCCCAAGGCTGATAAACGCCTTCCCGGTACGTGGCATTGAGATTGACCAGCCCGTTATTTTTCTTTTTATTCGCACGCAGGGCATGCATGACCATATTGGATGCCGCCGGGAATTCTTCCGCACCGGGAGGTTGTGGATCTAAACGCGGAGAGCCGAGAATGTCACGGACCATGATGCCGGCACCTTCCTGACGATTGGGGCTGGAACCCGTTTCCGGACCAAGCTGATTGAGCGTCATGTCGGCTGATAAAGTGAAATTCGCATTGGCGGGAAGTCTGGTGTAATAGAACGTCATCCCTTCGTGTGAATTGGCCAGCTTGCCCCCACGACTTTCAATCGTAAAAGTGTTGAGCAATGGGCCCGGTTGTACAGGTTGACCATTGATGGTGACAGCATTGAGTCCGATTTTTTCCGGTAAAATTGTCGATGCGAAATTCAGGTCGGTTGACTGACCGAAGGTAATTGCCTGCCAGGTTAAATCCTGAGGCGCGGGGAGGGCGCTATATTGTGAGCAGGCAGATAAAGACAAAATCGACGTCATCAGTAGTGTCGTTCTGTGCAGTTTCATCATGGTGAACCTCATATTGAAAAAGAGAAGGCTGAGCTCGAAGCCGTGTGAGATCTCCACATGTCTTCATATGACAGCCTGAGACTGTGTTAGCGCTATTTATTCCAGCGCTATTTGTTCAAGAGCGACGTTGTACTTATCGCTATACTGTTCCTGAGTTTATGTTCCCGATCTATGGTTTTGCGGCAGTTCAGTTTGTGTCACGCTTGCGAAGAGCGACTTTTTAGAGGGGGCAGATATCGATGAAATACGGCGGGTCCCGATGATTGGGGGGCCGCATCCCCAGTGCAGTGCGGATTCGATATCTGCCAGAATGATCAATAATTAAAATCAGTCACTTAGAAGTTGTATTTCAAACCGACCCGATAGCGGGGAACGTATTGATCTTTACCTGCTGTACTTTTGGTGGTTTCCTGAGATGTCAGCCCGAATTCGACAAATGGACGCCAGCCGCTGTCCCAACCTTGGTATTCCGCGAAAAAGTTAACCAAATTCAGGTAATTGTTATCGCCGTTATAACCACTGGAAACCGACTGCTCGAACTTGCCTTCAAAATCAACCCCGACTTGGTATTGATCGAATTTATAGGCTGTGACGAAGTTGATTTGACTGTAATGTGAATTCGGTGAATCGTTGGACGGCACTTTCATTCCGTAGCGATAACGGAGGGATGCGTTCCAGCTGTCACTGATTTTATAAACGCCTTTCAGATCAAATTTATGCACGATGGCACTTGAAGATGAGTCAAGCGCATAGGCCGGTTGAATTTTAAAGTCTTGATTGATGGTGTAGTTGTAGCCGATTTTGGTTTCGTGACCAGCACTCTTCATTTCACCGAAATTGACCGTGTCTTTTTCGTAACCCCATTTCACTTCTTCGCTGATACCAATGCCATTCTCAAACACATGTGAAATTGCCAATCGATCACGATGGCGTGCGGCTTTTTCACCTTCCTCAGGAATGAATTCATGGCGGACGTTCAGTGAAGTCGCATGAGCTGCGCTTGCAGTTAAACCGAGGAGTAGAGCAGAGATAATTAGTTTATTATTCATATTGAAACACCGTTTTGTTATTTGTATTCTCATGGTTCAATTTATATCCACTTTCAATGTCTTTGAACTGGTTGGTATAAATAACGTGATCTGTGAAGCGGTGTTTTAATATAAATGTATCAATAAACGTGATCTCTTTAGTGTTTGTGGGATTTTCTTGATGGTCTGGTGGCCATGAAAAGACGGAATGGCATGGTTTTTAATGTTGATGATTTTATATGATTGATAATATTTATTTTTTAAGCATGTTTCTTCTGGGGCTCGATGCGTGTCATTGACCGTGCTCTGAAGGATTGCTGAGATTTTACGGTGTTCTCTCCATAATTTGAATTCATATTAGGTTTGTTTTGATATCCAATGTGCCGCATATGTTTGCTTGAAATGAATAAATTGAACGGTGTTTTTATTAAAAATATAAAAATGAAACCGTATTTCACATTTTTTGTTTATTAATTTACGAAATGGTATTCAAGATCACAAATATGAGCTTGAGTACTGGCAGTTCAGATAGGATTCAGTTTAATAGAAATTATGAATCCGAATGAGAAGTTCACCTGAATTGACCATTCGGCCACTGTTGATTTTTTTTCAGAGGACGAGATCAATATGTATGAAAGTCGTAAGTTGGGACTTGCTTACTTGTCGCCTTATATTATCGGGCTATTAGTTTTTACTGCATTTCCCTTTGTATCGTCATTTCTGATGAGTTTTACCGATTACGATCTGATGAGGTCACCCGAGTACGTCGGTGTTAAAAATTATCGGTATATGCTGACGGAAGATGATTTGTTCTGGAAGTCAATGAGTGTCACATTCTTATATGTGTTCCTGACCATTCCAGTGAAGTTGGCGTTTGCCTTATTCATTGCTTTTATCCTGAACTTTAAGTTACGGGGAATTCGCTTTTTCAGAACAGCATATTATATCCCTTCAATCCTTGGCAGTAGTATTGCGATTGCAGTGTTATGGCGAGCATTGTTTGCCATCGACGGGGTATTAAACGGCATGTTGGCTCTGGTTGGTATCGATGCGGTCAACTGGCTTGGTGAGCCATCTTTTGCGCTGTTTTCTATCACGCTGCTGCGGGCGTGGCAGTTTGGTTCGGCCATGGTGATCTTTCTGGCTGCTTTGCAGAATGTTCCTCAGTCTCAGTATGAAGCCGCATTGATTGATGGTGCCAGCAAATGGCAGATGTTTATCAAAGTTACGGTGCCACTCATTACCCCGGTCATTTTCTTCAACTTTATTATGCAAACCACGCAGGCTTTTCAGGAATTTACTGCACCTTACGTTATTACCGGTGGCGGGCCGATGAAGTCAACTTATCTGATCTCGCTCTACATCTACGAAACCGCATTTAAGTTTTTTGATATGGGTTACGGGAGTGCACTGGCATGGGCATTGTTTATCGTCGTGGCCATATTTACATCGATCACATTCCGTTCTTCGAAGTACTGGGTGTTCTATTCAGGTGATAAGGGAGGTAAATAACGATGGCTTCAGTCATAAGTGTTTCTGCCGAGCAGAACAAAAGTAATCATAGCTATGTGGAGAACAATCGCACCATTCGCCGTGAAAAAATCAATGCTGCGATTCGTTATACCATTCTGATCATTGTCGGTGTGATGATGCTTTATCCGTTGCTGTGGATGTTTTCTGCCGCAATGAAACCGAACCATGAAATCTTTTCGTCGATGAACCTGATTCCGAGTGAATGGAGTCTGGACGGATTCATCAATGGGTGGAAAACCGGGACGGAATACACATTCGGACATTATATCCTGAACACCTTTGCTTATGTACTGCCGAAGGTTTTTGTCACCGTGGTTTCATCAACAATAGTCGCTTATGGCTTTGCCCGGTTTGATATTCCATGGAAAAAGTTTTGGTTTGCTACGCTCATTGCGACGATTTTGCTGCCTCAGTCGGTGCTGTTGATCCCGCAGTATTTGATGTTTCGTGAAATGGGGCTGCTCGATACCTATTTGCCGCTTTATCTACCTTTCGCATTTGCCACGCAGGGATTCTTTGTCTTCATGTTGATTCAGTTTCTGCGTGGGGTTCCGACGGATATGGAAGAAGCTGCAATGATTGATGGATGTAATTCTTTTCAGGTGCTCTGGCATGTTGTCGTGCCCGTTATTCGGCCTGCGATTATCTCTGTGGCGCTGTTCCAGTTTATGTGGTCGGTAAACGACTTTCTTGGTCCGCTTATCTACATTTCCAGCGTTGAAAAGTATCCCATCGCATTGGCACTGAAAATGTCTATCGATGTTACGGAAGGTGCAAGATGGAACGAAATTCTGGCAATGGCTTCAATCGCCATCATTCCTTCAATTCTGGTGTTCTTCATGTCACAGAAATATTTTGTCGAAGGTGTCACCAGCAGCGGTATTAAAGGTTAAATTTTGAGGAGTAATCACAATGGCTGAAGTGAAGTTTAACAAATTAGAAAAGGTTTACTCGAATGGTTTTAAAGCTGTCCATGGTGTTGATTTAACCATTCATGACGGTGAGTTTATGGTTATCGTCGGTCCTTCTGGCTGTGCGAAATCGACGACCCTGAGAATGCTTGCCGGATTGGAAAATGTAACCGGTGGCGAAATCGTCATCGGTGGACAAGTTGTCAATAATCTGGCCCCGAAAGATCGGGGAATCGCGATGGTGTTTCAGAATTATGCGTTGTATCCCCATATGACTGTCCGGGAAAATTTGGGCTTTGGGCTAAAACTGCAAAAACTGCCCAAGCAGGAAATTGACCAGCGCGTCGAAGAAGCAGCCCATATTCTTGAAATCGAAGAACTACTCGACCGGTTACCCAGACAACTGTCTGGTGGTCAGGCGCAACGTGTTGCCGTCGGACGGGCGATTGTGAAAAAACCCGATGTATTTTTGTTTGATGAACCGTTATCAAACCTTGATGCCAAACTGCGGGCATCCATGCGTGTTCGAATTACCGACCTGCATCGCCATCTGAAGCGTGAAAATCACCCGGCAACAGCGGTTTATGTTACCCACGATCAAACTGAAGCGATGACGATGGGGGACCGAATCTGTGTGATGAAGCAGGGCGAGATCATGCAGGTCGATACTCCGGATGAACTGTACAACAACCCTGTCAATATGTTCGTTGCTGGATTTATCGGTGCGCCGGAAATGAACATGTGTGATGTCACGCTGGTTGAGCAGGGAGATGACATGGCTGCCCTGTTAGACGATCAAGTTTTACAAATTCCTCCGCATAAGGCGGCCAGAATCCGCAGTCATGGATATCAGAAAACTGTGTTGGGGATTCGTCCTGACAGTATCACGCTTGCGCTGACGGAGCCGGGTATCGATCAACAAACCATCACCGGAGATGTGATTCGGATGGAAAATATGGGGCATGAAGTGTATGTCCATTTCCGTGCCGGACAGCATGAATTTATCGCCAGAATCCCGATTGATGATGTGCGCGATAAGCTCAACATGGAATTAAGAACCGGGGTGACATTTATGGTGGATATGAATAAAGCACACATCTTCGACAAGGAGACGGAAAAGAATATCTCTATACAACAATAAATAAACTGGAGAATAACAATCACTTATTTGGAGACTAATCCATGAATAAAAAGGTACTGACTACACTGATTTCTGCTGTTATTGCAACCGCTTCTGTGGCGGTTCAGGCTCAAACAGAACTACGCATGTCATGGTGGGGGGGGAATAACCGCCATCAGGCTACGTTACAGGCATTGGAAAAATTTCAGGAAAAATATCCTGATATTAAAGTCAAAGGTGAATACACCGGCTGGGACGGGCATTTATCTCGTCTGACGACACAAATTGCGGGCAATACTGAACCGGATGTGATGCAGACGAACTGGAACTGGATGCCGCTCTTTTCCCGCGACGGGAATGGGTTTTATGATATGAATGCTCAGGCTGAAACGCTGCATTTGTTTAATTTCCCCGGTGCGCTCGGCCTGACGACCATTGATGGCAAACTGAATGGGTTGCCGGTCAGCATGACTTCCCGTGTATTCTTTTATAATCGCAATATGTGGATGAAAGCTGGCGTTGGTTATCCTCACTCATGGGACGAATTGATGAAAGTCGGACAGGCTTTCAAAGAAAAGCTTGGGGATGACTACTATCCGTTGGTCATTGAAGCGCGTGATGTTTTTGCCATGAACCGTTCTTATTTTATTCAGAAATATGGCAAAGATATCATTAATCACGACACCAACCTGATCAACTTCAACCAAGAAGAGATGACACAGTTCTTCCAGCTTTATGTCGATCAGGTTAAAAGTCATCTGTTCCCGTCAACCAAAGAGTTTGCGTCTTACGGAAAAGGGAACATGTACGAAATGCGTCCGTGGATCGATGGTCGTTTTGGCGGGTTGTATATGTGGGATACCGCGATTGGTAAATATGCAGCGAACTTAGCGCCACCGATGACTCTGGAACTTGGCCCCTATCCGATGCTTGACGGGGCAACGGACTCAGGGTTGTTAGCAAGACCTTCGATGATGTTTTCTATCGGGCGGAATACCAAACATCCGAAAGAAGCTGCTTTGTTGGTTGATTTCTTGCTCAATGATCCGGCCGGGGTAAAAGCGATGGGCTTGGCTCGTGGTATGCCCATCAGTCTGGCAGGATTTAAAACCTTACAGGATGATGGTCAGATTGATGACAAAAGCTTGCCTTATCAAGGCTATCGTTTAGCTCAGCAGTTGCCGAAGCATATTATCCCGACACCCTATACCGATAATGCACAGTTGCTGGAGTTATTTGAAGAGTCAATGCAGCAGTTGGATTATGGTCAGACCGATGTTGAAGGTGCAGCGAAAGGTTTTCTGCGGCGTGGCAACCGGGTATTAAAACGGATTGCTGATTAGCAACATGGTTCTGTTCGCCGGATGAGTGGCGTTTTTATACTGTATTTCCATTCGATAAAAGCCCCGGTCACGGGGCTATATCTATTTTAAATTGGAGGATTTGCATGTCTGCATTGCGACATTCGCGTCTGGCGCTTGTGACTCGGTTTTATCAGCAAGCGCTGACATTGGCACATGCTGATGCTTCGCCACTGCTGGCGGATGGCATTTGTGTCACCTCCGGTGAGCCGGTTTGTTGGACCTACCCCGATGGCCGGCGTGTGGCGATGAGTAACTTTGCCAGTCAGCAAAATCTGATGCGTGGGCTGACAGCAATCAGTATCGTCACCGGAGATAAGACTTTTCTACAACAGGCACAAGAGACGACAGCCCATTTTCTGGATCACCATGTTGATCCGCACAGTGGATTATTTCACTGGGGTGGCCATCGGTTTGTTGATCTGCATTCCGGTCATCCGGAAGGACCGGAGAGTAAAGCACAGGTACATGAGCTGAAACATCATTTTCCTTATTATGACCTGCTACATCAAATTCGCCCTGAGGTGACGACGAATTATCTGAAAGGATTCTGGGCTGCCCATGTCACCGACTGGCAAAAACTGGATCTCACTCGACACGGTGAGTATGGTCAGCCGTTTCCCGAGAATATTTTTCAACAGCACACGCCTGAGCCGGTCGTTGATCCCCGCCAATGGCCGCAATTGCCGGAGACGGTCGGTTTAACGTTTGTTAATGCCTCAACCGATCTGATCTATGCCGCGGTACATTACTACCGCTATAGCGGTGATGAGGATGCTTTAAACTGGGCCAAGCACTTATATCATCAGTTTGTTTTAGCTCGTCATCCTGCGACCGGGATGCCGGTTTACCAGTTTTCTTCTCCACAGCAGCGAGAACCGGTCCCGGATAATGATCGTTTAACTTATTCTTGGTTTGGCGATCGGGCTGCCCGCCAGTTTGGTCTTGAGTTTGGCGAGATTGCCCGTGAGGCCAATGTCCTGTTTCGTGATTGTTGGCCGCTCATTATGGATAACCCGCTGGCGATGATGGCTTGTGCCGAGCAAGTCGGTGATCGGCAGTGGCTTGAATGGGTGAGTGACGGATTGAAAGCTTATTTTCGTTATGCATGGGATGAACCGGATAACCTCATGATTCCTATGTGGAATAGCGGATTAGATATGACTGGCTATACCTTCGTCCGGGATGGCTACTACGGCGATAAAGGGACAACCTTAACGCGTCAGCCTGCCGACCCGGCTTATTTGTTGCCGTTAATGAAAGCCGCATTTTTGACGGAGGATCCTGAATTATACCAACTGGTGAGCCGTATGTTTGCGCGCTTTAATTTAGGAGAACTTGATCCGGCGACACTTGCTCCGGTTCATCTTGCTCAAACAACGACGTGCGCATCGGCATATTTGATTTTTGCCCTGTTAGAGCTGAATCAATACCATCCCACTGCTGATGTGTTGCATTTGGCCGATGCGGTGGCTGAGAATCTGTTGGCACACCATTACCATGCCGAGAGTGGATTGTTTATTGCGCACTCTCAACAGGAGAATGCACGGCTCGATGACCCGATTCCCTATGCCTTAGTTGCGATTGAAGCGGCATATCAACAGTGCTATGCACAGCTCCCGCCATTATTCTCGACCGGTGGCTATTTACACGGGGAACAACGTATTCACGGAGACATCAAAATTGTTTACGACCGCGATGTCATTTATGACCAGCCTTATCCTGAGATGGCTATGGTAACAGGACCCAATGTGTGAATCCCAAATGTGTCAATCAAATCAGATCCGCACTCGCTTATCCCGGCCTGCGGAGGGTGATACGTCATCGGTATTGGGTGTTATTTCAACGGGATATTTGGCCATTTACCTGGCCGATTTTTATTGAACTGACTTGTGTGGTCATGATGGGCATCATCAGTACGATTCTGGTGAGCCGACTCGGGGCACAAGAGACGGCTGCCGTGGGGATTACGGATAGTATCACTTGGGTCGTCATTTCACTGCTGTCTGCGATTGCCTTGGGGGGATCGGTGGTGATCGCACAAGCTTTTGGCCGCT